>JAPLDS010000026.1:41346-43789 GCA_026391295.1 Bacteroidia bacterium | reverse complement strand
CAGTTACCAGAAGATGTCAGACGAGGATTTTCCACGAGTCGCACCTGCGAGATTGGTCTAAGCGAGCACACTGGCATTGACTATCAATCGATAGTATATTTAGTTGATCAAGTAAGCAGCTAAAAAAAGCCCGTTTCTCAACGAGCTTTTAGCATATATTTTCAAGTAATTATTCTGGAGAAATTGCATCAGTAGGACACACCTCAACACATGATCCACAATCGGTACAAAGACCTGCATCAATTTTGAAAATATCACCTTCACTAATTGCTTCTACTGGACACTCATCGATGCAAGTTCCACAAGCAATACATTCATCTGAAATTTTGTAAGCCATAACTACTGGATTTTTGTTTATAAATAACCTGAACTCAATTTTATAACTACAAAATTACAAACAATGACCAAATAAAAAATCAAAATTGTAATTTTTACTTATTTTAAACAACGAGCTTTTTAAGTCGTTTTGAATACATCGAACACCACGTTTGAAGCCCGCAGATCTGACACTTAGGTGTTCGAGCTACACAAACATAACGGCCATGGAGAATGAGCCAATGGTGAGCAATTGGGATCAGCTCATCCGGTATATGCGCCACCAATTGTCGTTCTGTTTCGCGTGGAGTTTTAGATTTAGTAGACAACCCTATTCGAGCAGCGACTCGAAAAACATGCGTATCGACAGCTAGTGCTGGTTTATTAAAAACCACTGAAGCAATTACATTAGCCGTCTTTCGTCCTACTCCAGGAAGTTTAACTAACTCCTCAACATCACTTGGAATAACACCTCCAAAATCAGACATTAATTTGCGAGCCATTCCCACCAAATGCTTCGCCTTATTATTAGGGTATGAAATAGATCGAATATATTCAAACACTTCATCCGATTCAACCTCTGCCATTTTAGCAGGAGTAGGGAAACGAAGCAGCAACTCAGGCACAACCATATTCACACGCCTGTCGGTACACTGAGCAGAAAGAATAACAGCAACAAGAAGCTCGTAGGGATTTGAATAATTCAACTCCGTCTCAGCCACTGGCATATTAATTTTAAACCAACTTATAACCTTTTCAAATCGCTCGGTTTTGCGCATCGTGTAACTTTTAAGGGTTGCCCTAAAATTAAGATCTCTTTTGTAGATTATCATGCTAATTTTGTCGTCAACTTTATAATTCTTTATGATTACGTATCTACAAGTTGAAAATATTTCAAAATACTGGGGCGAACTAGCTCTATTTAAAGATATTACATTCTCTATCAGTGAAGGCCAAAAGGTGGCTATGATCGCAAAAAATGGAGCTGGAAAATCGACTTTAATGGATATTATTGCCGGATTAGAGACGCCTGACACCGGTAAACTGACCCTTATGAACCAAGGATCGATTGGATATTTACGTCAAAACCCCGATCTAAACCCAGAAGATACCGTTTTAGAAGCAGCGTTTAATGCCAAAGGAGAACTCATACAAGCGGTTAAGAATTATGAAAAAGCGATTGAAAGTCATGATCCTAAACTTTTAGATAGCGCCATTGAGCGCATGAATGTTCTTAATGCGTGGGACTTCGAGCTACGTATCAAGACTATTCTGAATCAATTAAAGATTACGAATGTCAATCAGCAGATTAAATGCCTTTCGGGAGGACAGAAAAAAAGAGTTGCCTTAGCACATATCCTAATCAACGAACCTGACTTTTTAATCCTTGACGAGCCAACCAACCACCTCGATTTAGAGATGATCGAATGGCTAGAGAAATACCTTGAGAAGGCTAAATGCACCTTGTTTATGGTAACACATGACCGGTATTTTCTGGATCGCGTTTGCAATGAAATCCTTGAGCTTGATGGTAATTCAATGTTTCGTTACAAAGGGAATTACTCCTATTATGTCGAAAAAAGAGAAGAGCGGGTTCAGGCTCAAAATGCAGATATCGACCGGGCTAAAAACTTATTTCGGACTGAACTTGAATGGCTGCGCAAGATGCCTAAGGCTAGAACGCATAAATCGAAATATAGAACAGAGAATGCATATAAGCTTGAAGAGAAAGCTTCACAGGGCCGTGTAGAAGATAATCTTGAGCTAACAATACAAGGGAAAAGACTTGGAAGTAAAATATTAAACGTCAAAAATCTATCCAAATCATTTGACAAGCTCGTGATCTTGGATAAGTTTAGTTACAATTTCTCGCGACTTGAGAAGATTGGAATCATCGGTAAAAATGGTACGGGAAAGTCAACAGTGCTAAACATGTTCACTGGGGCATTAGCTGCCGACAGCGGAACTATCGACGTAGGGGAAACAATTAGCTTTGGTTACTACCGTCAAGATGGTATTAGCTTTAAATCTGGCGACCGAGTTATCGATGTTATCAGGGAGATTGCCGAGGTTATCGATCTTGGACACGGAAATAACATGTAGGACTCTCAATTTTTGAATTATTTCC
>JAPLDS010000026.1:0-41318 GCA_026391295.1 Bacteroidia bacterium | reverse complement strand
TTTCCTTTTCCCACCAGAAACACAATACAATTTCGTAGAGAAGCTTAGTGGTGGAGAGAAACGAAGACTTTATCTGTGTACTGTTTTAATGCACAACCCAAACTTTCTAATCCTTGATGAGCCAACAAACGATTTAGATATTATGACACTTAACGTCTTAGAAGATTACCTCCGTAATTTTCAAGGATGTGCCATTGTTGTTTCGCATGATCGATTCTTCATGGATAAGATTGTCGATCATCTATTTGTTTTTGAAGGCGATGGAAAGATTAAAGACTTTCCTGGTAATTACTCAGACTATCGCGACTGGTTAGAATACACCGAGAAAGAGGCTCGTTCACCAGAGAAGAAAGAGAAGGTTACCGCATCTATTCCAGTAAAAGAGCAAGCCAAAAAGCTTGGCTTTAAAGAGAAACGGGAGTTAGAACAACTTGAAAAAGATATCCAGGAATTAGAATTGGAGAAAAAGGGGCTTGAATTAGATTTAGAGCAAGGAAGCTGCTCGCCCGAGGATCTGGTCAGTAAATCGGTTCGTCATGGGGAGATCTCCGAGTTACTTGGACAAAAAGAGATGCGATGGCTTGAACTAAGTGAAGAAGCTTAAGAACTAAAAATTAGTTGGTTCCAAATTGATGGTCGTCCGCAAGATCAGAGGTCTGATAGCTCTCACGTTCCATGATAAATGCGCCGCCAGTGCCTTCAGAATCAATACTACTTCCAACGATCTTGCCATTGGGAAGTAGTTCTCCAGACCAATTATCTAACTCATAAATAATATCCTCATCACTAAAAAGGATTTCGCAGGAGTGTGATTTAAGATCTATTTTACGACCGATAATACGACCCGCAACCTCTTGCTTAACGATAAACGTCTCTTCTCCGTCTATTTGCTCTGAAAAACGGAGAATACCAGTAAGAACATCGCCGTTCTGATTAAGGTCGGCATAACCGCTATCCTTACCAAAGCCAAAATCCTCTTCAAAGCGCCAGCGTCCTGTTAAGTTTAATTTTTCGGTCATATTCATTCGAATTAATCAGAAGATCTAAATCTCAAATACCAAATACTACATCTTTTATCGACTCCATAAAAATTAGTGAATAAACAGAAAGAAACTCCTGTTTATTCACTAACTCATTAAATTATTTTACAAATGGTGCACTGTTTAGATAGTCAAAACTTTTCTGAACACTTACCAAAGGCTCGTAACCATATTGTTCAACTTCCACTATTGCAAATTTGGTGCCAGCTTTTGCAAGATTATCGTAAATAGCTTTGAAATCAATCTCACCACTTGCTCCAACCTCTTTTTCGTCTTTGATATGTAAAAGCTCAAAGCGCTTAGGGTATTTATTAAAATACTCTACCGCTTTTTGTCCACCTTTATAAACCCAATAGACATCCATTTCAAAGGTAACTTTCTTTGGGTCTGTATTTTTCAACATATAATCATAAACTAATTCATCCGCATCAGATATTTTAGAAAATTCATGATTATGGTTATGATATCCAAAACGAATCCCTTTGGCATTACATTTGGCTCCAATGGCGTTAAAATATTTGCAGGTATTTTTTATTGATTCTAAGTTCTTGTATGGATATTCACCCATTGAAGGTTTGATAATAAAAGAGCAACCCGCGCGTTTATGAGCGTCGATGCTAACATCCCACCATTTCATCGCAGCATCCCAAGATTCCTGATCGCCGGTATAGTTAGGACCGCCATGTGAACTAATTACTTTCATGCCATTCGCTTCAACGAGGGCTTTAAAAGCTTCTGGTTCCATGCCATAAAACTTACCTTCGCTATATCCTGCGGCTTCCAAAGACGTGTAGCCCATCTTCCCCATCTTCTCGATCGTTCCTTTTAGATCTTTTTTGAGATCATCGCGGAGTGAATACATCTGAAGAGCAATTTCTTTCTTCCCCTTTGCTAATCCCACATTCGAAATTCCCACCATTAAAAAGGCAGCTAGAACCAACACATTCTGAAATTTAATTAGTTTCATTTTGTTTAATTTAAAGTTTGATATTGCTTTTTAATTCTAAACTATTGCTATACAAATTTAAAGTTATAATCTGTTAAAACAAATCATTAGGATGCATTTGAACGTTTTTATATCCTTTAAATGATTATGTTTATAACCTCAAAAAAATATTTTTTGTCCTAGTACAATATTCTCACAAACCAAATGAAAAAAGTAAAAACAGGGTTTACCATCGGACTTTGTCTTGCAGGATTATTTGCAACAGGCGCTCAAAAAACGTCCAAGCAGGCACCACCGAACATCCTATTCATCATGAGTGACGACCATGCCTATCAAGCGATTAGTGCGTATGGTTCTGGACTAAACTCAACACCAAACATCGATCGAATTGCCAAAGAGGGGGCTATTTTCAATCGAGCATTTGTTACCAATTCCATCTGTGCACCATCGCGAGCAGTCATGCTGACTGGTAAATACAGTCATCTGAATGGAAAGATTGATAACTCTGGACCATTTGATTGGACTCAACAAAGTTTCCCCAAAATTTTACAGCAAAATGGTTACCAAACTGCGCTGGTAGGTAAAATACACTTACCTGGAATACCAACAGGATTCGACTACTCTAATGTTTTACCTGGACAAGGAAGTTATTACAATCCCGACTTCATCGAAAACGGGGTTAAAAAAAGAATCCCTGGTTATGTGACAACGATCACCACTGATTTCGCCCTAAACTGGCTAGATAAACAACGGGATAAATCGAAACCATTCTGTTTGCTTTATCACCAAAAAGCACCTCATCGAAATTGGCTTCCAGAAGAGAAATACCTGAACCTTTATGAGGATCAAGACTTCCCTTTGCCTGAAAATTTCTATGATGATTATTCAGGCCGAGGAACTGCAGCGCATACACAAGAGATGGGCATCGTTAAGGAGATGATGTGGGGCCACGACATGAAATTTGAGTTTGATCCATACACAGGCAAGCCAGGAAATTTCGCAGAAATCAAGCGAATGGACGAGAAGCAGCGAGCAGCCTGGAGAGCAGTATACGATCCAAAAAACAAAGCATTTATCGCAGCCAATCCGAAAGGAAAAGATTTCGCGAAATGGAAATACCTGCGTTACATTCGTGACTACTTAAAATGTATTAAATCGGTTGATGACGGCGTGGGACAGGTATTAGACTACCTCGATAAAAATGGATTAACGGAAAATACGATTGTCGTCTACACCTCCGATCAAGGGTTTTATTTAGGGGAACATGGCTGGTTTGACAAACGTTTCATGTATGAAGAATCTTTCCGAACACCGCTGTTGGTGCGCTATCCTAAAGAGATAAAGCCAGGAACTGTAATAAATCAGATGGTACTAAACCTCGATTTTGCTCCAACATTCTTAAATTATGCTGGACTGAAAAAGGAGAAAGAGATGCAAGGAGAATCTTTCAGAGAGTTACTTTCCGGCAAACAAATTAAAGGGAGAGATGCGATCTATTACCATTACTACGAATATCCAGCTGTTCATTATGTCAAACGCCATTATGGAGTTCGAACCGATCGTTATAAACTTATCCATTTTTATGGCGGCCTAGACGAGTGGGAGCTTTTTGACTTAGAAAAAGATCCGCACGAGATGAAAAGTGTATATGGAAACCCTGAGTATGCTAAGATTACGGAAAATCTAAAACAAAAACTAAAAGAACTACGCATTAAATATAAAGACTCAGCTGAAGATACTAGGCCGCTTATAGAACCTAAGCCAGTACCTGAGCAGTGAAAATATCTTATAAAATAGACCAAATATGTTCAGGTCCTTTTCACTAAAATCTCTAATTTTAAAAAATTAAGAAACTAAGCAAAAAAGAAAATTATATTCTCAACCAAAAACAATAAACTTAAATTATGAAAAAAACCAACACCTATTTTAGGATGCTTTTTATCTTAGCATTAATCATTGGGTCAACCAATGCATTGATTGCAAAGAATGAAGTAAAACAACTTGTGTGCGAATACAATGTTAATCCGATCGGAATTGATGTTGCCAAGCCTCGACTTAGCTGGCAAGTTACTTCTACTGAAAACGGGCTTTTACAAACAGCCTACGAGATTCGTACCGCTGGATCATCAGAGCAATTAAAAGCTGGCAAGTCACTTTGGAGCACAGGAAAAGTAACAAGTGCTCAATCGGTAAATGTTACCTATAGCGGTCCAAAACTAACCTCTGCACAACGTGTTTACTGGCAAGTACGTGTCTGGGACAACAAAGGAAAAGCTACCAATTGGAGTGAGCCAGCATTATGGGAAATGGGTATTTTAACTCCTTCAGACTGGAAAGCTAGCTGGATTTCAAATGGTGACGAGAAAGATCAAAAAGGATCAAAACCAGCTCAATATTTCAGAAAAGAGTTCTCACTATCTAAAAAAGTTAAGTCAGCACGTGTTTATGCCACATCTTTAGGCTTATACCAACTTCATATCAATGGAGCGAAAGTTTCCGACGATCTATTTACTCCAGGATGGACTAGTTTCAATAAGCGTTTACAATACCAAACGTACGATGTAACCTCCATGCTTAAAGATAAAAATGCGATTGGAATTATCCTTGGCGATGGCTGGTATCGCGGTACTCTAGGCTGGTCAAAAAGAGGTGCTTATTACGGCAAGACCTTGGCAGCAATGGTTCAATTGCAAGTAACCTATGCCGATGGAACGACAGAATCTATTGGAACCGATAACACTTGGAAATTCACCAACAATGGTCCGATCGTTGAAAGTGATATTTATAATGGCGAGCGTTATGACTCACGATTAGAGCTTAATGGCTGGGATAAATCAAACTACGCTGCAAGCAATTGGAGTAATGTTGTGTTATACACCAAATCAAACGATCTGCTTATTGCACCACAGGGCGTTCCTGTGAAAGCGATTCAAGAGATCAAGCCAATCAAACAATTCGTTACTCCAAAGGGTGAGATCATGTATGACATGGGTCAGAACATGGTTGGCTGGGTTAAACTAAAAATCGCAGGTCATAAAGGGGATGAAGTAACCCTTAAGTTCTCTGAAGTTCTTGACAAAACTGGTAATGCATACTACGAAAATTTACGTGGTGCAAAAGCGACTGATGTCTTTATCTTAAAAGGTGAAGGAACCGAAGTATTCGAACCTCATTTTACTTTCCACGGATTTCGGTTCATAGAAATCATTGGATTAAATAAAGCTCCTAGCCTTGATCAGATTACTGGTGTTGTGATCCACTCTGATATGAAACCAACAGGGAACTTTAGCTGTTCCGACACACTAATCAACAAGCTTCAACATAACATCCAATGGGGACAAAAAGGAAACTTCCTAGATGTTCCTACCGACTGTCCTCAACGTGATGAGCGTTTAGGTTGGACAGGCGATGCTCAAGTATTTAGTATGACAGCTGCCTTCAACTTCAATGTTGCAGCTTTCTATACCAAGTGGATGGGTGATTTCACTGCTGATCAACTTCCTAATGGTAGAGTACCTCATGTTATTCCGGATGTATTAAATGGTGGCGGTGGAGCAACAGCTTGGGCTGATGCCTCTATCATTGTCCCTTGGACAGTTTATTTATCCTATGGTGACACCCGTATTCTTGAAGCACAATATCCTAGCATGGTGGCATGGGTTGGTTATATGACTAGTCGTGCAAGACCAGATCATCTTTGGATTGGCGATGCACACTTTGGCGACTGGCTAGCATTTGCGACCAACAATTCGGATTATACCGGTGCTACGACGGAAAAAGATTTGATTGCAACGGCTTATTACTACCGTTCTACTTTAATGCTAAGCAGAATAGCCGGAATTATTGGTCATACAGAGGATGTTGAGAAATACAAAAATCTGGCTGCAGGAATTAAAAAATCGTTCAACGAAGAGTTTGTAACGCAAAATGGCCGACTAGTATCTCACACACAAACAGCCTATGGACTAGCCTTATCTTTCGGCTTATTGACACCTGAGATCGCTGCAAAAGCGGCCGTTTACTATGCGAAAGACGTAGAGAAATTCAAACACTTAACAACTGGATTCGTAGGAACACCATTGCTTTGCAAGACTTTATCTGCAATTGGACGTGATGATTTAGCATACCTATTGTTAAACAACAGAAACTACCCATCATGGCTTTATCCTGTATTACAGGGCGCTACAACAATATGGGAACGTTGGGACGGACAGAAACCAGATGGCTCATTCCAAGATAAAGGGATGAATAGCTTTAATCATTATGCTTACGGAGCGATTGGCGAATGGCTTTATACACATGTTGCTGGTATCAAAATAGACGAAGACGTTCCTGGGTATAAGCATATTTTATTTAGTCCTCACCCCGGCGGTGGCTTAACCAATGCAAAAGCAGAAGTTAGCACGATCTATGGCAAGGCCTCTTCGTCTTGGAAAATTGATCAAGGAACATTTACCTATGAAGTTTCGATTCCTGGAAATACCAATGCCACTATAACTCTACCTTATGCCAAAGCTGATCAGGTAAAAATCAATGGTGCAGCAGCCAAGACGGGTGTTGTCGCCAGTGGTTCTGACGTACAGGGGTTACCTTAGGCAGCGGAAACTACACCTTCACATATTCTGCTCAAGCGCTGAATGCAGCGATTGCTGAGGTTAAGAAGTAAAGGATAGAATGATATAAAGATAAAGGCTACCTGATTAGGTGGCCTTTATCTTTTATTGCCGATAATAACCAAATAAATTCTCTTGGATCAACGATTCTATTTTCGTAGTTAAAAAAAACCTTTATATTTGCATCCGCTTAGCCGCACTACTTCGCAGGAGTAATTGTTGAAGTTTTGGATAAGTAAAATTAGTAATGCGGGAATAGCTCAGTTGGTAGAGCACGACCTTGCCAAGGTCGGGGTCGCGAGTCCGAGTCTCGTTTCCCGCTCATTGTGATGCCCAGGTGGTGGAATGGTAGACACGTTGGACTTAAAATCCAATGGCCATTATGGCCGTGCGGGTTCAAGTCCCGCCCCGGGTACGAGTGCAAGCGCCTAGCTAGATATAGCTAGGCGCTTTTTTTATGACTGAATTATGGATATTATTCTTTATTTTGCACCCTTTAAAATGTGGAAAATCTAACGTTAGGCATAGCTAGTTTACTCTTGAATGAAAAGTCTTCTTAACCAAACCTATGCCTGGGCTCTAAAATTAGCCAAAAGCAGATACAACCTACTTTTTATCTTCTTGTTCTTCTTCCTGGATGCCTCGATATTTCCATTCCCAACGACCATCATATTTATCACCATATCACTGCTCCACCCATCCCAGTCGTATTACAATGCCGCATTAGCAGCGATTGGAATGACCACTGGATCACTAGTCGGATATGCCTTCGGAAACTACATGTGGCTGTTGCCAAACGGTGAGTTTACCGCCTTCGCACAATACTTGTTTTTGCATGTCCCAGGACTTACCATCGAAAGCTACCATGCCATCCAAGCCTTATACCTTAAATGGGGCTATAGCCTACTCTGTTTCTCTACGATAGTGCCTGTCCCATACCAGTTCTTTTCGGTTGCCGCCGGGGTCTTTAAATTTAATATCTATGCATTTTCATTCGTGACCCTATTAGTCCAAAGCGTTCGGTTTTTTATCGCTGCATGGCTTATTCTAAGATATGGAGAAGAGGTGAGATTTATCTTTCAGAAGAACTTGAAATTCATAGCAGCCTCAGTCCTTCTAATTATATTCTTCCTAATCGTATATAACCAATTAAGCTGAACATAATTAAAACAGTCTTAAATTATAAAATTCAACAATACTTCATGCACCAACTATAGAATTAACCATTATTTTTACACCTTAATTTTCAAATCTAATCAACCACCTAAATTTCCAATTATGGAGAAGAAACACAGCATTACTAGTAAAGAATACCTCGTTCCATTTATTTTTATCTCATTCCTGTTCTTCCTTTGGGGTATTGCTCATGGAATGATCGACACGCTGGATAAACATTTTCAGCAGATTCTTCAACTTTCCAAATCACAATCTAGCTTAATACAATTTGCACTCTATGGAGCCTACTTCGGCATGGCACTTCCTGCAGGGATCTTTATGCGCAGATTTGGCTATAAGAAAGGGATCGTATTGGGATTATCGCTATTCTCTGGCGGAGCATTCTTAATTGCAAGTACAACATCATTCGAATCATTCTGGATCTTCTTATCCTGCCTATTTATCCTTGGTTGCGGTTTAGCTACCTTAGAAACTGCCGCTAACCCTTACGCTACAAAACTAGGTCCAAAAGATTCGGCAGCTCGACGGATTAACTTCGCGCAATCATTCAATGGCCTAGCTTGGATTCTAGGTCCATTAATCGGCCTATATATCTATGGCAACCAAGGTGCAGCTCCGGGAGAGAAGCTAACCTCGATGATCCTTCCATTTGCCTCCATTGGACTAGTTGTACTAGTTGTCGCATTGGTATTTCTAAAACTTCCGCTACCTGAAATCTCAGAAGAAGAGGCGGGACATGGCCATGGTGCCATCGACGCATCATCCTCAGCGGAAACTTCAGACGATAAACCACTTCTAAAGAAATCACATTTTGTGATGGGAGTTGCTGCTCAGTTCTGCTATGTAGCTGCCCAGACAGGCGTATTTAGCTACCTAATCAACTTCGTTACAGACGAACACCAAAATCCACGCTTCGACGTAAAAAACGGCCCCTATTTCCTCTCTATTGGATTTGCCCTATTTATGATCGGTCGTATGTCGGGTAGTTATATTATGGGATTTGTTAAACCAGCACGTATTCTTGCGGTCTACTCTGGATTGTGCATTCTTTTGCTTCCAATCGTGAGTCTTAATAGCGGATGGCCATCACTGATTGCGCTTTACGCGGTATTCTTCTGCATGTCGATCATGTTCCCAACAATTTTCGCGCTTGGAATAAAAGATCTTGGACCTCAGACCAAAAAAGCTGCTTCATTTATTGTAATGGCTATTGTAGGTGGTGCTGTATTCCCTCCATTAATGGGCTATATCTCCGATTTATATACCATGTCGAAAGGATTCTTGGTGCCAATACCATTATTTGGCTTTATCCTTTACTACGCTTTAAAAGGGCATCACGTAAAAGCATAATACTTTTAATCAATAAGAAATGGGATATGTTAAGCATTAAATTGCTTGAGATATCCCATTTTTTGTTTAGTACATCCAATGCTTCTTTGAATTATTAATCCAGCCGGCTTGGTTTTCATACTCGACAAAGAAGACCTTTAGATCGGCCTGATTTTCGTAATCGACAAAAAAGATCTTCTTTTTCGACTGATTCTCATACTCGGTAAAGAACCACTTTCCATCGTTATCACCAGCCTGATTCTCATACTTGACCTTAAAAACCTTTAAGTCAGCCTGATTTTCATACTTCACAACAAAAACTTTCACCTCTGCCTGATTTGAATAGTTGGTCGAAAAAACTTTCTGCGCCTGCACAGTTGCTAAACATAATAATAAAGAGAGAACTAGGATAATTAGTTTTTTCATAGGATACAAGATTTTATTAAAATCAACAAACAAACTTACTGATTATTTCATCTATTTTTACTTCATAGAAATGGCCCTCAGAAAATTACAACAGTCTTAATTTTAAACTATATCCAGTTATGAATTCATTCAATGCCGAAAATTTTACATTAGCCACGCCACCAAAGATGAAAGTTGAAGTTTGGAGCGACATCATGTGTCCATTCTGCTATATTGGCAAGCGAAATTACGAGTCGGCACTTGAAAAGTTTGCAGAGCGATCAAATATAGAGATTGTATGGCGCAGCTTTCAACTTGACCCAACTATCCCAGCATCAAACGGAACCAAACGTTCGGTATTTGAATATCTAGCCGAGCGCAAAGGTGTGACCATTGAGCAGTCGATGGCGATGCACCAACAGGTGATTCAAACTGCTAAAAATGCTGGATTAGCATTTAACATGGACAAGGCTGTTGTAGCAAATTCTTTTGAGGCACATAAGATGATTCAATTAGCTAAACAAAAAGGGTTAGGTGATCAAGCGGAGGAACGATTATTTTCCGCTTATTTTATAGAAGGGAAAGACTTCGGCGACACAGCTATTCTTTTAGAAATTGGACAAGAGATTGGATTAAAAAAAGAGGCTATACTTGAGGCTTTAGGTAGTGACGACTATGCCTATCTAGTTACTCAAGATATTCAAGAAGCGCAGAGTTTAGGTGTGCGGGGAGTCCCATTCTTTGTCTTTAATCGGAGATATGCCATTTCGGGTGCTCAGCCACCGCAGGCTTTTCTACAAACACTTGAGCAGTCATTTGCTGAATGGAAAAAAGAAAACTAGCGTAAATTAAATAACGATTGAGAGTAAAATCGAACGAAGCAGACTTAATATCTTAGTGCCTAACAAAGCAAATTATGAAAAGAAGGAATTTTCTAAAATCGACAGCTGCAGGTGCCACACTATTGGCTTCTGCGATGCCAATAACAGCAGGATTTGCGAATACAGTTAAACAGTCTAACCCCGACATTATAGATCCGATCATCCCTTTTCGATTTTATTCAAATCGAAAAGAGGCCATGTTAGCACAAATGATCGACATGAGAAAACGGTTTGGATTGCGACGGTTTCTTCTCACTGCACCGATGGATGAGGTAAGACTGACAGGTTTTCCTTACGCAAAAGTATATCACGAAATTGGAGAATTAATTTTATTTGTAAAGGAAAAGTTAGCGCCTTACGATATTGAAGTGGGCTGGTGGTGTGCTCCATCACTCCGTTCGGGAAAATCAGAATACCAAAGCATCACTGATCTTAATGGACAAATTTCAGAGATATCACCTTGTCCATTAGACCCAAAATTTCGGGAGTTCTTTAGCGACAATTTGGCTACCGTAGCAAGAATAGCAAAGCCCTTTATGATTCAGCTTGAAGATGATTTTGAGCTAAGTTGGCAACCACCAAACGTAAGATTTGCTTGTTTTTGTCCTTATCATCTGGCCGAATTTGCAAAAAAAGAACATAAAAACTACTCTCGAGAAGAGCTCATAAAAATCTTTAGCACCGTTACACCCAAAAGTTTATTGCTGCGGCGATCATGGGCTGAATTAAGTAGAGATTCATTGGCTGGATTTGCTAAATTAATCAGAGATAAAATAGATGTTGTTGCCCCAGAAACACGAATTTCACTTTGTCAGTCGGGCTCTGCTGATTTCGATGGTGATTTCACAGAGGCAGTAACAAGAGCATTAGCTGGCAAGACACGCCCAGCCGTTCGATTATATGGCTCAAGCTATTCGTCTGACGACGCAGCATCTATCCCGGCAACCATGTTTCATGCCCTATATAGCAGACAACACCTTCCTCCAGATTTTGAATTTTACCACGAATCAGATACCTATCCACACACCCGATTTTTCATGTCGGCCGCAAAAATAAGATGTCTAATCACCATAGCCTTTGCCTATCGCTATGACGATTCTCTATTTTATACCACTCAATATCTAGATAATCCAATAGAGGAGACAGGATACTCAGAGATGTTTCATGCAGAGTCGAAACGTTTTCTAGCACTTAAAAAGGCTGTTCGAAAAACAAAAGTCTCTGGTTGTGAAATTCTTTACAACCCATTTGGTCACATTGCAATTCCATACAATGGGAAAAGGCCTGATTCTGCCTCGACAGCATGGACTTCAATTCTAGGGAGATTCGGAATACCTCATACCACTGGAGAAGGGAGAGTCAAACTTGTATCTGGCAAATTTGCAGATATGATGAGTGACAAAGAGATTGAAAAGCTACTAAGTGGTAGTCTATTTTTAGATGGTAGTGCAGCCTATGATTTGTGCAGAAGAGGATTCGGGGCACAGATTGGTGCTGAGGTATCGATAGGTCAAGAAGCTAACTTTTGTTATGAAGGGGTAACTGACCCATCTAAGTTTTCGAACATAAATGGGCAATTGATGTACAATCTAATTTTCGCGCCTGCTGGTAGCGAAGGGGGCTCGTTTTATGTTATTAAACCAGTTCCTCAGACAGAAATAGTAACCAATTTCCTTGATGCAGACGAAAAACCTGTTATTCCAGGATTAGTTCGTTACGAGAATAAGCTAGGCGGACGCATTGCCATAACAGCTTTTGATCTAAACGGCAATCGATCGTCTACGGTATTTAACTACAAGAAAAAAGAACTAATCAAGCAAACCATTGAATGGCTTGGATTTGAAAACTTGCCATTCTACATCAAGGATTTGCCTAATGTCTTTTGTGTTTACAACCGATCGAACCAAGGAGATTTTGCCATAATTACAGTGATCAGCTTGTGTGCGGACCCTTTCAAAACATTTGTTTTAGATACTTCACCAGATTGGTTTCATTCAACTATAGACATTCTTACAGTGGATGGCAAATGGGAGAAAAACACAACTATTGCCTCTACTTCGACAACTATTGACCAACCACTAACCATCATGTCACCTGTGATCTTAAAAATCACAAAAAAGAGTTAGGAAAATCATTCATTAATATCAGGGAACAAAAAAAGAGAGCAGAACTAAATCTACTCTCTTTTATGTCGGGGTACCAGGATTCGAACCTGGGACCCCCTGGTCCCAAACCAGGTGCGCTAGCCGGGCTGCGCTACACCCCGATAATTATCATCTTTTAAACAGAACTCTTCACGTTAATAACGGCTGAATAAAACTGTCAACCCAAACGTTGCGGAGAGAGGGGGATTCGAACCCCCGACACGGTCGCCCGTGCGGCAGTTTAGCAAACTGCTGGTTTCAGCCACTCACCCATCTCTCCTGATTTTTGGGTGGTGCAAATGTAGGAATCATTTTCACTTAGGCAAAATAAAAGTCGAAAAAAATTGCAATAAAATTCAACTTATACTAGAGAATCTCATAAAACCTTCATATTCAAGATCAACCAAGAGAAAAAATTAATATTCGAAATTAGACAGCAAAACACTTGGAAAACGCCCAAAACATGCTTAATTTAGTGGTGTAATTAGAAGCACACGTTCTTTTAAAATAAGATATTACCGTATTAATTTGTCAGATTGGTAAACCCAACATTTCTTTTTAAACGAGAAAGCTTTTGGCCGCTAAAACAGGCCTCATCTCGCTCTGCGAGAGTAGCTTAGGCTACCATTGGAAGTTTGATCAGTCATGCACTCAAATCCTGTTTATTCGGGGTTTTACTCAACACGAATTAATACGGTTTTTTGTTGCCTCATAAACTCCTACTGCTATCAAGTTTACATTCGCCCTTTTAGTCTCTTTTCTCTCTCTGTGCACCAATCCCATCTCTGCACAGAATGCAAGTTCGGCTCCAATACAAGCGAAATACATTACCGAAAACCTATTTGGAAAAGAATTTGAACAAGTTGAAATCATCGATCATCATCTAAAAGGTGCTATTTTTTACCTCGTAAGTGGTCATGGAGGTCCTGACCCGGGCGCAATGGGAAAGATTGGGGAGAATCTACTCTGCGAGGATGAATATGCCTACGATATCACACTCCGCTTTGGCAGAGAGCTAATCCGACATGGAGCTAAAGTTTACTTTATCGTTCGTGATCCCCATGATGGGATTCGAAACGAGCCCTACCTTAGGAGTAGTAATGATGAAGTCTGCTACCCCAATAGCGCGACACCCTTAAATCAAGTACATCGTTTAAAGCAGCGCGTCGACGCAATAAACGCCTTATTTAAAAACGAAAAAGCCAGCGGTTATAAGCGGTGTATCGAACTGCATGTCGATGCACGATCGACCAAAGAGAATATCGACCTCTTCTTTTATTACAATCCAGGGAATAAAGAGGGCGAGAGACTTGCTATGACTATGCGTAATGCGATAGATCGGAAATACCAACAAAAACAGCCTGGCAGAGGATATAGCGGTGATGTGTCTACTCGATCGTTATATATGTTGCGAAATACCCTTCCAACAGCGGTGTTTATTGAACTAGGTAATATCAACCATTACCGTGACCAGCAACGTTTAATTATAGAGAATAATCGGGAGGCCTTAGCGCGTTGGCTATGTGAAGGTGTCATAGCCGATCATCAGAAAACTAATTAATCGTCATATTCCTGCAGACGCTCAAGATCGCGACGGTCTTTTTTAGTTGGGCGACCAGCACCTTTATCACGCTCGAAGAAACCCATCTGTTTCCGAACTTCAAGAATATGCAACTCCTCCGGTGGAGTAATATCTAATACATATAAAGCGACCAGCTTAGCGCCTATTCGTTTTCCAATTAAATCAACTACTTTATAAGAATAAGTTACTGGGGATTTACGAACTTTGATAACCTCACCAATTTTAGGAAAGCGGGAAGGCTTCACTGCCATACCATCAATAGTCACTCGACCTTTCTTGCACTCTTCAGTCGCCAGCGTTCGGGTTTTAAAGAGCCTTACAGCCCATAACCACTTGTCGATGCGTACGAGTTCGTCCATTGGAATAAAACCTTTTAAAATGGCTAATCGCGGTTGAATTTAGTCATGACTTGATTAGCACCCATGGTTGTAAAAGCCTTGATGATATCGATGCAGCTATCCATTTTTGAATGAATTACCTCTTCCTCCTCACGCGACCAGCGGCCTAACACATATTCTACTTGACGACCACGTTGAAAATCGCTGCCGATGCCAAATCGAACCCGAACATAATCTTGACTCCCTAAGATCTGATGAATACTGTTCAATCCATTATGACCAGCATCGCTACCTTTAAGACGCATGCGCACTTTACCGAGCGGAAGTGAAAGGTCATCGACAAGGATAAGCACCTTATCTAGTTCAATTTTCTCTTTCTGCATCCAATATTGAACTGCACGCCCACTGAGATTCATAAATGTATTGGGCTTAAGTAAGATAAGGGTACGTCCGGCATGTTTAACTTCTGCCGTAGCGCCATAACGGTTCTCGCTAAAAGAAATATTGGACGCCCTAGCAAGGGCATCCAATATCCAAAATCCTATGTTGTGACGGGTATTTTCGTATTCTTCCCCGATATTTCCTAGACCAACAATCAGGTATTTCAAAACGTATACGTTTTATTTTTTCTTTCCACTTGCAGCATCTGCCATTGCAGCACGAGCAGCACGGGTAACAACAACGGTAGCAACTGGTACCGATTTTGCATTTAAGATTTCAATGCCAGCAACTTTAACATCACCAACACGAACGCTTTCGCTAAGTGCAAGATCTGTTACATCGATAACGATCTCATCTGGAAAATCTTTTGAAAATCCTTTAGCTTTTAGAGTCCGTAGATTTGCTTTCAAACGTCCACCTTGCTGAATACCCTTAGCATAACCATCTAAACGTACAGGAATCTCAAGTTTAACTGGAACATTTTCACGGATTTCTAAGAAATCGATATGAAGTAGTTTATCTGTTACTGGATGAAATTGCAAAGCTTGCATAAATGCATTGTATTTCGTTCCATCAACATCGATTTCAGTCTCATAAACTTTAGGAGTATAGACTAATTTACGAAACTCATTTTCGTGTGCTTGAAAATGAACGACTTTCTCACCACCATAAATAACACATGGAACGATGTCACTTGAACGCAGTACCTTAGAGTCTTTTTTGCCAACGCCCAAACGAGCGGTACCTTTAATTTGAAATTTCTTCATTTGATTTAAATATTAACTGTTTTGTAACTAAGTGTTTACTCAGATCTCCTCCTAAAAAGCAAGGTATCCGCATCACACCACCAAAGGCATGTTGTAAAACTGGGCGCAAAGATAATAAATCTTAGATAAATGCAGTACTGATTGATTTATTTTCGTAAACCTTTTGAATAACATCAGCAAATAAAGGGGTACAAGAGATAACGGTGATCTTTGAAGAAGGACGAGCAAGGGGAATTGAATCGGTCACTAGCAACTCGTCAAGACTTGAAGCTTCGATACGCTCATAGGCAGGACCAGAGAGAACAGCATGTGTAGCAAAAGCTCTTACCGAGCGAGCGCCCTTAGCTTTCATAAGTTCAGCCGCCTTCGTTACAGTACCTGCAGTATCAATAATATCGTCAATGATAATTACATCTTTACCTTCCACGTCACCAATCAGAGTCATAGAATCTACTTGATTGGCTTTACTACGTGATTTATGACAGATAACTAAATCTGTTTTAAGGTGCTTCGCAAAAACATTCGCACGCTTGGTACCACCCACATCCGGAGACGCAACCATAATATCTTTAAGTCCCATCTGTTGAATATAAGGGACAAATAAGGCAACTGCACTTAAGTGATCTACTGGGACATCAAAAAACCCTTGAATCTGATCCGCATGCAGATCCATGGTGATCAAACGGTCGATACCTGCCACAGAGAGCATATCAGCAACAACCTTAGCCCCGATTGAAACTCGAGGACGATCTTTTCTATCTTGGCGCGCAAATCCAAAATAAGGCATCACAGCAATAATTTTATAGGAAGAGGCACGTTTAGCCGCATCAATCATAAAAAGCAATTCCAATAAATTATCTGCGGGTGGAAATGTTGACTGAACAATAAACGTAAATGAACCACGAATAGTCTCTTCATAACAAGGCTCAAATTCACCATCAGAAAAACGCGGACAACAAGACTTACCCAATTCCATACCAGCATTTTGGGCTATTTGTTCTGCTAAATATTTAGATTCAGTACCGGCAAAGATTTTAATAAATCCTGTAGACATAGGTGATGTTTTTCAAAGTTGAATTTATACTGGGTTACCTTGTGTAGACAAAAGTAGAAATATTGAGAAAAGAAAATCAGTGAAAAACAATCTTTTTTCCTGATTTTATCACCCAATAGTTAATAACCTAATCCGATCAGTTTTTGACAGGCTTAACAACCTGATCTATAAATCCAAGAATCTCATCCCGACCAAGCTTCTTACCAGAGGAGGTAATAAATATGGTTGGAAGTTCTTCCCAAGATTTCAGTAATTCGTTCTTATAAGCTGTAATATTCAAATCCAATTGGCGTTTTGAAAGTTTATCAGCCTTTGTGAAAACAATTGAAAAAGGTATTTCGTGGTAACCCAAATAGGTCATAAACTCTAAATCGTTCGCTTGAGGCTTATGACGTGAATCGATTAGTGCAAAAACGCAATATAGATTCTCGCGGATAGCTAAATACTCTCGAATAAAGGATAGCCATTGAAGACGAGAAGAGCGCCCAATTTTCGCAAAGCCATAACCCGGAAGATCGACTAGAAACCATTCATCATTAATATTAAAATGATTTATCAGTCTTGTTTTTCCAGGCGCTGCTGACACTTTGGCTAAGTCGCCAAAGCCGGTAAGCATATTAATAAGTGAGGATTTTCCAACGTTTGATCTGCCAACAAATGCAAACTCTGGCAAATCCGTTGGAGGACAAAGCTTTGGATCCGAATTACTTATTACAAACTCTGCTTTTTTTATAATCATTTGATTGTTTTATAAATACTTAGCTGAAACGTATGATCCAGCGATATCCGGCAAGCTAAACTATGCGATATAAATCTCAATCAGATTGGCTTTGGTTTCTGCAGCTGCTGCCAGCGAGAAGCTTCCTAGTTGAGCAGGTATTAGTAGAGTATCTCCTAAAACAAACTCAATCTTTTGACCATCCCAATCTAGTTGACCCTGCCCTTCAATGCACATATAGATTACAAACGTATCCTGATCGGTAAAATCACGATCAACAGATGCCGTTAAAGGTAAGATATTTGTGGTAAAATAAGCACACTCAGCCAGACGAACAGGCTGATTATCGATTGATTTATATTCTGTTCTGTATGTTGCGTGATAACTAAAATCAATAGCATCTAGTGCCAAATCATTGTGTAATTCTCGCAAATTCCCATCCGCATCTACACGGTTAAAATCAAATATACGATAGGTCACATCGGAGGTTTGCTGAATCTCTGCAACGACAATACCTTTGCCGATGGCATGAATTCTACCCGCTGGCATAAAAAACACATCGCCGGCTTTCACCACTTCGTAATTTAATACATCCTCAACAGTCCCCTTATTTAGATGATCCAGATACTGTTCTTTTGTAATTTTTCGATTGAAGCCTGTGATAAGCTTAGATCCAGGGTCTGCCTGAATCACAACCCACATCTCAGTTTTTCCAAATGCATCGTGCCTTTCCAGCGCCAACTCATCGTTCGGATGAACTTGGATCGAGAGGTAATCATTAGCATCAATAAATTTGATTAATAGCGGAAATTCGGTACCAAACTTCTCATACACCTTCTCCCCCACTAAATCACCCATGTAAACCTCAATCAACTCCTCAAGGTCATTACCTTCTAAAAAGCCATTCGAAACCACAGAAATATCATCTTGAATACCAGACAACTCCCACGACTCACCGCAATTGGACAATTGAGGATACTGTTTATTTAAAAGCTTATTTAGTTTGTTGCCACCCCAGATTTTGTCCTTGCAAATGGGAGCGAATTTTAATGGATAGAGATTATTCATTCGGAAGATTAGAATTGAAAGTCAACAACAGCTCTATCCGAGGCATTTGCCCGAACAATATCGACCACCTTAAGATGCTCAGGATGAATTTGGTAAGCTTGCAATCCCTCCAAGGAGTCGAAATGAGATATCAAACAGATATCAAATGAGCCATCCTCCAGTTGATGATGACCGCCCACTTCGATATGGCGTATTTCGGATATCTTATTTTTTAGCGCCAACAAAGATTCAATGACCTTATCTTTTGCTTCTATTTTTTGGGCTTCAGTCTCAAACGACTTAAGTTTAAAGAGAACAACGTGGTTAATCATGACTAATTAAATTTATTGAATGCAAAACTAACACTTTTATAGTCAATCTGAGTTTAAAACAACTTTCAAATAAGTGATTAGAATAACAGAATATTTCCTTAAATTTGGATAGGCACTTCAATAAACCGCAAACTGAGAAACAATTTTATTTACACAGTACAACATTCATCAATTTCCTAATAAATTTTACAACCAAACAAATGCTTCCAAGACTATTACCTGAACATGTATTATTCATTGATATTGAGACTGTCTCTCAGCACCAGAAACTTGATGATGCTCCTGAGAAGATTCAAAAACTCTGGATAAAAAAAGCAGCACAGATTTCCAAAGAGGGCGAGACGGCGGAGGAGCTTTACGGCAGAGCGGCCATTTATGCTGAATTCGGAAAGATAGTTTGCATCTCAGCGGGGAAAATTTTCAGAAAAGGGAAAGAACGTGCCTATCGAGTAAAGTCATATTGCGGGTCTGACGAGAAGGTAATACTAGAGGAATTCTCTGCGATGCTTACAGCGTTTATGAGTAATCCATCCCATAAAATCTGCGCACACAATGGACAAGAATTTGATTTTCCATACATTGCACGGCGTATGCTTATCAACGGGCTACAACTCCCTCCAACGTTAGACATTGCAGGAGCTAAGCCATGGGAACTTAAAGAGATCATGATCGACACCTTACAACTTTGGAAGTTTGGCGATTACAAACACTATACCTCACTGGAGCTATTGTGTGCCATTTTTGATGTCCCAACACCTAAAGACGACATTGATGGCAGTCAAGTTGGAGACATCTATTATCAAGAGGGAGACATTCAAAGAATTGCCAGGTACTGCGAGAAAGACACTTTAGCCATAGCTCAGCTGTTACTAAGGTTCAAAGGAGAGGAACTTATCAGTCAAGAAAACTACGAAATCGTAGTAAACGAAGATTAGAACAACTATTGCAATGGTTTTTATATTTTTGTACCCATAAAAATATAAAGACTAGCACATGCCAACAGTTGTAAGTGGAATACGTTCGACAGGAAATCTGCATTTAGGAAACTATTTTGGAGCGGTGAAAAATTTCATCGAAATGCAGAATGAGCACAACACCTATTTTTTCATTGCGGATTTTCATTCCCTAACGACACATCCTACACCAGCCGATCTGCACATCAATGTGAAGCAAGTAATGGCTGAGTATTTAGCCTGTGGCATTGATCCTGACAAAGCAACAATCTTTGTTCAAAGTGACGTTCCTGAGATCCCAGAACTATACCTATTATTAAATATGAACGCCTATCTAGGCGAACTCGAGCGAACCACCTCATTTAAGGACAAGGCTCGTCAGCAACCAGACAATGTAAATGCCGGACTCCTTACTTATCCCGTGCTAATGGCTGCGGATATCATCATCCACAAAGCAAATTTAGTTCCTGTTGGAAAAGACCAAGAGCAAAATCTTGAGATGGCTCGCACTTTTGCACGTCGTTTTAATCGAATGTATAACGTGGAAACCTTTCCTATTCCTCGGCCATATACCTTTGAAGGAAAAGACATGGTAAAAATTCCAGGTTTGGATGGTTCAGGCAAGATGGGAAAATCAGAAGGGAATGCCATTGCCTTAGCAGAATCACCTGAAAGCATCCGCAAGAAGGTGATGCGTGCCGTAACCGATACCGGTCCAACGGAAGACAATCAGCAAAAGCCTGAGGTTATAAAAAATCTATTTACCTTGATGGAAGTTGTATCGACGCCTGATACGGTGGCTCACGGCGATCTAAAAAAGCAGCTAGCTGAGGATATTATCACCTTTACAACTCCTATCCGGACTAGTATTGAGGATATTGTCAAAGACGAAGAATATCTATCAAAAGTTGCCCGAAATGGTGCTGAGAAAGCCCGTGCCTCTGCCTCAAAAACACTTCAAGAAGTTAGAGAAATTATTGGATTTAGAAAGTTCTACTAGTCCAAAGCAGACCAAGAGTTCTTATATCAGAAATTTCTCCCGCTGCTGTAGATTAGTCAGTCCACCCAAGAAGAATACCACACTTGAGATGACTAGGAATAGTCTGCTTTTCTGAGAGATCTGCGACCAAATCATCTCATTCATATTATTCGGGATGGTATATGGATTATGAAACACATTCCATTGTGTTCGGTTCAGCGAATCACTAAACATCAACAGTAAAACGCCAATAATAATCATGACCACTGCAGTACCATTCCCATTCTTCACCATGGTGGAGATTAAAAATGCACATGAGCCTAAGAATAATATGGGGAACATTAGCTGCCACGACATTTCGAAAACCGGGAATGGAATCAATCCAAAATAGCCGACCCAACAAAAGAGATAAAGAAAGAACCAGGTGAGTAAAAAGATCATCACCAGTCTTACAAGCCATACTTTATAACGATAGTTGGGAATACCAAATAAGATCTCTAGAATTCGATTATCGGCATCACTCTGAATGCCAAATACGGTGGGATAAAAAACCAGCAGTATTCCAGGGAATATCAAGATCCCATAAACATTCGAAGAGTCGTAACCCTGCACATTAAAGACTAAATTAACAGACAAAAGCAAAAAGAAAAATAGCGCAGCTATAACGAACCAGATAAACCGACCAGCAAAAATAATTTTCAGATTGTATTTAGCCATCTTCCGGACTAGGTCGATCCAGAAATATGTTTTGCTCTCTTTTGATATGATTTGAGAAGATTTATTCATCCTTTTATTACTATTAAATGGTCACTTTAATCCCTTTAAGCAAGCACAAATAAGCTTCCTCAAGTACCGGCTTCACTAAGATAGCCTCAGCAGAAGGCTTTTCGGCAGCCAAGAACCGTAATTTAATCATATCTCCCTCACGCGAATGATGAACCACGCGATCTTTAGCTGGGAATGAATCAAATTCCTTTGCTGGAATGGAATACTGCCAAACTAGACCCTCAGCTAATTTAACCATGTCGCCAGGATTTCCTGCGTAGTGCAGCTGCCCTCTATTCACAACAGCCACCTGATTACAAGAGCTTGAGATATCTTCAATAATATGGGTCGAGAAGATCACCACACGTTCACGACTTAGCTCTACAAGAAGGTTTCTAAATCGAATCCGTTCACGAGGATCCAGCCCTGCAGTAGGTTCATCGACCACAAGAATCCGTGGAAGATGAAGTAAGATCTGAGCAATTCCTATTCGCTGCTTCATACCACCAGAGAACCCACCAATCTTATCATCCTTGCGATCCCAAAGATGGACTGACGACAGAACATATTCAATTCGAGTGGCGCGCTCAACAGGATTTGTAAGCCCTTTAAGCAATGCTTGGTAATCTAAGTATTCATAAGCAGACATATTCTCATACGACCCAAACTCCTGCGGCAGATATCCGATAAGACCTTGAAGCTCTTCACGTTTTTCTTGTGTATCGATTCCATTGATCCAAACCTTCCCATAGCTTTGCTCATAAATACCACAGATAATTCGCATCATAGTCGATTTTCCAGCGCCATTTGGTCCTAACAACCCAATCATACCGGTATCTATCTGAAGTGAAACGCCTTTTAATGCTTTGAAAGCATCTCTCTTACGACCAATAATTGGCATCTGCTCAACAAGTTTAAAGAACATCCGGCGTGAACCAGCAAAGCGTCCTTGAAGCCGTTCTATGTTGACATTCTGAACATAGAGCATCTCAGCGGTCCGATTGACAGTTAATGCAAAGTACCACAAGACACCTATCATAACGACAGAACCTATCGAAGACCAAGCTAAATATAGTAGAACCAGCATAATCGAAGGTAGAATCCAATAGATAAATCCAAGACCTATTTTTGCAACTCTTGATGGCCAACTAATGCCGTCTCGCTCACCTTTATAGTTCAGGTATTCGCGAATAGGTCCCCACAGATATAACGACAAGAAGAAAATCACATGCGACAGAATAAACATAAACAATCCACTCTGAAGGTAGCCAAATGTAAAATAGAACAAGAAACCTAAGATTGGAAGTTCCCATATAAAATCATCAAAATCGCGCCAGCTCTTGTAATATTTCACCTGACCTGCTCTTTCTCGAATGCGGGTATTACCGATCCACTCACGTTTAAATCGTCCACCCCAATTATAGATCTTCACTAAATTTTGCACCCGAATCTGAATCGGTTCATTTGGATCAACAACAGATACTTTAGCCTTACGCAAACTATTGTTAACAAACCAAGTGGTACCCGGGATAACTAGTACCAAGGCAATCATATCGAGCATCTGCCATAAAAACGAATCAACACGGACATAAATCAAATAGATCCCCAACAACGCAACAACTCCTTGGATGATTCGTGTTCGAAGCGACAGGCTTTTCATCCAAATAATTGCATTTTCAAGACCGAAATAGAACGTTGGGATAAATATTAGGGTAAGCAGCGTGCTCATGCTCAACCCGCCAATAACGGTGATTGCAAATGGAGCCCCAATGGCGCCAACATATTCGTTATCACCCATCGCCAATGGGAACATCGCAATTACAGTTACAATTGCGGTGATTAAGATTGGACGAATTCGCGACATGCCGGCTAAGATCAAGGCTCGCTCGGTACGGAAACCTCTTTTTCGTAAGATATTGGTGTAGTCAATCAGGATAATTCCATTGTTGACTACAATTCCGATTAAAATGATAAATCCAATTAACGTATTTGCGCTAAATAGCGAGTTGTGGGTTACAATAAGTGCGACAAAGGATCCAATAGCAGCCAAAGGAATTGAGAACATCAGCACGAATGGGGTGGAGATCGATTCGAAAACCGAGGCCAAAATCATAAAAATAAGGATAAAGGCTGCTAGGATAAGGAAATAGAAATCCTTTAAGGGATCTTCCTCGTGAAGCACTTGAACGGCAACGCCAGCAGGTAGCTTGTAACCTTCCACAACCTTATCGACATCCGCCCGATAGGAGGTCAAGAGATCTTTTGAATCCTGTGCTGCCGCCACAAATGAGTATGAGACTTCGATTTGTTTTTCGCGATTTACCCGGGTAATATTTGCCGCTCCAGAAGAATAAATTATTTCACTTATACTCTGAAGGTCGTGCATCGTCCCTTTAGAATCAGGAATAGGAAGATTTCGAAGTTCATAAATGGTTCGTGGTTTTTTCTGCTGTTCAAGAGTGGTTCCCAGCTTAGGCATCTCTTTGATCAAGATATCATATTCATCGGTCCCCTGCTTGAACTTAATATTCGTATTCGTCTCTTTGTTAAATGAGTTAAGCTCTCCAGAGATATTTCCTAAAGCAATATTATTTTCACTCATTGTAAGTGGATGAAAACGCAAGTGCACCTCAGGTCTATTATCGGAATAGCTAACCCTTACTCGGCTCATCGACTCAAGTGATTCGAGGTAATATTGGAGGTCACTGGCCACATTTTTCATCACATCGAAATCCTGACCTTTTATCAAGATCCGCTCTTGATTTGCCCCTACGCCAAGCAGCTTCATCATATTCCCCGTACCGGTGCTAGTCTGACGGCCACCTCCGCCTCCACCACCTCCACCACCTCCACCACCAGCGCTTGCAGTAGTCTCAGAGGCATCTGAGATATCAATAACAGCCCCAGAGACATCTTCCACGCGAGCTCGCACATCATCGCGAATCTGAGCGATAGTCCTTTTGCTTATTGTCTTGTAATTTTCTTTCAGTAACACGTTAACTGTTGCATTTTCCAATTGAATGTTACTAGAGACATCTTCTTTCTCTTTCAACGAATCGATTCGACTTTCGATCTGAGAAACAATTTTGTCCGTAGCCTCAATTGTTGAACCAACCGGCATTGTTACGCTAATTCGAAAAGCCTTTGTCTCAACCTGTGTCAGATTATTCATACTAACAGCAAGACAGAGGAAGATCGAGACAAAGAAAAAGAGCAATACTCCAACAATGGTCTGAGCCGGTTTACGCAAAGAATATTTCATCAGCATAACATAAGCCTGCACCAGCTTATTCCGAGTAGAGACGACGTTAAAGCTTAGCTTCTTGCTATTTTCCTTTCGGAGAAATGAATAGGCCATCATAGGGACCAGAAGCATGGCCACAAATAGGGAAATGGTCAAGGTCGAAATAATGGATACGCCAACATTTTTTCCGATCAGCGTAATCAAAAAATTATCAGAGAATATAAACGGCAAGAAAACAGTGATCGTGGTTAAGGTAGAGGCAAAGACAGAGCGCCACACCTCCGTAGTTCCTTGAATTACTGAATCACGCGGAGAGAGACCAATCCCTCTGAGTCGATAAATATTTTCCAGGACCACCACGCTATTATCGAGCAGCATACCAACGGCAAGAGCCATTCCAACTAAGGTTAAGCTGTTAATTGAGATATCGGCTCCGAAGAATACATTAAACGCTGTAAGGACAGATATTGGAATTGCTAGAGCAATAATCGATACCAGCTGAAAATTTTTCAAGAAGATCCACAAGACTATTATGGCTAGGACACCTCCCACTAAGGCTAATTCCCCAATCTGGTTGAGATTTTTCTCCATCGTATCAGCGGCATTGTTCTGAACTTTTATCTGAACATCTTTAGATGCGAGATCTTTGTTCAGCCGAGCAATGGTAGCCAACGTATTATGAGAAAGTTCAATCAAGTTTGACTGCGCATCATTAACCAAGGTTATAGAAACAGAATTCTTACCGTTCACACGCGAGTAGGAGGTTTCTTCTTTTGTTCCAAAATAGACCTTTGCCACATCCTTAAGCAAGATTGGTCCAGGTGCAATAACGAGGTTACTAATATCTTTTAGATCGTCGTATTCTGAGGTAACCTGCACAAAATATTGTCTATTCGACTCGTATACATTACCTGTAAATGCTCTTGCTTTGTAGTTTTGGGTAATCTTATTCCGAATCGTAGCAGCCGTAATTTTGTAAGCCTCACAAACGTTCATGTCGAGTTGTATCTCAACAGATTTCTCCCGACCTCCAAATACGTTTACGCCAGCAATTCCATTTACATTCTCGAGCTCATTCTTGATCTTAAGGTCGGTAATATTACGCACCCTATCAACGCCTCCACTTCCCAGTACCTGCAACTGCATAAACTGGTTTTTCATCTGATTAAGGTCGACCTTAACCACGGTCACCCGAAATTGCTCAGGAAGGGATGCTTTTATCTCATCAACTTTCTCTTGAACTTTGAGGTAGGTATATTTGAAATTGATATTTTTATTGAATTCGACCATGATAGAACCCTGTCTGGACTGGGCTGTCGACTCCATATTCTCAATCCCTTGCAGCGTTCCAATAGCCCCTTCAAGTGGCACAATGGCTTGGCTCTCCATGTATTTGGGATCAACCTCTAGCTGACTAGATACTTGAACATAAAGCATCGGAAGTTCCGCATTCGGGAATAGCTCCATAGAGAGGTTTTTCCAGGAGAAATAACCCATCATGCTTAATCCGAAAAAGAGCATGCTAATCAGAACTTTTCTATTGATTATAGAATTCATATGCTATCTTTTCGGAGTTTCATTGTTCAATTGTGTCTTATTTTCTACCATTCTAATTCTGGACTAATCCTCTTGTTTGAGTGGTTTATTCGAAGTCATAAGATCATATACACATGGAATAACAAGTAAAGTCAACAGCGTACTTGTAATCATCCCTCCAATAACGGCATAAGCCATTGGAGAACGCAACGCAGCGCTTGCTCCAAATCCAAAAGTTAATGGAAGAAGTGCAATAACCGTAATGATACTAGTCATTAATATTGGACGAAGACGCTGCTGACTGCCTAATGCAATAGCTAATTTCTTCTCCATACCTGTCATCCGAAGTTGATTTATCCGATCTATGAGAATGATGGAGTCGTTGACTGCTATACCTCCTAGCATAATAATTCCGATCAAAGCCATCATATTAAAGGTCTGTCCCAGAATAAAGAATAGAATAATTGTACCTACGATGGCAAATGGGATAGTCAACAAAACGATTAATGTCCTGACGTTTTTGCTCTTCCCCAGCCACCTTAATGGAATAGTCTGCAGGCAATGCAATTGGAGCTATTTTAGCTTGCACCTCCGCAACAACCTTATCCAGAGCTTTCCCTTTATCGAGCTCTGCCATCACCTTGCCAATACGACTTTGATTTTTCCTGTAGATCTCTGTTGGAGCTAATGATTCATTTAGTTTGGCCACCTCATAAAGCCGTATAACCGAGGTACCATTTTTGATGATCATATCACCCAACGCTGCGACACCAATTTTGGGAACATGAATGGTGATATCTTGCAATTCACCATTTTTATCCATCTGCCCAGCGGTGACTCCTTTTAATTTGGCAGTTACCTGACTAACGACATCTGTTACCGCCAAGTTATAGGAACCAGCTCTAAACCGATCGACTTGCACATTAATCTCAGGATAGCCACCTTCCATATTTGTTTGAATGTTGTACAACCCAGGAATCTCTTTGACAGAAGCCTCTACCTGTTTTACAACTTTCTTTATTTCATTCAAATCGGTCCCTTTCACCTCAATAACCATAGGAGCCTCCTGTGTGCCTAAAATACTTTGCAAGGCAGTTTCGTCTTGAGTAAAGGTGACTTGAAACTGTGGATTTGCGGCATACCATTTTGCAATGGCCTCAGTAACCTGTGACGCCACATATTTTCCAGTCGGCTTTAGGATCACCTTGACCTGGGCTGTATTTTCCCCTTCATAAACTGATGATGCAGAAGTTGTGGTTCCAGTAGAAGGTCCAATTTTCGAATAAACAGCCTGAATATCGTCTCCTAAAAGCTCTTTAATCATGTTCTCCACTGATCCAATAGCGGTAGAAGTGCGCTGAAGCGAAGTCCCTTCAGCCATCTTAACGTTTATTGTAAATTCCTTACTGTCAGTCTTAGGCATAAATTCTGATCCAATATATGGGATCAATAAGAAGGATAAGCCCATTAGAACAAGAGATATGATCGTGATAACCCAACGATGAGGAAGTATTCGTGTGATGAAATTACCATAACCAGCGAATTTTGATCCTTTTGGCGCCTGTATCCCTTTATTTTTAAAGAATTGATGATACAACATTGGAATTAAGAACATCGCTACAAATAGGGAAGAGAAATGCGAGAAAGCAACCGTCCAAGCTTGATCTTTAAATAGTTCTCCTGAAGCTCCGTGAATGTATACAATGGGCAAGAACACAACAATCGAGGTTAATGTAGAGGAGGTAATTGCGCCACCCACTTCAGCTGTTCCAACGATTGCAGCCTCTTTAGCTGACATACCCAATTCATGATTTCTGAAAATATTCTCCATCACGACAATCGCATTATCGACTAACATCCCGGCCCCTAAGGCAAGTCCACCAAGCGTCATGATATTCAAAGTAAGATGATTGAAATACATTAAATTAAACGTTGCAATAATCGAGATTGGTATGGCAAGACTCACAATTAGGGTCGTTCCGATCTTGCGAAGAAATATAAACAAGACTAGGATAGCCAATATAACCCCAATAACCATCGTATTTTGAACCTCATCGATAGCCGACCGAATAAACGTTCCTTGATTGGTAACCACGGTAAATCTGTACCCAGGAAGAGCTTTAGTTATATTTACGAGTGCTTTTTGGATATCATCAACAGCTTTTACAGTATTGTATCGTGTCTCTTTATAGATAGCCAAACCCAAACATCGTACGCCATTGATACGAACAATATTTATAGGTTCTTTATTCGCAAAGCTTACCGTTGCAACATCACGAAGAAAAGTTGCCGTCTTCTGAGCAGTGGTGCTTCCTAAGACAGGAGATTGATAACCAATAACTAGATTTTCAAAGTCATTTTTCTGCTGCAAAAGGCTTACTCCTTTTACGACATATTGCAATCCAGTTTCTGTTATTGTACCACCTGAGATGCTTCTGTTGTAGGCTTGAATTTTTTGTGAAAGCTGATCGACGGTAATATTAAACGCCTCTAACTTGTACGGATCCGTATCGATCCGCACTTCGCTCTCTTCGATACCTGAAAGTTCCACATCAGCAATACCTTCCAATCGAACCAACTCATTACGAATATAGTTAGTGGCTACTTTACGAAGCTCATTCATGTCGGTGATCGTCTCATGTGACAAACCCACGATGAGCACCGGTTGCGTATTTGGGTCGAGCTGAGTAATCGTTAAGGCGTCGATAAGGGTGTTCTGAGAGAAGGAAGTCAAAGCTTTCTGAAGATCCAAAAATGCTTCATTCATATCCTTATTCCAGGCGTACTCCACAGTGATCTGAGCAGATCCCGTGCGAGAGATCGAGGAGACTTCCAGCACGTTACTTTGTCGGATTGCCACCGCCTCGATTTTCTCGATAAACATTTTCTCCATCTCTTCAGGTGGTCTCTCACCCGATTTTATCTCTACAAAAATACGAGGAGAGGTCAGGTCCGGAAAAAGATCGATCCCTAATTTTTGATAAGAGATCACCCCGAGGAGTAAGATCCCCATGATCGCCATTAATACGGTGACTGGGTAATTAACTGCAAAAGAGGTCAGTTTTTTCACTCGAAAAAATTTAGTATTATGTTATAAGTAATGTATTCGACTAGGTATGATTAATTGATAATCTTAACCTTAGAATTGCTACGTAACGTTTCGAAACCTTTGGTAACCACACGTTCATTCACTTTCAGTCCTTCGATGACTTCAACGGAAGTCTCATTTTCTAAACCTACAGTTAGGATACGTTCTCTTACAGCACCTTTCTCAACAACATAAACAGTTTTGCCACGGTTGCCTGAAACGATAATATCTTTAGAGATAACAATAGCGCTATCGCGACGAGCCACTTCAATATCGGCCTTAACGAACATACCTGGACGCAGTTTAAGTTCAGCATTTTCAATGACCAGTTTTCCTTTAAAAGTACGAGTCTCGGTGCTTACAACTGGAGACAACTCATTAATCTTAGCTTTAAGAGTATCTTTTGGCAACGTATAATTTGTGATAGCCACATCTTGACCAGCATGCACAGATACAATATTTTTCTCTGGAAGATTGATCTCCATATAAAGCTTACTATAATCCATAAGGGTTACTGCAGGCGCGTTTGAAACCACACGAGTTCCGTTGGTAACCTGAGGCAAGTCAACGATTGCGCCCTTAAAAGGTGCGATGATCTCCATTTTAGCCAATTGGATTCTAGCATTCTCGAAATCGGTGGTCGCTTGAGCCAAGGCCACTTCCGAATTTTTCATCTCACGCAAGGTTACGCCACCTTTTTCGTAAAGTGATTTTTGCTTTTGATTCTCCAATTCAGAGATATCAAGATTTAATTTCTTCGTCTTGATCGCAATTGAATTGGCTGTTTCTGGGTTCTCTAAACGAATAATAACCTGACCCTTTTCGACAATATCACCGAGTTTAAAATCTGCCCCTGTGCGAGGATTTTTCCCGAGCATATAGATGCCTGCCATTTCGGTATTCAAGGTTGTTTGGCTTGCTGCGGTTGCAGTTCCAGTAGTACTAATAAATTGCACAATTGGCTTTTTCACCACGTCGGCAACAGAAACTGGAATAGCCAATTCATTGCTAACTTGATTTCCTTGATTGGCGCATGAAGCTAACACTGGAATCAATGCTGCTAAGAACCATTTGTTGCTTATTGTTAATTTGAAATTCATAATCTTGTATTTTTTAATTGACTATTTTATAATTCCGGACTGAAAATCACGTATAAATTTCTCTGGCACAATGGCCTCGTTAGTTGTAAAATCAAACAAAGACTGAATCTTTAAGTTTAACAGTTCAACTTTATAATTGATCAACGATTGGGCATATGCCATCTTCTTGTCAGATAACTGAACTTGGAAAAGGTTAAGATCCATACTTGTCAAATCACCATTCTTATAACGCTCCAAGTTGATGTCATAGGTAAGCTGAGAATTTTTCTGATTTTGAAGTGCTATCTCAATTTGGTTTTTCAGATTACTGAGATTTCGAACCACTTGTCTGATATCGATCTGTATCTGCGTCTGCTGGTTCGTAAGATTCAATTTTTGCGAATTGATTACAGCCTCTTGCGCTCTGATTCGTGCCTTACGCTGACCCCAATCAAAAATTGGAATATTAAAACCTAAACTTATACGAGGACTTTTTGTCGAACGATCAAAAATATTAGTTAGTGTTGGATCGTCACCTGAAAGACCCATTGACAAAACCATATCACCTCTAAACTCATTGGATGCTTTCACCGTAATCAAGTCAAACTGAGAAGTCTCAACATTGATCTGACGCTGGCGAAGTTCCATACGTGAGGCTAAACCATGCGCCAACGCTTTCTTTCCATCTACCACGATTGGAGTTACTGCCACGTCGGTCATTACCGAGATCTCTTTAACAATGTCCATTCCAATATATTGTTTAAACTGATCCTTAGCGTTCTCCAAATTAACCCTAGCCGATTCAACACCAGACTTCGATGTCGACAAGTTAACTTCCGACTGATAGAGTTGCTCTTTTGCTGAAAGTCCAGCCTCAACTTTATTTTTTATAATCTCGTGACTCTTCTCTGTATTGACTAGCTCCTCTTGTTTAATCGTCAAACTCATTTGTGCGAGGTAAACATTATAAAAGAATTGAGAGACATTTTTCTCTAGAGTCAAACGCTGCATCGCATAGCTAAGCATCGCATTTTCATTGTCAAGCTCAAGATTCTTAATTCCCATCTTCGTCCGATTATACGTAAACAATGGCTGAGTAAGACTTAAATTAAGGTTGTTAAAAAAGGCCTTATTCTCATTCGTAACACCTAAGATCTCAGACGAATTTGACTGCCAGCCAAATTGGTTCATTAGCGAAATCTTTCCATCTGTCAATAAGATAGGCTGATCCACCCGAAAGGTTCCTGCCGAAGTAGTGCTCTTGTTGGTAAACCACTGAGAGAGTCGTGTATCGAACTTACGACTATTGCTATAATCCAATGGATTAACATTCAAGGAGAACTGAGATTTCAAGGCTGCACGTTGTGCATTTAATGACTCAGTAGTCCGTTCAAGGTTATAAATTGAACTTTGCAAACTTGGACTGCTCTGGCCTGCCAAGTCAAGGGCTTGCTCGAGTGTAATAATCGACTGCGCACTGACCTGATTAAATACAAAGGTCAATAGGCAGAGGAGAATAAATTTATGATTCTTCATAATATAATGTATTCTATTAATTTATTTTAACCAGTTTAACTGCATCGGCATAGATCGCGCGAGCCTTCGTGAGATTAGATAATTCAATTTTAATGGAATCGGGAGATAGATGGTATGATCCGATCTCAATCCAGCCAGAATCGTTGTTTTTCATCTCAACAGTTTGATGATCCTGTCCATCGTCATGAAAGATGGTAAAATGATAATCTTCATCCGAACGCTCTTCACGCCCCCATCCTGACTTAATTTTAGGCAGATAAGCAGAGACTTTATAATACCCCGGAACTTTGACGGGTACGTTCCAGGTCACCTTCCGATCGCCTGTTCCACCCTTTAGGTAATAAGCCGACCGAATTTGTTTGCCATAAAATTGCTCATTGGTAGTTAGCGTCCATTCGACAGGTGGATTCCAGAACAACAACCCTTTATACTTAATCTCTTGTCCGCTTTTCCCGTTCGCACCAGAAGAACGAAGCACCCCTGAACCATCAGCTTCAGTAGGGATCAATAATTTCTGAATTAAGCTATTCGATTTTGGCTGGCTAAGTTTAAATCCACGATCTTCATTATCTGAGATTATTTCGTTGGCTTCAACCCCTTCGGTATACGCCACTACCTGATCATCATCTACTGCCTGCAATGTCTCATCGATATCAATCTTCCCAAACTGCTGGGTAATACTAGACGGAATATTATGAGAAGCAAAAGTATTAACGGTTATAGAACGAGGTTCGCGGTTAAAGAGATAGGTGATCTTTCTTGATACTTTTCCCCCAATAAGAACGGTCTTTTCAATGTTGTCATCTGGACTTCCTGCACCACCACGTCTTCTGAACCCTCCTCTACCGCTGCTACCCATTCTGAAAGTTACCGAAACAGCACCCGGATCATTCTCGGTATTGGTAATTACAAAAGAGACCATTGTCTTGATCTGATCATCCTTTTTGAGTTTGGCTGTCGTAATATGTGTAATGATATACCCAGGCAAAGATTTCGAGCTGTACCAAGTGGGTAGATACTGATTAAGATCTAAGCTAAAAGAGCTTTTAAGTTCTTCGTTTAAAACATCTACAGAGGTCGATTCAAATTTCTTTTGATCAATATAACGATGGATAAACTCATCGAATTTATCTGGGCCAACAGCCCCTTTCATTAAGGCAAATAAGAAACCACTCTTGGTTAAAATTACATTATTTATGATATCAGGATCGGCTTGTTTATCTAAGATTTCGGCAAAGGAAGCATCCTGCAACGCAATATTCCCCTTTTCAATCTCAGAAAGACCCGTAAAGCTTCGCATAAATGAACTGCCGGTCTCCGTGGCTGCTTTAGATAAGTACGACTCAATGGCCCTATTAACGATTGGATATTGATCTGATTTGATATAGGTCAGATAGGTATAATAATTAGGGAAAATAAAATATGGATTAAGCTCCTCCTGCGGTGGAGAATAAGAGCCAACATGTATCATCGGACCTCCCATGCCCATTCTTGACGGTGAGGTCTTACTGCTTAAAAGCACATCATTTACAAAGCGTTTAAAGTAGTTCTCCTCGGTCTCCTTAGGACTAATCGTCTGATTGTCGTAACCGCCAAAGCGTTCAGAAATCTTTTTTTGCTCGGCAAAATTCGTACTTGGCAGCTTAAATCCACCTTCAGGTAAATAGACCATCTCAGGCTGAACCTGTTCTCCAGCACCCGTCCAAACATGACTAAACGAACAAAACTGCACAGGTATCTCAACTAAATTTAGGCGTTCGTAAGGATAGGAAAAACGAACTTTAGCCTCCCAAGACTTACGCAAATCGCGAATCACAGGTTTAATTGAATCTTTTAGAATCTTAAAATATGGATCAAAGGTGTTATGACCTTTTAGGAAGTTCAAACTGTAATTCACCTTATCAACAACAATGGAACGTGATTCATATTTTCCGACAGCCAAGGACATCTGTGGCATTTTATGCTCAGGGGCAAAGTCGAAGGATCCATTGCCATCATCGGTAACTTTTCCTTGCGAGATTGCTTTAAGTCCAGTAGTAGTTTTCACGCGAAGATGAAAATCGATAAACTGCACGGTTTGCCATTTTAAACCAACAGATGAATAGGTTATGCCTGCCATTGGATACCAGCGCGTCTCTGGTGTAAGCAATAAGTAATCGGATCTTATAAAAGCGTGTTTTTTGTCGGCAATGCCATTCCCACGCTGCAGCCAAAGATCGAGGCGCTCACGATTCATATCTAAATAACACAACGACTCATCAATATCCCCTTGGTAGGAAATTTTCAACGTCAGCTCTGAACCCTTTTGCAAGGGTACATTGGGTGTGATTTTTATAATCTGAAGATCTCTGGTGTAATTGGCACCACTAAGAGCAGTTATCGTTAATCCAGGATTCAAGGATAGAACAAAGCTTGCTAAAGGATCTGCAGATGGATTTGTCAAGGTAATAGTCGCTTCTCCGGAGATCTGTTCACCCTTATGTTCAAGAACGATGTCGCACTTTTTAATCTCTGCATTTGCACTATTTGCAAAGTTGTTGTTTAAGGACAACATCTGAGCACGATGAGTATCGTAGTTATTTATCTTGGTGATATATTTCACACCTAAACCAATACCGAGCGAAAGAAATACCACACTGGCTACCATGGTTACCTTGCGAACAAATGTCGACTGAGGCAGACGCTGCAGCAGTAAGATCGTCAGACTAATAAATCCTAATCCCAAGAATAGATATATTCCACGATGGATTAAAATTTCATTGAGCGATCCAAAACCTACAAAATCAGAGAAAGTCATTGGCAAATGAAATGCCATATAATCAAAAAGGTAATTATAAACGTTTTGAAGATAAAAGAGTGTAGCAGCAATATATCCCAGCAGAATAACGAATGTAACTGCCTGATTTTTAATTACGGACATCAAGAAAAATGAGAATCCCAGAATAAAAATCAACGTAGGCAAACTTATCAGCAAGAAATAATAGAGGTAGGGCGCTGGTGAAAATTGAGTAAAAACAGAGCTTATATTAAAAATTGCTACCATGCCTAAGGCCACAAAATTGAGCATAAAAAACACCCATACATTCCCAATTGTTTTACCAATAACGTAGTCGGCATTGGTCATCGAACGCATGTAAATCACCTCTGTGGTATCTAACTTCTTATCTCGTTTTAAAAAGTCAGAGGCTAGAAACACCGCAATAATAGCTTGAGCGATATTGATGATATAAAGATTTACAAAAGGAACCATGGCAGGCAGAGCAACCATATCGCCCATAGGCCATCCGATGCTTGTCTGTGTAAACAAGTTAAAAACAAAGACGAAGATCAGGGCCAGGATAGAGAAGATACGAAAGAACCAACTTCTAAAGAGTGTCTTTGATTCGTACTTCGATACCGTTAAAATATTATGAATTGCTTTCATAGCTAGGCGATTAAAGGTTCAGACAAACAGAAAAAAAGAAGCTGCTGAGCTAGATTATTAGATCTCATGCCAGTGCTGATTAAGTTCATGTTCCATAAAGTTTACGTAAGCATGCTCAAGGTTTGGCTCAATCTGTTCGCCTTTATAGCCCTCGATACTTTTAGCTACCACTTGCACTTCCCAGCCCTCCTCCGATGGAATGGATGAGATGATTGGGTACTTATCTTGGATTTCGTAATATTCTGTTGAGGTAGCACTTATTCGCCATACATTACCCTTGGCTTCATTGATCAATAGTTCTGGTGATCCTTTAAAGGCCAAAACGCCCTTATTCATAAGTGCCATATCGGTACATGTACTTGAGATATCTCCAACGATATGAGTCGACAAGATAATCACTACATCACGCTCGCTAATCCGGGTCAAAAGGTTTCTAAATCGAATACGTTCTTCAGGATCCAGCCCCGTAGTTGGTTCATCGACAATAATTATCTGAGGTTCACCAATTAATGCCTGAGCAATACCCAATCGACGTTTCATACCTCCTGAGAGATCATTGGCAAAGCGATTTCGAGCTTCGTAAAGACCCACTTCTTCGAGCATTTTCTCAATGGCGTTTTTACGCACAGAGCTCTGGTTCATACCCGATAAGCGAGCAATATAATCTAGAAACTCATAAGTTCGAAGTTTGGCAAAGAAGCGGAAATCTTGAGGCAGGTATCCGAGCATGGTACGCACCTCTTTTCTATTTTTCTGCAGATCGAGGCCATTCACAAGTATCTGGCCCGAGGAAGGTTTTGCCAGAGTTACTAGAATTCGCATGAGGCTTGATTTACCAGCTCCATTGGGTCCTAATAGACCAAACATCCCATTCTCGATAGTCATGGTAACATCTTTTAGTGCATGATTACCATTGGGATAAACCTTATTCAGTTCGTTGATTTCGATTTTCAAACTTCAGACGTATTATAAGCTTAGGTAAAGTTCTGATTTTAATTGACCTTTGGACACATCTCCACCCAAAAGGTTTAATCTGAGCAACGAAAATTCAAGAGGCAGACGACAATCAAAATCCACCATATTTTAGCTGCACAGATTAAGGGTTAAAGTTAATGAAATAAAATATAGTGATTATCGATATTGTGAATCGATATTGTGAGGAGTACTATCCGGTTTAGCGTAGGACAATCTCGAGAGGCGGACTGTTTTATGATAACTATCAAGACCGCTGCATGTAATAGATTGTGCTTTTTCGATATCAAGGAATCCGTCTGAGCTTAGGCAATCGGTTGGAAAACAAATAAGATTAATCTCGCCGATCATTAGAATGGTGTTATTCAGGGCGATATTAATCCGCTCCTTAAATTGAACTCCGATCTGCACATGGCTTTGCGCGACAAAAGGGGCAAAGAAGTTATTTTTGAATTTAGGCTTTAAGTTCGTTGCGTCAAATTCGGATATTTCATTTGGGTAACGGGCCGATGTTTGGTGAGCCTGTCGATAGATTTCTTCGTTCAGATGGTTAATGGTATAGAATCCAGTTTCGAGTATATTGGCCAGGGTATGTCGCTCGGCGGTATCGGGACGTTGTATAAAGCCGATCAGTGGTGGGTTTGCTCCCAGGTGGATTACCGAGTTAAAGATGGCCAAATTAGTCTGGTGTTCCTTATTCTGTGTCCCAATAAGGCAGACGCTTTTAAAGCCGCCTAACGAATTAATCAGCTGCGCTCTTTTACGCAGTTCCCAGGTATTTAGTTCGTCAATCTCGAGTGTTGTGTTGTTGGGTGAATTCATTCTCTTTTTTGAACAAAAACAACTGGGCAGGGCCAAATGTTTAGCAGTGCAGCTAATTCGCCATTCAGCAGAGAGGTTCTTCGTGCATAGCCATTAATTCGCGGAAAGCGCAGCTATAGAAATTTTCGGAGCGCATCAGCTTATCATGATCTCCGCTGGCCTCAATTCGGCCATTTTCAAGGATATAAACTGTGTCGCAAAGGCGAGCTATTTTGACGCGATGAGTCACTAAGATCACGCACCTCAAAGCTTTTGTTTTAATTAGAAAGTCAAGAACCAGGTTCTCCATATTCCGATCCATAGCTGAGGTGGGCTCATCGAGAATTAAGAACATTGGATTATTCCAAAGTGCTCTGGCCAATCCGACCAGCTGAATTTGCCCCCCTGAGATATTTATACCCTGCTCGCCAAGAAGTGTATTATAGCCTTGAGCGAAAGTCAAAAAATAAGAGTGAAACAAACTATTAAAGCAAAATCCATAACACTTTTGCATCACTGCAGGATCATTACTTAGACAAATGTTATAGATCAATGAACCATTAAACAAATTTACATTCTGAGGCAAAACCCCGATATGTTCGCGCCAAGTTGAAATAGGGATCTGATTAAATGGCAATCCATCAAGGCTTAACTGACCACCTTCCGGGTTATAAAAACGTTGTAAAATATTTAAGATTGTAGTTTTTCCTGAACCACTCTCGCCCAACAAGGCCACCATTTGACCCTTTAAGCACGAAAAAGAGACCCCTTTAATCAATAATTTCCTCCCCGTAAAGCGAAAATCTAAGTCCTGCACATCAACTGAGCGAATTTCGGATAACACATCTTTAATTTCATAAGGTTCACTTAAATACTCAGGCTTAATGGATGAGAATTCATACATTCGGTCAAAAGCAATTTTAGCCCCTTGAAAGGTAATATTTGCGAAAGCCAAGCTGATTACCGCAGGGAAAATACCACTACTTATTCCCAAAACAGCCATTAAGGTCCCAATGCTCAATTCATTTGTCATTATCTTCCATGAACCAATTGCAATTAAAAGAATTGAAACGAATACGGAAGTAATTTCGGCCATAAGTTGAAGTGAGATACTAACCTTTCCAAGACTAAAAATCTTATCCTGGAAATAGCCATAAACAAGCTGATTCAGTGCAGTAAACTCTTTCTCCTTATGGTTTGATTTTATGGTCTCGATACCATGAATTGAATCGACGTAATTGCTCGATTTATGCGCATTTGCAATCATCACATCAGATTGAGCAGTACTAATTCGAGATTGGTAATACCACGAGAGAAGTCCAAAACAGGGAAAGGTGAGCAATGACACCAAGCCTAAGGTAGGAGAATAAATAAATAAAATCACCTCCCCAACGAGAACCAATAAGAAATTCTTCAGCAGTTCACCTACAACCCCAGCAATGGCACTTTGAATTCTTGTTGTATCATTCATCCGCTCGACGAGTTCTCCAATACGACGACTGTCGAAAAATGACTTTGGCAAAAAGATTAAACTATTAAAAAATCGGTTAATCAACCGGTTATTAAAGTCGCGACTTTGTCTGACACCAAAGGTTCCAGCAAGATAACTTAATCCGCCTCGAGCAATCAAAAGGACAGCAATTAAAATAAGCCCTCCAACTAATTTCTCAACTTTTTTAGAAGGAAGAATATCATCTATTAATTGCTGAGAAAACACAGCCATTGCCATTCCTAAGATCGAGATGATCAAGCTAATTCCAAATATTATAGCTAGCAATCCAGCATCATCTTTGACAAGAGTTTTAAACCAGCTCCACTTATCGCGATTCACTTGTTTAACTTGTTCAATATCCCCTGTTGGGATAAGTTCCAGAAATGATTTCGATTTCCAGATGTCCGCCAATGCGATTTCCGATAATTCGACAATTCCTTTGGCAGGATCACCAATGACAAACTTTTCGGATCTGATCCCATAGCAAACTACAAAATGTTGCAAACTATTATCAAGGATCACATGAAGAATAACCGGATTACTCAGTTGTCGTAAGAAGTCGAAATCCCCCTCACACCCTTTTGCGTCAAAGCCTAACTGCTCAGAGGCCAGGTAAAGGCCTAGCATTGTTGTCCCCTGCTTGGTTGTCCCACTTAGTTCCCGAAGCGACTCAAGGCTCTTATCGCCTCCTTGATAACGAAGGATTGAACGTAAGCAAGCGACGCCACAATCTGATTGATCCTGCTGAAGACAATGTGTAAGGCGAATTAGCTTATCATTCATTGTGCTTGTAACATCTTAAAAATAGTTTCCATTTTTATTTCACCTTTAAAATGTCTAATTAGTTTTTTATCCACATTATAAATCAATATCGATGGAACAATAACGCTTCCGAAGTAGGTCTTGAAGCAATTGTTTTGATCTAAAAAGATGGTTAAATTATCTACGGCCAACAAGTTGTTATTAAATGCAAAGGCTTCAATTCTAGAGATTGAATCGTCGGGAGTGATTAAAAGCATATTTGCAGAGGCGAGTTCTGCTGCGTGCTTTCCAAACTCCTTAGCTTCATACTGACAATGTTCGCATTCGGGATGAAAGTAGAAGATTAACGTTTGCTGTCGGGGATTAAATTCATCGAGATATAGGTAACGACCATCTAAGGTTTGAAACGCATAATGATTAAGGGTTAGGATGGATTGTTCGATCTTTTTTTTGTGTTCAGCACCTTTAATGATAGAACCCAAGAGCCAAATGCTAACACTAATGATTAGCAACCCTAAACCAACCCTTATAATCAATCTCATGTGGACAGGTTCAGGGTTATGAACATAGTAAATAATATCCAGAGCATTAGACCAGGCACATACGAATATAGAACCGTTTGAAATGTTTTAACAAATGGTCTTTCAAGTATTTGTGTGAGTAGCCAAGCTAAAACTCCCCAATAGGCAATTTCGAAGATATTGATTACCGAATAGAGGTAAACTAGGTAAACCTGAACTTTTGATCGATCGAAGAGTTCCATCAATGAAAATGGCTGAAACTGCAAGTCCTCGAGGTTGTTAACTGTTTTGAAAAAGATAAGAACAGCAAGCTTTACAATTGCAGATGCGACAAAGACAAAATCAGCAAGAATTGAGATCTTAAACAAATCACGAAAATTGATTTTATATTCCAGCAAGGCGCAACCAACATAAAGACAGGAGGCAGTAAAGGCTACGCGAATAAGGGTAATTGCAGATGCAAGGATATAACCAACCCATTGCCAATGTTGAGAGGTAGCAATCATGTTTGCAATTCTCTCAACAGCGATCTGTTCCCCAAACGATTGATAGTATAGTTTTTCGGTGACAAAGAGTTCATTAAATGTGAACACCAAAAGTGTAGTGAACCCAACAAGAGTTGCTAGTAATTTCCAGATTTTAAAATTTAAGTAGTACGAAGAAGCGGTAGACACTATTGACATAGCGAATACAAGTTAATGTTATTAAATAATTTTTTTAGGACTCTCTAAGCGATGAAAAAACATTAAAGACAATAGCAGAGTCAATTACTATCCACATTAATATATAATTAAGCTTATAATTAGCCAGCATCATAATAGCCTGAAATAAAAAAAGAATCGAAACTAAAACACCAATTATTTCGTATGAAACAAAGCCCGCAGAGACAGAAAAGAGATATAGGCTAAAAGAAATTATCAAATTAGAGATCACAAGCAATGGGAAACTCTTACTCAAAAATATTTCTGAGTTAATCTTTACATTATTCATCGACAGAGATTTGACGTAACTGACATCTCCTTTTAGTTGGGATGTAATAAATGACAAACTCAAAAATGAAAGTGAGATCAAACACAGATTAATTAATTCAACCTTATTGAGCTTCATATTAGTGAAGTTAACATACAGTGCCAAGGAAAAGAACATAATTAAGCAGACAAAGACAATAAGTGTAAGCAGAATTTTATTTTTCATGTTGATTGCAATTTTAAAATTATTAAATTCAAGTAATAAATGCAACTTTTAGATTTCGAAGTAGAATAAACTTCAAAACAGGAAGGAAATTTAATAATTCCCTTCTCTGTTTCTAGAAAAGAAGTTATTTTACTCCTGTAAATCGCTAAAAATAAAGTT
>JAPLDS010000058.1 GCA_026391295.1 Bacteroidia bacterium | reverse complement strand
CACAGAGCCTGATGCAGGATCTGATTTACAAGCCGTTCAACTTAAAGCTAGCTACTCCGAACAGAAAGGTGGCTGGGTCTTAAATGGGGTAAAACGATTTATTACTAACGGAGATGGTGATATAGCCCTAGTTTTAGCCCGATCCGAGGAAGGAACACGCGATGGTAGGGGTTTGTCGATGTTTGTCTACGATAAGCGAAATGGGGGCGTTACAGTGCGCCGAATCGAGCATAAGATGGGTATCATTGGCTCGCCGACCTGTGAGCTAGTATTTAAAGATGCTCCGGGAGAATTAATTGGTAGTCGCAAGCTTGGACTTATAAAATATGTGATGGCTCTTATGAATGGAGCTCGATTGGGTATTGCCGCGCAGGCCGTTGGTCTTTCAGAGGCAGCTTATCGTGAGGCTTTGGGTTATGCCAAAGAGCGTGCTCAGTTTGGAAAGACCATCATTCATTTTCCTGCGATCTATGAGATGCTATCTGTCATGAAAGCCAAGCTAGATGCATCTAGGACGTTACTCTATGAAACGGCCCGATTTGTTGATTTGTATAAAACGTATCAGCATATTTCTGAAGAGCGTAAGCTGAGCAATGAAGAGCGAGACGAGATGAAGACTTATCAGCATTTAGCCGATCTCTTTACCCCTTTAGCTAAAGGGATTACCTCTGAGTTTTGTAATCAAAATGCTTACGATGCGATTCAGATCCATGGCGGTTCAGGGTTTATGAAAGATTATGCCGTTGAACGAATCTACCGCGATGCCCGCATTACCTCAATCTACGAAGGGACTACGCAGCTTCAAATCGTTGCGGCCATTCGAGGCGTTACCACTGGCGGCTATCTAAAACAGATTAGGGTTTATGAAAAAGAAGATCTTCGACCAGACCTTGAGAAATATCGACGAGTATTGATCTCTCTAACGCAAGATTTTGAGGAGGCAGCAGAGAAAGTTTTGGCAACAGGAGATCAGGAGTTCTTAGATTTCCATGCTCGACGTTTGGTCGAAATAGCTGGTTACATAATTATGAGCTATCTATTAGTCTTAGATGCTAATCGTGACCAAGAATATCTACGGTCGGTACAAAATTTCAACAAGATGGCGAAGGGTGAAGTTAAGGCAAGAGCCGAATTTATTAGAGCCACATCGATGGAAGATATTGGCCATTATAAATATCAATAGATCGACTCTCTTATAAACTATTTTCCCTCTTCGTTTCCGTTAATCATTCCAGATACAATACCTTTTGCATGGCGGTTATCCGCTATGATGACTCCGCACAAGTGAATGAAAACGTACCCATACATGAGGTATTGACAAAATTCATGCACCTTTTTAATAAGTCTATGGTTCTGATCAAAAAAGGCTAGGTCGTGCTCGAACGCTAATCCAAGTCCAGTAAACACAATGGTTAGTAATAGCAAGTAAAAAACCAAATATCCTCGTTTAACCAATAAGTAGTGTTTTATTTCTTTAAGATTGTCTGTTGGTGTGGTTGTCAGTTTTAAAGCCGCTTTAATTCTCGTTCGAATCTTGTCTTCATTTGGTTGAACCACTTCGATTAATCCTCTAGATAACAGTAAGAACGCTAATCCATACCCAATAAGTTTATGCACATCCCACATCTTATCGTCGTAGCCATGTGCCACAGAAAAGGCCTGCTCGTCAGTCACAGTTATCCCTTTCTTTTCTAATCGTTCTTGCACGAATTTAATATTCGGACGAGGCTTAAGGGCTGTTGAAGCAAGTAGAACAGTGATCATTAGTGAGGCGATGGTTAGAAATGTCAGCCAATGCCAGATTCTAATTAAAACAGTATGTCTTTGTAGGAATGGAGAAGTTTCAAGAGTTTGGCTTTTCTTAGTCATAGCAAATAGTTTTAGGACTTAATTTCAATGGTGTGTTAGAAGAATTCCAACTCAAAAATAATCTATTTCAACCATTTTTAATTCGTTTGTCTGAAAATAGTATACGTCTATTTTTTATGAGTGGTGTCGGACGATTTTTGAAATTTAATTTCGTGCGTTTAATCCTTCTGAGTAGTTTTTTCGATCAATGAGTTCATTAAGAGATATGAATTTTATCTTAAGTTAACATTTATCCCCATGATTCGATTTTTCACCATCGCATAAATTGCTTAATTTTGTGTCACTTTTTAAAAGTTTAGTGTTTTCAATTCAAATTTTATTCAAATGCTTAAAAGTATATTTCAACTTGAACGTTCAAAGTATGCACCAAAGATGCCAAAAGCTTTGTCTGGTTCAGTAAAGGTTGTTGAAGGTGGTCGGACTAATTCTATCGCAGATCAACAAGAGATTCAGAAATTTTTCCCTGGTACCTATGGAATGCCGATTATTACGTTTGAAGCGGGGAGTGATGGTAATTCATATCCTGGTCTTAATGTTGGTGTGATCTTATCTGGTGGTCAGGCTCCAGGCGGTCATAATGTGATATCTGGCATTTTTGACGGATTGAAAAAACTCAATCCATCAAATAAATTATATGGTTTTCTAGGTGGACCTGGAGGATTAGTCGATCATAAATACATTGAACTTACTTCCGATATTATTGATGAATACCGTAATACTGGTGGTTTCGATATCATTGGCTCTGGTCGTACTAAATTGGAGGAGACCGCTCAGTTTGACAAAGGTGTTGAGATCTGTAATAAATTAGGCATTCGTGCGATTGTAGTTATTGGAGGTGATGACTCAAATACCAATGCCTGTGTATTGGCAGAATATTATCTAAGTAAAAATACAGGAATTCAAGTTATTGGCTGTCCTAAAACCATTGATGGTGACTTGAAAAACGAGATGATCGAGGCTTCATTTGGCTTTGATACAGCTTGTAAAACATACTGTGAGTTGATCGGAAATATTATGAGAGACTCCAATTCAGCTAAGAAATATTGGCATTTTATCAAGCTAATGGGACGATCAGCTTCTCATATTGGTTTAGAATGTGCCTTGCAGTCGCATCCAAATGTTTGTCTGATCTCGGAAGAGGTAGCAGAGAAGAAGCAGACTCTTGAGCAAATTGTAAATGACATTACTGATATCGTTGTTAAGAGAGCACAAAACAATGAAACATTCGGCGTGGCCTTAATCCCAGAGGGATTGGTTGAGTTTATCCCCGAGATGAAAGTACTAATCAGTGAACTAAATGATTTATTAGCTGAAGGTCATGCTACTGCTGAGAAATTCCAGAGTTTAACAACAAATACAGAGAAGCGTGATTTCGTTATTGATACGTTGTCTCCTCAGTCGTCTAAAGTCTATGCATCGTTGCCAAATGGTATTGCACGTCAGCTAACACTTGATCGTGATCCTCATGGTAACGTTCAAGTTTCTCGTATTGAGACAGAACGTCTATTGATCGAGATGGTTGAGAAGCGATTGGCTGAACTTAGAAGAAATGGTCTTAAGATTAATTTCTCGGCACAGAACCATTTCTTTGGGTATGAAGGTCGTTGTGCAGCCCCTTCAAATTTTGATTCTGATTATTGTTATTCATTGGGTTTTGTAGCCTCTTTGCTGATTGCAAATGGCAAAACAGGTTACTTATCCTCCATACGAAATACAACTGCTCCTGCTTCTGAGTGGGTCCCTGGTGGAGTTCCAATTACGATGATGATGAATATGGAACGTCGTCATGGTGAGATGAAACCAGTTATTCAAAAAGCACTAGTTTCTTTAGATGGTGCTCCATTTAAGGCTTTTGCTGAAAAGAGAGATGAGTGGGCTATAAAGACTTCCTTCGTATATCCAGGTCCAATTCAATATTGGGGACCATCAACGGTTTGCGATGCTCCAACACGCACGCTGATACTTGAAAGCGGAAAATAATTAATTCCTGAATAGTTGCTTTGCAGCCTAGCGATAGGGTGTAAATTTTTAATCATCGAAAATAACTCTAGTATTTACTGGAGTTATTTTTTTTTGCTATTGATTGATCAGGTTTATCGTGTGACAGGCCACTAAAGCTGCCGTTTCTGTTCGAAGACGAGCCTCTCCAAGCGATATAGGTATAAATCCTGCTGCAAGGGCTGCTTCAATCTCTTCTGTTGAGAAATCTCCTTCTGGGCCAATCAATATTAAGGTGTTAGCCCCTTTTGTTGCAGCCTCTTGGAGTAACGTTTTGGACCCTTCAGCACAATGGGCAATAAACTTAAGTCCGTCAAACGGAGATGCGATTAAGGATTTAAAACTCTGTATGGGTTTTATCTGTGGTAGGTATGCTTTTATCGATTGTTTTATGGCTGCAATAGTTACTTTCTCAAGTCTTTCTGGCTTAATCTCTTTTCGTTCCGAATATCGACTAATAATGGGGATTATGGTGTCGATACCAATCTCGGTAGCTTTCTCCAAAAACCATTCGTAACGGTCGATATTTTTTGTTGGAGCCACAGCAATGGTGAGATTGAAATCACGTTTACCATATTCAGGTGTACGGCTAAGTATTTTAAGTTCACAACCTTTAGGATGGGCCAGTGTTATCGTCGCTTCACATAACAAGCCTTTGCCATCGATTAATACCAGTTGATCGCCTTCCGATAGCCGCAGAACTCTCACGCAATGCTTCGACTCCTCTTCACTAAGTCGGTAGGTATTCTCCTTGAGATCGGGCGTATAAAATAGATGCATTGTAAGTTTGAGTTTGATATTTGCTTGGCGAATATAGCTTGTTTTGGCCTATTTATCCGTTCTAATTCACTTCTCTAATTTAATCTTTTATTAATTTCTTACTGCTAGCTGCAATGAGAAGCAGTCCAACCACAAATAATATCAGATATAAAAAATAGTTCGTTGGTTCGCCCGATTTCATGATAGCAAGCTCTTTAAGATCTTTGTAGTAGTAGGCTGATAAAAATACCAGCGCATTGTGGGTGGCATGACCTGCAATACAAGCCAGAACAGATCCTGTTCGAATTCTAATCCATCCTAAGACAATTCCCAACGAGAAGGCTGCTGCAAACTGCCAAGGATTTAGATGAAATAGGGCAAAAAGTAAGGCTGATAGAATTACAGCCACTGCAGGGCGATAATTACGCGAGAATCCCGCCATGATGAGTCCTCTAAAGATCACCTCTTCAACGATTGGCGCAATGATTACAATACGAAGTATGCCTCCCCAGATCCCAAGGTCAGAGTTGAAAAGTCTTGTGAATAGCTCTACGAACCACCCAGGTGGAGGCAAGAGGTGCTCGAAATGAATGTTGGCCTCATTTAAAAAATACTGCAATCCACAAAAAGTTAGTGCCATAGAGGGGAGCAATAGCCAATTGAATTTCTTTAACGAGAATGTTTGGCTGAAGGTTAAACCCGAAAAGCGGAAGCCAAGGTAAAGGGTGAATAGGGTAGAGCCTAAGAATACAGGTACTTTGAGCCATGGTTGATAGAGCCAGTCGGTTCCATGATTGTAATCGTAAATAGCCAAAGGAAGGTCTACTATAGTCTGAATAAAGATATAGATCACGATCAGGTTAGCGGCCTGCCAAAATGAAGGGTAGTATTTTAAGTCAGATCCTTTCACAGTTTCTCGAGTTTAGCACTACCCAAAATTAATGAAAGGATCGAATTTCTGATCTTTGGTGGGCTAAATTTTATTTGTTTTGAAAGGTTCGCTGGTCGATATTCAGTCTAATCAAGATCTGGCAGTCTTTTTTTTATGTAAAATTAGGATTGAAAGGGCCTTCGCGACGCCGATTGTGGTCGGTTGATTTGTTATTATTTGCAATTCAATAGAAATATCTACTCTATTTCGAGTTTTGATAATAGAATTTTCAGGTTTTGGACTCTTGGGTAATCTTTTTAAGATTCATTGTATCAGTGCAATACAACATTTGATGTTTTGTGGAGTGCATTGCTGATAAAAAAGAGGTGTAGAGTTTGATTATTTGAACAAAAAGTCTTTACTTTGCAATCTGTTTGAAAAATATAGAAAGCAAGTTTAAAATTACTCAAAATGTCTAGAGTTTGTCAGATAACAGGTAAGAAAGTGATGTTTGGGAACAATGTTTCTCACTCAAAACGGAGAACCAATCGAAAATTTATGGTGAATATCTTCACCAAACGATTTTATCTTCCTGAAGAGGATAGATGGATAAAATTGAATGTTACAGCCGCAGGGTTGAGAACAATTAATAAAAACGGTTTGGCAGCTACTTTAAAAACAGCTAAAGCCAAAGGTTATTTAGAAAATATTTAATAAGTTACTGAGCAATGGCAAAAAAGGGTAACAGAGTACAGGTAATATTGGAGTGTACAGAACACAAAGCTAGCGGGCAGCCAGGAACTTCTCGTTATGTGACAAAAAAGAACCGGAAGAATACACCGGAGCGCCTGGAACTGAAAAAATTTAATCCGATTCTTAAACGTATTACCGTTCACCGGGAAATTAAATAAATTGAATTATGGCAAAGAAAGTAGTTGCGTCACTTCAAAAGGGAGCCGGTAAATCTTATTCTAAAGTAATTAAGATGGTTAAGTCTGAAAAGACCGGAGCATACAAATTCATAGAGGAAATTATTCCTAATGACTTAGTAACAGATTATTTTAAAGGTAAATAGTCTATAGTCTAGATAGAAGAAGAGCTTTCGTCGTAATGGATGAAAGCTCTTTTTTTATTTTCTATGTTTCTGTTTCTGAAATGTATACTTTTAAGGTCGTCAAAATTATTTATTCATGGGCATTTTTAGTTGGACCAAATCAAAGAAGGAGAGTTTAGACAAAGGTCTAGAGAAAACTAAAGAGGGTGTATTTCAGAAACTCTCTAGAGCGATCATAGGCAAAACTGTCGTTGATGACGAAGTTCTAGATAACCTCGAAGAGATACTTATCTCTTCTGATGTTGGCGTTAAAACAACCTTGAAGATTATCGAGCGCATTGAAAAACGAGTGGCTGCCGATAAATATATGAATACCTCAGAGCTTAATAGAATCTTAAAAGAGGAAATTGTTGCCCTTCTATCCGAGAATAATACCACTGACGTAACTGATTTCGAACTTCCAAAAACTGGTCAGCCCTATGTGATCATGGTGGTAGGCGTGAATGGAGTTGGTAAAACAACCACCATTGGTAAATTAGCACATCAATTTAAGAGCGCTGGTAAAAAAGTGGTCCTAGGTGCTGCCGATACTTTTCGTGCTGCTGCAATTGATCAACTGCAAATCTGGGCCGATCGTGTAGGTGTGGCTTTGGTACGTCAAAATATGGGCTCTGATCCCGCTTCTGTGGCTTTCGATACCCTTCAATCGGCTAAGGCTATGAATGCCGATGTGGTGATCATCGATACCGCTGGTCGTTTGCACAATAAGATTAACCTGATGAATGAGCTTTCTAAGATTAAGAAAGTGATGCAGAAAGTTTATGAGAGTGCTCCTGATGAAGTGTTACTCGTACTGGATGGTTCAACAGGACAGAATGCTTTTGAACAGGCAAAACAGTTTACTCTGGCAACCGAGGTGACTGCTATGGCCTTGACAAAACTTGATGGTACTGCCAAAGGGGGAGTGGTAATCGGTATCTCCGATCAGTTCAAAATTCCAGTGAAATATATCGGTGTGGGAGAGGGCCTCGATGACCTTCAGATCTTTCATCGAACAGAATTTGTTGATTCCTTGTTTAAATAACCCTGGAATTTAGTTCTTATTTTTAATTGTATTTTTCCCCTTTTTAGGGGCTTGTGATAGTTCAGATTATGAAAAAAAAGATCAATGTTGTCTCTTTAGGTTGTTCCAAAAATCTTGTGGATTCTGAGCTGTTTTTAGCTCAAATGGCCTCGAATGGTTATGAGGTTTCTCATGATGCCAATGGCACAGATTCTCGTATTGTGGCGATAAATACTTGCGGTTTTATTGGAGACGCTAAAGAAGAGTCGGTTAATACCATCTTGGGATATGCTGATGCTAAAAACAAGGGACTTATTGATAAACTCTATGTTTTTGGTTGTTTGTCAGAGCGTTACAAGGATGATTTGAAACTTGAGATTCCTGAAGTAGATGGTATCTATGGCAAGTTTCAAATCAAGAAAATGGTTGAAGATCTGAATGCAGACTATAAAATGTCACTTTCACGTGAACGTTATTTAACCACGCCATCGCATTTTGCTTACTTGAAAATTTCAGAAGGATGTAACCGGACTTGCTCTTATTGTGCGATTCCTCGTATGACTGGTAAACATATTTCTGTTCCAATGGATAAATTGCTTATCGAAGCAAAAAGTTTAGCTAGTCAAGGTGTTAAAGAGCTTCTAATTATTGCACAGGATTTATCAGATTATGGCTTAGATCGTTATAAAGAACCTAAATTAGCTGAGTTATTAACGATGCTATCTGAGGTCGAAGGTATTGAGTGGATTAAGCTTCATTATGCTTATCCTGTGAATTTCCAGTATGATATTCTTCCAGTAATGGCGCAAAAGCCCAATATGGCCCGTTATTTGGATATCGCTTTGCAACATTGCAGTGATAATATGCTGACCTTAATGCGGCGTAATATTACCAAAGCTGGTACTTTAAAATTACTCAAAAGACTCCGTGACGAAGTTCCCGGAATTCATATCCGAACCACCTTGTTAGTCGGTCATCCTGGCGAAACTGAAGAGGATTTTGAAGAGCTTAAAGAATTTGTTCGTGAGATCCGTTTTGAACGATTAGGTGTATTCACTTATTCACACGAAGAAGGAACTATTGCTGGAGAACTTTATGAAGATGATGTGCCTGCAGAAGTTAAACAAGCGCGTGCTGATGAGATCATGGCTATTCAACAACAAATCTCAGCCGAGATAAATACCACTAAAATTGGTCAGACGATGAAGGTTGTGATCGACCGTTTAGAAGGTGATTATTTTATCGGACGCACAGAATATGATTCAGCAGAAGTCGATGGCGAAGTATTGATCCCTTCGGCTCAAAAGCTAAATATTGGTCAATATTATCAGGTAGAGATTACCAGTTCTGATGATTTTGATCTGTATGGATCTGCTAAGTTATAGCCGTTTGTTAAAGTGTCCGTCCTGGATAAACCGTTAAAGCTACCTTTAAACACTCAACAGCATGTTTTAGATCTTCAAGATTTAAAACATAAGCTACGCGCACTTCATTTTTTCCAACCCCTTTTGTGGAGTAGAAACCAGAAGCAGGTGCCATCATCACCGTTTCATTGTTGTATTCAAACTCTTCAAGCATCCACTGACAGAATTTATCACTGTCGTCGATCGGTAGTCTGACAATGGCGTAAAACGCACCCATTGGCATAGGCGCATAGACACCTGGAATCTCGTTTAATGCATTGATAAAGTAGTTTCGTCGGCCAAGATATTCTTTGTAGACCTCCTCCATATATTCAGGAGGTGAATCAACAGCAGCTTCTGCAACAACCTGTCCTAGCATAGGGGGACAAAGTCGAGCCATCGCTAGTTTAAGAATTGATTTGATAACCGCTTTGTTTTTTGAGACCACCGATCCAATCCGAATACCACAAGCGCTAAATCGCTTGGAGATGGAATCAATCATGATCACATTGTTGCCAATCCCTTCAAGCTCTAATGCCGAGTAATGTATTTTTCCATCATACACAAATTCACTGTAAACCTCATCAGAAATAAGGTATAGGTCGTACTTTAATACCAATGCCCTAAGTTGCTCTAGCTCCTCTTTGGTATAAACATATCCCGTTGGATTATTCGGATTACAAATAAATATACCCTTCGTCTGAGGATTGATAACTTTTTCAAATTCGGATATGGCAGGAAGTTGAAAGCCATCCTCTATATACGAAGGTATTGGCCGGATAACCACATCTGTAGCAATAGCAAAGGAGAGGTAGTTGGCATAAAATGGTTCCGGGATAATGATCTCATCACCAGGGTTAAAACAGACCATGAAAGAGAAGGAGATTGCTTCTGAACCACCAGTGGTGATAAGGATCTCATTGACATCAACATCTAAATTTCGGTCTCTATAATATTGAGCTAATTTCTTGCGGTAGGAGTCATTTCCAAAAGAATGGCCGTAAGGGATCAATTCGAAATCGAAATTCCGAATCCGTTCAATGGCGTGTGGAGGAGTTTTGATATCGGGCTGACCAATATTTAAATGGTAAACCTTTCTTCCTTTGGCTTTAGCCTTCTCAGAATACGGCACTAACTTTCGAATAGCTGACTCTGGTAATAATTCTCCTCGGTTTGATATTTTAGGCATTCTTCTATTTTAGTATTGAATAGTTACAAATATACAATTATAATGGCTCCATTTTAAAGCCTAGCCAGATCCTTTCAAGCTTTAATCAACCGAGTTTTGAACAGTTTGTAGTCGTTTTATAAGGATGCTTTGAATGAGATTAGGCGTTCTTGCAGCATCTTAATCTTATCTTCAGCATCAGTCTGCTTTTTACGTTCTAGCTCAACTACGTTTGCTGGTGCGCTACTCATAAAACGCTCATTCATAGTTTTCTTCTTAACCGATTCTAAGAATCCAAGGGTGTATTTTAGTTCCTCTTCAATCTTTACAATCTCCTCTTTTATGTTTACCACCTCGGCAAGAGGAATGTAATAGGTTGAAGTTTGTACACGGAATGACAAAGCACCTTCAACTTCCTTGTCAGAGATAGATAGCTCGGAAAGATTTCCGATCTTCTCTAAGATGGTGTTATAAGCGGGAATAAACCCTTTCTCCCCTGGTACAATGATTAACTTTAATGGCTCTTTATTGGCGATAACCTTCTCTTTTCGTACTGCACGAATGCCTGTAATGACCTCTTTAATAGATTCAAATTTGGCACAGATTCCACTACGGTCGTTTCTGGTCGTTGGCCATTGAGAAATCATAATTGAATCACCCTGAACTCTAGTCTTTAACAATTGCCAGATCTCTTCGGTAATAAATGGCATAAAAGGGTGCAGAAGGCGCAATACTTCATCAAATAACTCCGAAACTTCTTGAAGTGTTTTAGCATCAATAGGCTCTTGGTAGGCTGGTTTGATAATCTCCAATAACCATCCTGAGAATTCATCACGGACGGTATTGTAAATGGTCATCAAGGCGTCGTTCAGTCGATATTTATCGAAATGATCGTCCATGGTGATGGTAACCTCATTGAGTTTCGCTTTAAACCATTCAATCCCAAGTCTAGAGTGCTCCGGTTGAGGCAGTGATGCATCAACTTCCCATCCTTTAATCAAACGGAACGAGTTCCAGATCTTCGAGCTGAAATTACGCCCTTGTTCTGATAGTGATTCGTCAAATAAGATGTCGTTTCCTGCAGGTGAACAAAATAGCATACCTACCCGCACTCCGTCGGCACCATACTTGGCTATCAGATCAAGTGGATCGGGAGAGTTTCCTAATGATTTCGACATCTTGCGACGTAATTTGTCACGCACAATACCAGTGAAATAGACATTCTTAAACGGCAATGTACCTCGATATTCATAACCTGCAATGATCATACGTGCAACCCAAAAGAAGATAATCTCAGGAGCCGTAACTAAATCATTTGTTGGGTAGTAATAGTTTATCTCTTTGTTATCGGGCTCGTTTATGCCGTCAAAAACAGCTATCGGCCATAGCCACGAGGAGGCCCAGGTGTCTAGCACATCTTCATCTTGACGCAAGTCTGCTATCGTAAGTTTTGTGTCGCCACTCTTTATTTTCGCCATCTCAAGGGCCTTTTCTTCACAGTCGGCAACTACAAAAGATCCATCTGCAAGATAATATACCGGAATGCGATGGCCCCACCATAGCTGACGCGAGATGCACCAGTCTTTGATGTTTTCCATCCAGTGACGGTAAAGATTTTTGAATTTCGGTGGATAGAACTTGATATCTTCCACCTCTACCGCATCGAGTGCCGGCTTGGTGATGTCACTCATCTTCAAAAACCATTGCGCTGAGAGTTTTGGCTCAATTGCCACATCGGTTCGTTCTGAATATCCAACTTTATTGGTGTAGTCTTCGATCTTCACCAGGTTACCCGCTGCCTCAAGCATTGGGATGATCTGTTTGCGAGCTTCAAAACGATCTACGCCAACCAATAGTTGTGCTTTTTCGCTCAGTGTTCCATCATCATTAAACGTATCGATTACTTCAAGGTTATGACGCAACCCAATCTCGTAGTCATTGATGTCGTGTGCTGGTGTTATCTTCAAACATCCAGTACCAAACTCCATATCCACATAGGTATCTTGAATAATTGGTACAAGACGATTTACCAGTGGGACGATCACTTTTTTACCTGCTAGATGACGAAAGCGATCGTCGTTTGGATTCACACATATAGCAGTGTCACCTAATATCGTTTCTGGTCGCGTTGTGGCTACAGTAACATATTCCGTAGTTCCCTCAATTTGATACCGAACGTAATATAGTTTTGATTTTTCTTCTTTGTGGTTTACCTCTTCGTCTGAAAGGGCAGTTTTAGCTGCAGGATCCCAGTTTACCATTCGCACACCACGGTAGATGAGTCCTTTATTATAGAGGTCTACAAAGACTTTAATAACCGATTCTGAGCGAACCTTGTCCATGGTAAATGCTGTACGATCCCAATCGCAAGAGGCACCTAATTTCTTGAGCTGCTCTAAAATAATTCCCCCGTGTTTATCAGTCCATTCCCAGGCATGAGCTAAGAATTCATCACGAGTAAGACTGTCTTTAGATATCCCTTCTTTACGCAACTTGTCAACCACCTTGGCCTCTGTAGCAATGGAAGCATGGTCGGTACCAGGCACCCAACACGCATTTTTTCCTTGCATCCTAGCCCGTCGCACCAAGATATCTTGGATTGAATTATTGAGCATATGACCCATGTGAAGCACACCTGTTACATTCGGTGGTGGTATTACAATGGTATAAGGCTCACGGTCGTCTGGCTCTGAATGGAAAAACTTCTGGTCCATCCAGTATTTATACCATTTGTCTTCTACCGCAGAGGGGTCGTATTTACTTGGAATATCAGTCATTATATTTTTTCTTTTCTGTCAATAATTATTGGCTAGAATGGCTCAAACGCCTATTCGTGCGAATTGAGAACAAAAATAGGAAAATCAAGAGAAAAGGAAAGGCTTGTGTGATAAAGAATCATAACAAAAACGTGATTAGGAAGAAAAAAGATTAGTGGTCTAATTAAATGTTGGGTAATTCTGCTAGGATTGCTGGAAATGTTATGACTTGGTTTATGCGGAAAAGACTAATTTTGCCTCCTTAAACCACTATGAGCTATGACTATTCCTGCTAATTCTTTTTTTAAATCTTATAATCAACTGAATAAAGATATCGACGCTTTGTCTTTGTCATTAGAAAAGAGACATGCTAAGCACATCAATTGCAAGAAGGGGTGCGACTTATGTTGTATGGCAATATCTGTTTTTCCAGTTGAATTTCATGCAATTAAAACCGAATTGGAAAAGTCAGAAATGACCATTTTGCCTAAACCAAAAGATCCATCGCGTTGTCGATTTTTAGTGGATCATAGTTGTACAATGTATGAACATAGACCTGTGATCTGTCGAACACATGGCCTGCCCTTAGTTTACATGAGCATGGATACCGATGAATATGAGCTTTCACTCTGCGAGTTAAATTTCACTGAGTTTGATTTCGAAGAGTTTGATGAAGAAAATACCTTTCCATTGGATAAAATTAATAGCCGACTTTATCAGATTAACAAGCAATTTGTGGCCGGATTTGAGGGAGGTAGATATACCGAGCAAGATCGTATTTCGCTATCTGATCTAATGGGAGAATAGCATGGACAAACTGCGAGCTCATTGATTTTTTATGTATTTTTGTATGCCCTAACCCGATAGCGTTTGTTTTAAGCATTGAAAATCAGAAAAAATAGTAAGATGTCAGAATTTAGTTATCAGAAGCCATTTCCAATTACAAAAGATACCACTCAGTATCGCTTGTTGTCAACTGATTATGTTTCAACCTTAGAGGTTGAAGGTCGTAAGATCTTAAAGGTCGATCCGCAAGCATTGGAGTTATTGGCACGAGCTGGATTTTCTGACGTCTCATTCTACCTTAGAGAAGCCCATCTTGAGAAATTAGCCTCTATCTTGCAGGATAAGGAGGCCAGTGATAACGATACCTTCGTCGCTTATACGATGTTGTTAAACCAGGTTGTATCTGCAGAAGGTGAGTTGCCAACCTGCCAGGATACCGGTACTGCAATTGTTTTAGCCAAAAAAGGGGAAAATGTTTGGACCGGAGGTGACGATGCTAAGACCCTATCAAAAGGGATCTTTGAGACATTTCGCGATCGCAATCTTCGTTATTCTCAGGTGGTACCAACCACCATGTTTGATGAAAAAAACACAGGAAGTAACCTTCCAGCTCAGATTGATATCTATGCCACCGAAGGAAATAGTTACGAATTTTTATTTGTGACTAAAGGTGGTGGTTCAGCGAATAAAACATTTCTTTACCAGCAGACTAAATCACTGTTGAACGAAGAGAGTCTATCTAATTTTATCCGTGAGAAAATAAAAGACTTAGGAACTTCAGCTTGCCCACCATACCATCTTGCGATTGTTATAGGGGGTACTTCGGCTGAGGCTACGCTATCAACAGTTAAGAAAGCCTCTGCAGGCTATCTCGATCATCTACCAACTGAAGGGAATGACGGTGGACAGGCTTTTCGCGATCTAGAATGGGAAGATAAGATCACCAAGATTTGCCGTGAGAGTGGGATAGGAGCTCAGTTTGGTGGCAAGTATTTCGTACACGATGTGCGGGTGATTCGGTTACCACGTCATGCCGCTTCATGTCCAGTAGGTATTGGAGTAAGCTGCAGCGCCGACCGCAATATCAAAGGAAAGATCACCGAAGATGGAATCTTCTTAGAGGTTTTAGAGCGTAATCCGGCTCGCTTTTTACCTAAATCGGCACCATTTATGATGCCTGCAGTGGACATCGATCTTGATAAGCCAATGGACGAAGTGTTACGTGAACTTTCGAAATACCCGGTTAAAACCAGGTTGAACCTGAAAGGAACGTTGATTGTAGCACGTGATATTGCTCATGCAAAAATTAAAGAGTTAGTAGACGCAGGCAAGCCAATTCCAGAATATTTTAAAAATCACCCAGTCTATTATGCTGGACCAGCAAAAACTCCAAAGGGAATGGCCTCTGGTAGCTTCGGACCAACGACAGCTGGTCGCATGGATAGTTATGTTGATCTTTTTCAGGCTCTTGGAGGATCGAAAATTATGCTGGCTAAGGGTAACCGCTCAAAAGGTGTTACCGAAGCTTGTAAGAAACATGGTGGTTTCTATTTAGGCTCTATTGGAGGTCCAGCAGCGATACTTGCCAAAGATAGCATCAAGTCGGTTGAGATTATCGATTTTGAGGAGTTGGGAATGGAAGCAGTGCGGAAGATTACGGTTGAAAATTTCCCAGCATTCATTATTGTCGACGATAAGGGGAACGACTTTTTTGCGGAGCTGAAATAATAGGCTTGATTATAGGATGATTTTTCAATCCTTATTTGCTTTCCTTATATGTTAGAAGGCTTTCTTATGAGAGTCTTGACGATTATCGAAAAAATCCAAGAGAATTATGTTATGACCTTCGATTTTGTAAAAAATACTAATTTGCTTCAGTATTGAATAACCTCGAATTCCTTTCTCGCATTTTCAAGTGTCCCAATAGTTGGAAATTCAACTATTATATCAAGAAAAATATAAACTTTTTTAATAAAAGATCGGACAACCTTTTTTATCCCATTTCGATCTGAGGTACGAAATAATTCGATCGAACTTTTTGTCGGCACGCTTTGACCAAAAGAGTTCTAAAGCCATTTCTGGTGTTTCTTCTTGATATCGTTATGGGGAATTAGATTATCAGGGTTTTTAATCTCTTCAAGCGATAAAATCAGATCATTTTGTTCTTCTAATGAAAGACTTCCCCATAGCTCTCCCTCTTTTGAAAATGCCCTGCTTTTAATTAATTCATAAAAATTTACAAGAAGATTCTCATTGTCAATGCTGTCAATGAGATGATGAAAATTTCTTCGTATTTCAACTTTATTCATCTTTGATGTTTTTTATAAAGTTACCGAATATTTAAATCATTTAAAATAAGAATTTACATCCTCTCCGGCACATTGATTCCTAATAAAGAGAACCCATTTTTTATCGTCTTGCCAATGGTTTGCGCCAACAGCAGTCTGAACTTTCGTACCTCTTCGTCGGGCTCATTCATAATCGTAACATCGTGATAGAACTGGTTAAACTCCTTCACTAGTTCATAAACATAATTAGCCACTAGGGCTGGACTATGTTTCTCGCCTGCTTCTTGAACAGCCTCTGGAAACTCGGTAAGGGCTTTAATTAAACTAGCCTCTTTCTCACTTATTTCAACTGCTGGGACTTCAGTTGGAATGGTTATTCCAGCATCGGCCGCTTTCCGTAATACACTCTGAATTCGCGCATACGTGTATTGAATAAATGGTCCGGTATTCCCATTGAAATCAATAGACTCTTCTGGATTAAAGAGCATGGTTTTCTTCGGATCTACCTTTAAAATGAAATATTTCAAAGCTCCTAGAGCAACCATTTCATAGATATGTTGCTTCTCTTGATCGCTATAATTATCTAGTTTGCCTAGCTCTTCTGACACTTTTCGTGCCACTTCAACCATGCCAACTACAAGATCGTCAGCATCTACAACAGTCCCTTCACGTGATTTCATCCTCCCTTGGGGTAGTTCAACCATTCCATAGGAGAAATGATAAAGGTCCTTACCCCATTTATACCCTAGCTTGTCGAGTAACAAGGATAAAACCTGGAAGTGATAATTTTGCTCGTTTCCAACCACATAAATCATATGGTCTATTGGGAAATCGGCATAGCGGATTTTGGCTGTGCCAATATCTTGCGTCATATAAACCGATGTGCCATCTGAGCGAAGCAGAATCTTGCGATCTAGACCATCGCCTTCAAGGTTAGCCCAGACAGATGTATCGTCCATCTGCTCGAAGATTCCCTCTTTGACACCACGCAAAACTTCGTCGCGACCAACGGTATAGGTATTTGATTCGTAATAGATCTTATCAAAATCGACCCCTAAAGTTTTATACGTCTCATCGAAACCAGCATAAACCCAAGTATTCATCATCGACCAAAGCTCACGTGTCGCTGGATCATTCGCCTCCCACAAACGAAGCATCTCACGCGCCTCGTTAATGATTGGGGCTTGCTCCTTAGCCAACTCTTCAGTTAGACCTGTTGCTATCAGTGCTGTAATCTCTTTTTTATAGAGCTGATCAAACTTAACGTAATATTCACCCACTAAATGATCACCTTTCTTACCTGATGATTGAGGCGTCTCTCCATTGCCAAGCTTCTTCCAGGCAAGCATCGACTTACAGATATGAATTCCGCGGTCGTTAACGATATTTGTTTTTACGACTTTGTTTCCATTGGCTTTCATGATCTCACTAATCGAAAATCCCAAGAGGTTATTTCGAATATGACCAAGATGAAGTGGTTTATTGGTGTTAGGCGATGAATATTCAATCATCACCACTTCGGAATCTTTTGTTACTGGCTTAAATCCGTAATTTGGATCTGAGATAGCTTTGTTTAATAGATTGACCCAGTATCTGTTATGGAATACAAGGTTTAAGAAACCTTTCACGATATTATACGACGCAATCACTTCAATGGTCTCGACTAGATAATTCCCTAGCTCTTCAGCAGTCTGCTCGGCACTCTTTTTCGAAATCCTTAAAAGAGGGAAGACAACAACGGTTTTATCACCGTTAAACTCCTTGCGAGTGGTCTGCACTTGAACTTGATTTTCGTCAATGCCCTGACCATAAAGAGTTTCGATAGCTTGAATTACTTTATTCCTAATTAAGATTTCCATTACTTTTGTTGTGTCGTTTTAAAGAGCACAAATATAGAAAAATAGTCCCTATTTTTCAGCTCCGTAAAGCACTCGGATAACATCAAGGAAAAATTGAGATTATGGTAAAAAATCGAATAGCCGGACAAGAGGAGCAGATCAATGAGATGATTGAGCGCATTTTCGAGATCTCGGGTAAGTTTCTCCCCATTGGAGCGACCATTGGTATGATTGGCAAAGTGATACAGATGCGTGAAAATGGAGCTGAAGAGTTGGCTATTCGGAAACAAGTTTCGGGTGTTACCGGGATTGGTTTACAAGATCCTCGCATCGATGAAGTACTTTTTGAGATCGAGGAGAAACCAGCTCAAAATACGTATATGCCATTTAAGATTAGTCAGTTCGAGGATCTTAAGAAGAAATTAAAAAATGAAGAGTAAGAAATTCAACCGGTTGAGATAACCAATTAGCGATTAAAAACATTTATCTTTCGAAAAAAATATTTTCCTTATGAAGACTTCAAAATACTTAATCTGTAACGATTTAAATGCAACAGAAGATCAACCAGCTGAGTTTATTCTACATAACCACCATCCTCGCTTTTTGGCTAAAGTTGAAGAGTTAGATTTTGAAGAAATAGGAACTATTCCAGAGAAACCTTTCGCCGATATCTTATATGTGAATGGTGCTGGCGCTATGGTTATTTACCGTTTAACCGTGACTGAATTCTACGAGAAAGCGGAAGAAGATGATGTGCTTGATGAACTGTTTCCTGCACGCGATTATTACACGCAATATATTCAAGACATTGAAGCTGAAGAGGGCGGTAATGAAGGTTATCCAGTAAAAGATTTTAACCCAGAATTACCAGGGTTAAAGATTTTACGTTCTTCGGTCAATTGGACGGTTATCTACAATGGCGTGATTGCTGAGTTTGCCACCGAAGAGGAGATGGATGAGTTTTTAGAAACCGAATTGGATATTGAGCCAGAGCTGCTCGATAAAGGGATAATTAACGAGTTTGAATAGTCTTTTCTTGACGTTTCAGGTAGTAGTGGTACAAGGGGTAGCCTAGTACTGAAGTAAGGATAATACCAGTCCCTGCATAAAACCCATTGGTCATATGCTCGCTCTCTCCAAAAATTAGCCAAGCCATGATGATGCCATAGACTGGCTCGAGGTTAATGGCTAAGGCTACTACATAAGCCGACAGATGCTTCATAAGTTCTACCTGCGCGGCAAAAGCATAAGCGGTGCAGACTACGCCCAAGGCGAGTAAATAGATAAAATCTGTCCAAGACAAAGTCAGCCATGGAGCTTCTCCTGGATCTATTAGTAGGGTATAAGCAGTTATTAAGAGTACCCCGCCTAACATTTCATAGAAACTGATCACTGTGGCTTTATGGGTGCCTATCATCTTCTTATTTAACACCGAAAATAGCCCAGCTAGCAAGGCCGCAGACAGTCCGACCACAATCCCTAACGCATAATTGATTTCAAATCGAAAGATCAGGTAAATACCGATTAGGATCAAGAGACCAATGATTACCTCTATCGGATTGATCTTTTTTCGAAAAAATAGCGGTTCGAGTATACTTGTAAAGAAAGTGCTAGTCGCCAAGCAGCCTAAGGCAACAGATACATTGGCAATCTTAACTGCACCAAAGAACGCCAGCCAATGAATTGCGACAAGCATCCCGATGCCAATCAATTTGTAAAACTCCTTTTTAGAAACCTTTAAATCTGTTTTCGTCCATTTGATTAGGATGGAAAATGCGATCAGCGCAATTGCCATTCGATACCACACCAATTGAATCGCTGGAAGAGTGATCAATTTGCCTAAAATGGCTGTGAAGCCATAGATCAAGACAATCAGATGAAGTCTAAAATGGCTGGTAAGGAGTTTGCTTTTCAAATGAATATTTTTTTTCAAAGATAACAGAAGCTTTAAATAAAGTAATATTTCATCTTTTTTGAAAGCTTAACGGTTGAAAAACAATTCGCTAAAGACTGAAATCTCTAAAGAATATTTGCTAATTTTAAATCAGGATAACAAAAGATTTTAGTCTATTTAAAATCTTAATTTATTGACATTTAGAATTTAAATTCAATTACCATGAATAGGTTAATTATTTTGCTTGTATTTTTTGTCGGGTTATCTACCTCGTTGCAGGCTCAGTATGAATTAAAGAATAAACCTTTTATGGATAATGTAAGGTTTGCCAAGATCATGAATGGGACCTATCTGCCGAATAATCTCAAACTTTCAGATATCCAAGGATCACCTTATCTATCTGAAAAATTTGAAATAGGTCAAGTTCGCACACCAGAAGATACGGTCTTTTCGAATATTGGTCTGCGCTATAACGCCTACAGCGATGAACTGGAGTTTCAAAAAGGTGCTGATATCTACAATGTGGCCTTTAAGACAATGGTCAAAAAAGCAGAATTTGGAGGAAGCACTTTTACCTGCAGGTCTTTCGAGGTTGATGGAACAAAGCGAGAAGGCTTCTTTAAAATACTCGCTGAAGGTAAGGCGACTTTGTTAGTTAAATACAAGATAAGGTTCCTCGATAGGAAGGAGGTAGGCGCCTTTACGGACTACCAACCAGCTCGTTTTGAAGAGCCATCTGTTCAGTATTTTATTGCCTTTAATGGTCATGATGCAAAAATGTTTTACACCAAAAAGCAATTGTTGGCTTTGCTGAAAGATCAGAGCGGGGCGATCACCGTTTATTTATCGAAAAATAAATTTTCTTTGACAGATGAGCAGGGGTTGGTTAAACTTATTTCTTACTATAATACTTTGTAGATTAGATTTTTATTGTTTTTATTTAGCCGTGTATTAAAGCGCTATTGTTAATTAGTTAGCTCTTGCTTTAGTACGCAGTTCACCGGTTCCATCTTATACATTAAACAACTGATTTTTTGTAATATTGTATCCGCAATCTGAATGACTAATTAAACCATAATCATGATGAGAAAAATTTTAATCCCAATGACTGTCATCTGCATGATGGCATCATGCACTACTCAAGAGAAAAAAATAAAATCCATGAATCCATTTTTAGAGGCCTACACCACGCCATTCGAAGTTCCACCGTTCGACAAGATCTTAAATGCCCATTATTTGCCTGCCTTTGAGGAGGGGATTAAACAGCATAATGCGGAGATTAAAAGCATCACAGATAATCAGGCAGCACCCGATTTCGAAAATACAATCGAAGCCTTAGATGGCAGTGGAGCATTGTTGAGTCGAGTGAACCATGTCTTCTCAAATTTAAAGGAGGCTCTCTCGAATGATTCGTTGCGTGAGATAGCCCGTAAGTTGGCTCCAGTATTGTCACAGCATTCAGATGCAGTTAACTTAAATGCAAAGCTATTTGCACGTGTTAAACAGGTTTATGAGAATAAATCTGCGTTGAAGCTTAATGGAGAACAATCGAAATTGCTAGATGATACCTATAAACATTTTGTTCGCGGAGGAGCTAACCTTACGGCAGACCAAAAGAAACAACTGAAACAGGTTAATGAGGAGCTCTCCTTGCTTGATTTAAAATTTGGTGACAACATGCTTGCTGAGACCAATGCCTTTAAGATGGTTGTTGATAAAAAAGAGGATCTTGATGGTCTTTCTGAAAATGTGATCGCTGGAGCTGTAGAAGACGCTAAAGAGGCCCATCTAGATGGCAAATGGGTGTTTACACTTCAAAAACCAAGCTGGATCCCTTTCGTTACCTATGCTAAAAACCGCAGTTTACGCGAGAAACTTTACAAAGCAATGTATAGCCGCAGCAACAATGGCAATGAGCACGACAATAAATCGGTTATTCTTAAGTTAGTCAATCTGAGATTAAAGAAGGCGAATATCATGGGTTTTGATAGCTGGTCGGCTTATGTTCTTGACGACTGTATGGCCAAAACACCTGCCAACGTCTATAAACTTCTGCACGAAATTTGGACTCCAGCTATCAATCGGGCTAAGGAAGAGGCGAAGGATATTCAAGCTATGATTGATAAAGAAGGTGGAAAATTTAAACTGGAAAGCTGGGATTGGTGGTACTATTCCGAAAAGGTGAGGAAGGAAAAATACGATCTAGATGAAGAGCAGATGCGTCCCTATTTTGAGCTTAATCACGTCCGTGATGGTGCCTTTTATGTGGCTAATAAATTATACGGACTTACTTTTTCACGCCTAAAAGATATGCCTCTATATCATCCAGAATGTGAGGTTTATGAGGTGAAAGATGTCGATGGAACAGCAAAAGGCATCTTGTATATGGACTTTTTCCCACGCGCCTCTAAAAAAGGTGGTGCCTGGATGACGAACTTCAGAGATCAGTCAGTAACTAAATCGGGCAAGGATATTCGTCCGGTGATCTCAGTGACCTGTAATTTCTCTAAACCTACAGGCGATAAACCGGCCTTGTTAAGCTTTGATGAAGTGGAGACTTTGTTTCATGAGTTTGGACATAGTCTGCATGGATTGTTATCGAAATGTCACTATCAAGGGCTATCAGGAACCAGTGTTGCGCGCGATTTTGTGGAGTTGCCATCACAGGTCATGGAACATTGGGCCTCTGAGCCAGAAGTGATGAAAGTTTACGCGAAGCACTATAGTACTGGAGCCGTCATTCCACAAGAATTGGTCGACAAAGTTGTGAAGGCTGGTAAGTTCAATCAAGGGTTTGCAACAGTTGAATATCTGGCAGCTGCAATCTTAGATATGGATTATCATACCATCACCCAAAGCGGCGATTTTGATGTCGAGAAATTCGAGATTAATTCTATGAACAAGGCAGGTCTGATGAAGGAAATAATCCCTCGTTATAAATCAACCTATTTCGCACATATCTTCTCCGGTGGAGGCGAATATTCTAGTGGATATTATAGTTATTTATGGGCTCAGGTTCTCGATACCGATACCTTCCAAGCTTTCAAAGAAGCAGGTGATATCTTCGATCCGAAGGTGGCAACATCCTTTAAGACGAATGTTCTGGAACGGGGTGGCACAGAAGATGCGATGAAACTTTATGTGAAATTTAGAGGCAAAGAGCCGTCGACAGAACCTTTGTTGAAAAGTAGGGGTTTGAAATAGCCAACTACAGAGGGCTTCCTAAATTTAATATTCTCATTTATGTTGAATGCGATTGAGCAAGATTACTTAATTCAAATACAAGAAGTTAAAGCGATCAAGGATGGTTTTTTGCAAAAAGCAAAATTTCTGCCAACCCTAAGGTTGCTTACCTTTTTATTGATCTTTATCTTGTTCTATAGGTATTTGATCGTTAGCAATATACTTTATTTGCCTGGTTCGGCTTTTGCTATTTTAAGCTTTGTACTTCTGACTTGGCGTGATGGGGTGCTTAAGCGGAAGATCGAACGCTGCGAGCGGATCATAAAGTTGTGCGAGAACGAGATTGAAGGGTTGAATGGCGACTATTCCTCATTTGATCAAGGTGCTCAGTATATCGATTCAGATCATGAGTATGCTTTTGACTTAGATTTGTTTGGTTCCAATTCACTTTATAATGCGGTATCGAGATGTGTCACTGTTTTTGGCAAGGATCGATTAGCCTATTCATTTACTAATTCTATCGAGTTAAGTGGATCACTTAATCAAAGGCAAGAGGCGATTGCGGAACTTTCAAAAGACAAACCGTTTATTCAAGAGTCGCAATTGATTTTTTATGATCAAATAACTTCGACTAAAGATCGCGGAGAGCTCCTAGAATGGCTGAATTCAGAAAATAACTTCTTAGATAAGAAGCTATTTCATTTGGTACGAATAGCACTGCCAGTTTTTACTATTACCTCCATATTGCTATCCATTGTGGGTCTTGTTTCAGTTAGTATTCCATCTTCCTTGGTGCTTGTTCAGCTTTTCATTGTTTCAGTTTTTGCTCCACAATTGTTAAGTAGCCAGGCAGCAGTAACGTCGAAGGTGAAGATATTATCCAAATTTGCTCAGTTTTTGGGCTTAATCGAGTCACGTCAGTTTCAATCGACCTATTTGGTGAAGCTAAAACAACAACTAAAATTTCAACAACAAGAGTCTTCTTCGCAAATTATTAAGCATCTATTTCAGCTCTCTAGTCTATTGGATGCAAACTTGAATTTACTAGTCGCCATACTTTTAAATGGTCTCTTTATGTTCAACCTACATCTGTTGGTCTCCATCGAGAAATGGAAGTCGAAATATCGGGAGGTGGTTCCTCTCTGGTTTGATACCATCGGTGAGGTGGATGCACTAATTTCAATCTCTAATTTTGCCGCCAATAATCCGGCTTTTACGTATCCGAAGGCCAGTCATGATACATTTAAATTTGAGGCTTCACAGCTCGGTCATCCTTTGATTCGACCAGATGAATGTGTTAAGAATGGGGTGTCGTTATCGGGGTGGAGTCAGTATGGCATTGTTACAGGTGCTAATATGTCTGGTAAGAGTACTTTTTTGCGCACCATTGGCGTTAATTATGTGTTAGCTATGATGGGTTCTCCAGTGTGTGCTAATTCGATGGTTTTTACCCCTATTCAGCTCTATAGTAGTATCCGAACGAGCGATTCCTTGGCTCGTAAAGAGTCGTTTTTCTTTGCTGAATTGAAGCGATTAAAACTTATTATGGATCAGATGCGCGATGGTCATCGGATCTTTATCCTCTTAGATGAGATCTTAAAAGGGACGAACTCAACGGATAAACAATCGGGTTCGATGGCTTTGATGCGACAATTAGTCAATTATGAGTCGGTGGGCTTTATTGCTACTCATGATCTTATTTTGGGAGAATTGAGTGATGAATTTCCAACTCATATTCGTAATTTCTGTTTCGAGATTGAGATCGTTGGTAACCAGATGAAGATCGACTACCGACTTAAAGATGGGATTTGCCAAAATCTTAATGCATCCTTTCTTATGCGAAAAATGGGTATTGTTATTAGTTCGTAATCGGTATAGCAAAAAATATAAATTAAGTCAATGGAGTCAATTTGGAAAGAGTATTTTGAGGTCAAATCATATAGTGTAGATTTTCAGCAGCAGCTGAAGCCTTCGGCACTGATGCAGTTTTTTCAGGAGGTGGCGACTAATCATGCTGCTAGTTTAGGCGCTGGCTATGATCCATTGATGGAGAAAGGGATGTTTTGGGCCCTTTCTCGTCTGAAAGTTGAAATAACACGAATGCCTCTGATTGATGAGAAAATTTGCATCGAAACCTGGCCTTGTGGCTATGAAGGACTCTTTTTTAGACGTGACTTTATCATTTATGATCAGGAGCAAAATGTGCTTGCACGCGGTATTTCTGCCTGGCTGCTATTGGCTGTAAAAACGCTTCGTCCGCAACGTCCGAATCTGCTAACGATAGATATACCAACCAACGATGGCAAAAGAGCGCTTGCTGACTTTCCCGATCGGTTAATGACCCAAACAGTGCGCACGGCCTATTTAAAAACTATCGGATACAATGAGATTGACTTAAATTTACATGTGAACAATACACGCTATGTTGATTGGGCGACCGATTGTTTTCAATTAGATCAATATCAGAATTTTAATTTAATAGGATTTTCGCTTGAATTTTTAGCTGAAACCCATTGGGGTGACGAAATAGAGCTTCGAATTGGTGAAGATCCGGTTGATGCAGATGTTGAAGTAATTGATCAGGCTACTCAACTACCTCTTTTTAGAGCGGTATTGAAATGGAAATCAAAAACCAACTAATTATTTGGGTTTTAGGTCGATATTGTTTAAATTTATTTAAATTAATTTTTCTAGTAAACATTGGCTTAACATCGTTTTTCTCCCTTGAAAATTGTAATTGTTAATATCTTTAGGTAGGGTAAAATCATTCTGAAACGGCATTAATAAAACAACAGAATAGAGAGAACTTCTCCTTTAATTTTCTACTGATGTTGTAAAGGGTGGATTGAAATATTAAAATGAATGTGTAGTTTCGCACTACACTAAGTTATCGAAAGATTGACACGCGAAGAATTTAAAAACGTATTCGATATTCATTTTAACCATGTCCGCAATTACCTTTACTACAGGTGTGGTGATCAGGAAATGGCAACTGATGTTGCGCAGGAGACTTTTATTCGATTGTGGGAGAAAAACTCAGAGATTGTTGTAGACAACTTAAAGGGTCTTCTCTATAAAATGGCAGGTGACTTATTGATCACACACATTCGCAAACGCAATGTAATGTTGAGGTATAAGAGTAAACCTGTTGAGGAACAATTTAACGAGAGTCCTCACGATGAGATGCGGTATAAAGAGCTGCTGATGAATTATGAAAAGGCCCTTGAAGCACTGCCAGAGAAGCAACGAACAGTTTTTCTCCTTAGCAGAATGGATGGGATGAAATATAATGACATTGCTGAAAACTTAGGTTTAAGTGTGAAAGCAGTTGAAAAAAGAATGAAACTTGCCTTGCAACATCTAAGGCATGTGATTGGTGAAAATAGAGATAATTAAAAATTAAGATGATTAAAGAAGATTCAAATATGTCCAATAAACTACCTGAAATCGAATTGAAATATTCGACTTCAAAGGAAAGTGTATGGGAGAATATCGTCTCTTCAATCTCGGTTCATGTCTTTATTAAACCTTATCAACCTATAACTAGAACGCTTCTCTTTAAGTTTGCTGTAGCTGCTTCACTTCTCTTATTTGTAAGTGTGACCAGTTTTATGCGATTCTATACTACTTCAGTAAAAGCTCCAGCTGGTCAGCATTTAGCTTATTTATTGCCTGACAACTCAAAAGTCGAATTGAATGCTCAATCAAAAATTAGTTTTCACCCCTATTGGTTTAAAACTGTTCGGACTATAAATTTACAAGGAGAGGCCTATTTTGAAGTTCAAAAGGGTTCTCAGTTTAAGGTCGTTTCAAAATTGGGTGAGACTACCGTTGTGGGAACGAGTTTTAATATTTTTGCTCGGAATGCGGAGTATGCGGTGACCTGCTTTACTGGTAAGGTTAGCGTATTTTCAAACAAAAGCAATGAGAGTATTTTGATTAGCCCTAACGAGAAAGCTTATCTTACTAATGATGGTAATGTTCTTCTTGCTTCAGAACCCGATTTGAATGGGGCTAAGTCATGGCGCGAGAATATGTTTGTCTTTACAGGTTCATCAATAGTCGCTGTTTGTCAGGAAATTGAAAGACAATACAACATTAAAATTCAGGTTAAAGCAAACCCAGCCTTGACCTATACAGGTAATTTCTCAAGATCATTATCTGGAAAAGAAGTTCTTAATTTGGTTTGTACCTCTTTAGGGATTAAATTTGACGCCAAATCAGATACCGAATTTCTGGTTAAATAATCCCTTTATAACGTGAGGCAACGTTATTTATTTTCTCTTCTTTATTTTGTTTTACTTTCGATGTCCTGCTTTTCACAGCAGATAGATGTCAAATTTGCCAACACGCCATTAAGTCAGGTTTTAGTTTCACTGCGTGATAAATATAATCTTCAACTCTCGTTTAACGATCAGTTGCTTGCAAAATATTCCCTGTCACTCGATAATCATTATGCATCGCCCGAGCAAGCAATTCAAGCGCTGCTTGTCGACTTTCCACTCAATTACGTGAAGCAAGGCGAGGTTTTTTTAATTCTTCCTAAGGAGAATCGCCGATTAGCACATAATGCCCTTTTAATTGGACAGATTTCAGAATCTCGCTCCCAAGAGCCGTTGCCTTTTTCGCAAGTAATCGTCGATAACCGAGTTATTGTATCAGATATCAAAGGTAATTTCTCTTATCCGAGCAGCCAGGATAGTATCTTTCATATTCGGGTTTCCCATTTGGGCTATTTTATTTTAGATACCATAGTTACCACAGCTAATTTTCATCGTTTCAATCTCGTTCCTACCTCAATAGGACTCAAAGAGATTGTTATTCAAGATAAAACAATTGAAAAGTCAACGCAAATTGGTAGTCGTGCCGGTTTAATTAAAGTCAATCATCAGATTGCAAAATATTTGCCTGGTGGTGGCGACAACTCTGTGTTTACGCTATTGCGACTTATGCCTGGTATTTTGGCCTCTAGTGAGGAGTCTAATGGATTAATTATCTGGGGCTCCTATGAAGGGCATAGTCAAATTTTATTTGATGGGTTTACCATCTGGGGATTGAAAAGCTTCAATGATGATATTGAGGCTGTAAATCCTTTGCTTGCTAAAGATATCGAAGTGCTAAAAGGAGGTTATGATGCCAGCTATGGCGGTCGTGTTGGGGGATTGGTTAACATCGTTGGTAAGACAGGGAATTTGGTTAAACCTACTTTTACCCTTAATTTGAATAACGTAACTGTTAATGGAATGGCTGAGGTTCCACTATGGAAAAGAAGCTCTGTTTTGATGTCGTTTCGACAAACCTATTACAACCTCTATAAAGGAAAAGATGTTCTTCCTGCAAACAATCAAAACGAAGTTATTCCAATCAATACATCAAAGTCTGCTATCGACTTCACGGTTCATCCAGACTATATCTACCAAGATGCGAATATTCGTTTTACCACCCGAGGCAAGAACAGTGATCTTTTTTATGTTAGTCTATTGGGTGGTGAGGACAGATTTAGATATGCGATTAATCCTCGAGCAGATATCAATGGTCTTTTCAAGATCGATGCAGAGAATAATTTCCAAGTTGGCGCCTCTTCTTTTTATGGCCATAAGTGGAAAAATGGGATGATTACCAACGTGACTGGAGCCTGGTCGACCTTGCAGACCGATCTTTCTAATATTCAGAGTATCCAGCGGAAGAAAAATGTCTTCGATCAGATTGTGAATAATCAGACGAGCAATTTAGTGGCTGAGTATTCCGGTAAAATTGATCATATTCTTAAACTTTCGTCGACACATTCCCTGGAAGCAGGAGTCGGGTTTAACTTTAATGAAGCGGCACTTAAGGCTGACTCCTCAGGTTTTCATAAATCAGATCTTTATGCTCAGATCTCTCGTGTGAACGGTTATTTCCAGGATCATATTACACTTCCGAATGAGATTGATATTAAGATTGGATTGAGAGCTGATTTTCCATTGGATCTTATTCCAACTTATCTGCAGCCTCGGATATCTGCTAGTTTTAAAGTTTCTGATCGAGTAAAGTTAAATGCTGCATGGGGCATTTATAACCAATTTATTGCCAAATCATCGGTCGTTGATAATCAAGGTAACTACCGTTATATCTGGTCCGCCTGCGATAATATGAAAATCCCGGTCTTAGAAGGTACCCATTATGTGTTGGGAAGTTCCTATCATCAAGAAGATTATACGATTAGTCTAGAGACCTATTATAAAAATACCACCGGTATTACCCGATTTGTAAATACCAATCAGAGCTACCGCGATCTTATTTACAATGGCAATGGTCGCAGCTACGGAGTCGATCTGTTTATGAAGAAAGAGTTTGGACAACATTCGGCATGGGTCTCTTATACCTTGAGTCGGACCGAGGAGAAATTTGCTTATTTTCCAAAGAATGAATACTTGCCAGCTCCTCAGGATCAGCGCCATGAGGTGAAGGTGGCTGGACTATTTTATGCCAAGCCATTTCATATCTCTGCAGTGTATGTTTATGGATCGGGATTCCCTTTGTATTATGGTTCAATCTTAACGCCTAATTATACTATTACACCTTACAATAGGATGGACGTTTCAGTTAATTACCGATTTACAGCAGGAAAACTATCATGTGAGACTGGATTGTCTATTCTGAACCTATTTAACTCAAAGAATATCCATTATACTAATTTCGAGCGTGTGCCAGTCGATCAATCTACCACCTTTAACATCTTCTCGCAGGCTATCCCATTCTCTCCGCGTATAAGCCTGAGATTGTTCTATTAAGAGAACTGTAGCAATTTGTTTAGAGGGTGATGATGATCTCTTCTTCCTCTACCTGTCCATTTCGGATTAGAAATGACTTCACAACAGGTATTTCAGCATCAAGCGAAACAATGATATAACTGATATTTGGATCATAGGCTAGACGAATATCTTCAACCGATGGTCTAGCCGGTGATTCGGGATGACTATGATAATTCGCCAATACCAATTGACCGGCATTTCGAACCTCTCGCACAACCTTAAATTGCTCAGCAGGATCGAAGGAGAAATGCTCTGGACTATGATCAATATTGGTCATGATATGCTGAGTGGTGATCACACGATCGATGCCTGAAAGATAGCCGCATACCTCTTCCGGCAAGCCAGATTTAGCATGAATAATCAGCTGTTCGATAAGGTTTTCCGAGATATAAAGCATGGTTAACTATTTTTCAATGATCACCTTGTGCACCTGACCTTCAACATGCGATACATCAAGAACTTTAAATCCTT
>JAPLDS010000045.1:13436-36081 GCA_026391295.1 Bacteroidia bacterium | reverse complement strand
AGTTAAGGAGCGTTTTGCTGAGATTGGTCACCAGATTCGATCAATTCATCATTTTGCTGATCCGATTAAAGCAATCCAAGAGGCTGAGGCTATAGTAGTTGGAGGTGGAAATACATGGCAGTTAGTTCGAACTCTCAATGATTCTAATTTAATGGGTGCCATTCGAGAACGAGTCATCGCCGGAATGCCTTACATCGGATGGAGTGCTGGAGCGAATATTGCCTGCCCAACATTACGGACCACCAATGATATGCCTGTTGTCGATCCGAAAGGATTTAATTGCTTGAATTTAGTTTCATTCCAAATAAATCCGCATTATCTTGATAGTCATCCTCAAGGACATGGCGGAGAGACACGCGAGCAGCGAATAGAGGAGTTTATTGAATTAAATGATGGGATCAATGTAATCGGACTTCGGGAAGGGACCATGCTTAAATTAGATCAGAATAAACTCGAGTTAATAGGTCAATTTAGTGCTCGGTTATTTCGCAAGGGCATCGCGCCCCGAGAGCTAACGAGTGACGACGATCTCAACTTTCTGCTTTAATAAAATTCAACTTCTTTTGTCCTTAGGTTCTTCGAAATCTATTCTTAACTGCGGATCTTTCTTTTGAGTCGACTTATAGCGAAAGACTAGTGCATCAATCTCTCTTACGCATCGTGTACAGCCAGTTCCAGCCATCGTGAATTCTTGCACGTCGGCGGTAGTTAGAGCTCCTGCTTTTAATATTGCTAGGATCTCCTGTGCCGTAACCTGATTGCAAAGACAGACTAACCGTTGTGAACTCATAAGCTGTTAAGAATGTTTATTTTTTTATCTTTGTAAATTAACAAATTAATTTTGAAATGAGATTTGGTCTGATCGGTTTTCTGTTGCTATTGCTCTCTTTAGAGTCGTGCACGGATGAAAACAGGTGTTACGATTCTACAGATACACTGATGATCAGCTCTTTTTCTGTGAGCGGGTTTAAGAATATTAATTCCATGCGCATTAGAGGGGTCAATCGGAACGATGTGGGAAATATCCTTTTTTCAGATTCGACCAGCTCATTAACGAAAAGAGTTCCCCTGCCATTGTCATTATCGGCTGATTCTACAGGATTTATTTTTACCGTGAACGGCAAAATTGATACTCTGTTTGTTCGCCATAAAATGATCATTAGTTTTATTTCAGAATATTGCGGATTTGCGCCAGCCTATACTATGTCGGGATATCGGCGATCAAAGGGGATTGATTCAGTGCGAATAACAGATGCAAAGGTTAACTCACAATCTATAGTCAAAACAACGAATGACCAAAATATTAAGATTTATTTTAATAGTTCTACTCATTAGTAGCACACCCGCCTTGGCTAAAACCAAAGCCGAAGTGTGGCGCTATGAGGGTCCTCGTGTTGGGGTTGATATCTCGCGTTTCCTGCTCCCGGCAATGTCCTCTGGGAATCGTAGCGGATGGGAACTTCAAGCAGACATTCCCTATAAAGGAAATTTTTTCCCCACGTTTGAAACCGGAATGCAATGGTTCGATGATAAACAAGCCACTTTTCATTATAAAAACAATGGAGCCTATGGTCGATTAGGGATCGATATGAATATCGCTAAGTTTGAGTCCTTGAAAGATCATGATTTTATGTTCGTTGGATTTCGGTATGGTTATGCCATCTTTAATCAGCAGACCGATAGCATCAAGTCATCCAATTATTGGGGCTCTAGGGTCACTTCGCTAGACCGTCATCCTATGAATGCACATTGGGGAGAGTTAGTATTTGGAATGAAGGGCGAATTACTGCCAAACTTCTTTTTTGGATGGTCGCTTCGAGCGAAGTTCCCACTTGTGGTTACAAATGACCAAAACATTAAACCCTATATTATTCCAGGCTTGGGAAAGACTGGAAATGGGACACCATTTGATTTCTCAATCAATGTCTCGTATCGTTTTCCAATCTTTAAAACCAAGTCTATCCCAAAACCAATCTCTATTGGCGGCGCGAAACATCCAGGACTTAACGAGGACATAGATCCAAACAGTCAAGACTTTGGCGGCTCGGGTTCTGGCGGCGGCTATAATCGAGGGCGATAAAAGAATAAGCGATCTAGATTTATTTATCACACAACCCATCACTCCCAAATAACTCTTACTTCGGATTTGCTTACTGGACAAGATTTTCGCAATGCTTTGACGTCTAAAAAATAAGTTATAATTTACCCCACCTAATTAAATGCTTTCTATCCGGCAGGATATTCTATTAACTGTCTGATTAGAAATATAGATGATAATAAGCATGATGATTAATTAGGTGAAAGAGTTCTCACATCTATAAGCATCCAAACTAATTTTTATTAAAAAAAGAACTTTATATATGAGTGAAAAATCAACAAAAGGGATCTGGAAAATCATAACAGCCTCTTCGCTTGGAACAATGATTGAGTGGTATGACTTCTATATTTTTGGAAGCTTAGCTGTTGTGCTATCCACAAAATTCTTTCCTACGGATAATCCGACAGCAGCATTCTTATCTACACTTGCTACGTTTGCTGCCGGCTTTGTCGTTCGACCTTTTGGAGCTCTATTCTTCGGCAGACTTGGCGACTTAATTGGCCGAAAGTATACTTTCATGGTTACACTTTTAATCATGGGTGGAGCTACATTCTTAATTGGCTGTATTCCAAGTTATCAAACAATCGGTTATTTGGCTCCTTTGCTCGTGTTGCTATTAAGATTACTGCAAGGTCTAGCCTTAGGTGGTGAATATGGTGGAGCTGCAACCTATGTGGCAGAGCATGCTCCCAAAAACCAAAAAGGTTACTGGACTTCATGGATACAAATTACAGCGACAGCAGGACTATTCCTATCGTTGCTAGTAATCCTCCTAACCAAAGGACTCTTATCGAAGGAGGCTTTTGAAGAGTGGGGCTGGAGAGTTCCCTTTTGGATCTCAATATTTATGGTAATTATCTCCTATGTCATTCGCAAAAATATGGACGAATCTCCCGCATTTGCTAAAGCGAAGACTGAAGGAAAGACATCTCTAAATCCATTAAAGGAGAGTTTTAATAACCGTTTAAACCTAAAATTTATTCTTTTAGCTTTATTTGGAGCTACGATGGGACAAGGAGTTGTTTGGTATACCGGACAGTTTTATGCCATGAGTTTTATGAAAACTGTTCAAAATATTGACTCGTCACAGGTTGATACCTTATTAGTGATTGCATTGTTACTCGGCACCCCTTTCTTTGTATTATTTGGTTGGTTAAGTGATAAGATCGGTCGCAAAGCAATCATGATGACCGGCCTCTTGTTAGCTGTCTTTTTATATCGGCCAATCTACCGCGAGATGTATTTGCTGACTGATGCCAAAACAATGAAGGAATCAGGGAATAGCCTTGTGTCGGATGGGTGCAAAGTAATTGATAGTCCAGTAGCTTCAATTCTAACCGAATCGGATAAAGCAGATCCATCTATTAAAAATTCGAAAGTATTTATCGTTACAAAAATGGATTCCCTGTTCTCAAGTGGGGCCATCTTTCACTATACAAAAACAGACACATTATTCTTAGATAAAGCCTTAGCATTTGATTTAAATATAAATGCGAAAAAGGAAGTATGGCTAAAATACGATGCCAAGAACTCAAATGGGGATTTCATTCACACTAGCGTAAAGCTGAAGAATAGTTTAAAAGCAGGTGATACTCCTGCAGGAGTTGATACGATCCATTGTGGATCGCTTCGGCAGTTTGCAGATGGCAAATCAATTCATAAAAGTCATGAATTTGGCAAAAGTAAGATCGCTAACTTAATCGTGACCAAGAATATTACAAGTAATGTTAAATGGTATTTAGTTTTCTTAGTCTTTATTCAAGTCTTATTTGTAACAATGGTTTATGGTCCGATTGCGGCATTCCTTGTTGAGATGTTCCCGGTAAAGATCCGATATACTTCGATGTCGTTACCTTATCATGTTGGAAATGGAATATTTGGCGGATTATTACCCGCTATCTCAACCTATTTTGTAACAACAGCGAAAAACGTTGGAAACCCAGAATTTTATTTAGAAGGACTTTGGGATCCTATTGGAATTGCAGCTGTCTGCTTTATCATAGGAATGATATACATAGATCGCAAAATCAATACACTTCACGACTAATAGCTATGATAATGAACACACTTAAAAAATATCTAGGAATTGTTTGGATTCTTTTGGCGATGGCTATTTCCTACTACTTTATCGGAATTTTTGGAAGTAAGCTAACTTCTGGCAAACAGGATGATCTGGTATTTGGGATTATCATATTCTTCATCCTCCTTCCGCTGATCGTAACCGGACTTACCATATTTGGTTGGTATGCGTTAACAGATGAGTACGAGGATTAAAAATAATCCGAGAGTATTGGACTAAAAGTAATTAGCTTCTAATCTTATCCAATAGCTTATTTAATACCAAGATCTCTTCTGGGTCTAGTCGACTTAATAAAGAGTCTACTTTTTCTTCACACTCATCCATCGCGGATAATAGTTCGAGACCTTTTGGCGTGATTACAATGGCCTTTTGTCTTCGATCCTCTTTGTTTTCAGTCCGGTCGATTAAACCTCGTTCATGTAATTTATCGACAAGCCGACTCACATCCGAATGCTTGTCGAGCATCCGTTCCTTTAAAAATCCAATTGAAACGGCCCCTTCAGAACGAAAACCACGCAAAACCCTCAAGATATTATATTGTGATTCAGCTAGCTTATGCTTTTTTAAAGATTGTTAAAAATTATAGCTTAACTGCTTAACCGTATAACTCAAGTTGATCAGGCCTTTGTGGTATTCGTTCCGAAATCGACCCTTTAATTCTTCTTCTATGCTCACGCTTTTTTGCAGTTGCAGATGCCTGGATTTCTTAAATACCCTACAGTCCAAACTAATAAAAGAACCACTGTTGGAAACACAATGCTTTGAGCAGTTGTCATATGCACAATAATGGCACCTCCCATATATGAAGACAATAAAACTGTTCCGTAAAGATTAGTCCTTGGATAAAGGAATAACAAGACAGATGCAATCTCGCCAAGTGCAATAATTACTCTCCAGTCACCTAATTTAATTCCATCTAATTGCTCCGGATGTAAGAATTTCCCTGCAGCACTAAATAAAAATAAACCTGTTAATAATCCGGCAATTACCCATGCGGCAATCTTTTTCGGTTTTGAAATTTCTTTTGACATATTAATTTATTTAAAAATGAATGAATTATTTCGCGACAAATATAAGTTAAAACATTATATGTTGCAACATATAATGTTTTTGATGCTTATGTTTTAAATTAATTCAGATTTAAGTTTAAATTTGAATTGCTAAAGCCTAACTAAACTTTAGAATTGAATTGTACTAACTACTTGCGAAGAATTTTTATGAAACGACGACTGATTTTCGCATTTGCGATATTCCTTTTCAGCGGCTCCTGTTTAGCTGTTTTTGGACAAAAGACGGACAAAGAGGTACGTAATCTTAAGGTATATTATGAAAAGGGGATGTTTGGCGGTTGGCCTGCAAACTTTGGCATTTGGAACTGGGGCGATGAGATTCTAGTTGGCTTTGCCAAAGGATATTATAAAGATTTAGGAACAGAGAAGCATAACATAGATCGTCAGAAGGCAGAGGTTCATCTGCTTGCTCGGTCGTTAGATGGAGGAGAGACCTGGAAGATTGAGGATCCGGGAAAGAACGATAAAGGTGCTTTGTTTATTCCGAATAAAGGGAGCTATCATGGCATTGAGCGAACCGACGCTAAGATTCAGAAGCCAGTTGCCTGCAAGGGGATTAATTTTGAGAATCCCAATTTAGCGTTTACACTTCGGATGTCAAATACAGATGGTGGGGAATCACGTTATTGGTTCTCTTACGACCGAGGACATCATTGGAAAAAACCGAGTATCCTGCCTTACTTCAATACCCTAGGAACAGCTGCTCGTACAGATTATATTGTGGAAGGGAAAAGCGCCTGCACCTTATTTGTCTCGGTAGCGAAGGTTGATGGGAAGGAAGGGCGCGTGATGTGCGTAAACACAACCGATGGCGGCAAGCATTGGAATTTTATTTCTTGGGTTGGACCAGAGCCCAAAGAGGGCTACTCTATTATGCCCGCTTCTGTGCGCATTTCAAAAGATGAAGTGTTTGTGGCGGTTAGAAATAATACCTTTATCTCTGCCTATTTGTCGAGTGATAATTGCAAGAGCTGGGAGCGCTTAATCAACCCAGTTGAGGATACTGGCGAAGGAAATCCACCTGCGGTTGTCAAACTTAAAGATGGAAGAATCTGTCTGCTTTATGGAAGTCGGAAGAAGCCCTTTAGCATCTGTGCGCGCTTAAGTAGCGATATGGGCCGTTCTTGGAGTAACGTAATTGTTCTGCGCGCTGATGGTTCTGGTCGCGATATGGGTTACCCACGAGCAGTCCAACGTCCCGATGGGAAAGTTGTTGTTGTCTACTATTTCCAAGATAAGAATACAGGCCCAGAACGATATATTGGCTGCACCATTTGGACCCCTCCAGCTATTTGACTTGCTTCGCAATTGATAGTTGCAAAACAATTGCTTTTTATGATAGTCGAATAGAATGGCTTCTAAAAGGGCTAAAAAACTATCAATAAGGGTGAATATTTTGCGCGCATTCTCTGTTTATTTAATTTCCTTTGCATGCAGATGGTTTCTGTATTATTTGATCGGAATTAATTTCTGTAATCAAATTTATTAAGCCGTTTTCTCCCGTTTTAAAATTCTGACAATTAATACATCATGAAACAAAAATTGTTCCTCCTGCTGTTGTTTATTCCTACCCTAATCTTTGCACAACCGCTTGAGCGTCGTCCAAAATATGACATTGCAAACCAACGAGTCCTTTATGCCGTTGGATATACCCATCTAGATACCCAATATGAATGGGACTATAGAACCACCGTGAGTGAATATGTGAAGAATACCATGGAGGAGAATTTTCGGTTGTTTGATAAATACCCTGACTACGTATTTAACTTCACAGGCTCCCGACGCTATCAGATGATGAAAGATTATCATCCTGAGCTGTATGCCAAGCTGAAGGGTTATATTGCCAACGGAAGATGGTTCGTCGCAGGATCATCTGTGGATGAGGCGGAGGTTAATATTTCGTCTTCAGAATCGGTTTTACGCCATGTGCTTTATGGAAATAATTTTTTTCGCAAAGAGTTTAATAAAGAGAGTGTCGATTATATGTTGCCCGATTGCTTTGGATTTGTGGCCAACTTACCTTCTGTGCTTCACCATGCTGGAATGATTGGATTCTCAACGCAGAAGTTAACGATTCCAAATCTTGCTCGTGCACTCCCTTTGCCTTTTAATGTAGGGGTTTGGAATGGTCCAGATGGGAAGGGATTGGTCTCTGTTTTAGATGCCACCGACTACGATGGCGATCTGATGCCACGTTTAGATATTGATAAGTACTGGGACAATCGTCTTTTGGATGATTTTAAAAAGTATGGAGTATCGTTCGACTATCGCTACTATGGCTGTGGGGATATGGGTGGAGGTCTGCGCGAAAGAGATGTCATCAATGCTGAAGCAAGTTTGAATAACCCAGATAGCAAAATCAAAGTTATACTAAGTTCCTCGGATCAGATGTATAAAGATATTACTCCGGAGATTCGAAAAAAATTGCCGGTCTTTGCAGGTGACCTTTTATTAGTAGAGCATAGCGCTGGATCATTATCGTCTCAATCGTATATGAAACGGATGAATCGGAAGAATGAAATCTTAGCTGCTGCTTCAGAGCAAATGGCAACCATGGATAGCTACTTAAATGGTGCAAGCTACCCTTTTGAAAAACTGAATAATGCCTGGGAACTAGTGCTGGGAAGTCAGATGCACGATGTGGTTACCGGAACAGCTATTCCAAGCGCGTTTAAACTAGCTTGGAATGATGAGTTTATTGCGCAAAATGGTTTTTCGCAAGTGTTGAAAGATGCCTTAGGTGGCGTGTCACAACAGTTGAATACTCAAACTAAAGGGAGGGCTATCTCGGTTTATAATCCGGTAGCCATTGAGCGTGAAGACGTTTGTACGGCAGAGCTTGAATTTGTTAATGCACCTGCACATCTGCGTGTTTTTGATTCAAAAGGGAAAGAGGTTGCCGTTCAGATCATCTCGCGAAAAGCGAATCGAGTAAAATTTATCTTCTTAGCCAAACTTCCAGCAATGGGATTATCAGTTTTTGATGTGCAAGAATCGGCAAACGCTTCAAAAATAATTACCCCAACTTTAGCTGCTGAGCCAAACACATTGGACAACGAATATTATAAAGTTAAGTTAAACGACGACGGAGATATCTCAAGTGTATTCGATAAAAAAGGGAATCGTGAGATTCTTTCAAAACCTTCACGATTAGAATTTCAGCACGAAATTCCAACCAAAGAGCCGGCTTGGAATATGTTCTGGTACGACCGTCAAAAGCCGCCGTTTGCATTTATGAACAAGGATGTAACGATTAAAATGGTTGAGAGTGGTCCAGTCCGAGTAGCTTTTGAGGTCACACGCAAAGGGCAAAACTCTGCCATTACCCAAATCGTTAGCTTATCGGCTGGTCAGGCAGGTAAGCGTGTTGAGGTTGCTAATGCCATCGATTGGCAGTCGACAGGAGTGAGTCTGAAAGCTTCATTTCCTCTTGTGGCATCAAACGAAAATGCGACCTACAATTTAAGCGCTGGCGCAGTTCAACGTAATACAAATCATGAGAAGAAATTCGAAGTGCCAGCAAAACAATGGTTCGACTTAACCGATAAATCGGGTAAATTTGGGGTGTCAGTGTTGGAAGATTGTAAATATGGCTCTGATAAACCTGATCAAAATACGGTTCGTCTGACGTTGCTTTTTACACCGGCAGCTAATCTTTGTCCAACATGGCTTTATCAAACCACTCAAGACTGGGGTATCCAACAAGTAAAATATGGCCTATATAGCCATTCGGGCGATTGGTCAGAAAGTGAAACACCATGGCAGGCTGAATTTTTAAATAAGCCATTAGTGGCTTTTGAAACACCTAAGCATGCTGGGGCCAAAGGTTCTTCATTCTCGATGTTATCGCTTAATACACCTAAAGTAGGGGTTATGGCCCTTAAGAAAGCCGAAAATAGTGACTATTATATTGTCCGAGTCAACGAATTAACCGGCCATAATCAGTCGGAAGTGAGTTTGAAATTCCCATCTGATATTGTTGAGGCGTATGAAGTAAACGGTCAAGAACAGAAGATTGGTGCTGCTTCAATTTCAGGCAAAAGCTTGAAGTTTGATCTGTCACATTATACCATCCGATCATTTGCTTTTAAGCTTGCCACTCAAAGTCAGCAAGTGATTAAGCAGGAGCCGGTGAAGCTTGACTATGATCAGGATGTGGTTAGCTTCGACATCAACCGGACCGATGGAAATATGATGCCGGTTTACGATCCTACCGATCATGGTAATGTATGTAACTATCCTGCGGAACTTGTCCCTTCGGAGATCGTTAGCGAAGGTGTTCGATTTAAGTTAGGCAGTGTTCAAGATTTGCAAAAGAATGTGGTGAGTTGCAATGGTCAAACGTTGAAACTTCCTGCAGGCGATTATAATAAGGTCTATATTTTAGCTTCAGCTACAGAGGAAACTTCTGGTCGATTTAATGCTGATGGACTGGAGTCTAATCTTACAATTGCCAATTGGAGAGGTTTTATCGGTCAACATTACGATCGGCAGTTTGATCTAGACGGATATACTGTGCGCAGCATTAAAGAGCCGTATTTAAAACAGGATAACATTGCTTGGTATGCCTCACATTGGCATTTTGGTTATCCAACACGAAACGAGCCTTATAGTTATTCTTATATTTTTAAGTATGCTGTATATGTGCCTGCTCATGCTAAGACTATTACTTTGCCAGCAAATAATAAGATCAAGATATTTGCGATCACGGCGGCTCAAAATACGCGTGATGAGCTCAAGGTATTGCAACCACTTTCTGATGATTTCTCGGAGTCGAAACCATATGCCTTAAGGAAATCTGAAAATTAATTTGAGTTTTTAATTTAGAGTCTATTTCGTTGATTTGTTGATTATTAATAAAATTTGATACTTTTGATCCTATTCTATGGAGCTTTATCAAATGTCTCTTTTTGCTTAAATGCTTTAACTTTTAATCTGAAAGATATAGAACTATGTCAAACTTATTCTCTCCTTTAACAATTAAGTCGGTTGAGTTAAGAAATCGAATTGTCATCTCGCCGATGTGTCAGTATACTGCCGTCGATGGTTATGCCAACGATTGGCATTTGGTCCACCTTGGAAGCAGGGCTGTTGGAGGTGCTGGCTTGGTTATTCAAGAGGCTACCGCTGTCTCTCCAGAGGGTCGGATCACGGAGGGTGATTTAGGTTTATATCATTATGACCATGTAGATAAATTAAAACAGATTACGGCCTTTATTCATACTCAAGGGGCTGTTGCTGGTATTCAGATCGCTCATGCAGGCCGCAAGGCAAGTTGTTCATTGCCCTGGGAGGGAGGCCTGCAGGTTAAGCAAAAAGATGGAGGCTGGCAGACTGTTTCCTCTTCGCCTCTTACATTTAATCCGGAGGATGAAGCACCCTCTGAGCTTACCTTGAAAGAACTTGAGAAGGTTGTAAATGATTTTAAACTTGCCGCGGCTAGAGCTTTAGAGACAGGCTATCGCGTACTGGAGATTCATGCTGCTCACGGATATCTTATACATCAGTTTTTCTCCCCATTAAGCAATAAACGGACCGATAAATATGGTGGAAGCTTTGTAAATCGGATTCGGTTATGCATGGAGATTATAGCTGCGGTACAAGCTGTTTGGCCGAAAAAATTACCTCTTTTTGTTCGTATCTCTGCAACAGATTGGGCAGCAGATGGCTGGGATATAACAGAAGCACTCCAGCTGTGTGCTATCTTAAAATCACTGGGTGTTGATTTAATCGACTGCTCTTCTGGGGGTTTAGTGAAACATCAGCAAATTCCTTTAGGTCCAGGTTATCAGGTTCCATTTTCGGCTAGGATTAAAAGCAAAACAGGATTATTAACGGGTACGGTAGGGTTAATTACTGAGCCTACTCAAGCAGAAGAAATTTTAAATAATGAGCAGGCTGATCTTATTCTCTTTGGTCGCGAATCGTTGAGGGAACCTTATTTCCCTTTGAAGGCAGCTAAAGAGCTTGGCGACGAACTCAGCTGGCCAAATCAATATGCTCGGGCTAAATTATAATCTGTTTTGTAATGGGTAAAGGTCAAAAGCGCAATCTAAATTTTCTTTTCGTAGTCGGAATTTTGGCATTTGCCATTCTCTTTTTCTCCTTTAAAAACCTCAAAAAATCAACTGCTGACTATAGCGGCTGGAGAACCTATGCAGGCACTAAAGATGGAATCCGCTACTCCTCTAATGACCAAATCAATCTAACCAATGTGTCGAAGCTCCAGGTAGCTTGGACCTTCTCTTCCGGAGATAGAGATACCGCTAACCACAGCCAGATTCAGTGTAACCCAATCATGGTCGACGGCATATTATATGGGTTGACACCACGTGTCAAATTATTTGCGTTGGATGCTGCAACGGGAAAACAAAAATGGATTTTCGATCCTGCAGTGGCCGACATAATAGCGAAGAAACGGCAGTCTTCGTATTTTAAGATTGCTCGTGGCATGACCTATTGGCAAGATGAAAATGGCGATAATAAGCGAATTATATATGGTGTAAGTGCAAAGGTGTATGCCATTAATGTTCAAGATGGTACACAAATCCATTCTTTTGGTGAAAATGGAGTCTTGGATTTATCCCAAAATCTCGATCGGGAATCGGGTACATTTAATTCATATGTTAGCAATACTACACCTGGAATCATCTATAAAGATTTGTTAATCATTGGTATGCGTGTTGGAGAAGATGCCGATGCAGCGCCCGGAACGATACGCGCCTTTGATGTTCGGACCGGTAAGTTAAGGTGGAAGTTCCATACCATTCCTCATCCAGGTGAACTAAACTATGAGACCTGGCCCGATAAGGATGCGTATAAAAAACTCGGCTCTGCCAATAATTGGTCGGGAATGTCGGTCGATGAGAAGCGGGGTATTGTATATGTTCCGACAGGATCAGTTGGGGGTGATTTTTATGGTGGAATTCGAAAAGGTCAGAATTTATATGCCAACTCACTTTTGGCTTTAGATGCCTTAACAGGGAAATATATCTGGCATTACCAGGTTGTGCACCATGATCTGTGGGATCGAGATTTAGCCGCTAATCCGAATTTAGTAACTATAAAAAAAGATGGCAAATCCATCGATGCCGTTGCTCAGATTACCAAACATGGATTTATCTTTTTATTTGATCGCACCAATGGCAAGCCGATATTCCCAATCGTAGAAAAACCTTTTCCGGCATCTGATCTTCCCGGGGAAGAGGCCTGGCCTACTCAGCCAATCCCAACTCTTCCTGAGCCATTTGCCCGACAGACATTTAATGAAGAAGATGTTACAGATATCTCACCGGAGAGCCATGAGGAGATGCTAGCCCAATTTAAGAAAATTAAATATCATAAGCTTTTCGATCCGCCGAGTAAGTCAGGCTCCATGATATTCCCTGGTTTTGATGGTGGTGGTGAATGGGGTGGCGCCGCTGTGGATCCAAACTCTGCCATCTTATATGTCAACAGCAGCGAGATGCCATGGGCCTTAACAATGGTTGACAAGGTAAGATCCGATAGTAAAAACTTTAAAGGTCTAGGTCAAACAGTCTATGGAAATTATTGCATCGCTTGTCATGGCCCTGAACTCAAGGGTAACGGAAGCTCTTTCCCCTCGCTGGTCAATCTTGGGAAGAAATATTCTACCGAGCAGATCACTGCACTTTTAGCAAGTGGCAAAAATATGATGCCCGCTTTTAAGCAGATTGCTCCCAATGAACTGAAAGCATTGTTGGATTTCTTGCTGCAAGAATCGACGAAAACCGATAAGCCAGTCGCAACTCCCGAAACAGTGGCCAATCAAAATCCGCCAAAAAAGTATTCCATTCTTGATGATATCCCTTATGCTATGACAGGCTATATCCGGTTTGAAGATAAACTTGGTTATCCGGGCATCAAGCCACCTTGGGGTACACTGAATGCCGTGGATCTGAATAGTGGAAAGCTCTTGTGGAAAGTTCCGCTGGGCGAATATTCAGAGCTAACCAAAAAAGGGATCCCAATCACAGGCACCGAATGTTATGGTGGTCCGTTGGTAACCAAGGGTGGACTTGTGTTTATTGCGGCTTCAAAAGATGCAAAATTACACGCCTTTGATAAAAATACAGGCAAGCTAATTTGGCAAGCTCAACTCCCTGCACCCGGATATGCTACCCCTGCAACCTATCTGATCGACGGCAAACAATATGTTGTTATTGGTTGTGGTGGCGGCAAGATCGGCAGCAAATCGGGCGATGCGTATATCGCCTTCTCCTTGCCTTAAACTTATTTAACCTTTTTCCCAAGGACATAACTCCAAATTTTATTCTGATTTTCGGATCCAAAACATTTATCTATGAAACGATTACCTGTTCTCCTTGCTTTATTAATGGTCGTTTTTTCAATGACATTAAAGGCGCAGAGTTTAAAGCCAAAGCCAATAGTTGGAGGTGCATGGGTTACCGAATGGCTCCTTTGCGGCCCATTTGATTTGGTCAAGAATGATGATGTGTTTGCCCATTGTACGGGTTTCCAGACCGATTTTCTGAAGAAGAGTGGCGGAGAACAGCATTTAAAAGTTAAAGTGGGCGATGCGGTCCGATTTAAAGGCGGCAGTAATACGTGGAAATTTTATGCCTCTTCAGAAGAAACACTAAATTTAGACCAGGCTATTTCCACAAAAGAGCCGGTCTGCGGATATGCCTACACGGAGGTGATTGCCCCCGAAACGGGTTTTTGGAAACTCGCCTTCGGGAGCAACGATGGCGGTCGATTATGGGTCAATGGACAATTGATTTGGGACTATGCTCCTAATCGCGGAATTTATAAAGATCAGAATATTCTCCCTGTATTATTGAATAAAGGGAAGAATACCATCTTGTTTAAAATCGAAGATAAGGGTGGATTATGGCGAGTAGCATTGCGGTTTCTGCCTTTTGAAAATTCTGTGTTAAAAGAAAAAGAGAGTCCTTTATTTTTGAATTATCAGCAAGATGGGACAATCGGATTAACTTCATTAGCTGACTTAAAACAAATTACTCCACTCCTAGAATCAGTTCATTTGGAGGTAAAAGATCAAGGTAAATCATTATTCAATGAGACTTTAAGTGGTGAATTTTTTAAGCGAATAGCTTTATCATCTAAATCATATAGGTCTGTTGAAGCAACAATCGATATTAAACTGAAGAGTGGACAAAAATGGCAGATTCAGCAAGATCTTTTAGTTGGAAATCACCAAGCATTTAAGTTATTTGAAAATCATACTTCAACGTATGCGATTGTCTTAGGCGCGAATGCCTCAGAATCTGAGCAGTTTGCTGCCAAGGAGCTTCAGCAATGTATTCAAACTGGCAGTGGGGTGTTGATTCCCATTAAATCTACCAATGAAGCTCATCAGGGCGGTCGAATTAGCATCGGGTATAATAATCTCGCCCATTCGTTAGGTGTTGAGGCCGCTCCAGCTAAAGATGATGAGTCGTTTGTGTATAAGAATGTCGGCCGCGATATTCTGATCTATGGCGGCAGTCAGCGCGGCACGATGTATGGGGTATTTTCATTCTTAGAGCGTGAGTTAGGTGTTCGCTGGTATACCTCTCGAGTTACAGATATTCCGCAGCGTGATAGTTATCAGTTCGACTCTCTTTACAACACCGAAAAGCCAGGTATTCGGGTGCGGAATGATTTCTATTTTGATGCGTTTAAGCCTCTGTATGCTGCCCATAATCGAATAAACGGGGCCATGGGCGGTCGCGATCAGCATGGAGGTGTGGAAGGTTATTGGGGTGTTCATACCTTTAATGTACTTGTTCCGCCCGCGACTTATTTTGCCTCCCATCCCGAATATTTTAGTTTGATTAATGGAAAGCGAACAGCTGAAAGTGCTCAGCTTTGTTTAACAAATCCGGATGTTCTCAAGATAACGATTGAGAATATTAAAGATGTGATGCGAAAGAATCCGGAGTATTTAATTTATGATGTTTCGCAAAATGATTGTTCGGGTTATTGTACGTGCGATAAATGTGCGGCAATCGCAAAAGCTGAAGGTAGCGAATCGGGTACGATGGTTTGGTTTGTGAACCAGGTGGCAGATGCTGTCAAGAGTGAATTTCCTGATAAGTTTATTGGCACGCTGGCTTATGTCTATACCCGTAAACCACCACTTCACATTAAACCGCGCAAGAATGTGGTGATCCGTTTGTGCAGCATCGAATGTTGTTTCTCGCATGACCTCCACTCATGTGCGCAGAACGCCTCTTTTGTCGAAGATCTCGAGCATTGGAGAGAGATTGCTCCAAACATGTATATCTGGGACTACGTGGTTAGCTATGCCGATTATCTTTCGCCATTTCCTAATTTCAATATCCTACAAGCGAACATCAAAGCCTTTCAGCAAAATAATGCCATTGGGGTTATGGAAGAGGCTAATTTCCAATCGGATGGCGGCGAGTTTGCCGAGCTTCGAGCGTATGTCTTTGCCAAATTACTTTGGAATCCTGATCTGAATTATGAAGAACTACTTTCAGATTTCTTCTCTGGTTATTATGGTCATGCTGGAACCTATGTTCGTCAATATTTTAATCTGGTGCAAGGGCTTGTGACTAAAGATGTGCATATCACCCCTAATCTATCGTGTGAGAATACCCTGTTTACGAATGATTTCATGATGCAGTCCTTGTCAATCTTTGAGAAAGCCGAGAAAGCAGCAAGCAATCAAGAACAGATCAACCGTGTTGAGCTAGCTTCTCTTGGGGTGCTGTATATGAAATGTATTCGGATGCCAAAGCTTGCGCGGGAAGATGGCACGTACGAAAAGTTTAGTCGCATTGTGGCGCGCGAGAAGGTTATCAATTGGATGGATACCGACTTTTTACAAAAGACCAAAGCCTTTCATCGTATGATTAAAGAAGCGCAGTAAGGTTTATAAGAATCGTGTTCGGAGCGCTACTTTATTAATTTTTCCTACGCTTGTTTTGTCAATTGAATCGGTTCGTTTCACTTTTAAAGTGATAGCTTCGCGTGGCAATACGCCATTGTCGACACTTGCCTTAACGATTTGAATGATCTCACGATCTTCGAACTGAACCGTATCTTTCGACACTATAATGGCAAGTGGAACCTCGCCCCAGTTGGTGTCGGGGCATCCAATAACGGCAACCTCTAAAATGCCTTCGTGTTTCGCAATCACATCTTCAATTTCGAGCGAGCTGAGCCACTCACCGCCAACTTTGATTACATCTTTCGTTCGATCGGTAATGCGGATGCTACCCTTGCTATTGACAACTGCCACATCGTTGGTATGCATCCAGCCACCTTCCCAAAGTTTTTCGGAATGCACATGATCCTTGAGGTAACCTTGCGTTAAATAAGGGGAACGAACGACAATCTCGCCCGACGATTTATCATCCTGCGGAACATCATTTCCTTCTGCATCAACTACGCGCATCTGCGCTAGTCCTACTGGATATCCTGTTCTGCATCGGATATCTGCCTGTTCTTCGAAGGTAAGACCTTCTTCTTCGACTGATATTTGAGCAAGTGATAAGATAGGACAAGTCTCAGACATTCCGTACCCTGCAAAGATGTCGATGCCCCGCTTGAGGGCTTCAATGGCTAATGCTTTTGGCAGCGCTGCTCCCCCGATGATACAGGTCCAGTTCGAAAGATCAAACTCTTTGGATGTAGGCTCTTTAAGGAGCATATTTAAGATCGTAGGGACGCAATGGCTGAAGGTTACTTTGTGAGACGTGAGTAGTTTTAATAGCATCGCTGGGACATATTTCCCTGGATAGACCTGCTTGGTCCCTAAAAAGGTTGCCACATAAGGAACGCCCCAGGCGTGCACGTGGAACATAGGCGTAATAGGCATATATACCGAGTCGCGATGGAATCGACCTTGTGACGCAGGAGCTGCAAGAGCTGCCGTTGTCGTTAAGGTATGAAGGACTAGTTGTCTGTGCGAGAAATAAACCCCTTTGGGGAGTCCCGTAGTGCCTGTAGTATAAAAAGTTGTCGCCCGTGTATTTTCATCAAAATCAGGGAAGTTATAGGTCGGAGATGCTTCTGCAAGCAATTTTTCATATTCTCCTTCAAATTGAAAATGTTGGTTTACAACCTCTCCTCCTTCATCAATAAGGATAAATTTACGCCCTTCTTGGATGCGCCCTTTTATCGATTCCAATAACGGAATAAAGTCGGCATGACAAATGATGACATCGTCTTCGGCATGCTCAATGGTGTAGATCATCTGCTCTGGTGAAAGACGGACATTGATCGTATGAAGAACAGCACCCATCATAGGCACTGCATAATAAGCCTCAAGGTATCGGTGTGAATCCCAGTCCATCACGGCAACCGTATTTCCCTCTTTAACGCCAATTGCAGCCAGGGCATTTGCTAAGCGGTGTACTCGCTCTTGCCATGTTTTATAGGTTAGAGTAAGCTGATCGCGATAAACAATCTCTTGATTTGGATTATTGGCTAGTGGAGCCAAGTAGAGTTGTTTAATGAGTAGCGGATATTCGTAGGCCGAAGCAGTTTTGACAATTAAGTTGCTCATAATGGGTTGTTCTTAGTCAGACTTTCCGTTTGGATTATCCTGAAGTTTGAATAGGTTTCTAAATCGTTAAACTAGATGCTAGTTCAGGAATGCAAAATAGTAAAATTTTAGGAATTGGACGAGTGCATGTTTGGCGTATATTTTTCTTTCTTAATCCTTTAATTTTTGCATTCTGTTTGATTTTAGATGTTTATATCGTTAAACGATTGCATTAAATTTTTTGACTTTATGGAATCTACTTTAAATTCAGCAAAAAATTAAAGTGCTAATAATCATATTGTTATATGATTTTGAAAATTAAAAATTAAGTTTTTATTTTATATTTCAACAGAAAGTAGTTGAAATTAAATGCCATATTAGTTAAAGGGGAGATCAGAAACCAGACCAAAAACGAGGCGGGTCCGAAAAGCCAAACGAGTAGGAACCTAAAAGATGCACTATGAGTACTAATTTTAATCTTCTTGCCCAAGTTCGAATGAGAGATTGCTTGCTTGATTGTTTGAACATTAAAGTTTTAATGATTTTCGTCTTAATGATTGGATCCTTTATTTTAAAAGGGCAATCTAATGGTATCGAAAATTTTACAAGCAAAAGTAATCTCACGGGAGTCACACCTCCTTCTCAGGACCCCCGTATATCAGTTCAATTAGTTTATTCCAAGGAGTACCATTTATATTCCATGGTCACTTTTGGTGTTAACATGGCTAATAATACCGAAGATACGCTTTGGGTTCATTTGGAAGCAACAATAAAATATAAATCTGGTGTAAGCAAAACGCTTATAGCAGGTGGTGATTACCGCTCCAACCAAGGAGTATTGTTGTGTCCAAAATCGTATAAAAACCCAATGCTATTTAAAAACAGCGTCGTTTCAGGGAATGACCGTGGTCCAAATTTTTGTGAAATTCAATTTTCATCTGAATGCGATGAAAAGAAGACTAAAGCAATTGAAGATGTAGTGTCTACTTCTTATCGTATAATCAGTATAGAAAAGATGAAAGGTGTCGCTCCAATTGTTGAGAAGCCTACGCCTGTTGGACTACCAAAAGAGACAAATCTTATTAAATTTCCTGATTCCAATCAAACCGATAGTGTTACACCTTCAAAATCGAGTTCACAGACACAAGAGAAATCCGCATCTGCAGTGGCGCAATCAATTAGTGCAGCTTCAACTGCCTCCGCTTCTCTTCCGCAAACAGAGAGCGCCACCGTGCAAGCCAACCGTTTAGTTTCACAAGGAAATGAACTCGCCCGTTCAGGAGATATTCAGGCGGCTAAGGCCAAATATACCGAGGCAGTCAGCATCGATTCACAGAATAGTGTTGCCCGGACAAACCTTGAAAATGCACAACATGCTATCGATCAGAATGCCGCTTCTCGTCAACAGGTTCAGCAGCAAATTGAAAGTACCAAGCATGGGATTGCTTCTGATCAAGCAGCAGTCAATGCCATGACTAGTGCAGGAGCCCAAATAGCTTCTAACGGAGGGTCCGTAGCTTTGGCATATTTCCAAACATCAGGAATCAAAATGCCAAATAATCTTGTTGCAACTCCGACTAATTTTGTAGGTGCTAGTTTTGGGATGAAAGAAGAATGGGAATTAAATTTTGCTTTTGGTAAATCTTCTGAAACAACCTCTGGCGGCATTCTTACCTGGGATTTTCTCTCTATGTGGCCCAAACGATTTCAAGCCCATCGAAATGAGGGGAATCTATTAATTATTGCACCAAGTATGGGCTATGTATGGGAGAAGGGGAAATATGATTCAGGAGATAAACATCTTTCGGGTGCTGACTATAGTGCAGTTCAAGTGGGCCTAGTTATGAATGTTCGCTTTGGTTTGCTCGTCCTTAAAGGTGGTTGTATGTATAACGCGCTGTACCTCAGTGAAGCGTTTAAACCAGACGCCGATACTGTTCCCTTCCTCGGAATTGGTTTGGGATTTTGATCTAGCCTATCTGTGTATAACCTCTCGCTGGTGTGAATTTTTAATTCATACCAGCGTCTTTTTTGTGTGCATACCCTTTATCATCACTTCTCTTTCCTCCATGAAATGACAACCTCAAATAAGTAGTTTAAAATTTGTATATTTAACTAAAGAACAAGTCATAAGAGTTTTTTAACTCGGATACTTTTTCAATTTAATAAATTCTAAGGCTTCTTGACATGAGCAATGGTTTGCGTATTCTGGCAGTCGATTCTAACTTAGAGGTCTTGACTCTTTTTCAAAATATCTTTAGCGAGACTAACCATAGTATACTAATTGCTAATACTGTTGAGAAATGCAGTGCTATTCTGGAGCACGATAAGATAGATATCCTGATCCTTAGTACTCACTTAGTCGATCAGCAAGGACTCGAATTTTATCGAGTGCTTAAAATCAGCCCTGCGCTTAGAACACCATTTGTTATTCTGACCTCTAATTCTCCATTTACTGCTGAATTTAGAGCTATTGCTCTTCGCGAAGAGTTAGCTGACGGATATATGGTCGGACCGTATGATGAGTTAAAGGTTCTAGCCTTGATTCATACCATAGAGTCAGTTATCATTGCTAGAAGCGATTTAAAATCTTCAATCTCTAAATCAGACAATTTAGTTGCCGCTTTGCAGGATGGGGTTTACGTTCATGAACTCATTTACGACCAATTGGGTCGAGCCATCGATTCTCGAATTCTAGAGGCGAATGTGGCTACCGAGAAGCATTTGAATATCAGGGCTGAGGATGTTGTTGGTAAGTTAGCTAGCAGCCTCTTTGAAAGCTATTCACCCCCATTCTTAGGTCTTTATGTCAAAGTAGTTGAGACTGGTATCACGGCCTTCTTTGAACAGTATTATTCACCTATGGATAAATATTTTAATATCTCTGTTTATTCGTTGGAAAAGGGGATATTTGCCACCGTATTTTCTGATATTACAGAGCATAAGCTTAACGCAAAAGTATTACTTGAAAGGGAAGAAAAATATAGAAACTTAGTAAAAGACATGTCGGTGGGTGTAATCCTTCAAGACCCGCAGGCCCAAATTGTATTGACTAACCAAAAGGCCCTTGATCTCTTAGGACTTACCGAGGATCAGCTATTAGGGAAAACTTCATTTGATCCAGATTGGAATGTTATACATGAAGATGGATCTCCTTTCCCGGGCGACACGCATCCTGTTCCCCAAGCTATTGCAACAGGCCACTCGATTTCAGGTGTTATCATGGGGGTATATCGTCCTTCCATTGGCGATCGTATTTGGCTTCAAGTAGATGCGGAGGTCCAACGGGATAAAAGTGGAGCGTTATGGCAGGTGGTGTGCTCTTTTATCGATATCTCTAAGCGAAAGAGTGCTGAAGCCATTTTAGAGATCAAGATCGAGGAGTTGGCAAAGGCTGTGGCTGAGAAAGATAAGTTTTTTTCTATAATTGCACACGATCTACGCGGCCCATTTAATGGGTTTTTAGGGTTGACAAAGGTCATGGCTGAGGAGTTCAAAGATCTAAAAATCAGTGAAATACAGGTTATTGCAACTAAAATTAGCCAATCGGCGACTAACCTTTACCGGTTGCTGAATAATCTTTTGGAGTGGTCGAGAAACCAGCGAGGGATGGTTCAACTTAAACCTGAGAAACTTAATTTAAGCACAATTGTTGATTCTAACCTATCGCTTTTTACCGAGACCGCAGAAGCTAAAGCAATTGAAATAGCTACAGAAATTCCTGCGGAATTTTTTGTCTTTGCTGATCCTCATGCGTTGCACACCATTTTGCGTAATCTTCTGTCCAATTCCTTGAAATTTACCCCTGCTGGTGGTCAGGTTAAGGTCACTGCAAAATTAGAGGAGGACAATAGGATTGAAGTTTCTATTCAGGATTCAGGTATTGGTATGACTCAGGAGTATATGGATAATCTCTTTCGGATCGATGTCGACACCAAACGACAGGGGACTCAAGGGGAACAAAGCACTGGATTAGGGCTGCTCCTTTGTAAGGAGTTTGTGGAGAAGCAAAATGGTCGAATCTGGGTTGAAAGTGAAGTTGGTGTAGGCTCGACCTTCTATTTTACAGTGCCTAATTCATTATCAAAATAAAATGGCTAAGAATGTCAATCAGATTTCTATTCCAGAGGAGATTATAACGAGCAAAGTTATGTTATAAGAGGCCAAAAGGTAATGCTAGACAGAGATTTGGCGATCTTGTATGATTTAGACACCAAGCAGCTTAAGAGATCAGTGAGACGAAATTTAGATCGTTTTCCTATAGACTTTATGTTTGAATTGTCAAAAGAAGAGTTGGTTGATTGGAGGTGCCAATTTGGCACCTCCAAAAGTGAAGTTATGGGTCTTCGAGTAGCCCCTTTTGCCTTTACTGAATATGGCATCATTATGCTGGCGAGCGTGCTGAACAGTGAAAGGGCAATCAAGGTCAATTTGCAAATCGTGAGAGCCTTTATACATATGCGCGAGATTATACTATCAAATAAAGAGATTCTCTCCAGATTGGAAAGGGTAGATCGCACGATAACTGAGTATGATGCCCAGATAATTGTTATCCTTGATAATATGAGCCAAATGGAAGCCGTAAAACAGTCGGGAAAGGATTTTGCGAAAAGGAAGCGAATAGGTTTTAAAAATTAGGGAATATCAGAAAGCTAACCAAATAAAAACAAAAAGAGAGACCTTTCGATCTCTCTTTTAAGCTCCCCATCCCGAGAGTTCGGGATACGACCTACGGACCGCTCTAACCAACTGCCTAAAAACAGAAAAGGCCAAAATCTTTCGATTTCAGCCTTTAAAGCTCCTCAGGTAGGACTTGAACCTACGACCTACGGATTAACAGTCCGCCGCTCTAACCAACTGAGCTACTAAGGAATAATATTTTTAATAAAATAAGA
>JAPLDS010000045.1:0-13431 GCA_026391295.1 Bacteroidia bacterium | reverse complement strand
CGCTCTAACCAACTGAGCTACTAAGGAATAATATTTTTAATAAAATAAGAACTTGCAAACCAAAATTCCTACGGATTAATCCGTCAGCTGACGGACCGCTCTAATCCCGAATTCTCGGGAAGCTACTAAGGAATTTTTTCTTCAGTTTATTTTCTAAAGAGTTGCAAAAATAGTAAGATTTTAAGAAATCGGAAATATATTTGTAGAAAATATTGAAATAAATTATTCAGATGGGTAAATTAAAAATTCTAGGCATCGGTAATGCCCTAGTAGATATCTTGGTGCGAACAAATGACGATCAGCTAATCAGTAGCTTAGGCCTGCCGAAGGGTGGTATGGTTTTAGTAGATGGTGATCTGTCGGCACGGATCCAACAAGAGATCGCTCATCTCGAAATTAAGGTTGCTACCGGTGGTTCGGTGGCCAATGCGATACAAGGAATTGCTGAAATGGGTGTTTCTTGTGGTTATTTGGGCTCTGTGGGCAGCGACGACCTTGGCGGATTATTCAAATCAAAGCTTGATAAACGATGTGTTTCATCCCTACTTAAAGCTTCAACATTGCCAACAGGTTGCGCCGTAGGTTTTGTTAGCCAAGATGGCGAACGCACTTTTGCAACTTATCTGGGTGCTGCCATCGAGATGGACCCTTCCGATATCTCATCTGAACTATTTGAAGGCTACACCCTGTTTTTTATCGAAGGGTATCTGGTGTTTAATCATGCCCTAATTATGGCAGCTGCCTCCGCAGCAAAATCTGCCGGTCTTACCGTGGCACTAGATCTTGCTAGCTTTAATGTGGTTGAGGCGAACTTGGAAATTTTAAATGAACTCGTAGATAACTACGTCGATATTGTTTTTGCGAATGAGGAAGAAGCTAAATCATTTACCGGTATGCATCCGGAATTAGCACTTGAACATATTGCGTCGCGTTGTGATATTGCCGTGGTGAAAGTAGGTAAGGAGGGCGCATTTATTCAGCAAGGTGGTCAGAAATGGCATGTTCCTGCATTGGGCGCTGAAGTATTAGACACTACAGGTGCTGGCGACTTCTTTGCTGCAGGCTTTCTAGCAGGGCTAGCCCATTCCTATGATCTTGAAAAATGTGCCCAGATAGGCGCATTGATGGCTAGAGAGGTTATTGAAGTTATGGGAGCCGATCTTGAAGAACATCGCTGGACATATGTAAAAGAGCAAATAGCTTTGCTCTAATATCCTGTTCGAGCTAGTTCATCACTCTAGACTGAATTATTTTGCAATGAGTAGGAAATAGTTCTTCTTCCCTTTTTGAATCAGCAAATATTTACCGCCAATAAGTTTATCTGAACCGATAATGTCATCTGGGGTTTCTATCTTGGATTTATTCAGCGATACTCCACCTCCAGCAATCGTCCGTCTTGCCTCACCTTTAGAAGGGAAAACATCGGTTTTTTCAGCTAGTAAATCGATGATATTAATCCCAGTCTTTAGCTCGGCAGCTGATATTTCGCACTGAGGAACACCTTCGAAGACGGAGAGAAAAGTTGCTTCGTCCAATTTTCGCAGACTCTCTTCCGTCCCTTTCCCAAACAAAATTTCGGAGGCCTCCACCGCAATTGCATAATCGGCCTCGGAGTGCACCATGCAGGTAACTTCCTTCGCGAGAACTTTCTGAAGCTGACGCTGATGAGGTGCCTCTTGATGAGCTGAAATAAGCTCTTTGATGGTATCTTGTGAGAGAATGGTGAAGATCTTAATATATTTCTCCGCATCAGCATCGGAGGTGTTTAGCCAGAACTGATAAAATTGATAGGGTGATGTCCGCTCAGGATCGAGCCACACATTACCGGATTCTGTTTTGCCAAACTTGGTGCCATCGGCTTTTTTAATCAGCGGACAGGTTAAGGCCCACGCTTCGCCACCCGCTTTTCTGCGGATTAACTCAGTCCCAGTGGTGATATTACCCCATTGGTCGGAGCCACCCATCTGTAACTTGCAATTTTTTTCTTGATATAGATGTAGGAAGTCTGTTCCTTGAACTAGCTGATAAGTAAATTCGGTAAACGACATTCCGGCAGCTCCACTGTCAGAGTCAACCCTTTTTTTGACCGAATCTTTAGCCATCATATAATTGACGGTGATATGCTTTCCAATATCGCGAATGAAATCAAGGAATGTAAATGACTTCATCCAGTCGTAGTTGTTCACCATCTCAGCTCCATTCGCAGCCTTGGAGTCGAAGTCTAAGAATTTTGAAATTTGAACTTTTAAACACTCTTGGTTGTGACGCAAGGTGCTTTCATCTAGTAAATTGCGCTCTTGTGATTTGCCCGATGGATCGCCAATCATGCCCGTTGCACCACCCACTAAAACGATAGGTTTATGCCCGCTGAGTTGAAAATGTTTCAACATCATAACGCCAACAAGGTGACCGATGTGCAAGGAGTCTGCTGTAGGATCAATGCCGACGTATGCCGAAGTGACCTCTTTTTTTAATTGCTCTTCTACTCCGGGCATCATATCATGAATCATTCCCCGCCAGGTCAATTCTTCAACAAAATTCATCGTGCTAGTTGATTTTAAAGTTTTGCAAATACGCTTCCGCCCTCTTTGATTGCTGGGTTGAAAACGTTAAGGGTCAAAGATACATATTTTTCAAGCTGTGCGCACCTTGGTATTAGGCACTTTTCTGGGATTGAACTCAAGTTTTAAATTCCTGTTTAGGTCTCGCTTTTTATGGCTGGCTTAACTTGGAATTCAAAAATATTGATATGTTCAGCTTTTAGGAATGGCATAACGCCTGGAGCTATGTTCTCAATGGGAGTATATAGTGTTGATTCGCTCTTGAGTTTTGGCGACACCAAGGTCCGGGTATGTTTTTCTATTTTTTGTATCAGCATCATGAAGATGCTGAGAATAAAGGCGGCTTTTAGGGCTGCAATAATTGCGCCTCCTATTCGACTGAAAATACTAAGTGCGATGGCACGGACAAATTTCTCTGTTGCAGTAGCCACAAGGTGCACCACGATAACCACAAAAATAAAGATAAGGACAAAAGACATGATTCGAAGCATGTCGGTATTCCAATCCAAGAATTTTGAGATCCATCCTAAAACAAGCTCTGAAAATTCAACCGCCAACCAAATCCCAAGAATCAACGATACAATGGATGCGAGCTCCACGAAAAAGCCTTTTATGAATCCATTAATTCCTGCTGCACAGAGTATTACGATTAATACAATATCAAGTGAATTCAATATGTTCTATTTTAGTTAAACATCTGCTTATTGATGAAAGGGCTATGTTTCACCTTCCCTTCAATTTGAGCATGCTTCGATCCGCATTTCTTGAGAATAATATTCTAAATTTGTAAAAACAAAACTTAGTTTTCGGTTCTCACGGAGCATTCTATTTTGCGAAAGATAATAAATTTCAACTGAATATCTAACCTGACGAGCATACATGACAATTGTAAATTCAATTATTAACTGGATAAACTACAAGCGCATTTATGAGATAGATCTCTATCGGGAGCATGCTCAAGAGATACAGCAAGAGGTGCTGTTCAATCTTTTGCATACCGCAAAGGGGACTGAGTGGGGTGAGAAATACAAATACGGATCTACCAAGTCTTGGGAAGATTATAAAGAGAATGTTCCTGTTAGTCGCTATGAATCTATTGAACCTTTGATTCATCGGATGGTTCAAGGGGAGAAGAATGTTCTCTGGCCTGGGGCTGTCAAATGGTTTGCCAAATCCTCCGGTACGACAAATGCCAAGAGTAAATTTATCCCTGTTTCTAAAGAATCTCTCGACGATTGTCATTATAGAGGCGGTAAAGATGTGTTAGCTATCTATTACCAGAATAATCCTGATGCTTCTTTGCTCTCAGGTAAAAGTCTAACTTTAGGAGGAAGCCATCAATTAGCTAATCCAACAGATAAAGCTTATTATGGTGATCTCTCTGCTATCATGATCGAGAATCTCCCTTTTTGGACTGATTTTCATCGGACACCTCCAACAGAGATTGCCTTAATATCAGAATTTGAAGAGAAGATTGCGCAGATCACTAAAACAGCAATTCACACCAATGTAACCTCTTTAGCTGGCGTCCCCTCTTGGTTCTTGGTCTTATTGCATTATGTTTTAGATTTTACTGGCAAATCAGATATTACGGAAATTTGGCCAAATCTTGAACTTTTTGTCCATGGTGGTGTTTCATTTGAGCCTTACAAAGAGCAATATAAGCGGTTGATCCCTTCGGCAAAGATGCACTATTTGGAAACTTACAATGCGTCCGAAGGTTTTTTTGCTATTCAGAATGATCCAGCTTCAACTGACATGTTGTTGATGCTTGACTATGGGGTGTTTTACGAATTTATCCTTGCTGGACATACTGAAGAAGAGCATCCAATAACTATTCCACTGTGGGAAGTAGAGCTTGGTGTAAATTATGCGATGGTCATCTCAACAAATGGAGGACTTTGGCGTTATTTAATTGGAGATACACTGGTTTTTACCTCTAAGAATCCTTATAAAATTAGGATCACAGGTCGGACAAAGCATTTTATCAACGCTTTTGGGGAAGAGATTATTATAGATAATGCAGAACGAGCTATTAAAGCGGCATGTGATGCAACAGGAGCCATTATAAGTGATTATACCGCTGGTCCAATTTTTATGACCGAGAGCCAGTCAAAAGGGGCACATCAATGGTTAATTGAGTTTACCGAACTTCCCGATGAAATGATTAGATTTACCGCTATTCTAGATCAGGAATTACAAAATTTAAATTCCGATTATGAAGCGAAACGCCATCGGAACGCAACCTTAGAGATGCCTCATGTTTTAGCGGCTTGCAAGGGTACTTTCTTGCAGTGGATGCGTGAAAGAGGAAAAGTAGGAGGTCAGAATAAAGTCCCTCGATTATCGAATAACAGGGAGTTTTTAGACAGTTTATTAGAGATACATAAGGATATGGAACTAAAATTACAACGCTGATGAAAGACGTTTCAGCAAAGCAAAAGAAGCAGGTGAAAAAACCAAGTACCCCAATGCATATTGCAATTGCAGGAAATATTGGATCTGGTAAAACAACCTTGACGGCCATCTTAGCCAAGCATTATGGCTGGGAAGCGCATTATGAAGATGTAGATGGCAACCCATATCTGAACGATTTTTACCACGATATGCAACGCTGGTCGTTCAACTTACAAGTGTACTTTTTAAATAAACGATTTAGTCAAATTCTCGAATTCCGCAATTCAGGAAAGACCGTTATTCAAGATCGTACAATCTATGAAGATGCGGAGATTTTCGCACCTAACTTGCACAATATGGGTCTGATGAGCACCCGTGATTTTGAAACTTATCACAATGTATTTGACCTGATGGGTAAGTTGATTCAGCCACCCGATCTAATTATCTACCTAAGAGCTTCAATACCTACCTTAGTTCAGCAGATTCAGAAAAGAGGTCGTGACTATGAAAATACCATCCGACTAGATTATCTCAAACAACTAAATCAGCGCTATGAAGCGTGGGCAACTCGTTATCAGTCCAGCAAGATCCTAGTGATCAATGTGGATGAATTAAATTTTGCCGATAACAAAGAAGATTTAAGCAAAGTTATTGATCGCATTGACGCACGTTTACACGGGCTGTTCTAGATGCTAGCTTTTGCCTGAGCTATTTTCAATCGACAAAAAGGGGTCATGCAGCAGATTTTAGAGTGTGTTCCTAACTTTTCAGAAGGTCGTGATCTGACCATTATAAGCAAAATTACTGCCGCCATCGAGCGTGTTGAAGGCGTTGTGCTTCTTCATGTAGACTCGGGTTATGCCGCAAATCGCACAGTAGTCACCTTTGCAGGACCTCCAGATTTAGTCGTCGAGGCTGCATTTCAAGCTATTCAATGTGCTGCTGAACTTATTGATATGCGTCAACATCAGGGTGAACATCCTCGTATTGGCGCCACTGATGTGTGCCCACTTGTCCCTATCGCGGGGATAACAATCGAAGAGACCATAGAATTTGCTAGATCCCTAGCTCGTCGCGTGGGGGATGAATTGTCAATACCGGTCTATTGTTACGAGTCTGCGGCCCTTATTCCTCATCGTAAAAGTTTAGCCAATTGTCGTTCAGGAGAATATGAAGGATTGGCCACTAAGATGAAGCTCAAAGAGTGGCAGCCCGATTTTGGTCCGATCATGTTAAACGCCAAGTCTGGATTAACAATTATTGGAGCTCGCAATTTGCTGATAGCTTACAACATAAATTTAAATACAGCATCAGCTGAATTGGCGAATGCCATAGCGAACGAGGTTCGGGAGTCAGGTTATTTGAAAAGGGTGGGAGATTCAATTAATGGTCCATTCGAATTGGACAATGTGGGCAAGCCAATTCGAATCGCTGGGACATTAAAAAATGTTCGTGCTATTGGATGGTTCATTGAAGAATATGGCAAGGCCCAAGTATCTATGAATCTTTTAGATTATAAACTAACTAAGCTACATCAAGTCTTTGAGGAAGTGTCGCGTTGCGCTAAAGAAAAAGGGGTTGTGGTAACTGGCTCTGAGTTAATCGGGTTGATTCCCTTAGCGGCGCTAATCGAAGCAGGGAGTTATTTCCGGCAAAAGCAAAATCTCCCCTTGACTTGTTCTGAACAGGAGCTGATTCAATTGGCTATTCAATCCTTAGGTCTCGATGAATTAGAGCCTTTTGATCCAGATCAGCGAATTATTGAAAAGGTATTGCAAAAAAAGGCCCGATAAATTGAAAATCTATCGGGCCTTTTTTGTTCCAAAGTTAGATGCCAAAAGCAGCTTTTATCTTATCTGTATAGTCAAGCTTTTCCCAAGTAAACAGTTCTACTTCTTTGGTGATATTCCCAAAATAAGGGGAGTTGTAGATCTTTGTGATTGTTTGTGGCATACGTCCCATATGGCCATAAGCAGCTGTCTCTTCATAGATTGGATTGCGAAGCTTTAGACGCTCTTCGATAGCATATGGACGCAGGTCGAAGAGAGTTGCAATCTTATCGGCGATGACACCATCTGACAACGAAATTTTTGATGTGCCATAGGTATTTACATAAATATTCACCGGCTGAGCAACGCCAATGGCATACGCTAACTGCACTAATATCTCATCAGCAATACCCGCTGCGACCATATTTTTTGCAATATGCCGAGCCGCATAAGCTGCAGAACGGTCAACTTTTGATGGGTCCTTACCCGAAAAGGCACCTCCACCATGAGCTCCTTTGCCGCCATAGGTGTCGACAATAATTTTACGTCCTGTTAAGCCGGTATCTCCGTGAGGACCGCCAATAACGAATTTTCCTGTAGGATTGACGAAAAGAATATAACCTGGGGCAAATAGTTTCTGTGTTGAAGCAGGAAGTTTTGCAATCACTGCAGGAATAAGATATTGCTGCACATCAGCCTTGATCTTATCACACATTGCTTGATCGGTCTTTGCTTGTGCTTCTGGTGAGGAATCACTTGTAGAAAGAAATTCATCATGCTGTGTTGAAACAACAATGGTATGCACCTTGATCGGCATGTTATCCTCTGCATATTCGATTGTAACTTGCGATTTCGAGTCAGGACGCAAATAGGTCATGACCTTGCCTGCGCGACGAATGGCCGCTAATTCTTGCAATAAAATATGGGATAGATCGAGCGATAACGGCATGTAGTTCTCNNNGGCATAGCCAAACATCATTCCTTGGTCACCAGCTCCCTGGTTTTCGCGATCTGTTTTGTCAACACCACGATTAATATCAGGTGATTGCTCGTGCAAAGCAGTTAAGACTCCACATGAATCACCATCGAACTGGTATTCGGCTTTCGTATATCCAATCCGATTGATCACTCGACGAGCGACTTCACGCACATCGACATAAGTGCTGGATTTTATCTCGCCGGCTAAAATAACCTGACCGGTGGTTACCAAGGTCTCACAGGCTACTTTAGCGTTTGAATCATACGCTAGAAATTCGTCAAGTATAGCATCTGAAATTTGATCTGCTACTTTGTCTGGGTGTCCTTCTGACACCGATTCTGAGGTAAAAAGATATCCCATAAAAAATTATTTGCTACTCTGAAAACTCAAAGCAAAGATGAAAAAATAAGCAAATGGGGATAGTTGATTGATAGGAAAGGATCCAAAATTTTGCTTTAGCATTTTTTTCCGTGGTTGCAATCAATCAAATTTATCCACTTATAACTTCACAAAGATAAACCTTTTTGAGTGTAATCCCCAAATTTTATTTGGCTAATATTTACTCTTATGCGGCGAAGATAATCAGGATGTCTTCGGAAGGTTTACTAGAGGGTTGCAATGGTAACTCAATGATCTAATGAGTATTGATTCTGAAATGAGTTATTTTCTTGAAGAGTTTGTTATGCGCATAAACTCTTTCTCTAAGCTTGATTCCTGTTTTGTTAACGTTAGGATTGTTAATTTTTGCTCGACAGCAAATTTAAAAATTAGCGGTCTCAGATCTTCTTTGCCTCCTTTTAATAGAAACGTATTTGTTGCTGTTGATTGAGCATCGAGGGCACCTGGTATTTTCAGAAGCATTTTCTCCTTGATCGGCTCCAAGAATTCCACGGCATAAAGATGAGAATCTCCATTCCCTAGTGCCTTGATATTCGTGGGTGTGTCAGTGGCTAAAATTAGTCCTTGATTAATAATGATAATTCGATCGCATAGGGCCTCTACTTCTTGCATGATATGCGTTGACAGAATAACTGTTTTATTTACGCTAATATTTCGAATCAATTGTCGAATCTCTACTATCTGAGTTGGATCTAGTCCAGAGGTAGGCTCGTCTAAGATTAGTACAGCTGGGTCATGAATTAAGGCTTGCGCGATCCCGATTCTTTGACGGTATCCTTTAGATAATGCACTGATCTTTTTATGCTGTTCGCGTTCTAGACCAGTCAGCTTTATCATTTCCTTTACTTTTGTCTTAATCTCTTTAAGTGCATATAGACCTGCTACGTACTTCAGGTATTCGGTAACATAAAGATCGGTATACAAAGGGTTATTCTCCGGCAGGTACCCAATTTGCTTTCGAATGGGAAGGCTATTCTCTTTTACGGCAACTCCATTGACTTCTGCAAAACCTTCGTCTGGCTGGAGATAGCCCGTGATAATCTTCATGATGGTTGATTTGCCTGCTCCATTTGGACCGAGCAACCCAACAATCTCTCCAGATTTCACATTGAGCGAAACCTGGTCAAGTGCCTTTTGATTGCCGTATAATTTGGTAATAGAGTCGAGCTTTACAGACATATTATGCAATTTTTAACAAATCTAATCTAAAATCGTGAATCAGATTCTACATTGAAGGATTATTAGAATATAAATATCCGAAATAAAACATAAATTTGCCACAGCTTTCTAGCCTAACTAATCGGTGGTATGAAAAACCAAAATTTTGAATTCGTCGATTCCCTTTTACGATTTAAACGACAAGAAACTGCAATTGTAAAAATTGGGATGATCACTCTCGGTGGTCGATATCCTATTCGTTTGCAGTCGATGACTGATACCGATACGAAGGATACCGAAAAATCTGTTGATCAGGTGATCAAGATTATTGATGCCGGTGCCGATTTTGTAAGATTGACGGTGCAGGGAACTCGAGAAGCTGAAAATCTAAAAAATATTCGTGCTGAATTAGATCGCAAAGGATATCCTAATCCTTTGGTTGCAGATATTCATTTTAATCCATCCGCTGCTGACATTGCCATAAAATATGTTCGAAAGGTCAGAATTAACCCAGGTAACTTCTACGATAAGCGGGCTAATTTCGAACATGTTCTTTATACCAATGAGGAGTATAGAAAAGAATTAGTCAGTATTGAAGAGCGGTTTGTGCCCTTTATACGGGAGTGCAAAGAACGCGGGACAGCCCTTCGGATTGGGGCTAACCAAGGATCACTCTCTGATCGAATCATGAGTCGCTATGGAGATACTTCAGCTGGAATCGTTGAGTCCGTGATGGAATTTTTGCGGATTTGCAAGCGAGAAGATTATCATAACATTGTAATCTCCATCAAGTCGAGTAATACCCGAACCATGGTTTATACCGTGCGGCTGATGAATCATCAGATGCGTAAAGAAGATATGAACTATCCTTTTCATATTGGCGTAACAGAAGCCGGGGAAGGGGAGGATGGGCGCATAAAATCGGCTGTTGGCTCGGGCGCTTTGCTTGCCGATGGGATTGGCGACACCATCCGTGTTTCACTTACGGAGGACCCTGCTGCTGAGATTGTTTTTGCGCGCAAATTAGTTGACCTTTTCAATGACCGAGAGAATCATGCTCCGATTACAGCTCCTCTTGTGGCACAAACAAACCCATTTGAATACGAACGGCGCTCTACGCGACCAGTTCATGACATTGGAGGGAAGAAACCTGCTGTGGTCGTTGGAAGTCTGAATAAATATACTCGTGAAGAGATCCGAACACTTAATTCGGGTGCTGAACCTGAATATTTTTTTGATGGGAAGGTTATTACAGATCGCAATTCTAAATCCTATCCCGTTTTAACCCTTGAGGATTATCTGTTTAATGATAATTATACGGGTCAGATGCGTTTTGTCCGAGTTAAAAAGCGAGAGTACGACATTTTCAAAAAGGAAAATCCTGAAATAGTTGAGAAGCTTAAGCGTGAGCGTAAGGCCATCTTGATTATGGAAAGTGACAACCTAAATTGTTTTGCCGAGATGAGAGCCTTCTTCATGGAACTAGATGCTCACATCTGTAAATGTCCAGTTATTTTGCATCGAGGTTATACGGAGAATAATTACGAGGACCTTTTGCTTAAAGCATCGACTGATTTAGGTGGCTTATTTATAGATGGTTATGGCGATGGTATTCTTTTGTCCAACCAGGGAAATATTGGGTATAATGAGTTAAAGAATTTAGCTTTTGGCATCTTGCAAGCTAGCCGAATGCGCGTAACTAAGACTGAATTTATCTCCTGTCCAGGATGTGGCCGCACCTTATTTAATATCCGAGAGACCCTTTCTGATATCAAGGGTAATTTTAACCATTTGAAAAATTTGAAGATTGGCGTAATGGGCTGTGTAGTAAATGGTCCAGGGGAGATGGGTGATATCGACTATGGCTATGTTGGTTCTGGGAAAGGAAAGGTAAACCTTTATAAAGGTCAGAAATTAATTAAACGGCATGTCAATACAGAAGATGCGGTTGAGGAGCTTAAGCAAATTATTATGGAATATGGTGAATGGAAATCGCCTAATTGACGCAATTCGTTCTTGAACTTATCTCTTCTCAATTAAAAGAAATCGTTATCTCCCTTGTGATTCTCTTTGTCCTTCATCACTTTCGAACAGTCTAAATCCATTCTGAACCCTTCAGGAACTTCGAATCGAGTATCTTCTGAATAGCCCAACGTGCGATCGCGGTAAAGTTTATTCATGAAATATCCATAGACGGGTAGGGCCATATTTGCCCCTTGTCCCATGGTTAGTCCTTCAAAATGGATAGCTCTTAGATCACCACCTGTCCACACGCCAGTAACTAATTCAGGGGTAATGCCCATAAACCAACCATCTGATTGATTTTGGGTGGTTCCTGTCTTGCCCGCAATATCTGCCGTTAGATTTCCATAGATTAATCCTTCTCTTCGCAGTCGCTGACTAGTCCCTTCATTGACTACTCCCTCCATTAGATTCAACATTAAGTAAGCTGTTTTTGGGTCAATTGCATCGTGATGGTCGGGAGAAAAACGCGCCAGCACGTTCCCATTTTTATCTTCAATACGTGTGACAAAGATCGGTTTGGTAAAGACTCCATGATTTGCAAATGTTCCGTATGCTCCAACCATCTCGTAAATACTCACATCGGAAGTACCTAAGAACATGGATGGGACCGCATCTATATGACTTGTAATGCCTAGGTTTCGCATCATATTGGCCATTGACTCCGGATTAAACTGCTTCATCACCCATCCGGAAACTTGATTTACAGAATTTGCTAATCCCCATTTCAGGGTAACCATCTGACCATCAAAATCGGTGGCGCCAGAATTTTTTGCTGTCCACGAAGTTCCATCCGGAAGGTAAAATGTTTGTTCTGCATTTGGAACCATCGTACAAGGAGAATAGCCATTCTGCATGGCTAAGGTGTATAAGAATGGCTTAACGGTCGAGCCCACTTGCCTCTTTCCCAGCTTAACCATGTCGTACATGAAATATTTATAGTTAGGACCACCAACCCAGGCTTTCACATGACCGGTCTTGGGCTCCATGGTCATCATGGCAGATCTTAAAAATCCAAGCGAATAGCGGACAGAGTCTAAAGGTGTCATCGTGGTGTCGACTTCTCCTTTTTTCCAGCTAAAAACAGTCATCTCTACTGGCTTCTTAAACGAGGCTAAAATCTCCTCTGTTTTAATCCCTGCACCTTTCATCTGGCGATACCGCTCACTTTGTCTGACGGCAAAGTTTAGGAGGTTATTCGCCTCTTCGTCAGACATAGAATTCGGGAATGGCCGATTGCGTAACGTTTTTATTCGCTGATTAAATACGGGTTGTATCTCAACGCTTAGATGTTGACGAATCGCATATTCAGCATATTTCTGCATCCTCATATCAATGGTTGAATAGATCTTCAGTCCATCTGAGTGAATATTATAAGGTTTTCCGTCTGGCTTAGGATGCTTATTGCACCAGCCATACAATGGATTTGTAGCCCACTCAGTTGAATCGTCTTGGAACTGTTGTGTTTGCCATGCTCCATATTTTTTGCGATCAGGTTGCTGTGCCATTAACGTAGTCCGAAGGTATTCGGTGAAATAAATACCAGTACTTGACTTGAAATCTTCCTTGTGGTAATTCAAATTTAGCGGTTTCGCTTTTAACGAAGCATAGGTTGCTTTAGAGATGGCTCCATATTTTAGTACCTGATTGAGCACAACGTTACGCCGTTGTTTCACAAGCTCAGGACGTCGGATTGGATTGTATAACGAAGGATTTTTTGCCATTCCAATGAGCATGGCCGCTTGCTCCATAGTTAGTTGATCGGGTGTAGTGCCAAAGTAGATCTGTGCGGCTGATTTAATCCCAACAGCAAGATTTAAAAAGTCAAACTTATTGAGGTACATCGTTAGGATCTCCTCTTTAGTGAAGTTGCGTTCTAACTTAACCGCAATGACCCACTCTCGAAATTTTCGAAACGCTAAGGTTATCTTATGTTCCATGTCTTCACGTGGAAACAACATTTTAGCTAATTGTTGACTAATTGTACTGCCACCACCTGAGCTTTCATCGCTAACAATCACCCCTTTTGCAACTCGTAATAAACCGCGAATATCAATACCGGAATGGCTATAAAAACGCTCGTCTTCAGTCGCAATTAGTGCTTTAATAACGTTAGGACTGATTTGCTCGTAGGGGACATACGTCC
>JAPLDS010000052.1 GCA_026391295.1 Bacteroidia bacterium | reverse complement strand
AACCACATTAGTAACCCGACTAACATAACAGCCATCCACATTTGAGATCTTTTAACTCCCAGTTCACTGAGAGTTAGTGAAATTAAAGTCCTTCGGACTTGATTAGATGATCTCGAAGTACCGTTTTGTTTCCCAGTCGGTAACCACCTTGGCAAACTGACGCACTTCCCAGTCGCGGGTTTGGGTAAAATGGGTGACAAAAGTCTCTCCGAAGAGTTCTTTTGCTACAGATGATTTCTTCATATTTTGATTCGCCTCTTCAAGGCTTTTAGGAAATCGTCCATTAGACTCATCGCGGTAGCCGTTGCCAGAGGTAGCATCTTGCAATTTTAGTTTATTTTTAATTCCATAAAGACCAGCGGCCAGGCAAGCACTCAGCGCCAGATAGGGATTGGTATCGCTGCCTACCACGCGTGTTTCGAGACGGCATGATTTACTGCCGCCTGTAATGGCCCGCAAAGCCACCGTCCGATTGTCGACACCCCAAGTAACGGTTGTTGGAGCCCAAGCCCCCTCAACGAGTCGCTTGTAAGAATTTATCGTTGGGGCGACCATCGGTAAGATATGTGGCAAGCAATAAAGTTGACCTGCGATATATTGATTCATCAGTTCACTCATCTGGTGTTTCCCTGACGCGTCATGAAAAATATTTGTATTTTCCTTCCAAAGAGACTGATGCACATGGCCACTACAACCCGGCAGATTTTCGCTTACCTTAGCCATAAAGGTTGCCAAAACACCATGTTTATAAGCAATCTCTTTTACGGAGGTTTTAAACAATATGGCATTATCAGCAGCCAAAAGCACATCGCTATAGGTTATAGCCGCTTCGTAAACACCAGGGCCAGTTTCGGTATGAAGTCCTTCCAAATGAATATCGAATTGTTTCATCTGATCGAAAAGTGCGGAAAAGAAGTCATTCCGAACACTACTTCTTAAGATTGAATAGCCGAACATGCCGGGTGTCAGCGGTGTCAGATGACGGCCCTCTTTTTCGGCAAATGTCTGAGGTGTTTCAGCGAAGTTAAACCACTCGAATTCCTGTGCACATTTTGCTTCAAATCCAGCATTAGAAAGATCACCAATAATTTTCCTAAGGAGTTGACGAGGACAGATCGATAAAGCTGCCCCTGAGGCATCAATAAATTCACCCAAGAAAAATGGCGTTCCATTCTCCCATGGGATCTTGCGAAAACTATCGAGACTTAATTTTACTTTAGCATCAGGATAGCCACTGTGCCAACCAGTATAGCTTGAATTATCATAAGCAGCATCTGTCATATCCCATCCAAAGACCACATCGCAAAATCCGAGGTCTCCATTTGCAGAGGCAAGGAATTTCTCACTTGAGATATATTTACCCCTTAAGACACCGTCGATATCGGCGACTGCTACTTTTACTCGGCCAGATTCGTGGCTACGGACATACGCAAAGATCTCTTCGTGGCTCATTTTTTAAAGATTTTAAAAAGCAGATAAAAGAACAGCAAGATACCAAAATAATAGATAGCGAGAACACCATAAGCATAGCATAATGCAACGATGCAAACCAGCGATAACACAAACGCCACAATGGGTGTAAAAGGATAAAATGGGACCATAAAAGGTCTTTTAAGATGGGGCTCAGCCTTGCGCAATTTAAGCACCGAAAGCATCGATAAGGCATATAAGGACAGGGCTCCAAAGACAGAAATTATAATAATCTGATCTGTTTTACCTGTGCAAAGGATAAGTATACCAATAAGAGCATTAAAGATCAAGGCATTGGCTGGAGTCTGAAACTTAGAATGAACTCTACCTAAGAAATGAGGTGCGTTGCCAATCTTTCCAAATTCGAAGGTAGCACGTCCACTAGCAAGCAGTAATCCGTGAAATGAAGCGACCAATCCAAAAAGTCCAATGCCAATTAGCAGTTTATAAAAAAGATGGTCCGTCGCAAAGATATGTCCCAATGCCATTGGAAGTGGAGAATCGGAAGTGGTGCCATTGGCAGCATAAACGATGGATTCCCAGCCTCCTATACCTATGGATGCAACAAAGACAAGTACGCACAATACCACCAAGGTTAGCAAGGCCCAACCAAACCCTTTGATGATATCTTTCTGAGGGTTTATCGTCTCTTCAGCGACATTAGCCACCCCTTCGATCCCTAAGAAGAACCAAATCGCAAAGGGGATAGCTGCAAAAGCACCGGTCCAACCATTAGGAAATGGGTTTTGTGTAAAATGAGAAGCTGAAAAATGGGGCAAGGTGAGACCCGAGAATAATAAGAGTTCTCCAACGGCTAATATAGTTACGACCAATTCAAAGTTTGCAGCGGCGTTTATTCCATAGATATTTAATGCCGTAAACAGCAGATACACAACAATTGCAGTAAACATGACCGAGACTTCAGGAAAGGCTAAATGGAAATAGGCTCCAATAGCAATGGCGATCGCCGGGGGTGCAAACACAAATTCGATGATCTGAGCTAAGCCCGTAATAAATCCGATATCTTTTTTAAAGGCACGTTCGGCATAGTCATAAGCACCACCAGCCTTTGGTATCGCACAAGCCAGTTCGGCGTAGGAGAAACTAAAACACGAATAGAGGATTATCACCAACACTGTAGCCATAGCCATACCCAGAGTTCCCCCTTTTTCGAGGCCCAAGTTCCATCCAAAATACATCCCAGATATAACATAGCCAACACCGAGCCCCCAGAGTAATAAAGGTGTTAATGTTCGTTTAAGTACTGCATGAGTCATGTCTTTCGATTTTTAAGTGAGAATTTTGAGTTTTAACCCCTATTTTATACCCTACCCCAAAGATAGAATAGTTTTTTTTGATGGCTTAATCAGAAGCGAAGTTTTAGGTTAAGAAATGGTTATAATCAGGAAAAAAATAAAAGATCAAGAGTTTACATAGTCTCCCTTGGAAATAAAAATGGCTTTTTTCTAATACAGATTTAGAAAAAAGCCATTTTAAAAAAGATATTAGACGAATTATTCGCCTGCAGCTTCTCTCGCTTTGCGAATTGCAATAAAGCTACGGATAAAATAAAACATGCTAATAGCGCAAGAGAGCATCTCGATTGAGATACGCCAAACAGCTGAACAGTCATCGCGGCCAATGGCACCTGATAATGGTTTGATAAATGCAATTATTAATCCAAATGTTAGTAAAACTGCCAAATGGGCGATCACGCGATTACCAGATTTTACGCCTCTAACAAAGCCGAGCAATAAAACACCCGCAAAAACAGGAATCAACGCAGTTGGAGATGGAGTCTGTGATCCACAGTATCCTATTAAACCCAAAGTGATTAAAACGATTGCATTCAACATGCTTACAACATATACTTTCATACCTAAAAAATTAAATTTTTTTACTGAAATCGAAATTTTCGATTTACACAAACATAACAATAAGACCTTATAAAATGTTCCAATCAAAAAGGAATATTAATTAATCCTTATCATCTTTCGAATCGCCACTATATCTTGATGGGTAAGCGGCCTTCCCTTTCATCGCATACCAGATAATTCGATTGAATAAATCGTCGTCGCCCGTATCGATATAATCGAACTGGGGCTCCATGCTTTTGCGAGCATAGTGCAGCGCTTTCCCTTTTAATTCAGCCAGACTTTTGTTCATCTCGTTTAATGGAATCTGATTTGGCACTGAGTTAAATGGTGTAAAGTCAGGAACAGAAGTGAAGCAGTCGAACATTGGCATCGCTGTTGCATCGCTAATATTCATGGGTGACATGCCCAAGATCTGTTCGATCGTCCGAACCATAGATACTTGATTATAGTTCGTGCTTACGGTTTTCTTTAACTTTGAATAGGCACTAACAACCGATCCAACGGTGCGATAAGCCGACACATGATCCCAGCCATCTTGGGAATCATCCTCGGTGGTTAAGATGACAGTATTTTTCCAAAATTTACTTTTTGATATCGCTTCGATAATCTTACCCACGGCTAAGTCATTGTCAGCAACCATAGCTCGAGGGGTTGGAACACCGGGACGAGTACCAGCGGTATGATCGGCTGAAAGGGCAACCACCAGGAGCTCAGGCCACTGATCACCTTCGCTTTGATCGTAAGTTTTAAGCTCATTGATAAATGTTTGTGCCCTTAAAATATCAGGTATCTGATGCGTTGCAGAGCCAGGAAAGGTTTGACTTAGAATTTTTTCGACAGGCTTAATGGTCGTGGTATTTTTAAACCTCAGCGGCTCGCCCTTTAGGAATCCATTATATGATGAACTCCAGGTTACATCTTTATCCAATTCTACGTCGCAGGCCTCTCCATAAATTCGCACACTCTTGCCATGCTTAATCGCGTTATCCCAGATAAAACCAGTTGGAGCGTACACCAAAGCATCACGCTGCACATGAGGATAGCTGCGAATCCAAGCCCGAACATTTTTCTCTACATAATCGGTTACAATACCCATGTCGGTCCATTGATGACCTTCGCCAGAGCATTTTCCTGATGCATGGTAATTGTCGAGGAGCGAGAATTCATCACATAGCTTATGCATATTAGGAGTGATCTTTTTTCCAAACACACAAAGAGCAGAATCGCCATTTCCAGCAGGCATATCTCCCAGAACCTGATCGTAGGTCCGATTTTCTTTGATGATATATACCACGTGCTTAAAGACCGATGGCTCCCCAATACGGAGCGGAACAGGCACTGGAGCTTGATTCTTACGAGGTAACTTATCGGTTAATGCGAGTCGGAATAGCTGATTGGTCTCTTCCACTTTAGTGGTGTATTTATCCAACTGCGTTTTATCTGGCACGGGGATAATTGACACAGAGGCCATCATACGATGCGCAGTATAGACTGTTTTTGTGGTTTTTTCAGATGCATTAGGTGTTCGCGACCCTTCGGCTTCGATATTTGCGACAAACAGTAGACTATCCCGATAAATAGCCACGCCACCCGGATAAGCTCCAGTTGGTATAAACCCTTTTACCTTGCTAGAGTTCTCCGAAGATACCGTAGAGGCCTGCTTTCCCAACCTCACCACTGCCAAAGCATTATCCATTCCATTGGCAACATAAAGTATTTTTCCATCTTTAGAAACACCTAATCCATTCGGGGAGTCTCCAAAATATCGATTTTTACCCTCCGACAGTCGCACCGAAATATTCTCCGACACTTGGTCATCTGAAGTCCCAATAACTGATACGTTATCACTATTAGCATTTGCCACAAAAATAAATTTCTGATCGGCTGACGCCACAATATCACCTGGATGAAGTCCTACGACAATCTCATTTAATTTCTTTCCAGATACTGGATCCAATACCGTGACAGACCCTTCGCGAGTAGCTCCAGTTCGTGGATCTACCTTGGCAAGACCCCAAGGTACTCCTGCGACATTCGGATCAGAAGCCTCTGGCGTTGAACCAGCCCAATTCGTAACATACAGCTTACCATTCGCCTGAGCGATACCAAATGGGGCAACGCCAACTTCAGTTGCCCAGATTAATTTACCACTGTGAACATCCAATTTTTGAACGACATTATTCCCATTTAGAACAACTGTTAAAACAGGCACGCCACCTTCGACGGCCACCAGTAGCTCGTTAGGTAAAGCACTCTCTGCTGGCTTAACAGCTTCAAAAAATATTGTTTTTATAATTTTGATCTTCTTCCCATCCCAGCTGGCTCTAACCACTGCCGACTTACTCGATTTTATAACAGCGCTCCAATATAACTCGTAGCTGTCACCTGTTTTAAGCCAAGCAATTCCTGAATAAGTATTCATCAAATTATCTTTAACTGCAGGGGCTCTTAAAAGAAGACGAGAAGCGATTTTCTTGGTTTTTGGATCGATAATCACAACCGAATATCGACCTTCGACAGCAATCCACTTCCCATCGGGAGAGACCGCACAATCGAGTGCATGATTCTCATCCCCTTGATCGCCATAATAGACTTGCTCTCCAGCAGGATCGATCCAACGATTATAGGGCATAGCAACAGGCAAGGTTGTTTCACTAAGTGTACTAGCTTCATAAGAAGTTCTAAATTTTTGCTGCTGAGCAGTCTGTTTACGGGACTGAGAGAAACCGGAAAAAATTGAACAAACGGCAAGCATCAGCATGAAGGTTAATTTCATAGTTGTGTTTTTATATTCGTGGTGAATTTAACAAGAAAAACTAAATCAATGTCGAGAAGCCTTTTCAGCAATCATATTCAGCACCGCTTTATCGCTCCACTCTGCACAATGACCAGCCATGGCGGTAAATGAAATTTTCGCATCAGATTTTGGATTCTCTGTCTTATCGAGATAAATCTTTAAGAAACGAGTCGCTACATTAGAATATAATCCATCGCTATCGCCGCTCCATATCCAGATCTTACCTTGTAGTTTAGGTCCGAGAACAGACCAGTTTTTTTGAAGGACTTTTTTGAGATCATATTTTTCCCATTGCTTAGCAATGGCATGATCAATCTTGCCCGTAATCGGATCGATCATTAAAGTTGGAAGTCCATCTTTACCTCTTGGACCAAATACGGCATTATATGATCCAAACTGATTACCTGAAATTGCATACGTGTTGGTTTGACTTATTACATTTTCATCTTCGATAGCCTCTTTCATCGAACCGCGGGGCTCATCATAAATGGTGCGCGACTCAGGTTGAAGGTAACCAAAGCGATTGTAAAATGCACTCTCATCGTGGTAAATATCGATCAATCCATAATGTTCGAAGTCAACTGGATCTGGACTATAAGACCAAGTCCCATTAAAGAAATCAGGATAAAAAATCTGCAATCCTAAGACCACCCATCCTCCAGTAGAGGCTCCAGCAAGGAATCGTTTGCCAGAATCTTTATTGTAGTGTACTTGTTTCTCAATTTCAGGTATTAGCTCTTCGGTTAACGCTTGTCCACATGGTCCGTTATTTTCAGAATCAACTTGGTAGGAGTCGCCATAAGGACCTTGCGAATCCACGAAGACATATATAATCTGTGGAGTCTCTTTTGCAAACCACCAATCCATAAAATCTTTATTCTTAACCATACCATTCACCCCATCGTAGCGACCATTGATGCCAGGAACACGATAGCAAATAGGGTACGACTTACCTGGATTATCATAATAGCTTGCAGGAAGAAGAATAGATGCTTTTAGTTCGCGTGGTCGTTTCCAAAAATCAGACAAAAGCTTGCTTTTGATAATAACTGTCTTGACAAATTTATGCTCTACAATCTCAAATGGAGGTATAATGGTTTTTAGTTTAAGAGTGGCATGAGCACCATTCACCAGACTAACCGAATCAACCGTACTATAGATATTGCCAGGTATATTTGCTTGACCATCATCGACATTCTGCTTATAAATCACTTGACAATACACTTTTTTTGTTGTCTTCAAAAAGTCGGCTTCAATGTTGGTATGCATTACGCTAGGTGAAGCGATGTCTAACTCAAACGACTGCGATGAATTCCAATCTTTCGGGTTGATGCCCATCACAAATTCAGAACTATTGCGCGGTTCTTTATGACTATTTGTTCCTACATAAAGCAAGATCCGACCACCCTTGACAAACGAGGAACGAACCTCATCTGAGACCGTGATCTTCACTTTCACATGAGGCAACTGCACGGGGGCAGGATTGGCAAAAAGCAACGATTGAGAAAGGACAAAAGCAAAAATTAAAAGCGTTTTCATAAAATCTGATTATTGAGATATAATTATTTAATAGTCATTATCTTAGAAGGAACAATACGAACTGGGCCTATTAATCCAGAGACTGGCAAGGCCTTAAAGCCAAACTCACGAGGATTCTCAGGATTTTTTGCTCCACCACCAAATCGAGGGATCAATTCAGCTGGAATTGCGGGAGGCTCTTTCATCGCAGAGATTCGATTGATTAAAGTGTTTGTCACCAAAACAACCAATTTATTCTCTCCCTTTTTGACTGCCTTTGTCGCTTCTAATTGCTGTCCTTGCATCCATACAATGCCAAGATTCTGATCGTTCAGAGTCACTTCAGCAACTTCACCAACCTTGCCCAAATCTAACTTTAATTGAAGGTCTTTGGAGAAATACTCGTCAGTCAAATTGAAACTTATCTCATACCGTCCTGTCCCACTGAAATTTCGGGTCTCAGCGCTCGCAGTCCAAGAGGTTAAGAATTCCAGTTTCTTGGTAGCGGATTGATTTTGTTGATCCTGAAGGGTTAAGCTCCAAGTTCCAGAAACATTATAAACAGCTGGAATACCTGTCACGGCAGTGCTTACTGTTTTTGAAGCACCCTTAGAAATTAAGGTTGACGAATAGTTGCCATTCTGAGTTGCCACCGCCTGAAGTTGATTTGTTCCTGACTCCCGAACCTCTGTAAGATTTGAATTGGCAAGATATTGTTCAGGCTGACCAGGCGAAAATTCTAAAAACAGCGATTCGTAAGGGGCTAAACTTAAAGGAACTTTGATTCCATCTTTTACCTCATTGAAATTCAGAACCGGAGTAATCTCACCAGTATAAGGATTCCATTTCCGGATTAGCTTATTGGATACCCTAAATGTAACGGGGATATTGCTCTGTTTATTTTGAACATTAGAAACGAAGTAAAAATCCTTATCCTCAATTTTACGGTGCATAAATGTTAGTCCATCATTCTTACGCAACCCTTCCTCGATAAAGTCGATACCAAAATCGGGAGCGATATGTTTTCGAATAGTTTCCAAGAATGGATCGAGCGAGCTACTCCGTTTATCCCACCAGATTTGACGATCGATCACATTTTTCAGTTGATATGTTCCACCTTTACCATAAGGATTCATCTTGATTCCCTCCACGATGCCAGGTCCAGAAAGACCATAAGGGTCAATTGGCTTACCCACTTCTGCCTTAGGCTTATTAAATAATCCGTTCGCTAACTCTTTAACCGCCTTGTCTGATTGAACATAATTAGTAAGCCCTGTTGACCGTTCTGGAATGCGTTCGAGTGCCAAAACAATACCTCCCGACTCAATATATTTCTCAATAAATTTTAGCGTCTTCAATGGGATGGTCTCCACATTTGGGAGTATTAGCAACTTATAATTTTGGTTTCTGATTTTAAGTTTTCCATCTTCAATCTTAGTCAAATGCAGCAGGGCATCATCGTTGATCAGGTCGTAGTTATATCCATTTGAGACCAATAAAGTACCAAGTTCACCCCAATTAAAGTCGCGTGTCCAGCGGCGCATATTTAGTGCGTTAAGGGCCCATTGATTTGCCAATGGAGAATAGAGCGCGATGTCGGCTCCACCATACATTCTGCGGTTGAATATACGCCGCAAAAGGGAGCGATCGAGTGGGCGAAACCTGATGTTCGGGGGAGAAATTAAAACCATGATTGTAGAATTTTGTAGCCCCAGCCAAAAGGTATCCATCACTTGCAATTTTTAACTCTTCGAGGGTTTCGCGGTAACGCTCCCAATGGATAAAAGTATAGACCTCTGCTGACACCACTTTTCGTCCATAGATATGAGCACCTGAGGCCACATATTGCTTCGGTCCAATGCGAGTATCGAACCAGTCGGCCGCATCTTTCTCGCCGGCAGTGATCTCCATCTCTGGGATATGCGACATTCCTGAAGCTTCAATATTGTCGGTATTAAAACCATAGGCTTGAATTCGTCCTTGTATATGATGGTCCTCGCACCATCCCAAAAAGGTTTTAAAAAAAGTATTTAAACCGGTGTGGTGCAAGAACTCGTTAACATCAAACCGAATTTTAGGCGTTACATCGCCAACCTCCCACCAGATTGCAGGAAGATAGGGGGCCAGGTCATAGCCTTTCTCTTTTTGAAATGCTTCTAATAAGCCAGTCGACCAATTTAACCCACTTGACAAGTTTGCAAGTTCGAAGCTATCTGCAAAAAATGAGTCCACAGTCTTGCCAATCTCGTCTCCTAATGCATCTACAAACTTAGTCCCCAGATAGTCACAATAGTGTTCCATGGCTTGCTTATTAAAGTGATCCACCGCATTGCTGATTCCATTTTTCTTCAGCCAAAAAGCCATCAAACGCCACTCTCCAGCAGGTGCAGTCCAACTTAATTTCTTTCCTGAGGCCTTGCTGGTAAGGTTCACCAAACTGTTTTTTATGATTTTGCCATCCTTACCTAGCTGACCAGCCACCACAGCCAAAAGTGTCTCATGGCCATCTAATTGAGTAGAATGATGCTCCCATGATCGTTTTGTTTGAATAAGTCGATCCGGCAAAATCCCATTGAAAACCTGACCACCAGATAGATCAACGAACGTAGGAACCATATCTTTACTTTTTTCTTCCTCCTTCACCCATTCGCCTCCAATGATCCAACCGGGTCCTCCAAAATTCAGCGAGACTTCCATATCCAAACGTTTTGCTTCCTTAACCGTATGTTTTAGCATCTCCATAAACTCATCTGACAAGTATGGAATATTACCTTTCTCATAAACGTCTGCCATTGAGATCTGCTCAACACCTCGGATCCCATGGCTCCTCATCTGCTCAAGTTCGTAGGTTATCTCTGCTTTAGAAAGCGGATTTCCAGGCCACCACCAACGGGTATGAGGCCAATAGTCTTTGGTAGGGTTCTGAAATGCTTGTTCCAGCGGAAGCGATTTGAAAATATCTTGACCTTGCACCGAAAAGACAATCCCTATAAAGCAGATCAGGATAAGAAGAACCTTGTTCATTTTATGCGATGTTAGAAGTTAGTTGGCTTATAGTTGAGAATAATAACTTAAATTAGACTTTTAAATTTATTGCTTACAATTAAATATTGGCCTCAACAAGACAAAGTAATCAATTCTCTAAGTGAAACACTTCGGTTATTTTACCTCAATTCGATAGATATTTCGCTATTTTAGAGTTTTAAATCGTAATATTTTCCTAAATTAGTTAAAAAACCATAGACAAAAGTCAAAAACCCATTGTATTTAGTCCCCCAAAATAAATAGGTTTGAATTCGACAACCGACAACTAACAGTACTAAACTAACCTGCTTCTCAAACATGAAAAAAATTTTGGTCAGCAATCGCATCAAATTTTCCTCATCGAGAATTAAGCTTCAACTAGTTCTCTCTTTAACTATCTTATTTAGTGCGTCTATTTATGCGCAATCTACAACTCCCGCAAGAGATGGAAAGCTGTTACATGGTGATAAATGGCTTCCGTTTAGCTATCCTGCAAAAGCCGATTTTTATGTCTCAACAAATGGCAATGACAATTGGAGTGGAACACTTTCTGAGCCGAATGGCACTAAAAGTGATGGACCGTTTCTAACGATAAAAAGAGCTCAAAAAGCTGTTAGAGATTTAAAATCGAAGGTATTCTTCCCTAAAGGCAAGCCAATCGAAAAACGATGGATCGGATCGCCTCACCCCTTAGGAAGAGGGAAAGATATCCTTGTGTATATCCGTGAAGGACATTACAATTTAACTCAGCGTTTAGTTTTCGAACCTGCCGATGGTGGTGAGCGTGTGGAGACAAATCTTCCCACTGGAGCTTTTGAATACCACAAACTAAAAGATCATTATGTCACCTATGCGGCCTATCCTGGAGAGAAACCGGTTATAACCGGAGAGCGCCCGATTACCAATTGGACCCAGAAAGGGAAAGTCTGGAGTGCCCATTTTGAGGCAGACTCTGTTGCGATGCTTATCGCAAATGGCAAAAAACAAGTCTTGGCCCGTACACCCAACCAGGGCTATTTTGTACCTCCTGTAATCTCAAAAAACACAGAAGAGCTCTACTTTAAAAAAGGCGATCTTCTTCCTTGGAAAGACTTAACAGGCAATCGTGTTGTAATGCTTTTACGCTGGCATACAGGCATTAATAGCTTTGTAAAGATTGACACAAAGAAAGGCGTAGCATCTCTCAAGGCTCCTCAAGAAGGGGTTGTGATTGTCCCTCCAAGATTTTATGTAGAGAATGTTAAATCACTTATGGATGCCCCCGGCGAGTGGTTTTTCGATAAGAAATTAAAAGAGATCAGCTACCTTCCAACCAGCAATATTGCAAATCCTAACACTGCCCAAGTTGGAGCACCGATGATCAATCAATTGGTTGAAGTTCGAGGAGAACTCGATAAGCCAGTTCGAAATCTTCGCATCTATGGATTAACTTTTGAAGGAGCAATAACAGGTAAAAATATCAGCAAAGGCAACTATGATGGCGTTGATGGATCGACAGGGGTATTAGAAACTTCGAACGTTTCAAGCAGTGCAATAAGTTATGAATATGCTCACGCCTGCGAATTTGTTGATGGCGAAGTACGCTCTTGTCTAGGAACTGGTATAACTATAAAAAGAGGATGTTATCAGACTCAAATTCTTCGGAGCCGCTTTGAGACTCTTGACGACGGAGGGATTTATGCGACTGGCGCTGCCAGGCCAGGCGATAGTCGTGACATCGTCCGCGAAACATACATTCAATACAATAAACTTTACGACTGCGGAGGGGTGAATATCCTTGCCAATAATACCTTAATGACCACTATCTCTCATAACTACCTCACAAAAACCAGAGGACGTTATGGCATCGATATCGGTGGATGGTCGAATTTAGAAGAAGCTATCGACGGTGGATATGTGGTAGAATACAATCACCTCGACGACGTACAACGAGATGCAGATGATTCAGGAGCCATTAAAACAGCAGGATTAACATTCAACTCTGTCATTCGCAAAAATCTTGTTCATGACGTAAGAGCTGGCTTTTTTAATGACAACGTAGGATTCTGGTTCGACAACATGTCATCACGATGGGTTTCTGAAGAGAACATCTACTATAATCTCGAACAAGGCGAGATGAAGCTATGTGCGGCGATGATTGAAGACAATACCTATCAACGGAACTTCAAAATTGAGCCACCACTGAATGCACCTGAGATTATCATTGATGGTGATCCTAAGTTTCAAATCTCCGACTTAAAAATTGATGCGTCCTTAGTGACAAAGTCAGGGGCGATAGAAGCAGGGAGCATTGTGCGAGTTTCGGCTACGGTGAACAACAGCGGCTCAACGGGATCATCCCCGATTGAATTTTATTTAGATGGCAAGATCTATCAGCAGAAGCTCTTCCCTGTCATTCGCAACAATCAACGAAAAATTGATTTTGAAATACGGATATATGATGCAGGAGAGCATAAAGTCGCGATTGGCTCATCGCCTTATCAGACAGTTAAAGTAGAAGGAGAAAAGCCTACTGTTGTATTTGAAAACTTTATCCTTTCCGAAGATCGTGCACTAAATGGAGAAGTTTTAAAAGCTACCGCGACAGCAAAAAATCTAACTGGTAAAGTTCAAAAACTCAATGCTCGTCTATTTATCGATCAACAAAACACTCAAAATCAACCGCTTGAACTTAAAGAAAACGAATCGAAAGAGGTGAGTTTCATGCTTTCTTCTTCGATTGGAAATCATAAAGTTCGAATTGAAAATAGTACAGAGAAAACAGTTCAGATATTTGAATCTAGAGCACTTGACTTATCAAAAGAAAAACTACTTCAATATTGCTCCGCTAAGGCTAAGCCATCTGAGATTTCAGCCGATGGGGCAACTAACAAATACAAGATCACGGCTAGTGGATCAGATTTTTACCATGCTGAAGATTCATACGGAGCAGTCTATCTAAAAGGAATCAAAGGGGACTTTGTAGCTACCGTAAAAATCACAGGCTTTAGCGATCGCACCCACGAATGGTTCCGGTCTGGGCTATTTGCACGAAACGACATCTCTCAGAGTTTCGATGTTCAACCAGGAAGCAAAGGGTCTGTGCTAGTCTTTGGCACACCAGGAAGAGCCGGTATTCAGTATGATGAGTTTGCCAATGGATGTATGCACAAAGCTAGCAGTCAGAACTTACCTGAGAATTCGAAGATGCCGTTATACCTCAAGATGGTACGCCATGGAGATCATTTCAGTGGCTATATCAGTCTCGACGGTCAGAATTGGATTATCGAACGACATACTCAAGATATTCCAGAGTTGCACAGCTCTATTGATCTTGGGCTAGCGGCTGGTGGTCCCGACAAACGTCAATACACGGTTGAATTTGCCGAGTGGAAAATCGAGGTTGCTAAATAATCTGACTAATGAGAAAGATTCTAAGCTATTTGTTCATCTTAATTTTGGCATTAGCCTCTGTGGGTTGTGTCCAAAAGGTTCATGTCGCTAAGGACATGCAAGCACTTGCAGAATCGCGCAAGGGAGATCTGCAGATTAGTGTTTATGTGATAGCTCAAACTATCAATGAATATTTCACCACGGAGGAAGGACGGCGCGAAGTGCTCTCTATCTTACATTGCAGTGGGATTACCAGAGTTTATGTGGAGGCCTATCGCAGTGGACTTGTTATACCCCCGGCTTTATTAAAAAGCAGTGTCGAATTTCTAAAAGAGAATGGATTTGAAGTGATCGGTGGCATAGCCACGGTCCCGGGCAAAGATTTTGGCGTTGCTCAAGAGGCTAAGCTAGGCTGGCTTAACTGGCAGAATCCAAAAACCCAAAACGATATTCGAAAAGTGATGGAAGACTCCGCGCCCTTCTTCGATCAATTTATAGTCGATGATTTCTTCTGCACGGCCGATACAAGTTTAGAGTCAAAGGCTGCTAAAGGTGATCGCAGCTGGTCGGAATATAGAAGATCATTACTAACTGAATTAGCTCAATCCGTTTTTATCAAGCCCGCTAAAGCAAAAAATCCAGCGATAAAAATCATTATTAAATATCCGCAATGGTACGATCGATTTCATCTTTTTGGTTACGACGTTGCCACCGAACCGGCGATGTTTGATGGTGTTTGGGTAGGTACCGAAACACGTGGCCAATATACCCAGCGATTAGGGTTTATTCAGCCTTATCTGGGATTTATCAATTACCGATGGCTGGCCACACTTTCTGGACCTAAGATTGGTGGATCTTGGTTTGACCACATCGATTGCACGGATCTAGATTTTATCGATCAAGCCTATCAATCAGTGCTTGCGGGATCAAAAGAGATTGTGCTTTTCAACCTTGATAATTTCCTCTCGAGTCATCCTGGTCATCATTTGTTAAGACAAGATTTTGAAAAACTAGCAAATCTAGCGAAGACTGTCGCTCAGCATCCAGTTGTCGGAGCAGTCGGATACAAGCCAGCCAATAGTGATGCCAAAGGCGATTTATATATTATGGATTATATCGGCATGTTTGGAACTTCACTTGTTCCAGACTCAAAATACCCCGAAAATAGCCCCGTAGTCTTTTTGCCAGCTCAAGCAGCTACCGATTTAGATATCTTAGTAAAGATCAAAAAATCGCTAGCCAACGGAGCTAAGCTAGTCTTTACGACAGGGTTTATTGCAAGTGCAAAAGATGGCCAAGCCATCGCTGATCTAGCGGGGATAAAATGGCCTATCGAAGCAGCTTCAAGCAGTTCTAATACCATTTTAGAGGCGGGCATTAGTAAACCTTTGAAATTTGCTTTGGTCACGGATTATCTTGTTGTTCCAACAAAAGCAAAGACAGTACTTGAGATCTCAAAAAACAATCCGTTTATGGTGCAGCTCAACAACTGCATTGTTTTAAATACCCATACTTTTTCGCAACAAGATTTTGATGCCGTCGGAGAAGTATTGCTAGCACCTCGTCAGATTGGATTAATTGAATTTCCTCAAAATTGGGCTAACACCTTACGATCGGCTTTTCAGGTCAAAGGAAACCCTATCTTAGTTGCACCCTCAAGGGTAACCTTTCAGCAATTAGAAGATCAGAGTTTTATTGTGCATAATTACAATCAAGAGAGCACATCTGTAGATATAGAGCTTCCAAAGAGTGGTGAATACCTGGACGCATTTTCAGGAAAAACAATTCCTACATCGGGGACTCATTTAACATTGAACATGGCCGCCCGATCAAGAATTTGGATCAAACCGAAGAATCAATAAAACATATATACTAACATTCAAAAAATGGAAAATTTAACTCGAAGATCATTTATTGCTAAATCAGCAGCAGTGGCAGCTGGGGCAGCGCTCCTTCCTGGACTGGCAGCTTGTAAGCCAGGGAAAGTAAATATTGCCTTTATCGGTGTAGGAGGTCGTGCCTTAGATCATCATGCCGACTGCGCCCTAGAAAATGTTGTTGCACTATGCGATGTCAATGATGAGGCTGCAGCTGAAGGGTTCAAAACATTCCCCAATGCCAAACGATTTAAAAATTTTAGGGTGATGTTCGACAAGATGGCTGGCGATATCGATGCAGTTATCATAGCCACACCTGATCATATTCATTTTCCCGCTGCGATGGCTGCGATGCAATTAGGCAAACACGTTTATGTTGAGAAGCCACTTGCGCATAATATTTGGCAGATTCGAACGTTGCGAAAAGCGGCAAAACATTACGGCGTAATCAATACCATGGGTATCCAAGGTCATGCAACCATGGGAATTCGTTACGTTAAAGAGTGGTACGAAGCTGGCATCTTAGGTGAAGTGAAAGAGGTTCTTGCTTGGTTTGAAGGACCGCAGTTTGATCCGAAAGGATATTTCACTAAACCAGAAAGTTACCCACCAAAAGGAGAGCCAGTTCCTGCAACTTTAGACTGGGATACCTGGGTAGGGCCAGCAGCAATGCGACCATATAGCGCGATGTATCTTCCACGTTTCTGGAGAAGCTGGTACGACTTTGGCAATGGTGGTTTAGGCGACTGGGGTTGTCATACCCTTGATGCCCCAAACTGGGCACTCGATTTAGGGTTGCCACTCTCTGTTGATGCAACATTAAGATCTCCGTCTGGTGATGGTTTCGTAAGTGATAAATCAATTATTAAATTCCAATTTGGAGCGCGTGGAGCTAAACCTCCCGTATCGCTCACTTGGCATGATGGTGGTGAGAAACCAGAAAACAGACCTGAATGGGGATTAAAAACAATGCCTGGACGGGGTATGATTATGGTTGGAAGTAAAGCCTCTTTGATCACCGGTGGTAGACCTGCCGATCCAAAATTGCTTATCCCAGATGAAGACTGGAAAAGCTTCCTTAAGAATATGCCTAAACAGACTATCCCGCGTGTCGAAGGTGGACCAGTAGCTGAATGGATCAGAGCAATAAAAGGTACTGGACCAATTCCAGGTGCTAACTTTGAATATTCTGCACCACTAAGTGAATTAGCTGCTGTTGGAATTTTAGCTCAACGTTTTAATACACGCTTCGACTACGACGCGGTCAATATGAAAGCCATTGGTCATCCAGAGCTAGATCAATACATCAAAGAACCCGTTAGAAAAGGGTGGGAATATGGCGAAGATCTCTGGAAAAGCTAGATCAAATATTTAGATTGCAATCTGGCCAAATACTGCGCTGGATTGCAATCTAATTTTTATAAAATAATAAACCTCATTAAAAGGAAAAATACTTAGCGCACCTGAAAAACCTCAGATGAAAAGTTCAATTCTGTTTCTACTTTTAGTTCTTTCATGCGGATTCACGGCACAAGCAAGTCCGTTAAAAGCGAACGCATCTTCCATATCTATTACGCCACCAATCTCGATGAAATATCCATTAGGCGGCTATGGCGAGCGGATGAATAAGCCAGCGGAAGCTGTTCATGACTCCATTTATGCCAAAGCATTGGTGCTAAAAAAGGGAGATCGTAAGTATGCCATAATCACTCTTGATCTTTTAGGACTTCCGAATAATGTCAAGACCGACTTGATCAAGAGGTTACCAGGAATGGGATGGGACTTAGAGAATATGATGCTACTGCCGAGTCATTCGCATGGCAGTTTAGAAATGGCCGCATTGAACAGCAAGAACAATCTAAACAATGCGAATCTAGGAATCTTTCAACCTGAACTTCTCGAATTTGTGGTGAATCAATTAGTCACCTTAGTAAAAGCTGCCGATCAAAATTATAATTCAGTAAAAATTGGAACTGGAAGCGCTACGTTAGAGGGGCTGAATCGCAACCGTCGCAAAGATCCAGATATCGACAAAGAACTTCTGGTAACCCGAGTAGATCTTTTAAACGGGAAACCGCTGGCAGTCTTAGTCAATTGGACTGCCCACCCAACGTTTATTAGCGGTCAGGATATGCTAACCTCTGCTGAATGGCCGGGGTATTTACAAACCACACTTCAAAATTTAATTGGACAAGGGGTAATCGCCATGTATTACAATGGCTCAGAAGGCGATATGTCTACCGTTTTAAATAGTCCGAAAAAAGCGTACGATAAAATTGAGATCTACGGAAAAATCATTGCTGAAAAAGCATTTGGATTGTATCAAACGATCACCCCAAATAAAGTTCAGCAATTCAAATCTAGTTATACAACCTCCAAATTACCTCAACATGCAGCTCACCCCTCATTCATGAAAACTGGAGGGGAAGAATATGGACTTAATGCTCAAACGGTCAAAGTGGTGATGGATGTATTAGGACCCAAGGAGGTTGGCATTGGTGCCATAAGGATCGGCGATCTAGTGATAGCTGGTGCACCGGGTGAGATGACTGCTGTTTTAGGACAGCGGGTAAAAAAAGCATTACGAGCAAACGGATCAAAATATGTAGCCATCGGGGGTCTAGCCAACGAATGGATTAGTTATATCCTCAGTCGCGAACAATATCTTTATGGTGAAGGTTATGAGTCTAGTGTTAGCTTTTACGGACCAGACCTTGGAGATGTTATCGCAGAAGGAATGATAAGGACAGCCATGCCATTAATAAATCACAAATGAAAAAGACATATCTTTTTAAAGCGCTGATCGTAAGCTTTCTGCTATCGAGTCATGCACTGCTATTTGGACAACCAATCGACCTGTCGAAGTCAACCATACTAGCTTCACCGTCACTAGTTTCCCCTGTTAAGGAGACGGCTATTCGGGTATTGCAGGAAGAGGTTGCAAAGAGAACTTCAATAACATTTCCACTCTCAAAGCATTGGGACAAGTCAACCATTATCGCCTTGGCCATCTCAAAAGATGAAAATCTCGATGGGGTAAAAGTGCCCAAAAGAGCTGGCACCAATCTACCCGAAGATAAAAGCGAGGGATATCGGATTGTCAGTGAGAAAAGTAAAGACAAAACGATTGTTTGGATCATCGGTGCTGACACCCGTGGTGTCCTATTTGGGATTGGCAAGTTATTGCGCACCGCCACGATGACAAATCATAAAATCAATTTAGAGGAACCTCTTGACTTTGCAACTTCACCCATGCAGCCTATTCGGGGTCATCAATTAGGTTACCGCAATCATGCCAATTCATACGATGCATGGGACGTAAAAAAATACGAACAATACATTCGTGACTTAGTCGTTTTTGGCACCAATGCCGTTGAGACGATTCCTTTAGGCGACCGAGACGACAGCGTATTATTCACGATCTCTCCTGAAGAGATGAATATTCGAATCAGTGAATTATGTGCTTTGTATGGGATTGACTATTGGGTTTGGACACCTGTATCTGCAGACTTGTCGCTTGCCTCAAAACAAGAAGCAGAATTAAATAGAGCTGAAGCGTTTTACAAAAGCTGTCCGAAACTTGACAACGTATTTTTCCCTGGAGGTGATCCAGGTGAGAACCACCCACGTGATGTACTTCCTTTCTTGCAGAAGTTAAACGATCGACTGCATAAATACCATCCAGGAGCTGGGGTATGGATTTCATTGCAAGGATTTAATGCCGAAAAGATTGATTATTTCTATTCATACCTTGAAAAAAACAGTCCCGCTTGGCTAAAAGGAGTTGTTACTGGCCCAGGCAGTCCGCCAATTGCGGAGACACGCTTTCGTCTACCCAAGCAATATATGCACCGCAACTATCCTGACATTACCCATAATGTAAGATGCGACTATCCGATGCAAAATTGGGATCAGGCTTATATGTTAACGATCGGACGAGAGGGAATCAATCCACGACCGAATCAGTATGCCAAAATCCATGCTGCCAGTGCAAAATTAACTGACGGATTTGTTTCTTATTCAGACGGCTGTCATGACGACGTGAACAAAGTAACCTGGAGTATGAAAGGGTGGGACACCGAATTAGATGTCAACGAGATCCTTACCGACTACTGTCGTTATTTCTTTGGATCTTCACTGGCAAAAAAAGGGGCTGATGGAATTAATGCCTTAGAGCACGACTGGTCAGGACCAATTACCACAAACGGAAGTATTGAAACAACTTTTGAGTTCTGGAAGAAACTAGAGTCTGAGAATCCGCAACTACTCACAAATTGGAGGTGGAAAATGCTCGTCTTACGTTCATATTATGACACCTATCAGCATAGACGCAAAATTTATGAGCAGAAACTTGAAAGACAAGCCAATAAAATTCTAAGAACAGCAGCTGAGATTGGATCAGAAAAAGCAATGTCATTAGCGTTGGAACTAGTTAATCAAGCCGAAACGAAGCCAATCAATACCGATATCCATCAAAAGATTGTAAAATACTGTGATGATTTATTCAAAACCATTGGCTTGCAAACCGATGTTGAGCACTATCATGCTGCCAACTCGCAACGAGGCTGTATTCTGCAATTTGTAAACTATCCCCTCAATAACAGATGGTGGCTTGCCGATGAGTTTAAGAAGATTAAGCTCATGAGTAACGAAGCACAAAAATTAGATCGTCTTACCATTATTCGAGATTGGGAGAATCCAGGACCTGGCAGTTTTTATGATGATGTCTCTAATATTGAGTCGAGTCCACATGTAAAAACGACTTCCTATGATGGCACAGATGTGGCCTGGTGGAATGGAGGAAATACGCGTGAGCGTTTATCTTCTCAGCTATTCCAAATTGAGCCAATCTTAGAATACAACGATCTTGATTTTACAAGCAAATATATAATCCGGGTAAGTGGATTAGGCGATGCCCTAATTCGCGTAGATGGTGAGCGACTTGAGCCAACCGTTTACAATAAAGGGATTGGGGAGTTTAAAGCATTTGTTATCCCAAGAGCAATAACCCAAGATGGAAAGATGAGAGTAACTTTCGACCGTCCTGAAGAGTCGCATCTTCGCTGGTCGAAATATTCGCATATCTCCGATGTTTGGCTGATCAAAAAATAAATCAACTCTAAATACTAATTTCAAAACCATGAAAACTAAATTTCTTATTATCCGATCGCTATTTGCTGCAACGATTCTGCTCCTTGGAGTAAACGTATTTGCGCAAAATATCGATTTATCAAAAGCATCTATTGTCGCATCGACGGGGATAAACTCGCCGGTTCGAGAAACTGCCATTCGCGTCTTACAGGAAGAAGTCGCCAAACACACAGCTATTAAATTGCCATTGGTTTCAAAGTCTGGAGCTAGCTCTTTAATTATCTTAGCCAAATCAAGCGATACTCAAGTTAATGGATTAGATGTCCCTAAAAGGTCAGGCGACAACCTAGCGGAGAATAAACCAGAAGGGTTGCGACTTGTGCTTGGGAAAGCAGGTAGTCAAGATGTACTTTGGTTGATTGGTGCTGATGAAAGAGCTGTTGTATTTGCTATTGGTCAATTTCTTAGAACAGCAGAACTTACAAAAGGCAAGATTCTAGTCACAAAGAACATTGAAATCGCTACTTCACCTGCTTACCCACTTCGTGGTCATCAAATTGGGTATCGCAATACGGCTAATTCATGGGATTCATGGGATGCTTCACAGTTTGAGACTTACTTCCGTGAACTGGCGCTATTTGGTACCAATAGCATTGAGAATATCCCTTTTCATGACGGACCTCTTGGGCCAGTGATGCGTTTCCCGCGCGATATGATTAATGCAAAAATGTCGGAGATCTGTAACAATTATGGACTTGACTATTGGGCATGGACACCTGCTGATGTCGATCTTTCTAATGATGCACTTTTCAAAGCAGAAGTCCAAAAGCATATCAATTTCTATAAAAGTTGCGCTCGTTTAGATGGTATTTTCTTCCCTGGAGGCGATCCAGGTAGCAACGATCCTAAATTCGTTATGCCCTTCCTAAAAGCCATTGCTGCAGAACTTAAAAAAGTTCATCCTAAAGCTGGTATGTGGATTTCATTACAAGGATTTAATGATCAACAAGTAAATTATTTCTATGAATATCTAGAGGCTAATAAACCCGACTGGCTTACTGGTGTGGCGAATGGCCCAAGTAGTCCGGATTTAGCAGAATCACGTTTCCGGTTACCGAAACAATACAAACACCGCCATTATCCTGACGTAACCCATACCATACGCTGTCAATACCCTACTGAAAACTGGGATCAGGCTTATGCTCTAACAGAAGGACGTGAAATTTGCAATCCTCAACCGTATTATTATGCAAAGGTTCACAATCGCTTTGCCCCTTTAACTGATGGTTTTCTTACCTATTCTGATGGTGTTCATGATGATGTCAACAAGGTCACCTGGAGCCAGATGGGTTGGAATCCTGAAAAAGATGTCCGTCAGGTTATGGTCGAATATTCGCGTTTCTTTTTCGGCTCTACAGTAGCTGAGGCTGGTGCCGATGGGATATTAGCATTGGAGCGCAACTGGGTTGGACCTGTAGAGGAAAATGGAGGTATTGAAACGACTTTTGCATTCTGGCAAAATCTCGAAGCGAAACATCCTGAGCTAAAAGGAAACTGGCGCTGGCAACAGTTGGTGATGCGTTCATATTACGACACCTATGTAAAAAGAAGAAAAGTCTATGAGCAAGAGCTTGAGAAAGAGGCAAATCAAATTCTAGGCACAGCAACCAAAATTGGGTCTGAAAAAGCCATGACTGAAGCTTTAGCCGTCGTAAATAAAGGAGATAACGAAAAGATCTCGCCTTCTCTAAGAGAACGGATTGTCTATTACTGTGAAGCTTTAAACAAGTCTATTGGAATGCAGACTAGTGTGGCAAAATACCACGCCAGCGGGTCTGAACGTGGAGCAATCCTTGATTTCCTTGATTACCCATTAAACAACAGATGGTGGCTTACTGATGAGTTTGCGAAGGTAAGTAAGATGGCCACTGAAAAGGAGAAGCTTGATCGTCTTGATGTCATTCGCACCTGGGAAAATCCAGGTCCAGGAAGTTATTACGATAACATCTCAGATATCTCTAAAGGACCACGCGTAAAAACCCGCACCGAAGATGCTACTGATGTAGCTTGGTGGGAAGATGGTAAAAGCCGCAAGCGTCTTTCAACGCAGCTTTATCAAAACTTTCCAAAGTTAGACTATGCCGATCTTGATCCTAATGGACACTATACCATACGAATTGCTGGTTACGGCGATGCCTTAATCCGCGTAGACGGAGAACGTATTTCACCAACTGTTTACAGCAAGGAGTTAGAGAAATTTAAAGAATTCCAACTTTCACCGAAATATGTAAGCGATGGAAAGATTCAAGTTACGTTTGACATTCCAGAGGAATCAAAAATGAACTGGCGCGATCAATCTAAAATTTGCGATATCTGGTTATTGAAAAAATAAAGCTAACTAATTAAAATAGTCCTGACACCTTTCGAGGCAGTCAGGACTGTTCAATTTCTCATGAAGGAACTTTATCCCCTTTTTGGCATTGTAACGGTTTTAAATACTCCATTTAAGACCGATAATTCGGTTGATCTTCAGGCATTGAAATTAAATGTCAGAGAGGCAATCAATGCTGGGGTGTCAGGGTTTCTAGTTCCTGCCATGGCTTCCGAAGTGTCCAAACTTACGGAAACCGAACGAATACAAATGGTCGAATCGGTTCTTCAAGAGGTCAATGGCCAAGTGCCTGTTATTGCCGGGGCAGGAGAACCCGATCTTATAAAAAGCAAAAAGCTTCTACGAGCTTATGCCGAATTAGGTTGTCGAAATATGTTATTTCAGATCCCTTATCAGAATGACGAACAGTTTAAAAGTCATTTTATGCAACTGGCAGAGATCGATCTTGAGATGATTATGCTTCAAGATTGGAATGCCACAAGCGATGGATTCCCGCATTCAGATGCCTAAAAGTGGAGACAGTACCTGCTGGGGTGAAATACTCTCGGATCTTAAACCTTACGCAGGGGAGATTAAATATCAGTGGAGGATGGGCAGTCACACAAATGATTGAGGGTTTGAAAAGAGGTGTTCACGCGTTTATGCCCACGGGAATGCATTGGATATATGCCAAAATATATAAACTTTGGACGGAAGGTAAAGAGGCGGAAGCGACCGATTTATTTCGAAAGATCTTACCCGTTCTTGCCTTCTCAAATCAACACCTCGATATCTCGATCCACTTCTTTAAACGATTGCTTTATCAGCAACAGATCTATCCAACAGATCAAGTGCGCGAGCCCATACTTCCTTTCGACCAAATCCATAAAGAGTTAGCTGACTCCTTGATAAAAATCATCATCAATCTTGAACAAGAGATAAAACGAACTTAATAATCCTAAAGAATAACACCATGAAACGAAGAATCATCTTATCCAGCCTAATTAGCATCTTATTTTCTGCAATCTGCTTGACCGCTGCAGCACAATCCATTAAGCCAGTAATTAGCGGAAAGTATTACCAAGAGATAAGCACTAAGATTGCCTTACCTCAATCAGCTGAATCAACAATTATTAAGCTCTTCAAGGAGGAGAACAAGGTTATTGCGGTTGCCTCCAATGGTGTTTTTCGCTATGAAAAGGGAGCTTGGATAGGAAAACCATCTGGAACCGGCTGGCTTACTGCCACCATAGATAAGCTGGGCAAAGTGTGGCTTGCCAATCAGAATACAATTCAAAAAGAGGGTGAGGATAAAAAATTAACCCTGCCGGAAACAGCATCTCAAGACACCATTGTAAGTCTCTATCTAGAAAATGAAACGCTTTGGATTGGAACAACAAATCGATTACTCTCGTGGAATGGCAGCTGGACAGAGATCCCATGCTCAACAGGAAAACGAGTAAACTCAATTTTAAGAGATTCCAAAGGTGATTTATGGGCAGCCTCAACTGGAGGACTCTTGCGTCGGATGAATAACCAATGGGTTAACTTAGATGAAGATTTAATGGCCAACGGTCTGAAACGTTATTATTCAGCCTTACAAAATGGGAAAACTGCTGGAGATGTTTTATTCGGTGGGCTATTCTCTTTTGGATGCATTGCTGCGGATGGTAATCACTGGCTCTTAAGAGGCGCCGATGGATTGCCTTATGGACCAATCACCGTGATTAAAACAATAAAAGAGGCCACCTGGCTGGGTACCGACAAAGGTGTTATCAAGAGAGACAAAACCTGGCATTACTACAATGGAAAACGATGGCTTTCTGACAATAAGACCAACGATATTCTCCCATTCGACGAACATACCACCTGGGTGGCTACTTCGAAAGGGATCAATCAGATTCAAGAGGTTAGCATGACCTTAGTGCAAAAAGCACAAGCCTTTGAAGAGCGAATCAGGCTGCGTCACGACCGCTATGGATTGGTTAGCGGATCTAGCTTAAGTATTTCAGGTGATCTTTCAACAAGTCGGACTGGAACAGATGATAACGATGGACTGTGGACAGCTATTTATCTAGCGGCAGAGAGCTACCGATATGCAGTTACCAAAGAGCCCGAAGCGAAAAAAAATGCCAATAAAGCATTTGAAGCACTCGAACGACTGGAGAAGCTGACAGGAATGCCTGGCTTTCCGGCACGATCAATCACCGCAGCGGATGAAGATACGGGCAAAGGTGGGGAGTGGCATTTAACCCCTGATCAAAAATGGAAATGGAAGGGTGATACCAGCTCCGACGAGATTGTTGGTCATATGTTTGCCTATCCCCTATTTTTTGATTTAGTGGCAGAAGTTGAGATGAAAGAGCGGGTTAAAAGCTTGGTCCATAGATTGATGAGAACCATCGTTGATCACAATTTCCAACTCGTAGACCTCGATGGGAAAGCGACACGCTGGGCCGTATGGACTCCTGACTCCTTAAACTTCTCAAATAATTGGTGGTACGAAAAAGGGATTAACTCGATGCAGATACTGGCCTTCCTAAAGGCGAGTCTTCATGTTACCGGGGATCAGAAATTCGAAAAAGCCTATCAGACCTTGACACAAAAACACCACTATGTCGAAAATATGATACCGCAAAAGATGTATGGACCTTTCGATATCAACCATTCGGATGACGAACTGGCCTTCTTACCAAACTACACCTTACTGCGGTATGCCAATGATGCTCAGCTAATGCCAAAATTTATAAAAAGTACCGAACGCAGTTGGCGTGTTGAGCAACCCGATCGGATTCCAATCTGGAACATCATTTCGAGTATTGGGCTCAAAAAAGATTGCGATCTTAAGATTGCCCTTGAGGAGCTTCAACAAATCCCTATGGATCTAATCACCTGGCGAATGGAGAATAGTCATCGTTGGGATTTACCCCGAGACCAGTTAAACGATCGTTTTGGCAAGGCACAAGCAATTAGGCCCATTCCAACTCCAGAGCGAGGCATATCAAAATGGAACAGTAACACCTATCTCTATGATTCAGGCTCGGATGGCCATGGCGAGGACGACGGCGCATTTTTCTTACTTCCCTATTGGATGGGAAGGTATCATGGATTGATCATTGAGAAATAGGTTTAATAAGAAATTTTCAGGATGAAAATCGATCGATTAATCTGCAGTATTCTTCTTGTATTTTCAATACAGTTCAACACGAAATCTCAACCCTCTGTGGGTTTAAAGCTCGTTCACGAAACCTATCTACAAGAGATAAAGAGCGATATAAAATTACCCGATTTAGCATCTTCGAATATTTTAAAGCTTTTCAAAACAAAGGAAAAAGTTACTTGTGTTACGTCAAATGGGATTTATTCCTTCCAAAACAATAGTTGGACAGGTAAACCAAACCATTCTGTTTGGGAAACGGCAACGCTCGACAAGAAAAATGAGATATGGCTGGCATCTAAGAATTTTATTCAAAATGGAGATAGTACCGTTCTTCTTAAACTTCCCGAGAATTCGCAAAACGATACCATTAGTTGTCTAGCCTGGGAGAATGAAAAGGTGCTACATGTTGGCACCAATAATGGTCTTTTAACCTATGATGGTTCGTGGCATTCAGTCTCAATTGCAGCGGGGTCAAGGGTACATGCTATAGCCGCCGATCAAAAAGGCGATTTATGGGTTGCGACCAATAATGGACTTTTGCTCCGAATTGCGGCAGGGTGGTTTAATATGGATGCCCATCTGATGGCAAAAGGGCTAAAGAGACAGTATTTTGCCCTTGAGACAACAGCTAAAAATGACGTGGTGTTTGGTGGACTTTTTGCCCTCGGATGTATAGCTAAAGATGGCGACCATTGGCTTTTAAGAGGTGCCGACGGACTCCCTTATGGTCCAATCACATCCATTCACTCCTTCAATAAAACTATCTGGCTTGGAACCGATAAAGGAGCCATCAAGAAAGATTCAACATGGCATTATTACAATGGAAAGAGATGGTTGCCAAACAATAAAATCAATGACATACTTCCACTGGACGAGCATACCGTATGGATTGCAACACCCTCAGGAATCAGTCAGATTAAACAAACACCCATGACCTTGGAGCAGAAAGCTTCGGTCTTTGAAGAACGAATCAGCCTGCGCCACAACCGATATGGGTTAATTAGTCAATCGCTATTAACTACCCCAGGAGACTTGTCGACGAGTAAAAAAACCACCAACGATAACGATGGACTCTGGACGGCAATCTATTTGGCAGCTGAGTGCTTTAGATATGCAGTCACTAAAGATCCAGAAGCGAAAAAAAATGCAATTAACAGCTACGAAGCTCTAGAACGACTAGAAACAGCAACTGGAATCAGCGGGTTGCCTGGACGATCTTTTGCAGCCGCTTCTGATACCGTGATCCAGTCGCGTTCGCCCTATCCAAAAAAATGGCATCCTTCAGCCGATGGGAAGTGGCAATGGCTCGATGATGCGAGCTCGGATGAGCTTGCCGGACATCTATTTGCCATTCCACTTTTTTATGATCTAGTTGCAGATGCTCCAACAAAAAAGCGAATAAAAGGGCTCGTTGACCGTGAAATGACTCATATTATCACGAATAACTTCCAATTTATTGACTTCGATGGAAAGCCTACACAATGGGCCATTTGGAATCCCGATTCGCTGAACAATGTTCCAGGTCGGTGGTATGAGCGAGGCACTAATTCCCTGCAGATACTCTCCTTCCTAAAAGTTGCCGTATACATTACTGGAGATCAAAAATTTGAAAAGGCTTATCAGATGCTGATTCAAAAGCATCACTATGCAGAGAATACACTGGAGGCCAAGAGAGCCGTTCCATATGAGAATAGCCACTCAGATGATATCTTAACCTACCTTCCTTATTATTCACTGTTTGCTTATTCAAAAGACACTAAACATCTTCCCACTTATACCACAAGTATTCAACGAGCATGGAACGCAGCGAAGCCCGATCGAACTCCGCTATGGAACATAATCGCAAGTGTAGCACTCAAGAAAGATTGTGATATAGCAATTGCCAAAGAGGAACTTCAGCTTATCCCCATGGATATGATCACCTGGACTATGGATAATAGTCACCGCTGGGATCTGCAAGCCGACCAGCTTATTGACCGCTCTAGAAAAGCGCAAGCTACACGAATTATTCCTACGCCAGAGGCAGGTATTGTGAAGGCGAATTCAAATCCACGAGAGTTTATAATAGGTTCAAATGGAACTCATGAAGATGATGGGGCCTATTTCCTACTTCCCTATTGGATGGGGAGGTATCATGGTTACTTCCAGAAATAAGACAGACGAATGATTTGATGCTATTTAGCAGTATTTCGCAATAGCTTCTATGGCATCCGCAGAACCCAACTCAGCAGCTCGTTGGAAATCTAACGCTGCCTCATGCTGTTGTCCCAGATCGAGGCGTGTTAATCCACGAGCATAGATCGATTCAGCATCATCAGGATTAAGTTGGATAGCAGAAGTGAAATCAGCTACTGCTCCACCATAAAGTTTAAGGTTGCATTTCGCATTCCCGCGATGGGTGTAAATGGAGGGATAGGTTGAATTTAGCTCGATGACTTTGGTATAATCGGCTACAGCTCCCCTAAAATCTTGTATGGCATTTTTCGCAAATCCTCGGCTAGACCAAGCCAGAACGTCGTTTGGCTCCGCCTCTATAACTTTGGTATAATCGGCTATGGCTCCTGCATAATCTTGAAGATTACCTTTGGCATGACCACGAAGATTATAGATCAAGGTATATTTTGGACTAAGAACAAGGACCATAGAGAAATCATCAATTGCACCTCGATAGTCAAATAGGGCATTTTTTGCTAACGCTCTATTGTAATACGAAACAACATCCTCTCCATTAAGATCAATAGCCATCGTAAAATCACGGATCGATCCATCGAAATCATCTAACCCTTTTCGGGCCAATCCCCTACTACAAAATGCCATTGAATCGTATGGCTCCAAGGAGATGACTTTTGAATAATCGGTGATGGCACTTTTATAATTCCGCAAGAAAAAATTGCTTACCCCTCGATTGTAATAAGCCTCAATATGCATCGGATCGATTGCAATAGCTGCAGTAAAATCAATGACTGCCCCTCTAAAATCTTCAATGCTATTCTTCGCAAAACCTCTATTATAAAGCGCAGTGGCATCCTCTGCATCGGCGGTTATAGCAGCAGAATAATCAGCAATAGCTCCTCGATAATCGTTCAAAGCATTCTTTGCATTTCCCCTATTATTGTATACCATGTCGTAGCCAGAGTCAATCTCGAGTGCCACATTATAGTCGGCAATAGCACCGAAAAAATCATTTAAATTGTATTTCGCGTTGCCACGGTTATAGTAAAGCTCAGCATCATTCGAATTTAGCGCGATAGCTTGAGTGTAATCTAAGATAGCTCCTGGGTAATCTTCGTCGGTAAACTTTTTGTTTCCGTTTTCACTAAGGGCTATATAATCGATATTTTGTTCCATAATTAAACTGCAATATTCTTTAAAAGACGAGGGAACCTTATCTTCTGTAATCACTACAACAAGGATAGGTAAAATGTTTAACCTATTTATTTTTCCTGAAGTTTAAGCACTCCAAATTTAATAGATTTCGAACGAAAAAACAGCGAAGGAATTATCATTAAGAAGTTTGATATATTACAAATATGTGGTATTATTGAATAGCCGAATAACCTGCCTCAAAACTAATTATTTATCCTGTCAGTTTAAATTTTACAAACTAATTTTTAAATCAATGAAAGCTAAATTTATCTATCTAGGAGTCGTGTTGGCAGCATTGTCTTTGACTTCTTGCAATTTCAAACCGAAAGTTGCAGCAGCAAAAAAAATTGAAGTAAATGAGTTCTTTGGTCAGTGGACGATCGACATCAAAGGAGGCTCTGTGGGATGGCTGGAAGTCCGTCAAGAGAAGGGCTATATCGATGCCGACCTACTTTGGGGTGGAGGAAGTGTCGTGCCAGTGGCTAATGTTTACTTGCATAATAATTCGCTGATTGTCGAGAGAGGAGACAAAGTTATTCGGACAAAAAACGAGAAGAACGAAGCTTTACGCTCGCATCAAGTTACCAATTGGCTTGAAGTAAAAAGACAAGGCGATAAGATTGTTGGGTATATCTACAACCCTCATCGTGATGGAACTGGAGTTGATTCTACGGCATTTAGTGGAACAAAATTACCAGCGCCACCTCCTGCTCCTGACTTATCAAAAGTGAAGTTTGGAACTCCAACAACCTTGTTTAATGGGAAAGATCTTAGTGGCTGGAAACTGATCAATGACAAGCAGAAAAATGGCTTCTCTGTTTCAAACGGTTTGCTTTCCAATGATCCTGTTCAAGTTGAAGGGGCTCATGTAAGCTATGGCAACCTTCGGACAGAGCAAGAGTTTGAAGATTTCAATTTAAAATTAGAGGTCAATGTTCCTGCCGGAAGCAACAGTGGTGTTTACCTTCGTGGTATGTATGAAGTCCAAGTAGTCGATTCATACAAACACGAGCTTGACCCGCATAATATGGGCGCTGTATATAGTCGGATCACACCAACTTCAGCAGCTGAGAAGCCTGCAGGCGAATGGCAATCGATGGATATCACCCTATGCGACCGTCATGCCACGGTGATCTTGAATGGAGTAAAAATCATCGATAACCAACCTATCTTCGGCCCAACTGGAGGTGCGATGAAATCAGATGTATTTACCCCTGGTCCTATCTATCTTCAAGGAGATCACGGTAAGGTATCATATCGGAATCTTGTGTTAACTCCAATTGTAAAATAAGGTTTAACCAGAATTCACTTCATAAAAAAAGCCCCTGACTGGGGCTTTTTTTATGAATGAGATTAACGTACACTCATCGAAGGAGGAGCATCTTGCGGTTTGCTTCCCCAGTTTTTATTCGGTGTTGGTCCCATCTCAAATTGGACTTTTCCACCGTCGGTAATTTCTTTGTATGACAGCCATGTTTTGTTTAAGGGCTTGCCATTAAGTTTCGCCGACTGGATATATTTATTCTCTGCTGAATTATTATGCGTTTCGATCACAAAGGTCTTTCCATTACCAACCTTTATAGTGGCGCTGCCAAACAATGGACTACCAATGGCATAATACGGACTACCCGGCGTAACCGGATAAATACCCATCGCACTTAAAACATACCACGACGAAAGTGAGCCCATATCTTCATTACCACAAATTCCGCCAGGGCCACTGCGGTATAGCTCAACAGTGACTTCCCGAGCCCATTTCTGTGTCTTCCAAGGCTCACCAGCAAAATCATACAGATAGGAGACATGATGAGATGGCTGATTGCCATGAACATATTGACCAATCGTACCTACCACACCAACATATTTCGGAGCAGAAATATTCGGACTCATCTGAAAGAAGGTATCGAGCTTCGCGGTAAATGCTTTGTTACCTCCAAATAAATTTATCAAACCTTTTACATCATGCTGTACTGACCAGATATATTGCCATGCATTTGATTCGGTATAGTGGCGACTTGGTCGTTTTCCAACCAACAATGGATCAAAATATTTATAATATGAATGCTCGCCAACTTTAACAATCTCCTGCTCGCGACCATTTAATGGTTCCAACCAATTTCCATCGGTAAGCTTAGGGCGCATAAACTTTGATTTTGGCTCCCAAAGATTTTGATAGTTAGAGGCCCGTTTCATAAACAACGCATAGTCTTCTTTTTTACCCAAGGCCTGCGCTAACTGAGCAATACACCAATCGTCGTAAGCAAGCTCCAAGGTATTCGGCACCGACTCCGTAACTTTATCCACCGGCGTGTAGCCAAGCTCAATATAATATTTCAAGCCTGAACGACCCGCATGATGAGGCACAGGAGGCTTTGGTTCTTCTAAGGCCTTGGTGCGCATCGCTTTATAAATAAATTCAACATCAAAATCGTGGAAACCTTTGATATAAGCATCTACAATAATTGGAATAAGATGATCGCCAACCATAGTCTCTCCAAATAAATTCATAAAATGCTGAGCAGGCAACCAGCCGTAGTCTTTCGTCTTGGCAACGATCGACTTCACAATATCATTCACGTGGTCGGGAGCGATAACGGTCAACAAAGGATGCTGCGAACGATAGGTATCCCAGCAAGAGAATGAGCCATAGAAATCATACCCTTTTGCCTCATGAATTTTTTTATCGGAACCATAATACTTACCATCCACATCTTGCGAAATATATTCAGCTAACAAAGAGTGATAAAGTGCGGAATAGAATATCTCCTTTTGATCGTCTGTTGCACCATCAATCTTAACGCGTGACAGCTCACTCTCCCACGTTTTTTGCGCAGCGCCACGGATCCCATCAAAATCGCAATTTGGAATCTCAGTATGTAGGTTGTTACGAGCACCCTCAAGACTAGTATAGCTAATTCCAACTTTCACTAAAATCTGTTCGTTTTCAGTAGTCTTGAAATTTACGAAGGCTCCAATATTTTTACCCACTTCCCCATTTTTATATGGCCAGATGCTACCGCCAGATTCTGGTGTTTTTAGATCATTATCAAATGTTCCATAATAGGCAAATGGCTTACTAAACTCAGCAACAAAATAAACTTTTCCTAGTCCAGCGCTTTTCACCCCTTCGATTCGTTTATTTTCAATAATTCGCAACTCAGATAATTGCTCCGATTTATTCTCCCCTATCTGATGACCTAAATCTAAGATCACCCGCGCATTATTAGCTTTTGGGAAAGTATACCGATGAAATCCAGCTCGCTTAGTGGCTGTTAGCTCAACCTTGACCTTGTAATCTTTAAGCACAACGGAGTAATACCCCGGAGAAGCCACTTCATCCGCATGATCAAAGCGCGAACGATATCCTTCGCCTGGATTCTCAGGAGCACCTGGTGTCGTATGCAACTTATCGCCAACATTAGGCATTAGCAAGACTTCGCCCCCATTCACCATCCCCACACCGCTCCAGTGGGTATGACTAAAGCCCATAATGGAGTTGTCGGAATAGATATATCCAGCGCAGTAGGTCCAGCCCTGAGTATTCATATCTGGACTGAGATGAACCATTGCAAAAGGCAAGGCAGCACCTGGATAAGTATGTCCGAAAAAGTCGGTCCCTAACAATGGATTGACATGGTCAGTCGCTTTATCGGACTGAGCCTGGGCAGAATATTGAATTCCTGCGGCCAGCAAAAAAATTAGGAGGAATAAGCGAGAAAGAAAAGTTTTCATATGTTTAGTTTAGAAAGAAATTCAAGGTACAAAGTCTGCAGATAAAAAATCAAAATGCAAGATTCAAATATCAAAAGGCAAAGTGAAAATAAATATAAATTATTGCACATTTGAATTTTGCTATTTGAAATTTGGACTTTTCGTCATAATATGTCTTAGGTTTATCTGCTTAATTATTAGTTGAAGTTAGTTATTTTTTAGATATTCAACCCCTTCAGGGCTGTTGTTGATGTTTTTCTTCCGTGGGCTGCACCCACAGTTATTATGATTTCACCCTTTCAGGGTTATTTTAGGATTTATTCCTGCTTCTATAGTTACACCCACGGTTATTCATCCGTCACCTGATGGAAACCCCTTCAGCGCAGTAAAAAGTCCGAAGGACTGTAATTTCAATAACCCCAGGTGCTAATCTGGGGCAGGAACCCCGAAGTGGGTTCAACTCTGACAAATCTAAAAATAGACGCTCATCCAATACACTCAAAACTCCGGCCGTCCAGGTCCATCATACGGTTTAGCTCCATGAGGGCCTGAGTTATCTTTAGGAACGGTCAGTAAAGCTGGATCAGTTGTTGACGGGGATTGAATAAAGCCATGATAACGACCCATCCAATAGTCTCTTAGAAATCCCGTCGGTTCTTTGATTACATTGCCATTGTTACCCCCATCAAGATCAATGGCTCTTCGACTACCTGATTTCACCGAAGTCTCACGAGGCGACATCGCTTTTAATCCACCCTCATACGAGGTATATCCAGCCTCCACAAATAAATCGTCACGAAGAGAGTTGCGATAATTATATTCACCACAATCAAGTGTCCACTCGCGCAGATGCTTAACAGACTGTTCAATTTCACACTCATTACCAGAAAGAGCCCCATAGGAGAAATTAAACCAAGGGATATGCTCCATACGTTTGACCTCCCATGATCGTTCAAGACTCCTCAAATAGATCGATCGCAATTGTGGATCGGTAGTATAACGGAGCAAGGTATTGTAACTTTCAAAAGCCAGGTTATCATCCCATGGAGCAAGTGTAGATGGTGGGAAGGTGTTTTTTTGACGAATGGTATTTTCGGCATAACCATAGCCAACTAATTGTTTCATCCCCTTCTCAAATTTCTGATCACCGGTAACTGCATAGGCCGACTGCATATAGGCTAACACCTCAAGACCATTAACACCTCTGTCGTTGTAGCCATATGGACGCAATAGATATTCGGGATTCCAGCGACCCCAGCGTGTTGGCTTGCCATCTAAATCGTTGAAGACATACCCGTTTTTAAGAATATACCCAGCGATACGATTCATGTGCTCACGAGCCATCTCCTTTTCGGGACCCTGAGCAACGATATCATAGAATAGAGAAACGGCATAGAAATGAGAGGTCACCTCATCACTGGAGGTATCACCTTTCCAAAACCATTTGCCGTCTTTAGTAGGATACCAACGAGCCGGCAACCCCCCTGACCCTTGAGTCGCACGTTCACACTGATCTCCAGTTGGCGACCAGATAGCGCGTGCAAAAAATCCTCTGACAGTAGAGATTCGCTCAAGCCATACTAAAGCTTTGAAAGCTTCAACAGCCTCTTTGCGAGCCGCAAGATCGCCCGTTACGGCATACTTATAACTCATCGCCGCAAGATAGGTAGCGGTGTTACCGCCATCGTTATCACTTACTTCACGAATCCATTCCCCATCTTTTTTATACAACGTATGGACAAATCCTAAACGCTTATGACCCCAGTTAAGTATATGTTGCTCGTAAAAAGCAGCTTTTTTCTGAAGCGTATAAGGCACATAGCTTATGATTCCAACACCTTTGTCAGTAGCCACATAAACTTCACTTTTCCCAACAGCAATTTCACTTACCTGCAATCCAGGAAGCCACTGATCAGAACCAAAATAATGCCATTCATTCTTGACTTTTCGAACAGCTCCACGAGCTGTACCAATCCAGATGTCATCCTCAAATCCTTTGGCCAGACAGGTGGTATTCTCAATTGGCAATCCATCTTTACCTTGAAGGGCAGTCATTGCACCCCCACGAAAAACACCCAGACCCTTATTGGTGCTTACAAACAATTTGCTTCCATCAGAGAGCATGCCCGTGGTTGTTTTGGATGGCAGTCTACCCCAGTCGATAAAATCTTCATTTACCACAAGGCCATCAAAAAGTATAAGCTTACCTGGCTGCAGCACATATAACGTTCCGCTATACGAAGCAATGCGCATGATCGGACCAATCCGCACGGGATCAGCATGAACCTGTGATCCATCTTCCATCAACATGGTAATGTCGCTTGAGTTATATCCACCTTTAGGTTTTGTTGAAACAAAATGATCGTTCTCAAGTCTGAAAATCTCCTCTTTTGTTGCACCATGAAGCTTTCCTTGATGGATACAAAGATCGACATACTCTTGGCTATCTATCTTCTGCCACGAATGAGCGTTATACCGATAAAGCCCATCTAATGCAAGCGCCCAAAGATCGCCGCCAATAACAATAATTCTTTTAACGTTTGATGGTGAAGCTGCCTCTGGAACAAAGACATCTTTCTGCAACAGATTAATCTGCCCTTGAATAACAGCGAAACAATCGTCCTTGAAAACGGCAATACCTTCCACCGGATGTGCGGTTACGATCCGTTTTGCAACTTCTTGAAGATACACCTCATCGGGTGAACCTTTGACTGTTTTTTGAACCTTCGAAACCTGAGCATTTGAGAAACCTGCGTTAAGGCTCAAGAACATCAGTGCGATGGCCATTGTTTGAAGAAAAGATTTCATAGTGTATTAGTTTATATGTAATTAATTAAAATTCAAACCTATTAATTCATCCTCTACTGCTTCAGTAAGATTAGGGGTCTTAAAATAGGTGCACCGAATCCCAGGATCGGCAAACTCAGAAAATAAAAGATCAAGATCTCCAGGGTTATCCATCGCCCACATTTTCGATCCTGCTTTTAACTGACATCCGATGGCTGTGGGATAAAATCCATCCGCATGAACAGCCAGGGGATCTAACATTTTCTTAGAAACGATTAATCGACCTAAATCCGCAGCCGATCTATTCGCAAGCGATTTTTCTTGAGTCGGATTGAGACCAAAAAGTAATGGACCGCGCATAATCGCAACACGACCTGCTTGACGCTCACGACCTTTTACAAGACGCCACTCCATAGGTAATTGCAACGTGATCTGGTCTCCACGCTTCCACTCTCGTTCAAGAATAGCAAAAAATCCTGGTTTACAGTTAACCTTAGCTATCACCCCATTGATAGCAACAGAAGCATTTTTACACCACAATGGGATCCGAAGTTTGACCGGAAAGACGGCTGTAGTTAATGGATCAATCTTCAAAATAACCTGACCAGAATTAGGATAATCAGTCTGCTGAGTCAAACCAACTTTCCGATTCGCTCCAAGCTGAATCGTTGCTTTAGAGGATGTATAAAGATTCACTGCTACTCCATTACCCGATTTATAATAAACCATGCTTGGAAGTTCTGCGAGTATTCGTCTGTAATTATTTGGACAACAATAGGTGTCTGCATCGTGATAGGATCGATCGCCTTCTAATGGGGTAAAATAACGAACTTTGCGACCATCTGTTGATTGCGCACCAAACAAGGCATTGAAGATGGTGCGTTCCATGATATCGCCATATCTAGAATCCTCTTTCATCCGCAGGAGATTATCGTAGACACGGAGTTGATAAGCTGTTGCACATGTCTCACCCAGATCCCGGCCTCCATCTTGATCGTTGGTCCAGATCTCCACTTGACCTGCGCCACCACTGATGGCCACCCCATTTTGATTAAATAAAAAGTCTATCGCGTTCATGGTAGGGATCAAAAGATTCTTATCCTGCTCAAGACGATAGAGTTCCAATTGAGCTAGGGAAGCAGCCATATAACTATAGATATGACCTTCGACTAATTTACGACGACCAAGCACTATTCCAGGGTTCCACTGGTGTAAATGCAACACCTTATCACAGAAATCTAGGTAACGTCGATCCTTCGTTGCCTTAAATAAAGCAATCATGGTGCGATCGATTCCGATACCTGCAACATGTAGTCCTACCCCAGTACTATCCTGCCATCCAATGGGCATTGACGACCAATTTCGAAGAAGATAATCGCCACCCTTTTTTGCCGCAGCAAGAGACGACTCAGAACCAAAAAGAGTATAGTCGGTGATTAGTCCATATATAATATAACCCACTTCATGCACATCCCAAAGCTTCCACATTCGATTTGAAGGTGCCATATTCCCCAGATAACCATCTGTTTCTTGCGCTTTAATAATCGAAGAAGTTAACTTATTTTTTAAAGCAATAACCTTTGAGTCTCCACTATAAGCAGCAAACTTCGCAGTCGCATCGATTAACTTGCCAAGACCAATGTAGTTTGACTTTTTCGTCTCTTTTACTAAAAATGGAGCCAAAAAATCTTTGTCAACGTCGAGTTCCAGCAAATTTGATAGAATGGTAATATCAATACGCCGCCCCATTTCACCCTCTACCTTAACAGAGCTTAAGGGTACTGGAATTAGCCTATCAACCGAAGGCTGAGCGAATAATCCCTGCGTAAAGAGTATGAATATAAACGATATGAATATTATTCTCATAAACAACAACGTTTAAAACGAACCAAATTAACCATTCTGTCACACTTCGATTGCATGGCACTATAATTACTCTTCAACTTATTTTTTTATTTCAAATGAGTCAATAATCTTGTTTTCAGCATTCACTGAGACATACGATAATTTATTACCATTGATACGTACATTTTGGAATAATGGACCTTCGTTATTTCGAACAGCCGCATAAGGCTCAGGCGACATCTCCCTGGCATGAGCCTCGATTCCAATTGAGATAATGTAAGCCGTTCCATCATTATAGGAAGAGACAACCTTGCCAGCTTTCATGGGGTTTGAGCGCATGTAATAATGAATATGCCCACCCATCACCATATCGACATGATACTTGTCGAAAATTGGAACCCATGCTTTTTGGATATCTAAATAGGGCTCTTCCCAGTTATATGGAGGGAAATGGAACATCGCAAATTTCCAAGTTGCTTTTGATTTTGCCAGTTGATTTTCAATCCAAGCACTTTGCGTCTCAATTGGTGATACACAATCAATCATTAAAAATAGGGCGTTCTTATATTCAAAAGCGTAGGTGCGTTCAGGTTCAACACCTACTGGGCTATCTTTCGGATAACTAAATAGCTCGCGATACATCGAGGCTCCGAGACCATAACGAGCGTCGTGATTACCCAATACCGACATGAAAGGTTTACGAGAGATAACATCTTTCGAATACTCAAATAGATCATCCCACTGATTACGGTAAAGCCCATCACTAACCTGATCACCTGCGATGGAATAAAAGGCAGCATCCGGATAAGTCTTCGCTGATTTAACAAATATATCTCCGAATTTAGGCGAATAATGGGTGTCGCCAAACCAAGTAAATGCAAATTTGTTATCAGGAGCTGGTGTAGAAAAGGACTGAAGATCGTTCCACTGCGATTGCGGCGCCACTAAATATTCATAGGTCGTAGCTGGTTTTAGATTTCGAAGTGACGCCGTAAATCGATTGATATACCGATCGTTCATCAGCACCCGATCTTCCATGCGATAGCTTGTAGCTGAAGCAGCAAATTCTTCGTTCGTTCCTTTGATTCGATACTTAACAGTTCCAGTGGCAATTGTGGTGTCAGTGCGCCACTGCACATCAATTCCAGTCGAAGGGTCTGAACTCCAGGTGAGCATCACTTGGTCGGGTTTCGCAGACGAAGGATGGGTAGTCTTCCGAAAAGCACCAATCAGATGACTTTCAACACCACGACCTCTGATTGTTGTAAGTAGCTGTTCTCCCTTCAAATCAGCAGGAATTTCAGTTAACACTAACTCTTCCCAATCGTGATAAATAGGAACACCAACTCGTAGCGAATCGACAGTTTGATTTGCGGGGAAGAGATTGCTTAATATTAGCTTAGCACTTTTACTCTGTGGGGCAACGGAAACGAAGTAATGCAAGGTGTAATTTTCAAATCCATTGACACCAAGTCCTACATGACCAGCAGGAATTTTTTTCTGCCATACCTCATAGGTTGTATTTTCATTTTTTGCTGTTAAAGTTGTTTTTGTGAAACCCTGCTCAGGTAACCAAAATGGGACTGTTTTTTGTTCGATACTTCGGAAAATAGAAACGACAACAGGCGTATTCACGTCGAAAGACCAATGGCGTGTTGACAATACCTCATGTTCGTCTGGCGTAAATAAGCTCAAAACTTTCTGCTCATTCAATGCAGACAATTCATCCGCACGCATCGTATGATAGATGTTTGTAAAGGTCTTATCCATGACCTCTTTTACCGAAAGGGTTGAAGTAGGATGACTACATGATAGTATAATAAATGCAGCACAAACCAGAAAAATAGAAACTTTTGAGAATGGAACCATAAGGGATGGCTTTGAGTTAGTTTTAATAGAACAAGACCAATAGAATTGAATCTAACTTAAAAAAATAGAGGAACAGGGATAAGAAAATTCTTTCGCCTATTCCTCTATACAAAAACACTTATTTTTTTACTACAGCAGCTGCTTTTTCAGGAGCACCAATCACATTTAGATAACGACCGATCCAATAAGGGAGTAGCCAGATATCGCCTGCGCTTTGTTCTGAACTGCCATTGTCATGACCCTCTAGATTAAAACGGTTCTCGTTATGTCTAAATAGCGGCAGCTCATCGGGAGGAAGGACTTCTGTAATTGTTTGATTTCTGAAGTTTGGGGCAATCTTCTCGATATCTTTTCGATGACTCGCTACAACAGTCCAGTTAATCATATCAAGAGGATAGCGCTGTAGGTACCAAATGGCTTCATTTAAATCAATTTTCTTCGCTCCTGCAATTGCGGTCATGATATTCCAAAGCCCCTCTTTTTCAGGTCGTTCAATTTCCCAATGATCGATTATTGCCTCTTTATATTTTGCCTTAAGGGTATCATTAAGGGCATATCGGTAAAGCCCCCAATATCCGCAATAATACATCTCATCGTCGGAGTGATTCCATTCGCTCGATAATCTCTGACTTAGGCCATCAGCATCTTTGGGAGCCATTCCTATTCCTTTCATTGGCTGCATCAGGTTTTCGAGGTAACCGTGCTTTTTCATAAGCAAGAATGCAGCATCCTTATGTTGGCTGACCATTCCAATCGATCATATAGAAATCGTTTGTCACGACATGCGACATCAAGGTGTCAATAATCGTAATCGCCTGTTTCTTCAATGCTGGATCAGGCACAAGCTCTGCAATGGCTCCACAAGCAAAAATATGACCAATGGCTTCATCACTACTTGTTGTTGATTTCCAATCCCATTCAGGATCTTCAGTAGCCCGCCAAGGCTCACTGGTCTTGTTATATCCCGCTCTTTCAAAAGACCGTGATGGGAAACCATTGTGCAATGGATTGATGGTGTATAAACGTTCAATAGCATCAAGTGATTCGCGCACATACTGAAGCGCCTCGTCTGATTTAGTGACTGCATAGCGGAAGGTCTCTCCAGCTAAATACATGGTTGTCCACAACCCATCATTATCTGAATTTTCAAGACTTCCAGTGGTCACATCACCATTGGTCATACCCGAAATAGTAGCATTAAAACCGAGTCGGATATGACGGTCACGTACTTGTTTTTCGTAATACATCGCCTTCTCTTCCAAAGTCATCGACTTGAATGAGATCTGTGCCATACCACCATTTGTCAAGACCAAAACTGAATGCTCAGGACCTTTGGTGATACTCACGATCGTGTCGGAAGGGAGCCAACGTTTAGAGGCGAAATAGTTAAATTTTCCATCTGCTCGAAGCATCATCGCACCATAGGTAGACCCAAACCAAAGTTCTCCATTTACCTCATTTGCAGAGGTAATCTCAGTCCAAGGCATTTTTTGATGGATTCCACCTAGTTGTTTTTGAGTCTTAGCATCTAGCTCTAAATAACCATCTTTCGTTCCTACGAAAACCTTTCCTGCAACTGGTGCTAAGCAAGTAAAAGTAGTTCCATCCATAACCTTTGTAAGTTGTTTCTTGTCTGGAGAGAAAACCTGTATCGAAGCGGCTCCTAAAATCCAGTAAAGATTAGATTTCGCATCAAACTTGATCTCTTTTACAGATTCGCCAGCTAACGATCCTTCCCACGCAACGGTAGAATTAGAGATCAGTTTTAAAACTTTTCCATCTGAGATTAGAAATCCAAAATCCTTGCCAACAGTTAAAATGTTAGCACCTGGCAAAGCATGTTTAACAAATAATTTTCCAGCCCAAGCATTACTAAAGACAGCCTTATCATCAAGATAAACCAACTGGTCTTGGAATGTTGCAATGCTAGAAATATGCTTGTCAGATGTTGGACGATCTTGACGGTCTGTGACTAACGTTCCAGGAAAAAGAAACTGACCATTACGTGGTCTAAGCAACCCTTTTGAGGAGAGAATCTGAATATATCCATTGTGATCAGCAGCTGCATTTTTTAAAATTACAGTCTGATCTTCAAGTGTATATTTAACGCTAAAATCCTGTATAAATGGCTTATCAAGGTGTTTCTCAGTTGTCTGAGCAAAACTGATTTTCGAACAAAATAGTAGGGCTACTATAAAACCCAATAGAGTAACTTTTTTCATTTTATGGTTTAATTTATAAGACTTTAAAAAAAAAATAATTCAAAGTTTAATCCGTCCGCTAACGGATTGAACTTTATTTTTTCACCGGAGCGCTAATAACGCCCAAGTATCTCCCCATCCAATAAGGGAGCAGCCAGATATCGCCAGCACTCTCTTCGCCATTTCCATCACCTCGTTTACGTTTATTATCCAAGCTAAACATGTTGCCATTGTGGCGATGAACAGGTCGTTCGTCTGGAGGTAAAACCTCTGTTATTGTTTGCTGTCTGAAATTCGGAGCAACCATTTCAATATCTTTCCGATGACTATTTTGAATAGACCAGTGAATCATATCAAGTGGATAGCGTTGAAGCCACCACACTGATTCCTTTAGGTCAAACTCATTACTAGCCAATGCGGTGAAGATATTCCAAGCGGCCTCTTTCTCCGGCCGTTCGATCTCCCAGTGGTCAATAATAGAAGCTTTATACTGCGTTTTCAGATCTGCATTTAGCGCATAACGATAAAGACCCCAATAGCCAATAAAATACATCTCATCATCCGAGTGATTCCAACCATTTGAGAGATCTTTACTCAACTCATCTGAATTTGCAGGAGCCTCTCCAATTGATTTCATAGGGCGCATTAGGTTCTCGAGATAACCATTCTTATACAAAAGCTCAAGCGCTTTTTGCTTGTAAATCTCTTTATGGGTAAAGTGGTAGGCAGTTTGCAACATCGAAGTAATATTCGAAGAGCAGATTTTCCGATCGCCAACCATGACTGGACGTGCATTCACATATTCAGGATTCCAGCGTCCCCATGTCGTTGGCTTGCCATCCCAGTCAATCAAGTAATAATTATGGTCAACAATATGTTGCATTAAAATATCAATTAAGTGGATAGCTCGAGATTTCATCGGCTCCACATTGATAAGTTCGGCCATGGCACCTAAAGCAAAAATATGACCAATTGCCTCATCGCTACTAGTGGTTGCTTTCCAATCCCATTCAGGGTCCTCAGCGTGCCTCCAACGATCGTGATCCGACAACCTGTTTATATCGCCACGGCGCTCAAATGATCGAGCGGGGAATCCAACAGCATTTGAATTAATAGAATACAAGCGCTCTAGAGCATCCAACGATTCGTAGCAGTTTTGCAGTGCTTCGTCTGACTTCGTTGCCGCATATCTGAATATCTGACCACCCAAATACATCGCAGTCCATAGACCATCATTATCTGAATCTTTCAATAGTCCAGTAGAGATGTCTCCATCTTTCATCCCTTCAAGAGAAGAGTTAAAGCCATTTCGGATATGGCGTTGACGGACTTGTTTTTCGTAAAACAATGCTTTCTCTTCCAGGGTCATTTGCTGAAAACAGATCTGTCCAAGACCTTTATCGGTAAGGATAAGCACCGAGTGATCTGGTCCAGCTGCAATATGTTTGACCGCATCACCAATGATCCAACGTTCTCCGTTGTAATAATCATATTTACCATCGCCGCGAATCATGAAAGCTCCATCCGATGTGCCCAACCATACTTTCCCATTGATAGTGGTAACACAGGTAATATCTGTAACAGGAATTTTACGATAAACATCACCGACCTGTTTTCCCGTTTGAATATTCACTTCAAGAAAGCCGTTTGATGTGCCAATGACAGCTTTTTTACCCGCATCAGTCAAGTCAAAATCTGTAAAATTGACACCTTCATAAACCAATTTTAGTTTCTGATCTTTTAAAGAATATGAGCTCAATGACTTAGTCCCTAAAATCCAAAATAGACCATTTTCAGAGTTATATTTTATCGCTAAAATGTTATCATTAGTTAGCTTTCCTGACCAAGTATTTTTAGATTCCTGCACCAGTTTTAATGATGTGCCATCAGAAATAAGGGAGGTAAAATCTGGAGAGACAGCAAAGATTTTGGCTTCAGGAGTTTCATGTTTTGAATAGAATTTTCCAGCCCAAGCATTACTTAAAACAGCCTTATCATCTAAGTAGATAAATTGATTTTGCAACACACCAAGATTAGATATTTTCTTATCACCCATTGGACGGTAGGCCAAATCTGGGACAAGGGTTCCGGGATATAAGAATGCACCAGCATAGGTTTTTAACAAGCCCGCAGATGAAAGAATTTGAATGGCCCCATTTCGATCGGCGAAGACTTTTTCAAGTTTTAGTCCCTCTTCCTTAAGCTTATATTTTATACTGTAGTTCTGAGAAAATGGAATATCCTTGAAAACAGGTTTAACTGCACTTCCAGGCTGAGCCAATACAGCAAAACTAGAAAGAGAATAAGCTAGGGTAAAAAATGCGACGATTTTTTTCATCAAAGTATTAGATTTTATGAATAGAAAAACAAAACAACAAGGGTACTAATATAAGAAAACTTAAGCTATCCTGTTTGCAATTTCGTATAATATTTCTTGATTTTTACGGTTTTAACACTTGCAAAATTAGGCATTTAAGCAGCTGGAAATTAGCATCTTGAGCTCGATTCCTAAACAGTAAGACGAGGATAATTTTTTTTAAATTATGGATGAAAGAAAACGAGAAGAAAAATGTCATATAATCTACATTTGACCAGTGCTCAAACAATGACAACTGAGGCATTGCAAAAACAAAAAAGGTGCTGTCGTTTCCGACAGCACCTTTTTATATGCTAGATTAAAATCTAAATCTGATTATTGTAATAACCACATTTTTGACCAAGAATCATCGTTACCAGTCTGACCAGTGTTGGCAGTTGGAACTAGTTTAGAGATCGCAGCAGTTGAATTTACAACGTTAATGTTCAACTCAGTCATATCATATCTCCAACGAAGTGGCAAGGTGTTTTTGTAACCTGCATTACCGATTGGAATAACTGGTAAGCCAGTTCTTCTCCAGTCGAACCAAGTTTCCTGAGCATTCAAGAAACCAGAGATATATTTCTGAGTCATCAACTGAGATAGAGTTCCGTCATAAGCAACACCAGCTTTCGCGATGTATGTAGCATATGAACTTCCAACACCCCAAGTTGTTAAAGAAGCCTGAATACCAGAATTGTAGAATGTTTGTTGAGTACCACCAGTGGCGTAACCCCTTTGAGCTGCCTCTGCAAGGATAAAACAAACTTCAGCATAAGTAATCGCTCTAGCTTTAAGCAATGCATTAGCATTAGCTTTAAACATATCGGTCATACCAGAAACGTGAATGTTCGCACCACCCTGAACTGGACTAGGATTTAGATTATAAGTAAATGGCTCATTTTTCGCAATCGCCAATGGAATACCAACATAATTTGCGGTATCCACAAGCACAACACCTGTAGTAGAGGTTGGCGTAGCAGAGATCCAGTTACTTGGAGTATAAATCCGATAAGTAGTAGTTGATGTATTTGCAGGTATGCTTGCTACAGTAACTTTTGAAGCTACTGGTTTAAACCATACTGGAAGACGAGGGTCATTCACACCAACTAGAACATCTCTGAAGTAAGCACACAATTGAAGTCTGGTAAAGTTACCTTGTGCAGGTGTACCATCCCAAGCAATTGCAGTATTCCAAGAGTCAGCTGAAGACAATCCTGGATAAGACATAAGAGCATCATCAGCCGTAGAACTGAAAATTGGATAGGTCGTTGGGTTACCCATGATCTCTTCGATACCAGCCTTTGCAACTGCAGGACTTTTAACCGAAAGACGCATTAAATAACGTAATCTCAACGAGTTAGCCAATTTCTGCCATTTAGCAGGGTTACCAGCATAAATAACATCAGCACTTGGATTGATATTGCCGTAAGCTGTCGCAGGTTTAGATAAAAGAGTGTTTGCTGTTTTAAGATCAGCAAGTATACCTTTGAAAATATCTTCCTGCGCATCAAACTTAGGCTTAGTGTTTAATGCACCTAAACCAGCATCACTATAAGGAGCATCACCCCAAAGAGAGGTAATCTGCGCAAATGTGAAACTTTTTAAGATCAAAGCGACTCCAAGGTGGAAATCAGATTTTGAATCAGTAGCACGGTCACGTAAAAGGTAGATATCTCTTAGAGTACCATAATTACCAGCCCATGAACGGTTATCAGTCCAGTTAAAATACTGTAATCCAGATCCCCATCCACTCTTCTGTACATAGGACATAATACCAGCGCAATCACCGTTGTAGTTCTCATCCTGATAAGGTCTAACCGTATTTACAATCGATGTTGTCATCACGTAGTTTGGATCAACAGTGATCTGACTGATCGTATTAGGATCCACGTTTGTTTTGGTAAGGTCCCTGCACGAGGCAAAAACGACTACCATTAAAACGAGAGTTAATTTAAAAATTGTTTTCATATATTTCATATTTTTTTAAAGTTCAAGATCAGAAACTTACATTCAGTTTAAATCCAACTGGAATGGTCCAAGGTGTTACGTTATCACGCTCAATACCTTGAGCAAACTGGCCAACACCAACGTTTGCACTTCCAAGACTGTTGTTAAATGCTTGCTCAGGATCGATACCAATTTTTGCTTTAGTCCAAACGATAACATTGCTGGTATAGATCGAAATTGTTGCATTCTGAATACCCAATGATTTTAGGCCTGGCAGTTGGTAAGAAATTGAAAGATCTCTTAGTTTCACAAAGTCAGCATCGAAAGTTGCAGTTTTTGTTAAACCCCATCCATAATAGTCACCATAGTAATCTACAGGTTGACTTAAGAACTCTTCTCCCAAAGTGAATTTTCCAGCAGCATCAACACTACCGCTAACACCAGGCATGAACACACCATCGTTAGCTGTAATTCCACCATCTGAATATGGCTGACCGCCGTAATCAGCTGTAGGACCACCGACAACTGGGAAGGCAGTTCCGTTAGGACCGAATAGACTAGCGTGAGCTTTCAACCAAGTAGCTACATCAGCACCTTTTGGAGGGTGGATGAATGTACCTAAGATACGAGAACCATGTAAGTCAGATTCGTTGTAACGAAGCGTCTGAGATACAAACTGTCCACCTTTACGATAGTCAAGACTTGCACTTAATCTCCATTTTTTGTATTTAACCGAAGTTTGGAAGCCCATCATATAGTCAGGGAAGAAGTTACCAATGATTGGAGAATTACGTTTCCCATTAACCTCGTTTACACCTTTAATTTGCTCATAACCGTCGCTATCCAAAAGTGGCCAGCCATAATAAGGAGAAGTTTTGTCAGTTACACGTTTTAACTCAGCATCAACGATATTTCCGATTTTCTCACCAACCCAAGACATTGCACCACCTTTAGCATTTGTCCAAAGAATGATACGAGTAACACCAGGAGCAAGAGATTTCAATGTTAACGAGTTTGTTGACCAGTTCATGTTAACATCCCAAGTAAGGTCTTTCGTTTTGATAGGTGTTCCACCAAGGGCAAACTCCATACCTTCACTAGTTACCAATCCTGCATTGAATTTTTGTGATCCATAAGAAGAAGAAGGAGAAAGTGTATTATTCAAGATCTGATTTTTGTTGTCAGCAGTATAATAAGTTCCTTCTAAACGTAAACGGCTATCGTATAAGTTTAAGTTAAACCCAATCTCTTTCGAAGTCTTGATCTCAGGTTTAAGTGTTGGATTCAATAAGTTTCCAGGTACAGAGAACGTTGTTAAACCATTCCATGAACCTGCACCTAGACCAGCAAGAAGCTGATAAGGAGATGTATCATTACCTACTTGTGCAATACCACCACGTAGTTTAGCCAAAGAAACATTAGAACCTAAGTCTACCATTTTATTTACCAATAAACTTAAAGAAGCTGATGGGTAGAAATATGAACGGTTGGCTGCTGGAAGTGTACTTGACCAGTCGTTACGTGCAGTCACATCAAGGTAAGCTAAATCTTTATATCCTAATGAACCTAGTGCATAAAGAGAATAAACAGCTTTCTGTGATGAACCTGAGCTAACTTGTAAACTTGATTGCAACATATTAGTAATTGCAAAAATTCCAGGAACAATCAAACCAGCACCAGATGACTGCATACTGTTAGAAAGACCAGTGTAGTAACGTGCATTTCCCCCTGCAGAAGCAGTAAGACTAAAGTCAGAGATTTTTTTCTCGTAAGTAAACAAGAAGTCTGAGTTGTTCTCAGTCAATCTTGAGTTTACTAGACCATAGTAACCATTACGAGCACCAGTATAACTCTTCGCAATCTTACCATCTCTAAACTCACTGTAAGTATCAATTGAGTAACGAGCAAAGAAGCTTAAATTTGAAGTGATCTTATAATCAAGTCTAGCATCACCATAAACACGATCTCTAGTGAATCCGTTGTTTACTTCATTCGCCACAAAGTAAGGGTTGTTAACACCACTACTTGCAGAGCTACTTCCAAGAGCATAAGGACTGTTTTGTTGAATTCCAGTCATACCTGGTTTCCAATAGTTCTTTAAGTCATTACCATCGATTTCATTGTTTAATTCGTAAATCGATTGCATTGGGTTAGTACCATTGCCAATCGCTGGACGATTCTTCGCATTTGAACGAGCATAGTTAAGAACTGCGCTAACGCTAAGTTTTGAATTTAACTTAACAGAAGTGTTGAAAGAGATTGTTTTACGATGCAAATCAGAGTTAGGGATCAAACCTTTATTCTCCATATCGTTGAACGATACTCTATAATTTGCTTTTTCATTAGCATCCGCGATTTCAATGTTATTGGTAGACGTAAAACCTGTCTGGAAGAAGTTTTTAACATTGTTTGGATGGTTAATCATAGGAGTAGCAATATAGTTACCTCCTTGATCAGTTGGATAAGGCCATTGGTAAGCCAAAGTCTTTCCATCTAACGCAGGACCATTCCAAGCAGCTTGTGTTGGATTGATATCCATATAAGGTCTGCCATTGTTTGGACGCATATCTTGAGAGTATGGACGTGGTCCGTAACCCCAACCGTTATTTAAATAATCAAGGTATTTGTAAGGGCTTTCGATCTCAGTATTTGAAGTTACAGTAACTCCAAGACCTTTACGACCACCTTTACCTGATTTAGTAGTAATCAAGACAACTCCGTTACCTGCACGTGAACCATAAAGAGCCGCAGCACTAGGTCCCTTAAGAATAGAAACAGATTCGATATCATCCGCGTTCACATCAGAAATAGCACTACCGAAATCGACCGTGTTACCTGATCCAAGAGCAGACATGTTACTTAATGAGTTGTTCATTGGGATACCATCAACAACATAAAGAGGTTGGTTGTCAGAAGTAAGTGACGAAGCACCACGAATAACAACGTTTACAGAAGAACCAGCAGCACCTGTAGAACTGATCTGAACACCAGTAACCTTACCGGCTAATGAGTTCAAAGCATTCGCATTTGCTGATCTCTGCATCTCTTCACCTTTGACTTCCGCAACAGCATAACCCAGAGATTTTTGCTGTCTTGTAATACCCAAAGCTGTTACAACTACCTCATCAACAGCAACTGAAGATGAAGCTAAAGTAACATTAACAGAAGATTTGCCATTAACAGCTACAGACTGGCTTTCCATTCCAACGAATGAAACTACCAAAGTAGACTGTGCACTTGGAACTGAGATGTTGTATTTACCATCGAAATCGGTAACTACACCATTCGTTGTTCCTTTGACAACGATAGTCGCCCCTGGAAGTACTTCTCCCGAGGTTCCCTTAACAACACCGCTCACCTTAACTTGGGCAAATGTGTTGCTCGTAAAAAGAACACACATCCCGAGTAGGAGCATTTGAAAGATTTTTCTTTTCATAGTTAATTAATTAATTTATTAATAATAAAATTTTATTTATAGCCCTTAAAACAACTCTAATTGACTGTATTCCTTAGTTTAAGCAGTTCAATAGTTGCGCCAAATAAAACGTTTCTAGACTATAAACTTATTTAATCAGTGAGCAAATATAGGCATAAATTAACATTCGTTAATGTTTTGAGCTATATTTTTAACTAAAATAAATAATTGGAATCAAAATTAAGCGATTCGCCCAAGATTCACTTACGCTATTTTAACAGATAAACATAGAATATTAACATACTTGCTTTAAATTTAACCCTTTAAAATGTTTAAAAATAGGAGATAGTGCGAAAATACTATGATAAACAGGAGCTATTGAAGAGCTAAGAAGGCAGCTAAAGACGATAAAAAAAGAATTGCCATCTGGATCACAAACCAGAAGGAAGCACAAAATAAAACGAATAGGAAGGATCTCTCTGAACACTAAATTTCAAAGAGATCCTTTAAAGAATATAAAACAAGCAACAAAGCTTTAAATACCTAGAATCTAGCGTTTTTACCACCTATGTCACCATGCAAGTGGATCAAAACAAAAGCAAGCAGCACCAATACGGCTACTATACATAGGGTATACTTCAGCCAATTTTTCGAGTCAACATTTGCGGTAGGGATTTCAAAGAAAGATGGACTATTTTGGCGCAATAACAGTATAACAACGATAAAATTTAGCACATATAGGTGATGATTGAGCATAAAATTACCTCTAAAGCCACCTGTAAGACCATAGCTAAGGAAAATATAGGTCGCCCAATAACCTAAAAACAATTGTAAGATTAAGCTTCTACTAATTTCACCATTTGACTGAATGGTTTTAGTCCATCCCAAGAGTGCTAAAGCAAAAAGAATAAGAACAGCTATCGAGCTTCCAACCAAGGAAGCTGCTGGAAGACTTTCGGCATTAGGGGTAATAAAAAATACCTGGATCAAATTAGAATTAGAGAAGACCAAGTATGGGATTAAGAGAAACACCACAAAATAGGCGAATTTATTTTGCCATTTCTGAGGCGCAGTCGTTTCTTCTGGCCACACAGAACTAAATACACCATATGCCATACCTGAGCCACCAAAGAAGCCGATACTATATTCCATGACGTTCCACATATTAAATTGAATGGCTAGAATATCTCCCAATATCTGGAGTACATTTCCAAAGCCAAAGCCAAACCCTGCTCCCATTGCAGCAAAATACGCGACACGAAGTGGTGCTTTGTGTTCGTTGCGCACCATATACCAGATCATGGCCAGTCCAGCACCTAAGCAAACGGCCCAGGCTTCGGAGCGAGGCGGAGTCATAAGAAAGCCAAAAGCTTGGATCAATAAATAATATCCTACAATACCACCTGCAACCATCTCAGCCATTAAGCTATTCCAGTACACAGGCTTTTTCTTTGAGGAGTCCAAGGTTAGTCCTACAAGGCCACCCCCAAGGAGTCCAAAGAGTCCTCCAATTACAAATAGCATAACTAAGCCATAAGCGGCATTTACAAAGTCGACATTTCGACCATAGCCAACAACTATTCCGTAGCTTATCATTCCACAGCCGCCCCAGCCAACCATCGAAGCTAACGCGACAGGTAAGATTTTGGCAAACCAATCTTTCCGTTGCGACACTAAAACTAATGCCAAGGCTCCAATACCAGCAGCCCAAGAAGCTCCAGGCTCATGTCCAAATTGTCCGCGAATAGCCCACGCAGTAGCAAACGACATTCCGACAATTAGAATACTAATCCATTGTTTTTTCATCCTTAAAATGTTTAGTTAGTTGTTAATCAGTCTCAAAAATAATTAAATAAGTGAGAAGGAAAAGAAAACACAGTAGACACAATAGATTCTAATGTGCTTTCTAATGTGAACTATGTGCCTATGTGGTGAAAAAAAAGAAACACAATAGAACACAATAGGAAAAGAAACACAATAGACACAATAGGTTTCTAATGTGCTTTCTATGTGGCCTATGTGCCTATGTGGTGAAAAAAAAGAAACACAGTAGGACACAATAGGAAAAGAAACACAATAGACACAATAGGACACATAGGTAAAAGTTAGTATCCGCTAGGCAAAGAAGCATAAAGCTCATTCACCATTGTTTTTTGTCCTTCCTTGAATATGTTGGTGCAATTAAAATTAATCAATACTCCTTTGGGTTTGGATAGAAGATTTAGGTATGTCAATAGTTGGGCTTCATGAATTGGCATTAACCTCTCCACTGCCTTTACCTCAACAATTATCAAGTTATCGACTAATAAATCAAAACGCAGATCGCAATCTAGTTTAAGACCTCTGAAAATCAGCGGAACTCGTTGTTGGGATGAGACAAGTATCCCTTCTTCGATTAACAAATGCCCCAAGCATCTTTCATAAATACTCTCAAGCAGTCCAGGGCCCAATTCTTTATGCACCTCAATAGCTGCTCCTAGAATAACATGGGTTAAATCATTTAGATATTTCTGTGTCATGACTTAACAATTTACGATAATCTATGGTGATATTGAAAAAAAAGAATCAAATAGAAAAAAAGAAACACAATATGACACATAGGGTTCTAATTTGCTTGTCCATTGTGAACTATGTGCCTAATGTGGTGAAAAAGAAAAAAGAAACACAATAGAACATAATAGGAAAAGAAGACAATAGACACAATAGTTTCTAATATGCTCTTCTATGTGAACTATGTGCCTATGTGGTGAAAAAGAGAAACACAGTAGGCACATAGGACACATAGGTTTCTAATTTGGTGAAAAAGAAAAAAGAAACACAATAGAACACAATAGGAAAAGAAACACAGTAGACTCAATAGATTCTAATGTGCTTTCTATGTGGCCTATGTGCCTAATGTGGTGAAAAAGAAAATGCTTTTATCCTATGGGATGAATGATCCACAAGATTCCAATTGCTATCGCTAAAATAGCCCCAGTCAAAGAAAACCGTTTCAAAAACAACTCTTTGCCCCCTGCTTCAGCACGATGAGCTAAAAGACCTAATGAGAAAGCAAACGTCATCATCGTAAAAATAGTCCCGACAGCAAATGCGACAATATAAACAACAGACGACCAAAAACTAGGGAAGGCTAACGATGGAAGCAAAGCAAACAAATGACTAAATCCAGCTAAGCCATGAACCGTCCCAATAAAAAATGCAGAGAGTACATTCTGATTCATGTTTACGGCATGCGAATGACCGTGCTCATTTAGTTCGTTTTCAAGCAGAGGAGTGGCATGTGAATGAGAATGAACATGAGCATACAAATTTGGAGTTGTATGAAAATGAGCATGAGGACGATCGCCATGCGAATGCTTTGAATACCCTCTTTTTAGTGCCCAAATCCCAACGCCAATCAAAAGAATCCCAATGATTGTTTCGCTATATTTAGATATGCTCTCGACAGGTAAAAACTCCTTAAAGACTAAAAACAGACCGCCAATTAGCAACATTCCAACGGTATGACCGAAGCCCCATGAAAAACCGATGGCCCATGATTTCTTTCGACTATCAATCGCTAGGGGGGTAACAGCAGCAAGATGATCAGGACCTGTAGCGACATGCGCAACACTCGCAAGAAATCCAGTTAATACAGTTAGCACTTCACTAAAATTTATATTTATGTGCACTCCAAAAGTGCACTAAATTGAGCGGCAAATTACAACTTTAAATTGGCTAGAACAAAGAACATTTCTGCAATCTAGCAATTGGCACACTCAGATCACTTCACAATAACATACTTTCCCGACTGGTAAGTTTCAGTCTTAATATTTAACCGCTGCCTCTTTTCATCAAAAGAATAATTCAACGAGTCAACCAAAAGAGCATCATCAAGCTTCACGCTCGAAGGCTTCCGGTCGAGGTGTATAGCTAATATATGGGCTTTATGTTGACCACTAAGAGAAACTTGGATAGCAGCGGAGGTACTTTCAACCTGCACAGTGGTGTTTCCACTCTTATCTGGATGAGAAACTGTAAATTCACTCTTGTCGAATGGATAAATCAAATAAGTCAAAAAGCCTGCTGAACTTTTATCTCCAATTTGGGTATAATCGCGTGAAATGTTCATCGGTGTAATTGAACCTTCACGAACATAGACCGGATATTCATCCAGAGGAAAGTCGCGTTCAAAAGTTTTTGGTCCCTCAAGAACCTCTTTGTCGTTGAAGAAATAACGCCATTTGCCAGCAGGCAGAGTCACCTTATTTTTTAGTTCATCCTTATAGATTGGTGCAATAAGTAAATTATCTCCGAACATATACTGATATTTTCCTTCTATTGGAGTCTGAAGTCGTTTGCCACCATTGTGCGCTTTCACAACATACGAATACATATAAGGAACCAGCTCAGTGTGTAACCACGAGAATTTCCGAATCACTTCAAGCTCTTGAGGAGTTCGCTTCCATAAAGCCCTCTCGCCATGACCGCCATTTAGAAATAATCCACAAAAAGTTGAGAACTGAGTCCAACGCATATACAAACGAGGCGGAATAATGGCACCTGAGAAACCAGCCACATCAGATCCAATGATGTTGTAACCAAGCTTCGCACTCGCCAGAATATTTTGCATGGCTTGTTCTATGCCGTCAATACCATCCATCGCAATATCCTTGTTCTTCTTATCTTCTTCCGTAATCACCCCAGTCGACTGCCACGTATGTTTCTGATCACCCACCCAGTTGACTGGAGAAGCGTCTATTGGAGCAAATCCTTCGGGATGGTACCAATTATCGATGGCACGTGACATGGTTGCAAACTCAGGATTCTGTGAAAGGCCATAGTTATATTCGTCACGGTAGTAGTGATCCATATAGGTACGTGCCGTCATAAGGCCGTCATGGGTCATCTTATAAAACAGCGGGAAAGAGCCAATTCGTGTTGAGAATAAGGTGGCAGTACCATCGAGTTTCCATCCATCAATACCATAATCGTAGACTGTTTTCTGCAGTCCTCTCCACCATTTTACCGCTTCTGGATTGGTATAATCAATAAAACCACCCTTTCCTTTCCACCATTTAATTTGATCGCCATCGGCGGCTAAATACCCCTTGGCTTTGGCTTCTGAATACCAAGGTTCGGAATGTTTTACTCGGGTATCCGGACTTTCGCTATTCACCATCGTGGTCATCCACATCACCACGCGATAACCGTTATCCTGCATTTTCTTAAACCACTCTTTCGGTTTCGGATATAATAGGGTATCAATTTCGAAATCGTTGTAACGCAAACTCCAAGGACTATCCAGGATTACTGTGCGCACCGGAACGTCATACTTTGCATACCCTTGCAGCAAGGTGTCGACACGAGCCGAGGTATTCTCATCATCTTCCCACAACCAACATTCGAGTGCCCAAGGAGGAGTTAAGGGAGGATTTCCATGACGCTGAGCATTAAATGGTGCTCCACGAAATGGGAAAGCGAAAAGGAAATAGTAGAACAATGATAATACAAATAGTATGATTACTAAATATTTTAAGATTTTCCTGCCGCCAGCCTGTAATTTCATACCTATGTGGAATTATAAAAATTGTAGATTAGATCTAAATTATGCTTAATAAATTAAATGAGATTCAACAGAAAAAATTGCGTGCCTTTCGCCACCTTTGCGTCCATTGCGGTTTAACTTTTTTTACTGCAAAGATCGCGAAACTGCACTAAGTTTTATTTTATAAACTCCAATCCAAAGATGACAACACTACTATTAACTAGTGTATGGACAATTGCACTATAAAAAACGTTCTTGGTCTTCAAATAAGTATACCCATAGGCCCAACCGGCAACGCAAGCAAAGCCGATATAGATAATGGCGTGTGAATGGTAGTGGACCAATCCAAAGATGACACTGGTAATCGCCAATCCAGTATATACGCCTGAATCATGTTTCCCTTTTTTCTCAATATAATAGGCTGCTGCAAAAATCAGTAAACTCATCAAAAGTGGGAACCATTGACGTTCGCCTTTTAAAGTATAACCGACTAATATTGCTGCAGGGATGGCTATGACCAATCCACAAATCCAAAAGACCTTCCAAGTTTTAGCTTGTCCAATTCGTTTTGTGAAAAGATTTAATAATAATCCTCTAAAGAAGAGCTCTTCGAATATGGCCGTATGTAAAAATGTCGCTAATAGAGTAACCGCAATTTTGCGCATCAGATCTTGGTCAATAGAATCATGACCGATGTATTTCACAAAGTTTACAGAAGAGCCCACCAGCATAACAAAGGAGTAGAATGCAGCCCATGACAAGACTGCAATGCCAAAATATCGCCAATTCAACACCGGATAAAAACCAACATCTTTTAGATTACGAACGACACCAAAAGTATAGACGGCAGAGAGCATTAAAACAATATGATAAACGGAATCAAAGCCATTGGCATTAAACGGCAGTTCTCCTGATGGCTCGACTTTTAAAAATGCGGTTGGCAAGAGATATAAAAGGAAGGCTGTAAAATCAATCCAATCGACGTTTGTATTTCTATTTCGCTTCGCGATAAAAATCAATGCTGGCAGAACAATTAGATACGGGGATAAAGCCAAAGCACCTTTAATTGGATTTTGTCCGTTCAGTAGAATATAGAGTACATAAATAGCCATTAAGATGATCGGGAATAGTAACACTCTGAAAATTCGTCCATGGATCCAAGCTGTAAGTCCAGCCGATACTGCATGTTTACCTAAATTAAGAAAGATAAAATAGAGTGCGATAAAGAACGGAAGGGCAATAGCCAAATCGGCGATTGGAGTAACTGAACCAAATTGCAGGATGAATAATATCGTTAAAAAAGCAGTCCCAATTGCACCACTTTTGATTTCAGTTAATAGGTCATTTGAATTTTTCATTTCATCGATTATGTTAAAAATGCGAATCAAAATTAAACCAATTTTAATTCGCAAACCACACAGGTGAAAATACAATGTATTACAAGCAATTTTCTATTATATTTGATAAACCGCTCGTGTTAATTTTATTAATCAAAAGTTAAAAAATGTTTAGTCGTTTTTTAATGAAAATACAACCAATTTTTAGAATACACTGCGAACAACTTTTTTCCATTAACAACCTATCTAATAAGACTTTAATAAAAATCGCAGTAGCACAACAATGCTAACAACAAACAACAAACAACAATCAAATATTTAATAACCAATTATTTAACGATTATGAGAAGAAAATTAATGTTATTTTGCCTTACTCTTGTCATTGGAATGGTCACATTTCAATCGTGCAAGAAGGAGTCTACAATAGCTGAGCCACCCCAGGTAGGGGTATTTTTCAGTATTGCAGATAAGCAAGCTGCCTTTACTGCACTTACCTTACGTGCAACGACTTGGTTGTGGGATTTCGGCGATGGCACTACCAGTACAGAAAAAAATCCTGTCCATGTTTACAAAGATGGAGGCTACTATGTTGCTAAGCTAATTGGGAAAAATGCCCAAGGAGACACCGCATCTTACAAGGTAAAACTTGCTGTGGCGTTAACACCATATGATCTGCTAACTGGAGATCATACAATGGTTGGCTACAAAGGAAAGACATGGAAAATTAGCAGTACGGCTAGTGGAGGTCTATTTGCAAATGCAGATGCTGACTTTTCGCTTGCTGCGGATCCTCTTGGAGCTGGTATCTTTGGAAATCTTGGTCTTGGCGAGATCTATGATGATACTTTTACTTTTAACTACAATGGGAGTTACAGTCATGATGTTAAAGCAGACCACGCCTCATTTGGAGGTATTGTAAATCAATACTTAACTAATGGTGGTTCAGGGATCGTTAGTTCTAATGGTAGCGACTATGGCCTATGTACTGCAAAATACACCCCTCAGGTAGGAGCTAAATTTACTCTTGTTAACAAAGAAAATTTAACTATCCCATCGGTATATGGAAGCAATGGCACGGTTACCTATGCAAATGTAAGCACGCTAGATTTCACAGGAACAGAGTTTATTGGCTTTATGGATCGCCAGCGTAAAGTAATTGTGCGAGATATAACCGATAGTTCAATGAAGGTAGTTATGTTTATGGCAGCTGACCCAGGCAGTTTTCCAAGAAACACCCATGCAATAATTCTTGCCTTTGACGTAGTTAGGTAACTACGATAAAGGAAGTATGACAAGGACAAATTTATAACAAGTATATTCAATCATTATGAAATATAAAAACGTATTTAGAAGTATAACCAGGCAATTGTTGCCGACAATGTTGGCCACTTCCCTGCTTATCGGAACTGCATTGACAGGTTCTGCAAAGTCAGATCAGACTGGGTTGCTAGAGAATTCTGAAACCCAGCAAAGTGTATCGGTAAATGGAAAAGTAACTTCCGCATCTGACAAAACAACGATGCCAGGGGTAAGTATCCAATTAAAAGGGACCACCAAAGGAACAATCACCAATATGGATGGTGGATTTACCGTTGATGCTTCCGGGAATAATCCAATCTTAATCTTTTCGTTTATTGGCTACAAAACTCTTGAAGTGCCTGTAAATGGTCAAAAAGTCATTAATGTTGTATTAACTGAAAGTGTTCTAACCGTTGACGAAGTGGTTGTTACCGCGCTAGGCATCTCTAGAAAAGAAAAATCTCTTGGATTTGCCGTAGCGAAAGTTAGTGGCGAGGATATGTCAAGAGTTGTTCAGGAGAATGCAGTAAACGCTTTATCAGGAAAAGTTGCTGGAGTTCAAATCAACTCTACTGGAGGAACAGGTTCTTCGGTGAGTATGGTGATTAGAGGTGCAACCTCGCTAAGCAACGACAATCAGCCACTCTTTGTGGTTGATGGAGTTCCAATTTCAAATACATTAAATAACGTGTCTGGATTTGGTAACGATAATAAAGTTGACTACGGAAATGCAATCTCCGATGTGAATTCAAACGACATTGAGAGTGTATCGGTGTTAAAGGGTGCAAGTGCAGCGGCCCTATATGGTTCTCGTGCAGGAAATGGGGTGGTATTAATCACAACCAAATCAGGCAAGAAAAACAAAGGAGTTAAAATCGATGTTACGTCGAATACTGTATTTGACAATCCTTATAAATTCTGGGATATATCGAAACAATTTGCAAATGGAATTTTGCCATTTACGCCAGCTGATTTACCTCCGGGGACAACAATGGTTGTTGATCCAACTTCAAAGGCTGGAAGTGGTTATCCATTAGACAAAGGTTATTTCGCAGTTCAGTGGAATAGCCCTAAAGATGCGAACGGTGTTCAAGTTCCAACGGAATTGGTGTCGCATCCAAATAACGTTAAGAATTTTGTGAGAACCGGAGTAACCACTTCAAATGAGGTTGCAGTCTCAAATAATACGGAAGGTTTTCATTATCGTATTGGGGTTTCCAATATGACGAATCATGGAGTTATACCAAACTCTGATTTGTTTAGAAATAACTTAACAACATCAGCTACAATTAAAGCACGTGAGAATATTACGATAAGCTCAAATATCAATATTAATAAGTCATGGTCAAACAACAGACCATCTAGTAATAGAGGAACGAATCCAATGCAATGGGCTTATGCCGTACCTCAAAATACCGACATTCGTGAACTCAGAAACTATTGGGCACCTGGAAAAGAAGGCGTTGTACAAAATGTACCATCGGTTCCAGACTATAACAACCCATACTTCCTAGCGAATGAAGTGAACAACAGTTACACTAGAGATCGTATTTATGGCAATCTTAAAGCAGACTGGCAAATCACAAAAGAATTAAGTCTATTTGTTCGCTATGCACTTGATCAATTTAGTGAGACTCGGGAATCTAAAATAGGTCCAGGATACACTGACGAGCCAAACAATGGAGCATACGGAATTTCTGACTCGAAGAGTTACCAACGCAATACTGACTTTTTAGCCACGTATGCAAAACAAGTTAATGACTTCAGTCTTTCTTTCTCTGTTGGGGGCAACGCACTTTATACAACGGGACAAGGAATATCAAATTCATCAACAGCTGGTCTAATCGTCCCTAACGTATTTACAGTTGGAAATATTAAGAATGGCACACTTTCTTATGGAAGTGGATATTCTCAAAAAGGGATCTATAGTCTATATAGTGTTGCGAATTTAGGATGGAAAGACAGAATCTATCTTGATCTTACTGCACGTAACGACTGGTCAAGTACACTTCCAGTAGCGAACCAATCTTATTTCTACCCTTCAGCATCATTAAGCTTCTTAGTTGACAAGCTGGCGAATATGGGTGAGAATGTATCTTTATTTAAAGTGCGCGGTGGTATTGCCAAAGTTGGTAATGATACTGATCCATATCAACTTATCAACACCTATGGCAATGATGGTCAATGGGGCAGTGCAATTAGACTTTCTAAATCAGGAACACTATTGGCGCCAAACTTAAAACCAGAAGAAGCAACCTCGATGGAAGGTGGTCTTGATTTAGGATTCTTTCAAAACCGCTTAAGATTTGAAGGAACATTCTATAAGGCAGACAATCGCAATCAGATCTTACGTAACATCCCAATAGCTAGTTCTACAGGATCAGATGCAATCAATATCAACGCTGGCTTACTTGAAAGTCGCGGATGGGAGCTCTCTTTAGGAGGCACACCAATTAAGACGAAGGATTGGAGTTGGGATATTAGCGCGAATCTTACCCGCAACAGAACCCGTGTAAAATCAATTGCACCAGGGATCGAAGCAATTAAATTCTGGGAACAAGCAAATGGTGGAGCATGGTCATATGTAGGCGATGAAGTTGGCGCTATTTATGATGCTGCCATGCTAACCGTTACCGACAAAAGTTCACCATACTATGGCTACCCAATTATTAATCCGGAGCCTGACTATGAATGGATAAGAGATAAAGAGATTCAGGATTCTAGAAATAAGATTGGAAACTACAACCCTAGATTTATCTTAGGTGTAAATTCAGCTCTTACGTATAAATCATTTGCCTTGAATTTCACTTTTGACTGGAGATGCGGAGGTCAATTTATTTCACAAACAGAGCGTTACGGACGTGATGATGGATTATCAGGCTCATGGTTAAAAAGCATGATTAATCCAGGTGGAAGAACTGGAAAAGAACTTCGCGATTGGCTAGTTGCGAATCAAGACAATTTAATCCGTAACGGCTTCCATGTCGTTGGTGGACCAACAAAAGAGCTTGGTGGTTTCCGTGAGAATTTAAGTGGAAATTATTTAAATGACGGAGTTTTCGTGCCAGGTGTTGTCGCGGTAACCAATGGAAGTGGAACAGTTACATACAAAGAAAATCTAGGTGAAACTGGAACCTTATTCCAACCTTACATCATTAGTAATGGATGGGATTTTGCTAGAGATGCGATGTTCGATGCCGATTTTGTTAAACTAAGGGAAATTTCTCTTAGCTACAAATTGCCTGCAAGTATTATAAGCCGAATGGGTGCAGTTAAAGCATTATCGGTTTCAATTTACAGTCGGAATATCATGCTTTGGACCAAAGCCAAGATTGGCGTAGATCCGGAAAGGGCATTTCAAGCAGAACAATCAACAGGAGGTAAACGAGGTGTCCAATTTATGCAGGGTATCGAAAGATACAACCTTGATCCATGGGTAATCCCTGTAGGTGTTAAATTCGACCTTACGTTTTAGTAACCTTTAAAAAATCTATATTATGAATATTATAAAAAACACATCATACGCAGCCTTGTTGCTGCTCGCCATATTTACTTTTTCATGTAAAAACTTGGCCGAAATGAATATTAATCCGAACGGTGTTGACCCAGCAAATACTTCGCCGAACTTCCTGATGGCAACTGTTATCACGGCAACAGGCGGATCAGTTATAAATATGGGTTACGGAGATATCGCAGGAGTTATGCAACACACCCAAAAAGATGGATGGGCTGGTGGCCACAACAGATACGACTGGAGTGACCAAAGCTGGGCCGGATATTATGGGATACTTAGAAATGCAGAGGAGATGCTTAAAAAATCGAAAGCTGCAAATCTAGACTTTCAGGCCGGTGTTGCCATGCTATTTAAAGCCTATAATTTTGGCATAATCGCCGATTTATGGGGAGATGCTCCTTATAGTCAAGCGCTTAAAGGAGAGGCAGGCTCAGCATACTTTAAGCCTGCATTTGATGCTCAGAAAAGCATCTATCTAGGCGTAGTTGCGATGCTTGACAGTGCGAACACCCTATTTTCAAAAGAGCAAAGCACCTACAAAATCGACCCTGCTCAAGATGTGCTTTACAACGGTAATGTTCGTCAATGGCAGAAATTCTCTAATTCATTAGCATTGAGATATTATTTAAGAATCTCAACAAAAGAGCCTGCAATTGCGAAAGCCGGGATTGAGAAAATAACAGGTGATCCAATTAAATATCCGCTTATCCTTGATGCAGCAGACGATGCTAGCTATAGCTTTATTGGATTAAGCCCATCCGATTCATGGCCAACAGCTACGCAGTTTAGCAACGACCTCTCAAATTTCACGCGAGTTAAGCCTTGTGCTACATTGGTTACTAAATTGCAAGCATTAAATGACCCTCGTCTAAACATCTGGGCAGCAAAAGTAAAAACGCCTCTTGTCGTTGACCAGAGTAAACCTGCCGATTATGATGAAATTGTGGACGGCAAGCGAATCATTTCAAAAGAAATTGCGAATGAGTTTCAGTCAACTTATCATGTGACGCTAAATCTTGATCCTGATTATGTGGGATACCCTCCAGCATGGTCAACATTTGAGTTTTTCTATAATTTAAACCCATCACTTCAACAAGGTAGCGCCAATCCACATGCTTCTCAACTCAACGATATCTATAGAGCAGCCTCAGGCCCTTTGCTTAAGGTTAGATTACTATCTGCCGCAGAAATTCGTTTTAGCCTTGCAGAAATTGCCCTTAAAGGATGGAATGCTGGTGGGACTGCAACAGCTCATTACAATGCAGGCGTTCAAGCATCCTTGCAAACATGGAGTGTAGGTAGTTCTTACGACAGCTATATTGCAAATTCTGGTGTTGCATACAACGGCACGCTTGCGCGGATTATGGAACAAAAATGGATTGCTAGCTGGACTGCAGCAACTGAATCTTGGATGGATTATATCAGAACAGGATTACCGGCAATTCAATCTGGCCCTTCAGCAAAAAGATCAGTATTACCTGTAAGGTTTACTTACGGAAATAACGAGAAGTTATACAATCCCGAAAATTCAAATACAGCAATCGGGAAACTACAATCTACAGCCTTTTCCACAGATGGACAAAACAGCAACTGGTCGAAAAACTGGTTGCAACAAGGGACAGGGAAACCCTGGTAAACCTTTCGAAGTATAAAAATAAGCAGGTGGTATTTTTACAATACCCCTGCTTAATTTTTAAATGAAATTGTAACTAAAACTTGAGATGAAGATTTTTTTCGCGAAAATTTTAATTATTTGTTTTTCCATCGCGTCTTTTAATGCTCTAAAAGCACAACAAGCTGGATCAGCTGATCTTTCGGTTCTTGATCAACTTACACATGCGTCGTCGGCACAAAGCAGAAGAGTGTCGAGTAGTGATCTCAATTTCAATGGGAATGGCGACTCTAAAGAGATCATGCCTGGTGAAACATTGATCGTTGCAGATCTTGAAGGTCCCGGAATCATAAAGCATATCTGGAATACCACGGCCTCCCTAAACCCATTCTCTTCGAATGCCGTAATACTTCGAGTCTATTGGGACAATGCTGAAAAACCAAGTATCGAAGTCCCACTTGGTGATTTCTTTGGTGTTGGTCATGGCAAAAACAAAGATCTTGAATCATTACCAATAAGTGTGTCATCTTTGGGCCGTTCGCGCAGCTGCTTCTGGGACATGCCCTTTAAGAAACATGCCAAAATTACCTTAACCAATGAAATGCAAGGATTCGGTCCATTTGAACTTTACTATTATGTAGACTGGGAAAAAGTTGAATCTCTCCCAAAAGATATATTGTATTTCCACGCAAGATACAACCAACAAAATAGAGCCGCTTCAGGCGATCATACGATTCTCAACACAACCGGCAAAGGAAATTATGTTGGAACAGTCTACTCTGTCCTTCAAGTGGTCAATGGATGGTTCGGTGAGGGTGACGACCGTTTTTACATCGATGGTGAAAAACACCCCTCTATACAAGGCACAGGAACGGAAGATTACTTTGGGGATGCTTGGGGATTTCGAGAGTTTTCAAGCGCCTATCATGGCGTATCACTGTATGAAGGACCATTAGTTGGAGATCGAGTATCGGCTTATCGCTGGCATTTGAAAGATCCTATTCGATTCAGCAAGTCACTAAAATTCGATATTGAGCATCGCGGTAGCGTAGTTGATGATGACGGCACCAAACATTCTAGTTCCAATGAACGAGCCGATTGGATCAGCTCTGTTTCTTTTTGGTACCAGACACCAGCTGTATATTCAGATTCTAAAATTGCACCTTTGGCTCAGCGAACACCTCCATACCAGATTTTGCTTGCCTCAGCATTGCCGATGATAGCAACACCCAATAAGTTTACGAAGGAACCCGAAGGAATTCGCTTTGCACCCGAGACATCCGATGGCGAGATTGAGTTTACCTTTGAATTAAAACAATCAGGTCGATATAAATTCTCAGCCGTTCTTGTCGATGACCTTTTCGGAAGTCAATATCAGCCGATGATAGACAATCAACCAGCAGGTGTTCTGTTGAATATGCTAAGCAAAGGAGGCGACTGGTCGGAATATGTTTTTGGCACCTTTAACCTCTCGTCTGGCAGTCATAAATTTAAATTAAAAGGTCAGGGAGCATCTCCAAATAGGAGCACACTTCTGAAGCCACAATTTGCCATTGGAATAAGCAGCTTAATCCTTCTTCGTCTTGAAGATATTTAAAAAAATAATTACTTTTAAACCATGTATTATATAAATTTTTAAAAATGAGAAAATTAATTTTTGGACTATTATTTCTATGCTGTTCTTTTTTAACTGGCTCAGCAGCAACACCAAAGGCAATCACCCCGGAGACAGCTCTTCAGGCATATCTTCATAATAACGACAACTCCTTTAAATGGGAGGTCAAAGAGAAAATGAAGGGTGATGGAGTGATGCTTTATCGTTTAGAATACACCTCGCAGGTATGGCGCGGAATTACTTGGAAACATGAGATGTTTATCATGGTTCCTGAAGATCTAAAATACAACGATGCCCTTCTATTTATTACTGGCGGTCATAATGATAAAACCGTTCCAAGCACACATAAATGGGATGAAGACTTAGTCGTTAATTTAAGCAATCTAGCCAAAACAAATAAATCGATAGTTTCCTTGATCTGGCAGGTTCCAAACCAACCACTTTATGGCGACCGTACGGAAGATGCACTAATCTCATTTACCCTTCATAGCTATCTTCAAGATCATGATTTCACCTGGCCATTGCTTTTTGCTATGACAAAGAGTGCTGTTCGTGCGATGGATGTAGTTCAAAAATTTGCCACTAAAGAGATCAAGAAAAACGTAGGTCATTTTATTGTTTCTGGGGCGTCAAAAAGAGGATGGACAACTTGGTTGACTGGAGCAAATGATAAACGTGTAAAAGCAATTGGACCAATGGTTATTGATGTTCTTAATATGCCTGTCAATGTAGATTACCAAAAAAAGGTATGGGGCGATTATAGTGTTGAAATCCAAGACTACGTGAATCTTGGAATTGCTCAACAGTTTAATACCCCAGGTGGAAGCGATTTAGTAAAAATGGTTGACCCTTATTCGTATCGCAAATTATTGACGATGCCAAAAATGATTTTTATGGGCACCAACGACCCATATTGGCCAGCAGATGCAGTTAAGAATTACATCGATAGCATACCTGGCGACAACCATATCTGTTACACTCCAAATGCAGCACATGACCTTGGCGACAAGAAAAAAGCCTTTGCAACACTTAGTGCCTTCGTTGGCACCACAGTAACCAACGGGAAATATGCAATTTGTAACTATACTATCTCTCAAGATAATAAAACATTAACACTTAAGATTAAGTCAACACCTGAGATACTTGTTGATGCCTTGATCTGGAGCGCCGATTCAAAAGACCAAGATTTCAGAGACGAACATTGGTCTGGGATGAGCTTAAATGCAGCACACCAGAAAGACATTACGGTAACCGTTCAAATACCTGAATCGGGATACAAAGCATTCTATATCGACTTGAAATACAAAGCGCCATTCGGACCAGACTACACACAGAGTACTCGTATGTTTGTCACCAATGACCGAAAATTATTGCTTCGGAACTAGTCCAAAATAAAATTTTAAAGGCAGCCATCTATTATCAATGGCTGCCTTTTTTAACCTAATAAACGACCAAAAAAGCTAAATCCAGAAAAATCCTTCACAACTATAATGAAACTAAACCTCTTCTCCAGTCTGATCCTGCTTCTTTGCTTAAACCTAACTTCATGCCAAGAAAACAAGAATAAAATACAGCGCACTATCCCCATCGAGGTGCTCAAAGATAAAATTGCAGGAGGCTGGGCAGGAAAAATGATTGGTGTAAGCTATGGCGTACCGACCGAATTTGTGGCGCATGGATTTACCTTAGAAGATTCGATTAAGTGGACTCCTTCGCAAACTAATCTGGCCCTTTTAGAGGACGATATCTATGTGCAGTTAACCTTTATGATGACCATGGATCAATATGGCATGGATGCACCGGCGAAGAAATTTCAAGAATTATTTGCAAAATCGGGCTATAAACTTTGGCATGCCAATGTGCAGGCAAGAAAAAACTATTTCGACAGCATCTTCCCGCCCCAATCGGGAAGTCCTGAATACAATGCTCATGCGGACGATATTGATTTTCAAATCGAAGCTGACTATATTGGATTGATGTGTCCAGGCATGCCACAGACAGCCACTAAAATGGCACAGAAGATTGGCCATATCATGAATTATGGCGATGGTGTTTATGGTGGTAATTTTGTCGCTGCACTCTATTCAGAAGCCTATTTTGAAAACGACATCTTAAAAGTCGTTGAGCATGCCCTAAAATCTCTTCCGCAAGAGAGCGAATACGCAAAAATTATTAGTGACGCCATCCTTCTTCACGGCCACTATCCCAAAGATTGGCGCGCTGCCTGGAAAGAGCTAGAAAAGAAATGGGCAAGCATAGACATTTGTGGAGCAGGCTCAAGCTATAATATCGATGCAAAACTTAACGGTGCCTACATCGTATTTGGATTGCTTTATGGAGAGGGTGATCCATTAAAAACAATGGAGATCTCCACTCGATGTGGTCAAGATTCAGATTGTAATCCATCAAGCGCCTTAGGTGTACTTGGCGTATTAAAAGGATTTAGCGCCTTTCCAAAAGAGTATCGTAAACAAGTTGAATATTTGGGAGATTCACTTTTTATCAATACCGATTACTCATTTAAAAAGACCATTACAAAAACAATTGATTACGTTAAACAGATTACAATACAAGAGGGTGGACAGGCCACTGAGCAGCTAATAACCATCAATCCGCAAGCACCTAAAGCTGGCATCGCAGAATCCTCCTTCCCGAACCTTATTTTTGATCGCAGAGTGACTCCATTTGAAAAAGGAGGATGGGCATTTAAGGGAAAATGGGAAACGAAATTCAAATCAGATACAATTCCACAATCTCGATTTAGTGCCAATGCGGGCGATGAAGCTACATTTACCTTTGAAGGGACAGGAGTATCTATCGCTGGGAATTGGGATCGCAATGCTGGCAAGGCAGATATTTATGTCGATGGTCAATTCAAAAGGACAATCGACTGCTACTTTAATTTCTCCCATCAATCACCAGGGAACACCAGTATTTTCATGATTACTCAACTTCCACAAGGTAAGCACATTCTTAAAGTTGTGGTCAAAAATGAAAAGCGAGCAGAAGCCGAAGGATCAACTATTTATCTTTCTGAAGCTGTGGTTTTTAAAACTGGACCAAAGATCGCAGATAATTTTAAATTTACATTTCAGTACTAAACTGTAAACCATGACTTCCGATCGCAGAAATTTTCTCAAAAAGACAATTCTAGGCACTGGTGTACTTGCCGCTGGACTATCTACTCGTGCAAACGAAGTTGACCATGCCTCCCCGGCAGAAACAAATAGAACGACAACTAAGTCACGCTTTAACATGAGCGGATACGCTGCACCAAAGCTTGATAAAGTGCGCATTGGCTTCATTGGCTTAGGGAATCGTGGACCAGGAGCTGTTGAGCGGATGTCGAATATTGAGGGTGTTGAGATTGTTGCACTGTGTGATATACAAAGCGAAAGAGTCGATAAATGTCAAGCCATACTTGAAAAACACGGTCTGCCAAAAGCAAGATCCTATAGTGGATCAAAAGAGATCTGGAAAGAGATGTGCCAGAGTGCAGATCTGGACCTAATCTATATTACCACACCATGGGCTTGGCACACGCCAATGGCAGTGTATGCCATGGAGAGTGGCAAACATGCCGCATCTGAAGTACCAGCTGCCAAAACTATTGACGAGTGCTGGCAATTAGTCGAAACATCTGAAAAAACCAGAAAGCATTTTATGATGCTAGAGAATTGCTGTTACGATTTCTTTGAACTGCTAACCCTTAACATGGCTCGACAGGGATACTTTGGCGAGATCATTCATGGTGAAGGTGCCTACATCCACGACCTCTTGGAAGGGAATTTTAGCAAGTCAAAATATTCAGACATGTGGCGACTAAAAGAGAATTACCGCGAGGGTAATATCTATCCGACACATGGCCTCGGTCCGATTTGTCAGATTATGAATATCAACCGAGGGGATCAGATGGATTTTCTCACTTCTGTGTCGTCAAAAGATTTTCAAATGAGTGCGAAAGCTAGTGAGCTAGCTGCAACGGATAATTTCTACAGCGAATTTGTCGGGAAGCAATTCCGCGGCAATATGAACACCACGACCATTCGAACGATGAAAGGACGTACCATTATGGTTCAGCACGATGTCACAAGTCCTCGACCCTATTCCCGTATCCATCTAATCAGTGGAACAAAAGGGATGGCTAGCAAATGGCCTGAGCCAGCTCGCATCTCCAATGGCCATGGGTGGCTCACAGAGATCGAGATGAAAGCAGTAGAAGAAAAATACACCCCTGAGATCGTTAAACGTATTGGCGAAATGGCAAAAAGAATTGGTGGTCATGGGGGGATGGATTTTATGATGGACTGGCGTCTAATCGATTGTCTAAGAAATGGGCTTCCGCTCGATGAAAATGTTTACGATGCTGCTCTCTGGAGTTCTATTGCACCATTAAGTGAAAAATCTGTTGCTAACCGTTCGAACTCCGTCGACATACCTGACTTTACGAATGGCAATTGGAAAACAAATGCGCCAGTTGAACTAACCCGTAAAGGGGGAGGAACAACAGAAGTTAGAAATGCAAATAAATCCAAAGCATAAACGAATTTACTCCTTGACTGTTATGAAATATCGATTGATCTTATTAAGTAGCTTATTGATCCTTCTCTTTTCAGACTGCAAAACTCCTACGCGGTTTAAGTCGGACGTTAAGACGGTGAAAAAGCCTTGGACAAATCTTAATTTCTACAACGACCCGAAGAACTTTCAATTTGGAATTATTAGTGATCGTACAGGTGGAAACAGACCTGGAGTCTTTGAGGATGGCGTCAAGAAACTGAATATGATGATGCCGGAATTTGTGATGTGTGTGGGTGATTTAATAACGGGATATACCACCGACACCGCAGTAATTAAAAAAGACTGGGCAACAGTAAACGGCGTAATCTCCGGATTAAAAATGCCTTTCTTCTACCTGCCAGGAAACCATGACATCACCAATAAAACCATGGCAGCAGAGTGGGAGAAGCTATATGGCAGACGCTACTACAGCTTTGTTTATAAAAACACACTGTTCATCAGCCTCGACACAAACGACGACGAAAATTACAACCTTACCACAGAACAGACAGATTTTGTGATAAATACCTTAAAGAAAAATTCAGATGTCCGATGGACCTTTATATTTATGCACCACCCAATTTGGAAGTATAAAACCAACGGTCGTTTTGATAAAATCGAACAAGAATTAGCAAGCCGTAAGTATACTGTAATAGCTGGTCATGAACACAACTACAATTATTCAAAACGAAACAATTCGAATTATTACATCTTATCGACCACTGGCGGAAGCAGCGCATTAAGAGGAACCTATATCGGCGAATTTGATCATATCTCATGGGTATCCATGACAGACGAGGGTCCAATAATCGCAAACTTAAGGTTAGATGGAATTTTAGCCCACGATATCAGCAATGAAAAGACAGCGAAGATGGCTAAGCCATTGCTTGAAAACACGATGTTTAAAAATCTTGTGCTATGCAACAAAGGGGAATTATTAACTCATGGCACGCTCTATTTAACCTTTAAAAACCCATCCGATACACCGCTAGATATTAAACTGAATTTCTTGCATCACCATCAATTGCAGATTGAAAATCCAGAGATAGCGATTCAGCTTTCTGCTGGAGCAAGTCAGTCGATTGAGATTCCATTTCATGCGATTAAACCAATCACCAAAGGGACGAGCGATTTATTGCAATTTTTCTGGGAGATGAAATATAGCGGGCCTGATTATCCTGGATTCTCTCTTCAAGGGAAACATCAAATTGAGGTGAACCCAACCAGACCTTCCATAATTAATCATACGTCTCCCCTATTTATCGATCAAACGACCATTGAATTAGCTCATCCTTTTTCAAAAAAACTCTCAATGATCGCCAAAATTAATAACCAAGAAGCACCATATCTTAAACCAATCGAGTTAAAAGAAAGCTCTAACGTATCAGGTTACCTAAAAAACGACAAAGAAGAATACTCGGCTGTTGAAGCTGAAAATTTCGAAAAAACGGATTTTCAGAAAGCAACCCAAGTAACCAACTTAACAACTGGTTTAAATTACAGCTATTTTGAAGGAGAATGGAATACAATTCCTGATTTCCCTGCACTTGTTGCAAAAACAAAAGGCCTAGCGACGAATTTTGCCGTGCAGGATTTAGCTCAAAGAGAAGACCACTGGGGAGTTCTTTACACCGGATTTATTAAAATTCCTGAGGATGGTTTCTATCAGTTTATGTCAAAAGCCGATGATGCCTGTCGGATTACAATAGACAACCGCGTCGTTGTTACCGATCATGCTTCCCCCAAAGGAACCGAGACTGGAACTGCAGCTCTGCAACAAGGATTTCATGTTCTGAAAATTGAATATCTAGAAAAGATTGGACCTCAACGTTTGAGGCTATATCTAAAAAAGGGAGATGCTGAAGATTGGGACCCCCTAAAATCTGAACTGCTTTTTCATTAAAACTAAAACACTCATCCCTATAACTTATACAAACTAAAATGAACTACAGAAATTTCTATCAACTACTCCTGATCTGCCTATTTATTTCGCAGATAGGAATTGCCCAGAACGTGGATTTCTCGAAGGCAAAAGTTTTGCTTTCTGAGAAAAAAAATCTGCAACTTCAAAAGGCTGTTCAGGTCCTAACCGAAGAGATTCAGACACGAAGCAAGATCTTGCTTCCAACAATCTCTAAAGCTACTCCAGCGACACCAACAATCATAGTCGGAGTTGAATCGAAGATGGATAAGCTTGACGCAAAATATAAAGCAGCGATCCATAAACTTACTGCAACTGGCAAGGATGGATTTAAAATTTCATTGATCGATAAAAATACCGTTGTCATTGCTGGATACGATGAGCGAGGCACCCTATTTGGTGTAGGTAAATTGCTACGTAAGATCGAGCTTAGAGAGGGTAAGATCTTAATTCCTGAAAACCTGAATATCTCCTCAACTCCAGTATATCCAATACGTGGACATCAACTAGGCTACCGTCCAAAAACCAATGCATATGATGCCTGGACAATTGCAAATTACGACCGTTATATTCGTGATCTTGCCATCTTTGGAGTAAATAGTATTGAGATTATGCCTCCTCGTACCGATGACGATGCCACAAGTGTAAACATGAAATATCCGGCTAGCAAAATGATTGTTGAGCAATCACGCATTTGCCAGTCTTATGGTTTAGATGTATGGATGTGGTATCCCAATATGGGGTCTGATTACACCAATCAAGACTCCCTAAAAGTTGAGATCGCTGAGCGCGAAAAAGTCTTTAGTAGCCTGCCTAAACTAGATGCGTTATTCGTCCCAGCTGGCGATCCAGGCGACCTTGAACCAGACATCCTATTTAACTGGTTGCAAAAAGAGGCTGTAGTCTTAAAGAAATATCATCCAAACGCGAAGATCTGGGTGTCGCCACAAGTATTCAAGCCGAGCAAAGAGTGGTATAGCAAGTTTTATGGTCATGTGAACAAGAAATATGACTGGTTTGGCGGCGTTGTTTATGGTCCATGGATTAAAACTCCGCTTCCTGAAGTAAAAAAATTAATCGACCCTTCGATTCCGATACGCTTATATCCTGATATTACGCATAGTTATAGCTCGCAGTTCCCTGTTCCAAATTGGGATATTGCCTATGCCATGACTTTAGGTCGCGAATGCATCAATCCAAGACCCGAAGACGAGAAATATATCCATAACTTCTATGCAAACTATGCCAGCGGAAGTATTAGCTATTCTGAAGGGACCAATGACGACGTGAATAAATTTGTGTGGACCGATCAAGACTGGAATCCGTCTACCCCTGTGCTCGAAACTCTTCGCGAATATGCACGATTCTTCGTCGGGTACGACTACTCGGAAGGTGTAGCTCAAGGACTGCTATCATTAGAGAAAAACCTAAGAGGTCCATTATTATCTAACGACCAGGTACAGCTGACCCTTCAGCAGTGGCAAGCCATGGAAAAAACTGCGCCTCAAAGCGTACTTAGTAGTCCTCGTTTCCAAAGTGGATTGATCAGAGCTTATTTTGATGGTTACACGCAACGAAGACTTATCTATGAAGCCTCACTTGAACGCGAAGCCAGAAACATCCTAGAACAGTCAAAGAAACTTGGCTCAAAAGAGGCGATCTCTCAAGCACGCGCCACTTTAACTTTAGCAAATGAGAAGCAAATCTCACCAGAATTAAAAGCTAGATGTTATGCTCTTGCAGACTCTTTATTTCGGAGCTTTGGATCGCAGCTAACCATCATAAAACATCATGCGATGAGTGGACGAGGAAATTTTATCGATAACATCGACATCCCCTTGAATGATGCCTTATGGATGCTTGATCAATTAAAGCGGATTGAAAAAATTAGTACAGAGAATGATAAGATTGCTGCGATTGAAAAAATGCTTCACCGCACTGATCCTGGTCCAGGTGGCTTTTACGATAATTTCGGATCACTATCGGCATGGAAACGTGTAAAAGCAAAGAAAACTTGGGCCGAGGATCCAGGAAGTTTAGAGTCTCCTCGCGTAAGTTTCGGGGTAGGATTATCAGGTGTCGACTGGGTGCATGAGATTGTTGCAAAAGGCTTTGAAGGACAGACAACCCCCCTGGCATGGATGAATCAGATCAACACACTTTACGATACGCCATTACAAATGGAGTATGATAATTTAGATCCAAATGCAACCTACACCCTGCGCATTGCCTATACTGGTCGTTTCCGTTCTAAAATGAAACTTGTTGCCGACGGAGTGAAGATTCACGATTATATTCGGATGGGAACTAAGCCAATGTTTGAATTCCCAATTCCAAAAGCAGTGACTCAAGATGGGAAAGTCACCTTTACTTGGTCGTGCGGCGACGACGATAAAGGCGAAGGCGAACGAGGATCACAAGTTGCTGAGATCTGGATCATAAAAAACTAACAACACCACTATTGCCTCTAATTCTTAGGCACATAAGACACTAACTACTTATGTGCCTAAGTTTAAACCTTAAACTTTTGACTATGGGAAAATCATTTTTCGCAGTCGTATTTTTAGCCTTGGCTATAAAATCGACTGCATTTGCAACACCCCTTGCCCCTCAGCCTGTTGTTGCTGGTCAATGGGTGAAATCGTGGCTATTATGCGGACCAATACCTTTAAAGTTTTGGAATGATCCAGTCAAAGCATGGGGCCATATCCAAGGCTTTACCGATGACTATCTGAATAGCCTAGGAGGAGAAGCCAATTTAAAGGTGAAGGATGGCGCCTTAGTCAAACTTAAAAAACAGACTCTAAAATGGGCTAGCTATAGTACCCCCGATTCAATCGTTGACCTTCGGAAAATTCTCTCCCGTGAATCGCCGCTTTGCGCCTATGCCTACACAGAGGTTATTGCCAATGAGGATAAAGTGTGGACCGTAGCGATGGGGACCAATGACGGATGTCGATTATGGGTCAATAATCTATTGGTCTGGGACTATAAAGTAAAACGCCCCGTCCTACCGGATGAAGATCTAATACCCATTGTACTCAAAAAAGGGATCAATAAAATCCTCCTAAAAGTTGAACAACATGGCAATGCTTGGGGATACTGCTTCAGATTTCTCCCATTTAAGCCAAGTCAGCTAACCGCAAAAGCAGATCTATTCACAGTCACATCAAATGAAAAAGGGGAGACCAGACTTGGATCTTCACTTTCGAACTTAGTCCTATCTCAGCTGATTAATAATCTAAAACTAACAGTTGTTAACGACAGAGAAAAGACTGTCTTGGAGGAGAAAAGAACTACTGATTACCTAAAGAGTTTTCAATTAGATGCTGGTGCATTTAAACCCTTCACCGCCAAAATAGCGTATGAGTTAAGCTCTGGCGAGAAATTCTCACAGCAGACACATTTTACGGTTGGCAAACGAGTGGAGTATTCGCTCTTCTCAAATGGCAAAACAAACTACCGGATATCTGTTGACCCACAAGCCTCGGAATCAGAACAGTGGGCAGCCAAAGAATTGCAGCATTGGCTAAAAGAGATCTCAAAAGCCACCTTTGACATTCAGAATTTCGATCCAATGTATCGTGGAGCTCAGATCGTAATTGGATACAACGAGACAATGGCCAAGCAGGCTAATCTTGCTTTCCCTGAAGAGGCTGACGAAACTTATCGTTATTGCAACATTGGAGAGAGCATCTATATTTCTGGAGGAAAGCAACGTGGAACGATGTATGGCGTGCTTAGCTTTTTAGAGAACGAGTCATTCAGAAGGTCCAGGGATAAGGGTGAGAAATGATTTTTACTATGAGGCATTCGATCCAACTTGGGCTGCTCATAATAAGGTCAATGGAGCCATGGGATATCGCGTTCAGCCTGGTGGCGTGGAGAGTTATTGGAATGTGCACACATTCTTTCAATTGATGCCTCCTGCAGAACTATTCGCGAAACATCCAGAATACTATAGTTATATAGAAGGAAAACGTGTGGCTGACCAGGCACAACTGTGTCTTTCAAACTCCGCAGTTTTAGCGGTGATGATCGACCGGATCAAAAAACGGATGCGAGAGAGCCCCGAATATTTGATTTATGATGTTTCGCAAAACGACTGGCATAACCCGTGTCAATGTGATAATTGTCTGCATATAGCGAACCAATACGGTGGTGAATCAGGTATTCTAATCTGGTTTGTCAATCAGGTAGCCGATGCAGTTAAACAAGAATTTCCGACAAAATATATTGGAACACTATCGTATCAGTATACGCGTAAACCGCCAGTAAACATTAAACCTAAGGAAAATGTTGTGGTTCGATTCTGCAGCATTGAATGTTGTTTCTCGCACGATTTTAAATCTTGCAAAGAGAATAAAACCTTCTTGGCCGATCTGGAGGGATGGTCATCTCTTGCACCTCATCTTTACATTTGGGATTACGTGGTAAATTTCAACCACTACCAAATGCCATACCCTAACTTTTCAGTCTTACAACCGAACATTCAAACTTTCCGAGACAACCATACCATTGGCATCATGGAGCAAGCTGCCTACCAAAGTAGAGGAGGCGAATTTGCAGAGTTAAGATCTTATCTAATCTCAAAATTACTTTGGAATCCCGACTGCAATGCCGATGCTGTCATCAATGATTTTATGAGTGGCTATTATGGTCGATCGGGCAAAATTATCCGAAAATATTTCGATCAACTTCAAGGCTTAGTAACCAAAGATGTGCATATACACTGCTTATCTACAGAGGAGAAGCATTTCACCGATGCGTTTATTCACAGCTGCCTTGAGATTTTTGCTCAAGCTGAATTGGTTGCCGATAATGCGGAGATCCTACGCCATGTTGAGATGGCCTCAGTCCCTATTCTTTATCTAAAATGCAAACAGACACCTGCCTTAGCGAAGGCCGATGGCACTTATGCCAAATTTTGCAAGATTACAGAACGGGAAAAGATCACACACTATTCCGAATCAGGTGAACCCCATCGGTTATCCTTTCACCGAGCCATTGAAGAACAAAAACCTTAATTAAAACAACCATGAAAAAATTTGCAATTCTGTCTATTTTATGCCTAATCCTTCTGAACTCGTTGAGTTTTGGTCAGTCGTTAACGCCTCAACAAGCATTGCCTAATCAATGGATTAAATCGTGGCTTATCTGTGGGCCAATACCCCTAAAAGAGCCAGCTGATGTTGCAGACTCATGGGGTCATCTAAACAATTACACCCTCGACTATTTGTTAAAAACTGGCGGGGAGAGAAATCTGCATGCGAAGTCAGGCGACCAACTCAAGCTGCCTAAGGGATCGGTAAAGTGGAAACTTTACAATGCTCCAGATTCGACCATCCGTTTAGACAAGATTTTATCTAGAGATCCGAATCTAGTAGCGTATGCCTACACCGAAGTTGAGTCGACAGAAGCAAAAATTATGCTGCTCTGCTTTGGCACCAATGATGGCGGCTCATTATGGGTCAATGGGAAGCAAGTATGGGACTATCCGCCTCGCCGTGGCATGTTTGTTGACGATGATATGATTCCTGTAGCACTAAATAAAGGGAAGAATACCATCTTATTTAAAATCGAACAGCGAGCGAATCAATGGGGATACTGTGTTCGATTCAAGCCCTTCTCAACAGCTGAATTATTAAAAAAAGGGGATATATTCAATATCTCGGCAGGAGAAGATGGGAAAGCTAAGCTAACCTCTAAATTCATGACTCCAGTGCTGCAACAAATTTTAGCCAAACTAAGCATTGAAGTTCAAAACAGTCAAAAAACAGTCGTTCAAAGCACCGAATTTTCAACTGAATTTACCAGAGCTTTAGAGCTTAAGTCAAACGATTATCAAGCCTACTCTGCGTCCATAAAATTGCGCTTAAAAAATGGAGAACTGCTTACACAAGCTATTCCATTCTATGCTGGGAAGCGCCAAATTCATACCTTGTTTGCAAATGGAAAATCCGATTATCGCATTGCACTTGATCGGGAAGCATCGCCATCAGAGCAGTGGGCAGCTAAAGAACTTCAACATTGGATCAAAGAGATTGGTGGCGCAGAACTTCCAATAGAACAACTTGATGCCCCTCACAAGGGCTCGCAATTTGTGATTGGCTTTAACGCGATTGTTCAGCAAAAAACAGGAGTGAATAAACCAGCAGAACTAGATGAATCGTTCCGTTATTTCAATTCAGGATCGGATATTCTAATCTATGGTGGCAAAGCACGGGGCACCATGTATGGCGTAATGGCTTACTTAGAAAACGAGTTGGGTTGTCGCTGGTATACACCTACCGTGAGTGTGATTCCCAAAAGAACAGAATCTTCATTCGACTGGATTGACCATTCAGAAAAGCCAGGTATACGCGTCCGAAATGATTTTTATTTTGAAGCTTTCAATCCGACTTGGGCCGCTAGAAATAGGATGAATGGCACCTTGGGATTTGATAAGTCAAACCCACAAATTGGTGGAACCGAGAATTATTGGGCGGTACACACTTTTTATCCGCTTATGCCACCAGAAGAATTTTACAAAAAACACCCTGAATATTACAGCCTAATAGATGGAAAACGAATCTTTGAGCGGGCACAATTGTGTATCACCAATGCCGATGTACTAAAAATAATCATTGAGCGAATCAAAAAGCGGATGCGCGAAAGTCCAGAATACTTGATCTACGATGTGTCACAAAACGACTGGCACAACCCATGTCAATGTGATAAATGTCAGGCGATTGTTAAAAGAGAAGGCTCTGAATCTGGTTTGATGATCTGGTTCGTGAATCAAGTAGCACAAGCTGTTGAGAAGGAGTTTCCCGATAAGTTTATCGGTACGCTGGCTTATCAATATACTCGAACGCCTCCAACGAGCATCCATCCTCGCAACAATGTGGTCGTGCGACTTTGTAGTATTGAATGTTGTTTTGCACATGATTTTAAATCGTGTCCTGAGAACAAATCATTTATCAACGACTTAAAAAAGTGGTCAGCTTTGGCTCCTCATCTATACATCTGGGACTACGTGGTTAATTTTAGTCATTATGTAATGCCCTATCCAAACTTTAGAGTACTGCAACCGAACATCCAAACATTAAGTGAGAATAACGCCATTGGAATTATGGAACAAGCCTCCTACCAAGCTAGAGGTGGTGAATTTTCGGAGCTTAAAGCGTACCTTATCTCCCGCTTATTATGGAACCCCAAATGCAATACGGAAAGCGTAATCAATGACTTTATGTTTGGCTATTATGGACGCTCAGGAAAGTTGATTCGAGAATATTTCGATCTCGTACAAAATCGTGTAACTCCGGATACTCATATTCACTTAGGCACCACTCCTGAAGATCCCCTATTCTCGGATGAATTTATCCGCCAGTCATGTGATCTATTTAATCGAGCGATAAAAGTTGCGGATAACGATGAGGTGGTAAAGCGTGTTGAATTAACCTATCTGCCAATCTTATATTTAAAATGCAAAAGAACTCCTGCCCTTGCTAAATACGATGGCACTTATGCGAAGTTCTGCGAGATCGCTAAACGAGAAGGGGTGACATATTATGCTGAAGCTGGAGAGCCTCACAGACAGGCATTTCATAAATCAGTTGAAACAGCCAAAGAATGAAAATAGATCATTGTATAAATATACAGTCGATAAATAAGATTATTCAACTTTGTCTAGTCTTAGTCGCAAGTATCTCGCAAACAGCATATTGCCAGACATCCGCATTTAAAATGCAAGATACCGTGGCAGTTGTCGACAATGGGATTCTGACACTTAAGCTTGACTTAACCAGAGGTGGTGCCATATCCTATCTCTCGTTAACAGGCTCAACGCGGAATATTGTCAATATTTCAGACGAAGGGAGATATATTCAGCAATCGTATTATGCAGGAAATGGACTAAACAGGCAAGCTGAGGGACAGTCTAAAGCTTGGTCACCATGGCCTTGGAACCCCATTCAAGTTGGAGACTACAATCGTCATCGAGCCCAGATACTAGACTACAAAAAAAATGGAAATCAGCTATATGTGAAATGTGTTCCAATGCTTTGGGATATGGATAACCGTCCAGCAGAGGCAGAGATGGAGCAATGGACAACCTTGGAAGGGTCGATCTTAAGGGTGCACAATAAGATTACCTGCCACCGAACGGATCAAATCTATCGCGATAGTATTCTTTGTGACCAGGAGTTACCTGCGGTCTATCCCATTTCAGCTTTAAAAAATCTCTATGCCTATATGGGCAAAGCCCCTTTTACAAATGATAAACTGGACAACCCTACGGTTATCAATCTAGCAAGTGGCTTCTGGGGTAAGTATCCAACAGTCTCTGAACATTGGATGGCCTTTGTTGATGATAATCTTTGGGGTATGGGTATTTACAATGCGAAGTGCGAAAAGTTTTATGCTGGACTATCAGGAAAAATTGACGGGGAGGCTTTAAGCTCTTCCACATCCTATATTGCACCAACAAAAAAAGCTATGCTTACGAAAAACTGCGTGTATGAATATGATTATGATGTGATCATAGGAAACCTTGCAGAGATTAGAAGTACGGTATATAAATTGAGTATAAAAAAAGAAACACATAGGACACAATAGATTCTAATGTGGGTTCTAATGTGGCCTATGTGCCTAATGTGGTGAAAAAAAGAAACACATAGGACACAATAGGAAAAACACAATAGACACAATAGATTCTAATGTGGGTTCTAATGTGGCCTATGTGCCTAATGTGGTGAAAAAAAGAAATACAATAGGCATAATAGGACACATAGGATTTTAAATTATTAGCTTTATACTTTGAGCCAAACAAACTTGCCTTAAACGAATTATTATGAAAAAAACAATCTTATTCATAGCACTTTATACAGCTTTCGGAATTTCTTTGAAGGCGCAGGTGCAAGTCAAGGCTGCACCAGCTACTGGTTTTGAGCAACGAATAAAATCGTATGTCGACAAGATGAAAATCGTCGATACCCATGAGCACCTTGAGGATCAGGCGGGCTGGATAAGACCTGGCAAATTAGACTTTATGTTGTTATTACAGCACTACGCCTACGACGATATCCGCTCAGCAGGGATGCCCAAACAAACCTTCAACACCTTGCTGACCGACTCACTGACCGTGATGGAAAAATGGAATATCTTAAAACCGTATTGGGAACAAACATTTAACACAGCCTATTGTCGTGCGGCATTGCTGACAGCCGATAAGCTATTTGGGATCAAAGATTTAAATGAGACGACAGTTGAACCCTTATCTGCGAAGATAAAGCAAGCCTATCAGACAAATTGGTATAACACGGTCTTAAATGAAAAGTGCAATATCGATTATTTTTTGGTTGATGGAGACGACACCATGTTAGCAGATCCCAAAACATTTAAACATGTAAAACGTTTAGGAGAGTTTATCTTTGCCGTCTCAGCCAAAAAAATTGAAGGAATAGCCAAAGAGCAAAACACCCCTATTCGTAATCTTGATGATTTTGTAACGGCTTTAGGGGTGACGTTCCACAAAGCTTTAGCGCATAATAATGTTGCCATTAAGATTGGAGTTGCCTACGAACGAGACCTCTATTTCGAAGATGTCAGCAAGGAGAAAGCCGAAGAGGTATTTCGTAAAATCATGGCATTACCTGCAGGACAAATACTCAAATACAATGGGCCGGAGATAAAACCATTACAAGATTATATGGTCCATCGGATCTTAGATCTTGCAAGAGAAACGAAAACACCGATTCAATTTCATACTGGGCTTCAGGCGGGTGATGGGAACTATATCGATAACTCAAATCCAACGCACCTCACCAATCTATTTTTAAAATACCGAGACGTAAAATTTATTCTGTTTCATGGAGGATATCCTTTCGGAGGCGAGTTAGCTGCTGTCGCCAAAGGATTTAAAAATGTATATATCGATATGTGTTGGCTTTATATTATCTCACCATCTTATAGCATCCGTTATCTACATGAGTGGCTCGAAACCGTGCCAGCCAGTAAGATTATGGCTTTCGGTGGCGACTTCCGGAATGTAGAAAATGTATATGGGCATCTCTTGTTTGCCAAACAGATCGTTACAAAAGTGTTAACAGAAAAAGTTCGGGATGGTTATTTCACCGAACAAGAAGCCCTGAAAATTGCGCAGCTTATCCTTCATGATAATGCTGTTCGGATTCTAAACTTGAATAAAAACTAAAAAAATAGAACCTTTGAGAAAGACACTCAACATCAACATTGTTCTAATGTGCTATCTATTGTGAACTATGTGCCTAATGTGGTGAAAAGAAAAAAAATAAACACAATAGGACACAGTAGGAAAAACACAGTAGACACAATAGGGTTTCTAATGTGAACTATGTGCCTGTGTGGTGAAAGAAAAAAAGAAACACAATAGACACAGTAGGAAAAACACATTAGACACAATAGTTTCTAATGTGCTATCTATTGTGAACTATGTGCCTAGTGTGGTGAAAAAAATAAAAGAAACACAATAGGGCACAGTAGGAAAAACACAGTAGACACAATAGTTTCTAATGTGCTATCTATTTTGAACTATGTGCCTATGTGTTGAAAAGAAAAAGAAACACAATAGACACAGTAGGAAAAACACATTAGACACGATAGATTCTAATGTGCTTTCTAATGTGAACTATGTGCCTATGTGGTGAAAAGAAAAAGAAACACAATAGGTCACAGCAGGAAAAACACAGTAGACACAATAGTTTCTAATGTGCTATCTATTTTGAACTATGTGCCTATGTGTTGAA
>JAPLDS010000031.1 GCA_026391295.1 Bacteroidia bacterium | reverse complement strand
TTCAAATATAACCTGTAAGTCTTCAATAGACTGAGCCACATTTCTAAAGCCATCAGTCCATTGTTTGATAGAGCGAATAACCATCATCTGACGCTCCGCATCTTTGGGAACATCCCAGAAAGAGGGATCTTGAGTCTTGAGCTCTTCTTCTTCTAATCGAATTAATTTGGTATCGACGTCAAAGATACCTCCTCAGCGCATCCCGGCGCTCAACAAGCTCTTTAAGCTGTTCCTTTAGGATCATTGTAGTGTTTTTTAATGAGGGTGTAAAGTTAAAAATAATGAGGGAATGTGCTAATGGGCAAATCTATGTGTTGCCCAATTTAGTCTTCAAGGTTGTCATTACCGACCAATTGACCTGCAACGCGGAATGAAAGTTCAGATTCAAAACCATGACTCTGAGCAAATACTGCAAGTTTAGCTTTACGTTCGTAATTTGAAGTTCCTTTCACTGACTTTGCTTTAGCCTTGAGTAATCCATGAAGAATCTGCACATAATTATCGGCATTTATTTCACCTAAGGCTGACTTAATCAACACCTCTGATATCTGCTTCTGCCGCAGCATATAGGCCAATTTAATCTTACCCCATTTATTAAACCGGAGTTTATCATTGACATAAAACCGAACATACCGCTCATCGCTTAAGAATCGCTCCTTAACAAGATATTTGATAGCCGTAGAAATTTCAACTTCAGAAAGCTCCCAAAGACGGAGTTTGGCCACAATGTCAAACTCACAGCGCTCCGACTGACTGCACATTGCCATTGCCTTCGTTAAAGCTTGCCGATAGTTAACACTCCCCTCCATTTGCTAAAACTTATCCCTTAAGAATACTCACTCTAGTTCTTTAACTTCTCAATCCGCTTAACCACTAATTTTGAGCTAATCATGGTAATTGGTAATCCGGTACCAGGCACCGTAGAAGCGCCGACATAGAAAACATTTTTAAATTTCTCATCAAAATTCTTAGGTCTGAATGCCCCTATTTGAAACATTTTATGCGATAATCCTAGTCCGCTACCGCGATGCAAATTAAACTTGCTTTCCCAATCTATTGGAGAGTAGCTAGTTTTGGAGATGATCTCAGGAACAATATCTTGTCCAATTCGAGCCGAAAAATCGGCAATGATACTATTTACGATCGCCTCTTTATCGTCCCAATTTTTCTTGAATCTTAGATCAGGTACTGGACAAACAAAGAACAAGCTCTCACATCCTTCAGGCGCACAGTCGGCATTGTTACGTGACAAAACATTCACATAATAATAAGGTTTCTCGAGGGTTCCAGAGGCTTGAAAGATCTTATTTGCATAATCTTTAAAATTATCACCAAGGTAATAGTTATGATGCTCTACTTGTGGAAGCTTACACTTCAATCCAAGATAGATCGTTAATGGACCCATCGTCCATTCCATCTTATCCAACTTAGCTTCTGTGAACTTAGCTCTTTTAAATATCTTACCTCTAAATGACGCAGCGTCGCTATTCACTACGATGACATCGCGATGCCAACTCTTCCCGTTCTGATCGACTAAGGCCTCTAATTTATTACCATTGGAAATAAAATTAACGATCTCTGTATTATATGTTATCTTAACGTTCTCTTTTTGAAGCTCCCCTAAAATCCCTTCAACAATCTTATACATACCGCCTTCGACATTATAATACCCATCGTGTTGAAACTCGGTATACGAGAGTAAGGTGTAAACAGCTGGAGTATCAAATGGAGTCCGACCCAAGAAGAATGCCACTAATGAGACAATTTCACGCGCATCGTCGGATGAAAAATAGCGACAAACCTGTTGCCAAAAATTACGGAATAAAACAGGTAGATGTTTTGGATTTACCTTCATCAAGGTTAACAAATAGGAAAAAACGGTGTTGTAATTATCCTTAATAACGATATCTACAGTATCGTCGAATAATGATTTACCATTCTTAAGGTATTTGCGCATTTTAACCTCAAAATCGGGCTCGATATCTTTAAATTGTTCCGCTAGTTTATGAATATCTTTATAGAGGCGATAAGTCTTTGGACTTCTACTAAAGTTTACGGTATACAGCGGATCAAGCTCCACATATTTAAATGGCAGTTCGATGTTGCAATCTTTTGCAAACTCTTTGAATTCATAAGACATGCTAAAAAAGCTAGGCCCAATATCGAAGGTGAAGCCATCCTTTTTCAATTGATTGAGACGACCTCCAGCCTGGCTATTTTTCTCAATAATCTCGACTTCATACCCTTTTTTAGCTAATCTTAATGCGGTTGCAAGACCTCCAAGTCCGGCACCAACCACCAATACACTCTTTCCCATCTTTAGTGTTTTATTTTTTTCAATATATTCGGATATAACTCTATGCGAACCCAATTAAAGTTAGGCTCGATCTTTAATATTTCTTCGTAACTACTTTTTGCCTTTTCCAAATCACCCATTGTCTTATAACAGTTAGCGGTTGTAACCAGCAAGCTTAAAAAATTCCAATCGAATATGATCTCATTACTTGCGCGTTCTAATTTCATCCGAGCTATTCTATAATTCTCAATAGCTTTTGACTTATCACCACCCATCAAGCTTGGAGCATGAAAATAAACATTCCCCAATTGAACATAGCCAAGGTAATCTTGTGAATCAAGTGCAACTGCCTCTTTAGCACAAGCTATACTTTTAGATCCATACCACGGGGCTAACAACATGTTAAGACCAATATGAAACCCATAAAACGCTGAACGATAGCTGTTCACTTTAGCCGCATACAATTGCTTCTTTTCAATTGCGTTTAAATTATCTTCCGCAAGTTCTAGATATTGATTCGCTTCGTCTTTCCGATTCTCCCCAATACACCATCCGATATAGCCATATTGATAATTTACTAGTTCTAATCTACTCGCATCGTCTTTTATTCCGGTGCTTTGCAATCGATCAATGACAACCTTCCATTCGACCATTGAGCTCGCAATATAAGCTTTGTAGATATCACTCTTAGTGCTAGCAAAACTCTGACTAAAGGCAACCCAAGCAAGTAAAAAAACTATCCAATATCGCGACCTTTCCATAGAAAACCCGTAAAAAATTTCGACCTAAATGCGAGAAATAAAATAATCCCAATGTTTAATTGCTGTGGAATCAAATAAAGGATATTATTCAAAATATTCTGATTGCTAGCAATTGAAACTAATACTCGCGTAATAATTAATATAACAAGATAAGCAATGGAAAGTTTGATTCCAAATGAAATAAAAAGTGGAATAAATCCCCATGTTGTAATAAACCAGAAAAGCATTGAAATAATAAATGATCCTCCAAAAAATTCAGTCATGTTTTTCGAAAAACCATTGATCGAATCTCTATAGCCATTATACATTCGGCATCGAATAGCATCATCTCCCAACAGGCAGGCTATTGAAACCTTAGCCGATTTATAATAACGGGCAATAGCAATATCTTCCACCTTATTACCCTTCTCTTTATCGTGCGGGTTTAAAAGCTTATACCTAGCCGAATCAAACAACATAAACTGTCCGTTTGCAGCTGCCAGAGAAGTAAATTTCAATCGCTGCACCAACGGAAGAGGAAGAAGAGTTAGAAGGATATAGTTCATAATCGGCACGGTCATCCGCTCCCCTAATCCATGCATCTCTTGTTTCGGAAAAATAGTTAGTAGTCCTAGATTTTTCTTTTGCATCCAATCAACAGCTGACCGAATAAATTCAGGCTTAATCCGTACATCAGCATCCAAAAACAAGAAGTGATCACCTCTAGCCTGATTAGATAAGCTATAACAAGCAAAATTCTTACCCAACCAACCTGCAGGAAGATTGTCAGACCGAATAAGCTTGATTCGTGAGTCAACCTTGGCAAACCGAGACACTACTGCAGCAGTTTGATCATCGGAGTCATCATCCAATACTAGAATCTCGATATTGGCATCTTTAGATTGTACAAGATCACTTAAAAGCCGAGCAATATTGTCCTCTTCATTACGAGCAGGGATTAAGATTGAGATCAAAGAATCTGAAGTAGGCAGGCCAATAGGGATATTGGTTCTAAACATCGCATTAGATAACGCTACGCTAAATTGAATTAGCGCAAAACCCACTGCAATAAAAGACAAAATCATCATTGGTCCTGGTGCTTTAAGGCATTATTCTGAACACATTCATTGAAGAATAAATTATAGGCTTGATTGAGTGATTGAGCATCTAATTTATCACCTGTATACTCGGATACAAACATGTAAATGCCAGGCTTTCGGTTTGAGAAATAATTAACAAGATTAACCATGAATAAAATCTGGATAGGAGTCTTCGCCGCAGATAAAATTCGTCCTATACCACCTTCAAATTGAATCTCCTTTTTATACGAAGTTTCTATTTTCCCTTGAGGGAAAAGAAGAACCATATTCTGTTTTTCAGAAAGTATTTCAACCGTATAATTGATCGATTCTATAAGGCTACGGGAATTTTTACGAACTGAAAATCCACCTGTCTGATTAAAAAATGAGAATTTTTTTAATTGTTCCTCGAGCATCATAAAATGGAACTTACGTTTAAGGACGTTCACATTATAAAACATCGCAAAAAAACCATCCCACCAACTAAAGTGATTCGCCAATAAAATAACAGGAGCTCCTTTATCAACATAATTATCGATCACTTGCACTTGCCCAAAATGCCTTTTGATAATCCACCCTGCATAGAACTTAAAAAAGGGGTAAATCAAAAAATGATGTCGGGCTTTCAGGAGCATAATTTCTATTTAATTAGGATTAGAATAGCAACAAAAAAAACAAATTGACATACGAATATCACAGAAGCCACATCGTTATTAGACTTGATCTTCATCAATTTTAAAATAGTCTGAAATAGGAACGCAATGATAAACCAATCCAAATAATTTTTAAATGGCACTACACCTTGATCCCACGACCACATTTTCAATAAGGGGGCTACTTGTTCTAAAACCAAATCATAAACAACCATCAAAACAGAAGCGACCAAAACGGAGAGCCAATTATCTCCCATAAGCCTTTGAACTAAAGAGGCACTGCTATAAACAAGCATAACCCAATTAAGACCAATCAGCAAGGGCGTGTTGAAAATCTTAAACCCCAAAGCTTCATCATAACTATACGATCCAAAAATTTGGTGAGTATTTACTCCTATGATTTCTAGTATGAGGCTTCCAATAAAAATAAGAGTAAAACCCGTTATGGCTCGCCCTGAAAACACAGAACTATCGTAAAGCAGCATGGCTAAAAAACTCAAGACTAAAGCAAAAGGGAATAATGCTATAAAAAGTGTTTGGAAAGTTGCTATACCGATTACTCCGACAATGTAAAACAAGATTACTACACCGATTACGCGCAGTTTATAATGTTTTAGATAGTTGGAAATCTGATTAATCATAACTTTCTAAATTACTCAGTTATTGATTTTCGATTAAACCAAGAGGACAATCGGCTGATTACTATAAGGTTAAGCAAGATCAAGCTAAAAGCATAACTAATATCTTCAACCGGAACTGTGCCTATTCTAATCCCAAGATTCTGACCATTATTATACCAGACAACAGGTTCGGCGATTAAGCTACCTGTCAAGACCGAATTAACCAAGAAGAAAGGGATCAAGATGACACAAAAAGTCAAATAATAACGACGTAACAATTCGAATGCGCTTATCCAGCCCCAGATAATTGAGGCCATTGCCACCGAGAAATAAATTGCTGTATAAGCTCTATTGAGATTAGAAAGCACCAAACCGAGTAAACCAATAATGAGAACTGCAGAGAGCGCCTGAGTTGCCAAACGGCTTAAGATAACCTTTGGAAAGAGATAAATTAGGGTGTCGTGCAAGAAGATGCTTGCATAAGGGATAACGATAAAAAACAGGCACTCCTCTAATGGCAGATTAAAAATCATGATGCCTGAGTGATATTTTTCATTAAATCCCCAGAAACCAGATTGAGTAAACCAAATATCGCCTACTACATAAAAAGCACCTACAAAAATTAGAGATAGCCCAACAACTTTTAATTTTGGATAAAAATTCAAATTGCGGTCGTAGCTATACAACAGTGGGACAATGATGGTTAGAATTTCAAGAGCCAAATAAACAGACATAAGCGTGCTATTTAAATCATTTTTAGCTTATGAACAATAATTGCCTTCATTAGCAGCATGGTTTTTCTAAATCCAGAGACTCTTACTCGGCCTGCCAAAACCTGTCTTGCAGGGGTATTCTTAAGTAAAACAACTAGACGTCGATAATAATAATACGCAATTAAAACGGCAAGCTGTGAATTGACGGGCAATTTCAAAATCCCCAGTCGAGCAGATTTAAAATCTTGCTCAATATCCTTTATGATAGTCAATTTCATCTCATCATCAAAAGTTCCTTGTCCCATCTCAGGGAAATATTGACGCTCCAAAAATTCCGTATCACTGCGCAGATCACGCAAAAAATTTACTTTTTGAAACGCAGAACCTAAACGCATTGCGGGATCTTTCAATGACTCAAACAACTGACGGTCTCCATTTGTAAATACCGACAAACACATCAACCCGACCACATCGGCTGAACCATAAATATAAAGATCGATCTCCGACTTGGTGGTATATTTAGTTTTATGCAAATCAGACCGCATACTAAACAAGAATGCCTGAATTAGATCATCCGAAATGGAATATTTCTTAACAGTCAATTGAAAAGAGTGTAGCACTAGATTTAGGCTCACCCCATTTTTCAATGCTTCGTAGTAATCCGCTTCGAATTTATCCAATAAAGTCTCCTTATCGTGCAATAAAAATGTATCGACAATTTCATCGGCAAGTCGAACGAAGCCATAGATGCTATGAATAGCCATTTGAACTTCCTTATTTAGAAAGCTAACAGCTATAGAAAAGGAAGTACTGTAGTTTCGAGTAACTAGCTTACTTACCTTGAACGAAACCTCATCATAAAGTGGATCTGTTTCCATTTTCTTGAACTAAAAAACACATTTCATTATACATAAAACAATGAAATCGCTTAAATGTTTTTCAACAAAAAAAAAGCAGTTAAGGTAGAGTCTAAATTAGGGAAATAAATTTAGAAATAAGAATCAAAAAAAAGAGGATATGATAGCTACGAAGGAGTTACTCGAACAATACGTTTCTTCAGCTGTTGCTCGATCACAATAGGGACCTTTTCTTCAATTACATTCGAAGAGTCGAGCCCCAATGCTTTAACATCATTGATACTCACTTTACGAATAAAGTTATGCAATGCCATAATAAAACTCTGTTGAAGAGGGAGCTGATAATCACTAATAAGAATTCGATCAAGATTTACATATAGACAATCGGCAGGAATATTATGCGATTTTAAAGAGTCATACTGACTAACCATACTTATCTCTCCACTTTTCACCAAATCATCAATAATCTCTTTAAAATAAAGATTTATTTTTCGCTCAATCTTAAAGCCTAATCTAAAGTCCACTTTAATTAAAACTCCAGGAATGACATGATGAATTACATATTCAAACGTATTTGGCGTTTCTAAATTATCGATATGAAGGAACCAATAAGTATTAGCTCTTTTAGGATGTTTATTAAAAATCGAATACATGATTTTTGATTCGATCTGATCGCGACGATTTGCCTTCGTAATGTAGATAAGATTAGTTGCCATCTTAGGCACGGAGGTATCAGCGCTTAAGGCTCTAAAGATTCCTGGGTCCTTATTCAGATTAACAAAACTGATGTATTTATTTTTAATCTTTCGTCCAAAATACCAACCATACATCACAATAAAGAACAACAAAGCCAAGGCAATCGTTAACCAACCTCCATTGGCAAACTTATGCAGATTCGCGTATAGGAATGTTCCTTCAATAGATAAGAATACCGTCAGAAGCAAGATGATGTAAGCCATATGAACCTTGCGGCTTCTCAGATGATAGGCCAACAGCGAGGTTGTCATAATCATGGTAATGGTAATGGAGAGTCCATAAGCGGCTTCCATCTTAGATGATTCACCAAAATAGATCACCACGAAAGTACAGGCAATCCATAGAAACCAGTTCACAAAAGGGACATAGACCTGCCCTTTAATATCGGTAGGATAACTTATTCTAATCTTAGGCCAAATATTCAAAGAAACGGCTTCGCTGATTAAGGTATAAGAACCACTAATCAACGCTTGGCTAGCTATAATAGCAGCAGCTGTGGCAATAATCACACCAGGCAATAAAAACCAGGAAGGCATAATGGCAAAGAATGGATTTGCACTATTCATATGATCAAGGTGATTAAGCAAATAAGCACCTTGTCCAAAATAATTCAATAACAAGGAGATCTTGACAAAAAACCAAGAGATACGAATGTTTTTGATGCCACAATGGCCAAGATCTGAATACAATGCTTCAGCACCAGTGGTGGCAAGGAAAACCGCGCCAAGTAAAATTACTGCATTCGGAAATTCAGTTATAAATCGAATAGCATAAATTGGATTGATTGCGGCAAAAATACTTGGATCGTTCACCAGAAAATTCAGACCTAAAACGGCCAGCATGGTGAACCAGACAAACATGACAGGACCAAAAACCTTACCCATAAATCCGGTCCCAAATTGCTGAAAGAAAAACAAGATCGTCAATATTGAAAGGACTACAGGAACGACAGGTATATGAGGAGATATTAACTTCAACCCTTCAACGGCTGAGGTAACGGTAATAGAAGGAGTAATAACTCCATCGGCAAGAAGTGCACTACCACCTATCATTGTTAAAATAGCAACCCAGTTATTCTTCTTTCGAATAAGGGCAAAAAGGGCAAAAATACCACCCTCCCCATGGTTGTCTGCACGGAGCGTAATGATCACATATTTAATAGTTGTCTGTAGGGTAAGAGTCCAAAAAACACACGACAAGGCTCCGTATATCAACTCCTTTGAATACTCGGTTGAACTATTAATAATCGCATTCATGGTGTATAATGGACTTGTCCCAAGATCACCAAAAACGATTCCTAACGTGATAATTAAGCCGGCAAACGATACTTTTTCTATGCCGCTATGATGTTTATCCATGATGTTAACCTAATATTCTATGTGTGCTTTATTAAAAAACAAGGACAAATGTAAGCACCAAATTGAAAAATTATCCAACATTGGCGTGAATAAAGTCGCAAACCCTGAGATAATGAGTCGTATTCGAACACAACATCCTGTCATTCAACAAACTATACTAAACACTATTATTGAATATAATATTTAACAAACAACAAATGTAGAATGGTGATTTAACAACTTGAAGTTCGCTTTAATCCGCATTGCAACTTAATTAATAATCTCGCGCGCTCTTGAGCTGCCGACCACACCTCGAAGTCATAGGTTAATGAAGATGTAAAGCTCATATCGCCCCCACATAAGCGTAAAATACGGTATGGCAACCCTAGTTTTTCAACTAAAGTCTGAACATAATCAACCATATCTTTCAATGATTCGTATGATTTATCAGGATGTGCAACTTGTACAATCTCCACCTTATCAAATTGGTGTAGGCGATTTAGGCCTCTAACATCTTTGCCATAAGATCCAGCTTCACGTCGAAAACAGGCTGAATAAGCCGTTGTTTTGATTGGAAGATCCTTTCCCTCCACGATGACATCGCGAAAGATATTTGTGACCGGAACCTCTGCTGTTGGGATTAGGTATAAATTATCTGTACTATCATGATACATCTGTCCCTCTTTATCAGGTAGCTGACCAGTGCCAAAACCAGAAGCTTCATTTACAAGATAGGGAGGTTGCACTTCGAGGTAACCCTTTTCACGTGCTTGATCGAGGAAGAAATTAATTAAAGCTCGTTGAATTCTTGCCCCAAAACCCTTATAAACAGGGAAACCGGCGCCAGTTATTTTAACACCCAGCTCAAAATCAATAAGATCGTATTGCGCGGCTAATTCCCAATGAGGCTTAGCATCAGCAGGCAAATTAGGCATTGTTCCTCCAGTAGCAACAACTTCATTATCTTCTGCACCTTTCCCTTTAGGGACTAAAGTAGAGGGGAGATTTGGTAATTGAACCTGCAGTTGAGCCAATTCAGCATCGATGAGTGCAAATTGCTCTTCAAAAATTCGAATCTGCTCTTTAAGTTCAACAGTTTTTTGTTTTGCAAGCTCAACATCACTCTGCTTACCTTCTTTTATTAGCTGTCCAATCTCTTTCGAGATTTTATTCATCTCTGCTTTTTGGATTTCAGAATCGTTCTGAACCTCATTGCGTCTTTTATAAAGCGCTATAACTTTTTCAACAATCGCCCGAGCATCAAATCGCTTCACGGCGAGTTTCTCAATTACTAAATCAGGATTATCCTGTATGAATTTCAAATTTAACATAGCTTCAATCTCAAAATTAATGTTTTAGAATCTGATCGTTTATTTTCTGATTCTATCAACCATTGTGAAAGCAAAAGTACAAATAAAAAATCTCCTGTCTCATTACAACAGTAATAAAACAGGAGATTTAAATTTCAAAATGAATCAGTATTTACTCTACTGATTTAAATGGCAGAACAGAAACGTATGATTTATCATTTCTTTTCTTTTGGAATGTAACAGTACCATCGATCAAAGCAAATAGCGTATGATCTCTACCGATTCCAACATTTGCACCTGGATGATGAGCTGTTCCACGTTGACGAATAAGAATATTCCCCGCAGTTGCAGCTTGTCCTCCATAAATTTTTACGCCTAGGCGTTTACTTTGAGATTCGCGGCCGTTCTTTGAACTACCGGCTCCTTTTTTATGTGCCATGGATAATCTTTTTTAAAATTTATGCTAAAATTCCAGTAATTTGAATCTGTGTCAGGTATTGACGGTGACCGTTTTTCTTCTTGTACCCCTTACGGCGTTTTTTCTTGAATACGATCACTTTATCACCTTTTAGGTGAGTAAGTACCGAAGCGGCAACTTTAGCACCAGCAATAACAGGAGCACCAATACTTACCTTGCCCTCGTTATCAATCAATAAAACTTTTTCAAACGTTACCTCAGCTCCCTCTAGTTGTGGAAGACGGTGTACATAAATCTTTCTGTCTTTCTCAACCTTGAACTGCTGTCCAGCGATTTCTACAATTGCGTACATACTTTCAATATATTTTATTTGGGTCCTGCAGGCGGGAAACCTACGTCTCCTCTTTTAAAGCCAACTCGAACTGGAGTGCAAAAGTAAACAATCTATACTTGTCTACCAAAAGTATCTTGAAAATATTTCACATTCCCGCATAAGGAGTTGAAGAAAGATGCCGAAAATCCCAAAGCCGGTCATTTAAAATCTTCTGTTTTATTTAAATTACAAAACAAATTTATTTTTTAACTCGTTCATATTCAAATCAATTTAGTAAATTTGTCAGAAGACACCCAACACTACTAATCACCTTAAATTTTACATTCATGAAAAATTTAACACCCCCCAACATTACCCGAAGAGGATTTATTGGAAGTACAACATTAGCATCAAGTGGGTTTTTGATCGTACCAGCCCATGCTATCTCTGGCCTTGGCCACATCGCTCCCAGCGATAAATTAAATGTCGCTGGCATTGGCATAGCCGGGATGGGAAAAGGAAACATTTCGCGGGTTGCAAAGACAGAAAATATCGTTGCCCTATGCGATATCGACTGGAGAGAACCTGCCAGCAACGTTTTCAAAACCTATCCAAAAGCAAAGCAGTACAAGGATTACAGAGTAATGCTCGACAAGCAAAAAGATATCGATGCTGTAATCATTGCTACGCCTGACCATACGCATGCAATCATAAGCCTAGAAGCGATAAGAAGAGGGAAACACACCTTCACCCAAAAACCCTTGACTCATACCGTCCATGAAGCTCGCGTTTTAGCGCAAGCTGCCAAACAATATAAAGTAGCCACCCAAATGGGAAACCAAGGTCAGGCTGGTGAAGCAACACGAAGGTTAAGGGAATTAATCTGGGATGGCGTTATCGGACAGATCCGTGAAGTACATGTCTGGACCGACAGACCAAACAAAGGATTCACCGATACTTATTGGCCACAAGGGGTACCAAGACCAACAGAAACGCCAGACATTCCAAAAGAATTAGACTGGGATCTATTTGTTGGTCCAGCTCCCATGCGACCCTACAACCCCGCTTACCATCCATTCAAATGGAGAGGCTGGTGGGACTTTGGAACCGGGTCCTTGGGCGATATCGGCTGCCACTCTCTAGACCCAGTCTTTCGAGCACTTAAATTAAAATATCCAACAAACTTACAAGCCGTATCAACAGTTGTCAATCAAGACTCCTACCCATCTGGATCAATGATTAAATATGAGTTTCCAGCACGAGAAAACCTCGCTCCTGTATCTTTAACTTGGTACGATGGTGGATTGCGACCTATGCGCATACCCGAATTAGATGAAGGGATGCAAATGGGTTCAGGAGGCACGTTGTACATCGGCGACAAAGGGAAAATCTTGGACGACAAAATCCTTCCACGCTCTTTGCGAGAATCGTATACTGTTCCTAAACCATACCTCATTCCGTCACCTGGTCATGAAGAGGAGTGGATCATAGCTTGTAAAGGTGGAGCACCGGCAGGCTCTGATTTCGAATGGGCTGGACCATTAACAGAGACAGTTTTATTAGGAAACATTGCGCTTCGCAAAGAGATTAAAGAAAAAATGAGCACCCAGAGCTTAAATTGGGACCCGGTGAAATTCAATTTCCCAAATCTCCCAGAAGCCGATCAATTCCTTCATTACGAATATAGAAAAGGTTGGAGTTTATAAATGGATAAATGATATTATCTCACTATTTTTGTCTTTTGTAAAAAGGCACTAAATCTTCCTAACATAAACAAGAGACGCCCTAGTAAGCGTCTCTTGTTGCATATCTAAAATAGAATGACAACAAAATTCCTAACGAACCCTTCAAAATATAAAAACCTCCCATTTGTTGAGGTGAAAAACAAAAAATACAACGTAACAACAGGGTGGGATAAGATCTGTAATCTGATTCAAACTAAAGTTGGCGATTTGGGTCACGACAAAACAATTATCGTCGTTGAGACCTACCAAGGTGTCCTACATGAAGAACTAATCAGCAACTTAACAACCCATTTAAAACCGACCAAATTCATTCATTCCGACTCGTGGTTTTTATCGGAACAGGTGGTTCCGCAATTGGTCTTCCCGGATGTCACCGAAGATCGAATCTTTGGGCGGATAACAAATCTAAGAATGGTTGATTTTTTTGATCCAACACAAGTTGAAAAAATCAAACAAGAAGTAGAAGATTTGAATACCGGAACTTGCATTATTTATGGCTATGGCAGTTCGTTAGTTTTTCCTGAATCGGACGTATTAATTTATGCTGATATGCCGCGGTGGGAAATCCAACTTAGGATGCGCCAACACTTAGTTGATAATTTAGGGGTTAAAAATCGTCAAACACAAGATTGGATGCTTCTCTATAAACAAGGATACTTTGTCGATTGGCGTGTATGCGACGAACTGAAGAAGAGTTTATTTGACCGATGGGATTTTGTACTGGATACCACAAAAGCAAATGAGCCGAAATTCATCGAAGGAAAGGCAATCTTAGAGGGATTAGCCACAGCCGCTAATCAGCCATTTAGCCTAGTCCCGTTCTTTGATCCAGGACCCTGGGGAGGCCAATGGATGAAGGAAGTCTGCAACCTTGATCCAAACTTACCAAACTATGCCTGGTCCTTCAACGGTGTCCCGGAAGAAAACAGTCTACTATTAAAGTTTGGCGAACAGGTAATTGAGATCCCATCCATAAACGTCGTTTTTCGTCACCCAACTGAGTTATTAGGTCCGAATATCCTGGAACGATTTGGAGAAGAATTTCCAATCCGCTTTGATTTTCTTGATACCATGGACGGGGGCAACCTTAGTCTTCAAGTCCATCCGCTGACTGAATATATCCAAGAGCACTTTGGAATGGCCTATACCCAAGATGAGAGTTACTACATGATGGAGGCAGGCGATGATGCGATCGTTTATTTAGGACTTAAAGAGGGGGTGGATCCCCAACAAATGATTGATGAATTAATAGACGCGCAAAAAGGGATCTCATCATTTGATGCCGAAAAGCATGTCCAAACTTGGCCAGTAAAAAAACACGATCATTTTCTTATTCCAGCTGGAACCGTGCATTGCTCTGGGAAAAACAGCCTAGTATTAGAAGTCAGTGCAACGCCTTACATCTTCACCTTTAAGCTTTGGGATTGGAATCGACTTGGATTAGACGGAAAACCCAGACCTATTAACATTGAACATGGCGAGCAGGTTATTCAATGGGATCGAACTACCCAATGGACGAAAGAAAATTTAATCAATCGGGTCGAAATCCTGCAAACTGGCGACGGATGGACAGAGGAGCGAACAGGTCTCCACGAGTCCGAATTTATTGAAACAAGAAGACATTGGTTTACAAAAATCGTTAACCACAATACGCAAAACACTGTTAATGTGCTATGCTTGATCGAAGGCGACGAGGTTATTGTTGAAAGTCCATCTGCCAGTTTTGAACCCTTTATCATTCATTACGCAGAGGTAATTATTATCCCTGCCGCAGTAGGATCATATACGATCCGACCTACACAAACCAGTGAAGCCAAGAATTTTGCTACGTTAAAAGGATATATTAGAGCTTAATTAGAAAGTAAAAAGGTTCAAAATAAAAAGAGGAGACTTATCTGAATAAGCCTCCTCTTTTTTGTTTGTTCCAACCAAAATTACAAAAGAAGCTTAGTTCTTAGGTTTGTAATACTAGTTTTAATGGAATCAAATGGTTTGCCATCTTGCGTATAATCTTGCTCGACGAACATATATTTCAATCCTGCTTTTTCTCTGTTTGCCAATATCTCTTTGAAATTAACAATGCCTGTTCCTACTGGCGCAAAATCTTTTGTTGCTGGCTGGTAGAATGGAGCCTCTTTAGTTTGAGCATCTTTCATATGGAAAAGTTGGAAACGGCCTGGATATTTTTTAAACATCTCGACTGGATTTTGACCTGCTTTAGTTGCCCAAAATAGATCCAACTCCATAGTAACCAAATCCTTGTCCAATTCTGGCAATAATACATCGTAGTAAGGGATCTTACCTTCAACAGTATCAAATTCAAAATTATGATTGTGATAGCCAAACTGAATCTTATGCTCTTTCATAATCTTTCCAACCTTATTCCAGTCGGCAGCCATCTTTTTGTAGCTAGTAAGGGTTTTGCGTGCTTCTTCAACAACCCAAGGCTGAATGCAATATTTAACGCCAAGTTTCGCATGATCCTCTGCCATTTTAGTAGCGTTATCGATTGTGATACCTAACGCTTCAACCTGTGTATGACTGCTAATAATCTGCATGCCAAGGTCGTTGACGATCTTTTTAAATTCTGCAGGCTCATAGCCATAAAATTTTCCATTTGAATAGTTTGCAAGCTCAAGGTATTTAAACCCAAGGTCAGCAACCCTCTTTAAAGAGCCAACCACATCTTTAGCCATCGCATCACGAATGGTATACAATTGAACTCCGATACCTGTGTTCTTCGGGGCAGCATTCGCAGCAGACAAAGAGAAATCAGATAAAACGAGAGCGCCCAATGCCGTAGTAGCCGATAATTTCAAGAAATTCCTACGAGAATTTAAATTTTCCATAAATTGAGATAAAATATTTAGTTAATGAAGATGTATTTTCAAGATCACTGTTTCAAGTTTAAAATTAATGAAAATTTCACTACCAAAGAGTATTGGATAAAAACTATTCTCACATAGGTGATGGATCTGTAATATTATAAGTTCAATCCTAAATATATTACCATCAAAAAGAAAATAGTTTATCTTCGTGTACTTGAATGACTCGAACTACTACCTATTAACTATTCTACCATGCTGTTCAGACCGCTAAATTATCTTGCCATATGTCTTTGTCCTATTTCTTGCTCCAGTAAGGGCTCAAACGACTAAAAGGATAAACATTATTCCACAACCATCGATGGTGACAGAGAAGCCAGGAGAGTTTATGCTCACAGCTGACACTCGAATAATTAGCGACCCGATGTTTGCTGAAATTGCAGAGTTATTTAGTTCACAAACCTTTATTAAGCAAGGGTCTTCAAAAGAGAAAGATCAACCTCATCAAATACGATTTAATCGTGTTGGAATCAATATTATTCCAGACAGTGCGGGCTATCGCTTACTGATAACGCCAAAGCGGATTTCCATTTTTGCACGAACAAGAATTGGTGCTCTTTATGCGATGCAGTCTTTATTGCAAGTTCAACTATCGCAGCCAAAGCGTTCAGCTATTCCGTGTGGAGAGGTTAACGACCATCCTCGATTTGGATACAGAGGGGCGATGATCGATGTGTCTCGTCATTTTTTCTCTGCTAGCTACATCAAACGATTTATTGATCTGATGGCTTTATACAAGTTAAATACTTTTCATTGGCACCTAGTTGATGGACCAGGCTGGAGATTGGAGATCAAAAAATATCCCGAGTTAACGTCTAAAGGGGCTTGGCGGACTCATAAAATTTGGAAAGAATGGTGGGGCACCGAACGTCAATATTCTACTGAAGATGATCCAAATGCTTATGGAGGATACTACACACAGCAAGAAGCAATCGAGATTGTTGACTATGCTCAAAAAAGAGGAATCACCATTATTCCTGAGATTGAGATGCCGGGGCACTCTAATGAAGTGCTTAGTGTATTTCCAAACCTCACCTGCACCGGAAAACCATACCGCAGTGGGGAACTTTGTCTTGGCAACGATTCAACTTTTACATTTCTTGAAAATGTGCTCACGGAGGTTTTGGCTATATTCCCATCCAAATACATTCATATCGGCGGAGATGAAGCTGATCAAAAGGCATGGAAACAATGCACGAAGTGTCAGAAAAGAATTAAAGATGAACATCTAAAAAATGAGTCAGAGCTGCAGAGCTATGGCGTTCGGAGAATGGAGAAATTCTTAACAAACCACAAAAGAAAACTTCTTGGTTGGGATGAGATCCTAGAAGGAGGCCTAGCCCCAGATGCGACAGTTATGTCATGGAGAGGAGAACAAGGTGGAATCACAGCTGCTCAGATGGGTCACTATGTTGTTATGACCCCAGGCAGTCATTGTTATTTCGACTATTACCAGGCTGATCCAGCTACTCAACCCAGAGCTATTGGAGGCTACCTCACCCTTGAAAAAGTTTATTCTTATGAACCGGTGCCAGCCGTCCTTAATCCAAGTCAAGCCAAATATATCCTTGGAGCGCAAGCGAATATTTGGACGGAATACATCGGGACACCTGAATATCTTGAATATATGACCTTCCCAAGGTTGTTAGCAATGTCCGAAGTCACTTGGTCTGCTAAGAAAGATCGAAATTTTGATGATTTCAAACATAGACTGCAAGCTCATTACCTAATAATGAAGCGATTAAATGTAAATTATTTCAGACCCTCATATCATCTTGATGCTGAAACGAAACTAGATATTAAAAATCGGAATGCTGTATTACACTTTCGATCAGAGCAGATTAATCCCCCGATATTCTATACACTTGACGGACAAGAGCCTTCGGCAAATTCGCTAAAATATAAGGATAGCTTGGCAGTGAACTCATCAGCTAAAGTTACAGCAGTGATAATAGAAAACGGGCAACTAAAAGATAAACCGGTACAGATAGATATTGATTTTCATCAAGCACTAGGTAAAAAAGTTATCTATAATCTACCTCACAGCAAAAGCTATCCGGCTCAAAAAGAAACTTCCTTGGTAAATGGGTTACGTGGCTCATTAACTTACGGCGATGGACAATGGCAAGGTTTTGACACCAACGATATGGACGTTACTATCGACCTTGAAAGATCAATCCCTCTAACATCGATCTCGACTTCGTTTATGCAACAAGTTGGTCCAGGTGTATTCATGCCTGACTTTGTCGAGGTTTCATTATCAGACAATGGAATTGATTTCCATAAGGTTGAAACAATTAAAAATATTATTCCTGCAACAGAAAAAGCACTAACCATTAAAGAGTTGCTGAATTCAAGCTACAAATGCAACTTTTGGGTTAAACAATAATTTTTCCATTACAAATATAGGAGATTCAAATCCAAAACGTTTTCTTGGTCTGTTATTTAAGATGTTTTCAATTTCAGTAACTCTCTGATCACTAAT
>JAPLDS010000038.1:19471-28138 GCA_026391295.1 Bacteroidia bacterium | reverse complement strand
GCATAGATCACACGACCATCAACAACTTGAGGCCCTTCGGCATCGATAGACTCCGCATTAGGGGCAATAATATCGCCACTGATCTCTCCCACCACCTCCAAAACGCGCTCATAACTATCCATGGCGTCTTCAAAATCGAGCGGAGCATAATCGAATGTCGATTTCTCTTCAAAATCGCGCTCTTTAAGTCGCACCAGCTTTTGCATCATCGGATGGGTCAGATGAAACTTCAGGTCTCTATTATCGTTGTATAAATTTGCCATTATCACTTGATTTTAGATCGGTTGAACCTTCGTTTATTTGGTATTCTCTTTGTAGTAGCGAATCATTTTAGGGATCACCTCTGCTAGGTCGCCAGTGATCACATAATCGGCCAACGCATTAATTGGCGCTTCAGGATCGGTATTAATTGCAATAACCTGAGCCGACTCTTCCATCCCTGCACGATGCTGCACTTGACCAGATATGCCGCAGGCGATATATAGTTTCGGACGAACGGTGATGCCAGTCTGACCAATCTGTCTTTCATGGTCAACATATCCTGCATCCACAGCAGCCCTTGAAGCACCAACTTCAGCACCTAAGACATCGGCAAGGTCATAAAGTAGTTTGAAATTCTCTTTAGAACCCACGCCGTAGCCACCAGATACGACAATAGATGCCCCTTTAATATTTAGTTTTCGTTTTTCGAGATGGCGTTCAATGATCTGAACTGCAAAATCGGTTTCAGAAACATAATCCGCTATAATAGGTCGGTGAACAATTGCTTTGTATTTTGCATCAAGGGCTTGTTTTCGCATCACACCTTCGCGAACCGTAGCCATCTGAGGTCTGCAGTCTGGGTTAATGATCCATGCAATAATGTTTCCTCCAAATGCAGGTCTGATTTGATATAAAAGATCTTTGTCTGCTTTATTTGCTTTTTTATCCTCATGGTCACCAATCTCCAAACTGGTGCAATCGGCTGTTAATCCACTATGCAAAGCAGATGATACTCTTGGTCCAAGATCTCGTCCAATGGGCGTTGCTCCAAGCAACACGATCTGAGGCTGCTCTTGTTGAAAGAGCTTTATAAGTATGGAGGCATGCGGAGCAGTTGTATACGGAGCCAATCGGGGGTCATCGAAGAGATAAATTAGATCAGCACCAAAAGGGGAAATTTGATCTTCAATCTGATCCAATGAAGAACCGATCACCACAGCTTCGAGCTGACATTTTAATTCATTTGCCAAATTACGGCCTTTAGTTAGCAGCTCGAGGCTAACATCGGCCACAACACCATCTTCAACTTCACAATAAACAAACAGATTATTCATTTCCTGAGTATTTGAGGTCTAATTAAATGCGTTTATCCAATCACATGGCTCTCTATCAACTCTTTCATCAAATCATGAATCCCTTCGTCATTGGTATTCAATCGCACGGCATCTTTAGCTTGAAGGACCACATTTTCTATCCGCTTAACCTTCGTTGGCGATCCCGACAATCCAAGTAGATCAGGAGTTGCAAAGATCTCACTGGCTGTTATCTCCAAGATGTTTAAGAACGGACGCGAATCGTAGAGATAGAGATAATCCTCGGCTGCTTCCTGACGTTCGGTAACCGTTCGTGCCTGCTTATAACGCATTAATAGCTTAGCATTCCGAGACCGACAATTAGGAGCAGAACTATTCACGGTCAACAACAATGGCAGAGGTGCCTTTACGGTCTCGACTCCATTATCTAGACGACGCCTAACTACAAGAAAATCTGGATCAACTTGCAACACCTCTTCAACATATGTAATTTGATTTATTTTTAATTTCTCAGCCACCTGAGGCCCTACCTGAGCTGTATCTCCATCGATAGCTTGACGACCTGAGACAATCAGATCAAACTCACCCATAACTTTGATGGTCTGAGCTAGCGCATAAGATGTGGCTAAAGTATCGGAGCCGGCAAAGGCTCGATCGGTCAATAGCACACCGTCATCGGCTCCTCGATAAAGACCTTCACGAACTATTTCTGCCGCGCGACCAGGTCCCATTGTAAGCAAGGTAACGGTAGTACCAGGGTTATTATCTTTGATCCGCAAAGCCAACTCGAGAGCATTTAGATCTTCAGGATTAAATATCGCAGGAAGTGCGGCGCGGTTAACAGTCCCATCGGCTTTCATGGCATCTTTACCCACATTTCGGGTATCGGGAACTTGCTTAGCAAGTACAATAATTCTAAAACCCTTTTTCATAGCTTGGTTTAGATTTAGGTGTCTAGGATAGCAAATATAAGCGTTCAAATCGGGCTTACCAAGCCAATAAAAAGACTCAAAATGCTAACTATCAGCATATTAAGAATGATTCTAAATTATCAATATTCTAATTAAACTGAATAACAAGTCGTTAGAAAATAACATGGCGATCAAAAGAGTACAAAAACCAATTAAGACTCTGATTTAGAAGGGCATAATTTAGAATGATTATAGAATAAAATGGGGCTGAGGTGTTCGCTAAAGGGCAAAAAAAAGCTCTTCCCGTTAGAGAAGAGCTTTCAGTATTGAATAAGCCAATTGTTTAAGCTTGTCCGGTAGGACCGCTATAGGTCATTGGTTGAATATTTACTTGTCCTTCATGAATTTGAATTGGACCATGAATGGATTCGTATTTCGTAATGTTGTCTTGAATAGCCAACATTAGTCTTTTAGCATGTTCTGGAGTAAGAATTATCCGAGATTTTACATTTGCTTTAGGGATACCAGGCATTGCGAGCACAAAATCAACAACAAACTCTGAAGGAGAGTGGGTGATTATGGCAAGGTTTGAATAGGTTCCTTGAGCGATCTCTTCGGTAAGCTCAATATTAAGCTGTTCCTGAAATTCTTCTTTCATAGCAATTGATATTAAAAATCTTCTTCTTCGCCTTCTGTTGAATCCGATTTATTTGAATCGATCAAACGATCGTATTCATCTTTAGAGCCAACCACGATATTTTTAAACATCGGGTTACCAGTACCAGCAGGGATTAAGTGACCGCAAATAACGTTCTCTTTAAGTCCTTCTAGGTAGTCGATTTTGCCATTGATAGCAGCCTCGTTCAATACCTTAGTTGTTTCCTGGAACGAAGCAGCAGACATCCACGATTTCGTTTGAAGCGAAGCGCGGGTGATTCCTTGTAGTACTTGGCTAGAAGTTGCAGGGACTGCATCACGAGCGTCAACGACTTTCTTATCCTTCCGTTTAAGTAATGAGTTTTCATCTCTTAAGCGACGGGCTGTGATAATCATACCTGGACGTAACGTTTCAGAGTCACCTCCGTCTAGAACGATTTTCTTAGCAAATACCCAGTCGTTTTCAGTTGTAAAATCACTCTTGTCAACGATTTGTTTCTCAAGGAATCGAGTATCACCGGCATCTTCAATTTCGACCTTTCGCATCATCTGACGAACAATTACTTCGAAGTGTTTGTCATTGATTTTCACACCTTGCATACGATAAACGTCCTGTACTTCATTCACGATATACTCCTGAACTTTTGTAGGACCTTTAATAGCAAGGATATCTGAAGGTGTAATTGCGCCATCAGAAAGGGCAATACCAGCGCGTACATAATCGCTTTCTTGCACTAGAATCTGGCGAGATAATGGAACCAAGTATTTTTTCACTTCACCAGAACGTGATGAAATGACCACTTCGCGGTTACCTCTTTTAATTTTACCAAGGGTTACCTCTCCATCGATCTCAGATACAACAGCTGGATTAGAAGGGTTACGAGCCTCGAAAAGCTCCGTAACACGTGGAAGACCACCCGTGATATCACCAGCTTTACCTGATGCACGTGGAATCTTAACCAATACTTCCCCACTTTTAACTGCCTGGTTGTCGTCAACACTTAAGTGACCACCAACAGGAAGGTTATAAGAGCGAATTTCTACTCCATTTTCATCAACGATCTGTAGAGTTGGATTTTTTGTCTTATCTCTAGTTTCGATGATTACCTTCTCTTTGTAACCTGTTTGCTCATCAGATTCCTCACGACAGGTCACACCATCAATTAAGTCACTATACGAAACACGTCCGTTAAACTCATTGATAATAACCCCATTGTAAGGATCCCACTCGCAGATCACAGTATCTTTCTTAATGTCAGCACCATTCTTCACAAACAGTTTAGAACCGTAAGGCATACTATGTGTAGATAGGGTGATTCCTGTATTTTTATCGATAATTTTTAGTTCAGCAAGACGGCTAACAACGATATCGATGATATCTCCCTTTTCGTCGATTGACTCAACGGAACGAAGTTCTTCGATTTCAGCAATACCATCATAACGAGCCACAACAGTTGATTGAGTAGAAACGTTACCTGCGATACCCCCTACGTGGAAGGTACGAAGTGTAAGCTGTGTTCCTGGCTCTCCGATTGACTGTGCAGATATTACACCAACAGCCTCTCCAAGTTGAATCATCTTCGCGGTAGCTAGATTTCGGCCATAACATTTAGCACAAACGCCATTCTCAGCCTCACAAGTCAATACAGAACGAATTTCCACCCGTTCGATTGGTGAGTCTTCGATCACTGCAGCCACTTCTTCGATAATCTCTTCACCAGAGCTAACGATTAGCTTGCCAGTAAGTGGATGATAGATGTCGTGAACAGTGGTACGTCCAAGTATACGTTCAGAGAGTGATGCAATAACTTCTTCGTTGTTTTTTAGAGCCATCGCAATAAGACCACGAAGAGTACCACAATCGTCAAGATTGATGATAACATCCTGAGCAACATCAACAAGACGACGAGTAAGGTAACCCGCATCAGCCGTTTTTAATGCCGTATCAGCAAGACCCTTACGAGCACCGTGAGTAGAAATAAAGTACTCAATTACTGAAAGTCCCTCTTTAAAGTTAGCAAGGATCGGGTTTTCGATAATCTGAGAACCAGTAGAACCTGATTTTTGAGGCTTAGCCATCAATCCACGCATTCCACAAAGCTGACGAATCTGCTCTTTAGAACCACGGGCACCAGAATCCAACATCATATAAACCGAGTTGAAACCTTGTTTATCGGTACTAATGGTCTGCATAACACTTTGTGTCAGACGAGCGTTCACATGTGTCCAGATATCGATTACTCCATTGTATCTTTCGTTGTTGGTAATGAATCCCATGTTATAGTTATTCAAGACCTCTTCAACCTCAGCATAACCTTCAGCAACCATCGTAGATTTTACTTCTGGTATGATCACGTCATCAAGGTTGAATGAAAGACCGCCACGATAAGCCATTTTATAACCCAAAATAATATCACGTAATGCTTTCTTTGTTAATATTTTGTTGATATATACAGCAGCTTTTGGAACGTGCTCATTAAATAGAATACGTCCTAAAGTAGTGTCAATCATCATTGTTTTAAGTTCGCCATTCTCGTCAAGATCTTGAGATCTTACGTTAACGATCGCGTGCATATCAACTTTACCTTCGTTGTAAGCAATAATTGCTTGTTCAGGAGAGTAGAATGATAAACCTTCACCCTTTGCACCTTTACGAGCCTTAGTCATGTAATATAGACCAAGAACCATGTCCTGAGATGGAACTGTGATTGGAGCTCCGTTCGCAGGGTTTAAAAGGTTATGAGATGAAAGCATTAGCACTTGTGCCTCTAGGATTGCAGCATTTCCTAACGGAAGATGGACTGCCATCTGGTCACCATCGAAATCGGCGTTGAAACCAGTACAAACTAGAGGGTGCAGACGAATAGCTTTACCTTCTACAAGAACAGGTTGGAATGATTGAATCGAAAGTCTATGTAGTGTTGGAGCACGGTTTAGAAGAACTGGATGACCTCTCATCACGTTTTCTAGGATATCCCAAACTACTGGATCTTTACGATCAACGATTTTCTTAGCAGACTTAACTGTTTTCACAATTCCACGCTCGATCAATTTGCGGATCACGAATGGTTTGTAAAGCTCAGCAGCCATATCTTTAGGAATACCACACTCATGAAGTTTAAGGTGTGGTCCAACGACGATTACAGAACGAGCTGAATAATCGACACGTTTTCCTAATAAGTTTTGACGGAAACGTCCTTGTTTACCTTTCAAGGAATCAGAAAGTGATTTCAATGGACGGTTGTTATCCGTTTTAACCGCATTTGATTTACGGCTATTATCGAATAATGAATCTACAGCCTCTTGAAGCATACGTTTCTCGTTGCGGAGAATTACCTCAGGAGCTTTGATCTCTATTAATCGTTTAAGACGGTTATTACGTATGATTACACGACGATAAAGGTCATTTAAATCAGAAGTTGCAAAACGACCTCCATCCAATGGCACCAAAGGACGTAAATCAGGTGGTATAACTGGAACGACCTTCACGATCATCCATTCAGGCTGATTTTTTCCTTTAGAAGAACGGAATGCTTCAACGACGTTAAGACGTTTTAGAGCCTCGTTCTTACGTTGTTGAGATGTTTCGTTTCCTGCTTTGTGACGTAGATCATAAGAAAGCTCATCAAGTTCAAGTCTTTCTAATAATTTATGCAATGCGATCGCACCCATGTCAGCAATAAACTTATCTGGATGGTCGTCATCTAATTGTTGATTTTCTTTTGGTAATGATTCTAGAATATCTATGTACTCTTCCTCGGTCAAGAAATCAAGGTATTTAACACCGTCGGTTTCTTTGATACCAGGGTTGATTACGACATAACGTTCGTAATAGATAATCATATCAAGTTTCTTGGNTGGTAGGAAGACCTAACAAGTAACCCACTTTATTCGGTAATGATTTGAAGTACCAAATATGCACCACTGGAACTACCAAAGAGATATGTCCCATTCTTTCGCGACGCACTTTCTTCTCTGTGACTTCGACACCACAACGATCGCAAACAATGCCACGATAGCGAATACGTTTGTATTTTCCGCAATGACATTCGTAATCCTTTACAGGACCAAAAATTCGCTCGCAAAATAGACCGTCACGCTCAGGCTTATACGTTCTGTAGTTAATCGTCTCAGGTTTAAGAACTTCTCCATGTGAACGCTCAAGAATCTCTTCTGGTGAAGCTAAACTGATACTAATCTTTGTGAAGTTACTTTTAACCTTATTATCTCGTCTGAATGCCATAATTGTTTGAAAAAAAAATGTAGAATATAACTGATTTTATTCTCAATGACTGATTAGATAGTGGAAGCGGATCGCCTTTGACAATTGCTTCATATGCTTTTGCTCTTCCGATTACATCATCCGATTTAACCGTTAGGATCTCCTGAAGAATATTAGCTGCACCGAATGCTTCGAGTGCCCAAACCTCCATCTCACCAAAACGCTGGCCTCCAAATTGCGCTTTACCGCCAAGTGGTTGCTGAGTGATAAGAGAGTATGGTCCGATTGAACGTGCGTGCATTTTATCTTCAACCATGTGGCCTAGTTTAAGCATATAGATCACACCAACTGTTGCTGGTTGATCGAATGGCTCACCAGTCTCACCGTCATAAAGATGGGTTTTTCCAAAACGAGGAATACCAGCTTTATCAGTATATTCAGAGATCTGTGTTAACGTAGCACCATCAAAAATAGGAGTTGCAAAAGTAAGACCAAGTTCTTTACCTGCCCAACCAAGTACAGTTTCGTAAATCTGTCCAAGGTTCATACGAGAAGGTACCCCAAGTGGGTTAAGAACGATATCGACAGGAGTTCCGTCAGCAAGGAAAGGAAGATCTTCATCACGCACAATACGTGAAACGATCCCTTTATTTCCGTGACGACCAGCCATCTTATCACCGATCTGAAGCTTACGTTTTTTAGCGATGTAAACCTTAGCCAACTGAAGAATTCCAGCAGGAAGTTCATCACCGATAGTTACATTATAACGTTTACGACGGGCCACCGCTTCAGCTTCTTTATATTTCATGATGAAATTATTCGCTAAGGCAGCAATCATATCGTTTTTATCTTTGTCGGTGGTCCATTTATTTGGATTCACATTCAAGAAATCGATACCTTGTAACTGTTTCAACGTGAATTTATTACCCTTAGTAATTAAATCAGCATTGAAATAATCTTTAACACCTTGTGATGTTTTACCATTCACAAGATTGAAAAGTTTATCTATAAGTACTTCACGAAGTCTAGCTGTTTCGGTCTCTAGCTCTGCATCAATAATTTCCAACAATGGTTTAGTTGCGCTTTTCCCTTTTTTCTCTTTTACTACACGAGAGAAAAGTTTTTTGTCGATAACCACACCATTTAATGAAGGAGAAGCTTTCAATGAAGCGTCTTTCACGTCGCCAGCTTTATCACCGAAGATAGCTCTTAAGAGTTTCTCTTCAGGAGATGGATCAGACTCACCCTTCGGGGTAATTTTTCCAATTAAAATATCGCCTGGTTTAACGATTGCTCCAATACGAATTAGCCCATTCTCATCGAGATTACGGGTTGCTTCTTCGCTAACATTAGGAATATCAGAAGTAAACTCTTCAGCACCACGTTTTGTATCGCGTACTTCTAGAGAATATTCGTCAATATGAATTGAGGTAAAGATATCATCACGAACGATCCGTTCGGAGATCACGATAGCATCCTCGTAGTTATAACCTTGCCAAGGCATGAAGGCAACTTTCAAGTTACGACCAAGAGCTAATTCTCCATTAGCTGTAGCATAACCTTCAGTTAGGATATCGCCTGT
>JAPLDS010000038.1:0-19421 GCA_026391295.1 Bacteroidia bacterium | reverse complement strand
TCCTTTACGAACAAGTGGTTTTAAGTCGATACAAGTACCTTGGTTGGTTTTTTTGTATTTTGATAAATTATAGCTTTTGAAATCAGGATCGAAACTAACATAGCGCTCTTCTTCTGACATATCATAGCGGATAACGATCTTAGAAGCGTCAACATAGTCAACAACTCCAGGACCTTCAGCCGAGATATTAATACGAGCGTCACGAGCGATACTTGATTCTAATCCAGTACCAACGATTGGTGCTTCAGGACGTAATAATGGAACGGCCTGGCGCATCATGTTAGATCCCATCAATGCACGGTTGGCATCATCATGTTCTAAGAACGTGATTAGCGAAGCGGCAATAGACGCGATTTGGTTAGGACCTACATCCATCAAGTTAGCCTCTTCCTTGTTAGCCAATGGGTAATCGGCGTCAAGACGAGCTTTAACTTTTGCATTTAGGAAATTACCATTTTCGTCAATAACGGCATTAGCCTGAGCGATAATCTTACCTTCTTCCTCTTCTGCAGTGAAATAAGCGACATCGTCGTTATTCAAGTTTACTTTACCATTGCTAGCACTACGATAAGGAGTTGAAATAAATCCTAGGTCGTTAATTTTAGCAAATACGCATAGTGAAGAGATAAGACCGATATTCGGTCCCTCAGGAGTTTCAATTGGGCATAGACGGCCGTAGTGAGTATAATGCACATCTCGAACCTCGAAACCTGCACGTTCACGTGAAAGACCACCAGGTCCCAGTGCCGACATACGTCGTTTATGTGTCATCTCGGCTAATGGATTTGTTTGATCCATAAACTGAGAAAGAGCGTTTGTTCCAAAGAATGAGTTGATTACAGAGACTAATGTTTTTGAGTTAATCAAGTCGATTGGTGTAAAGACTTCATTATCTCTCACATTCATCCTTTCGCGGATGGTACGAGCCATACGGGCAAGACCAACGCCAAATTGGGTGAACATTTGCTCACCTACTGTGCGAACTCTTCTGTTTGAAAGGTGATCAATATCATCAACATCGGTTTTTGAATTAATCAACTTAATAAGGTACTTAATGATCTCGATAATATCAAGTTTAGTAAGTACGCGAGTGGTGTTATCAATATTCAAACCTAATTTCCTATTGATACGGAACCGGCCCACTTCGCCTAAGTCATAGCGCACTTCAGAGAAGAACAGCTTATCGATTACATCGCGAGCGGTTGCTTCATCAGGCGGTTCTGAGTTACGAAGTTGACGGTAAATATGAAGTACAGCTTCCTTTTCTGAGTTACAAGGATCTTTCTGTAGTGTGTTATAGATGATTGCGAAATCACCAGAGCCAGCCTCTTCTTTATGTAAAAGAATCGTTTTAGTGCCAGAATCTAGGATCTCTTCAACGTGTTCGTTTGTAATAATCACCTCGCGGTCGACGATTACTTCGTTACGTTCGATAGAAACCACCTCGCCAGTATCTTCATCCACGAAATCTTCTACCCATGTTTTTAATACACGAGCAGCAAGTTTCCGACCGACGTATTTTTTCAATGCTGTTTTCGAAACTTTAATTTCGTCAGCAAGGTCAAATATTTCGAGGATGTCTTTATCACTTTCGTACCCAATGGCACGAAGCAGGGTGGTAACCGGTAATTTTTTCTTTCGATCGATATAAGCGAACATCACATTGTTGATGTCGGTTGCGAATTCGATCCAAGAGCCTTTAAAAGGAATTACTCTTGCTGAATAAAGTTTTGTACCATTTGCATGAACACTCTGTCCAAAGAACACCCCTGGTGAACGATGAAGCTGTGAAACCACAACTCTTTCGGCACCATTGATCACGAATGAACCGGTAGAGGTCATATATGGGACAGTTCCCAGATAAACATCTTGTACAACGGTATCAAAATCTTCGTGTTCAGGGTCAGTACAGAAGAGCTTAAGTTTTGCCTTAAGGGGTACGCTATATGTCAAACCACGTTCGATACACTCCTCGATACTATAGCGAGGGGGATCAACTTGGTAATCGATAAATTCGAGAACAAAATTATTTCTGGTATCTGAGATAGGAAAATTCTCCTGAAAAACCTGATAAAGATCTTCATTCTTACGATCTTCCGGAGAGGTTCCCAACTGGAAAAATTCTTTAAAAGATTTAATCTGCACCTCCAGAAAATCGGGGTACTCTAGTTTGCTCCTAGTAGACGCAAAGCTAATCCTTTGATTTATGTTATTTGAGGACATTATAGGCCAAGATTAAGGAACCAAAATATAAAAACGTGAAAAGGTTTAGAATCCCTTGACGGGATTCTAAACCGCATATATAACCTTGTAGTACAGGCTGAAATATTATTCAATTTCAACTTCTGCGCCAGCTTCTTCCAATTGAGCTTTAAGGGATTCTGCTTCTTCTTTTGAAGCTTTTTCTTTGATAGGCTTTGGAGCATTATCAACCAAGTCTTTAGCTTCTTTTAGTCCAAGACCTGTAAGGTCCTTAACAAGTTTTACAACTGCTAATTTTGATTGGCCACCGAATTTAAGGATAACATCAAATTCAGATTTTTCAACAGCAACGTCAGCGTCAGCTGAAGCTGAAGGAGCTGCTACTGCAACTGCTGCTGCAGCTGGCTCAATACCGTACTCTGATTTTAGGATACCTGCAAGCTCGTTAACTTCTTTTACAGTTAGGTTAACTAGTTCTTCTGCAAGTTTTTTAAGATCTGCCATTTTACTTGAGATTTAAATATTTAATTGATTCTTTAATTACACTATTAATTTGACTAAGCTTTGCGAGCTTCCAACGTTTTAAGCACACCTGAGATAGTTTGACCACCCGATTGAAGGGCCGACACAACATTTTTCATTGGTGACTGTAGTGTTGCAATAATGCCGCCAAGTAGTTCTTCTTTTGATTTAACATTGATCAATGCTTCAAGTTGATTTGCACCTACATAGATACATTGTTCAACATAAGCAGCTTTCAATACCGGTTTTTTGTTGATCTTGCTAAACTCTTTAATAAGTTTGGCAGGAACATTACCGCTGTTTGAAAACAGGATTGATGTGTTATTTACAAGTACATCATAAAGTTCCTCTGAATTCTTCTCAGAATTCTCAAGAGCCTTACGGAGGATGGTGTTCTTAACTACAACCAGTTTAACTTCCCTTTTGTTACATAACCTTCTGAGTTCAGTAGTGACCTCAGCATTTAGGTTAGAGATATCGGCAAGGTAGTAATGGCTGTATGAATTGATCTCTTTGGTCAATTGTTCAATAACCGCTATTTTATCTGATCTTTTCATCTCAACATTAGTATCTTATTCCAAGCAAGTTTTAGGTTCTACTTGGATGCCGGGGCTCATAGTACTAGACACAAAAATGCTTTTTATGTAAGTACCTTTTGCAGCAGCGGGTTTTAATTTCTGAATAGTATGAACGAATTCTCTAGTATTTTCCACAATTTGTTGTGGGTCGAAGGATACTTTACCTACGGAAGCGTGTATAATGCCGAACTTGTCTACTTTGAAATCGATTTTACCCATCTTAACTTCTTTGATGGCTTTACCGACTTCCATAGTCACAGTTCCGCTCTTAGGGTTAGGCATAAGACTACGAGGTCCTAAAATACGGCCTAACGCCCCAACTTTTCCCATTACCGGAGGCATTGTAATCACAACGTCGATATCGGTCCAACCATTTTTGATTTTATCGATATAGTCGTCAAGACCTACAAAATCAGCTCCAGCTTCTAGCGCTTCAGCCTCCTTATCCGGAGTTACTAATGCTAAAACCCGAACCTGTCTTCCGGTACCATGGGGCAAAGTTACTACACCACGAACCATTTGATTAGCCTTACGAGGGTCTACCCCTAGCCTTACGTCAACATCTACTGAAGCGTCGAATTTTGTAAAAGTAATTTTCTTTACTAATTCGGTAGCTTCAAGTAAACCATAGACCTTTTCAGCTTCGAGTATTGCCAATGCAGCCTTCTTATTCTTGGTAACTTTTGCCATTACAACCTTAACTTTAATTAGTTAATAATTGGTGATTTACCTGTTACGGTAATCCCCATGCTTCTTGCAGTACCAGCAACCATACTCATCGCCGCTTCTAATGAGAAGCAGTTTAAGTCTGGCATTTTGATCTCTGCAATTTCTCTTACCTGATCCCAGGAAACAGAGCCAACTTTGTTAACGTGAGGTTCTGAAGATCCTTTTTTAACCTTCGACAACTCAATTAACTGAACGGCTACAGGCGGGTTCTTTACAATAAAATCGAATGATTTATCACCGTAAATGGTAATAACCACCGGTAGTACTTTGCCAGCCTGATCTTGGGTTTTGGCGTTGAAAAGCTTACAGAATTGCATGATATTCACGCCTTTAGAACCCAATGCGGGTCCTACTGGTGGTGAAGGATTCGCTGCACCACCTTTAATCTGTAACTTTATAAATCCAGCAATGTCTTTAGCCATAACTTTTATTAAAAAATTTACTTATTCCTTTTCTACTTGCATAAAGCTAAGCTCCAAGGGAGTTTTACGACCGAAAATCTTAACCATAACTTTTAATTTCTTCTTCTCCACATTGATTTCTTCAATGGTTCCGTTGAAACCGTTAAATGGCCCGTCGATCACTTTTACTGTCTCTCCTACGATGAAAGGATTATCAAGCTCTACTCCGCCTTCCTGAAGCTCATCGACCTTCCCTAAGATGCGGTTAATTTCAGATTGACGCATGGGAACAGGTTCGCCCCCTTTTGTGTCTCCTAAAAAACCAATCACATTAGGAATATTTCTAAGCATATGGGATATTTCACCCACCAGTGCAGCTTCAATCAGAATGTAACCAGGGAAAAAGTTACGGTCTTTTGCAACTTTTTTCCCATTCCGGATCTGATAAACCTTCTCCACAGGGATTAAGACTTGGGAAACAAATTCCTTAAGTCCAGAATTCGCAACTTCATTCTCGATATATTCCTTCACCTTTTTCTCTTTGCCTCCTATGGCTCTAAGAACATACCATCTTAGTTGATTATCGCTCATTACTGACCTCCAGAATATAATTAATAAAAAAAACTGTAAATGACTTTCATCATTCCGCGGAAGCCGGAGTCGATGAGAAATATCAACAGCGCAATTATAAAGGAAGCTACCATTACTACTATAGCACTATTACGCAGTTCGCTCCAAGTCGGCCATGAAACCTTATGGACAAGCTCTGTGTAAGACTCGTTAAAATAATTTGTTAATTTCATTTTAGTGACAAGTTATGTTATAAAATAATGATCGTCGGATAGTAAGAATCGAACCTACTAAAAACTCCCAGATGAGTTTATCCGTAAATGCAGTCCCGAGCAATGCTCAGGACTGCAATTATAGAATTCTGATATTTCTTATTTCAAGATCTCAGTAACCTGACCTGCACCTACGGTACGACCACCCTCACGGATAGCGAAACGAAGACCAAGGTTCAAAGCAACTGGGTAGATCAACTCAACCGTAATGGTTACGTTATCACCTGGCATAATCATTTCCGTTCCAGCAGGAAGGTTGATCTCACCGGTAATATCCAATGTACGGATATAGAATTGTGGACGATATTTGTTGTGGAATGGTGTATGACGACCACCCTCTTCTTTTTTCAAGATATAAACCTCAGCCTTGAAGCTAGTGTGAGGAGTGATAGAACCAGACTTAGCCAAAATTTGACCACGTTTGATCTCTTTCTTATCAACACCACGAAGCAATAGACCAACGTTATCTCCAGCTTGTCCATCATCAAGAATCTTACGGAACATCTCTACTCCAGTACAGATAGTCTTGCGATTTTCAGCACCTAGACCGATAATTTCAATCTCATCACCTGTGTGAATCTTACCAGTTTCGATACGACCTGTAGCAACAGTACCACGACCAGTGATCGAGAATACATCTTCTACTGGCATCAAGAATGGTTTATCAACATCACGTGGAGGAATTGGAATCCATGTGTCAACAGCATTCATAAGATCCATAACTTTTTCTTCCCATGCTGGTTCGCCGTTCAATGCACCAAGTGCAGAACCTTGAATAACAGGAGTGTTGTCACCATCAAAATCATAAAATGATAATAGGTCACGAATTTCCATCTCAACTAGTTCAAGAATCTCAGGATCCTCAACCATGTCAACTTTATTCATGAAAACAACCAAACGAGGTACGTTTACCTGACGAGCAAGCAAGATATGCTCACGAGTCTGAGGCATAGGACCATCAGTTGCAGCAACAACGATAATAGCACCGTCCATTTGGGCCGCACCAGTTACCATGTTCTTAACGTAGTCAGCATGCCCAGGGCAGTCAACGTGCGCGTAGTGACGGTTTTCAGTAGCGTACTCAACGTGTGCAGTATTAATAGTAATACCACGCTCTTTTTCTTCAGGTGCGTTGTCGATTGAATCGAATGATTTAATGTCGCAAAGACCTTTTTTTGACAATACCATGGTAATTGCAGAAGTAAGAGTTGTCTTTCCGTGATCAACGTGACCGATTGTACCAATGTTTACATGGGGTTTCGATCTGTCATAATGCTCTTTAGCCATAATTTTAATTTTTTTTTTGCGTTTAATACTTATTTTTAGTCATCTTTCATTCAGAGCCTGTGATGAGAATTGAACTCATGACCTCTTCCTTACCAAGGAAGCGCTCTACCCCTGAGCTACACTGGCAAACATGAGCGGGAGACGGGACTCAAACCCGCGACCCTCAGCTTGGAAGGCTAATGCTCTATCAACTGAGCTACTCCCGCTAAATACTCCCTTTATGGTTTGCCAAAAGAAATCGTGGGGAAAGCAGGATTCGAACCTACGAAGGCGTACGCCAGCAGATTTACAGTCTGCCCCAGTTGGCCGCTTTGGTATTTCCCCATGAGTATTTATTCAATCATATTAAAAGAACAGACCATTTAATTAGAATCTCTCCTCAAAAATGGTCTGCAAATTTAAACTATTTTTTTTTCTTAGAAGCTATTTAGATTACTTTTTTAAAAATTATTTAGATTTGACTTTCATTTTGTATTTATCTAGCTGTTTACGAAGGGCATCCACAGCCAAATCAACGGCCTCTTCAAACGATTTTGCCTGCTTTTTTGCAAAAAGATATTCATTTAACGGCACCGAAAGTTTAATTTCAGCCACTTTATTCTCGTGATCGTCATCTTTTTCAAGTTTTAAGATCACTTCAGACACAATAACACCTTCAAAAAACAGACCTAATTTGCCGACTCTCTTTTCACAAAAATCAATCAGCTTTTGATCCGCTTTAAAATGAACACTCTGAAAAGTTACGTCCATGATTTTTCCTCCTTTAATTTAAGCTCGCGGATGAGCTTGTTTGTAAACTTTCTTTAATTGTTCAAAAGAGGTGTGGGTATAAACCTGAGTAGCCGCTAAATTAGCATGACCCAACAACTCCTTAATCGCATTTAAGTCTGCTCCTCGATTTAATAAATGAGTCGCATAACTATGCCTTAATATGTGTGGACTCCTCTTATCAATAGTCGTAACAAGCGATAAATGCTTATTCACAACACGGTAAATCAACTTTGAGTAGACAGGATCACCATTATTAGTTAAAAAAAGGATGTTTCCAGCATCGGGAAAAAGGGTATTTCTCATTTGAATATATACCCTAAGTATCTGGCTCATCTCAACCGGGAAAGGGATCAACCGATCCTTATTGCGCTTTCCAGTAACTTTAACGATTTGCGTATCTAGGTTCACATCGCCAAAACGAAGACCAACTAATTCAGACAGCCGAATACCTGAACTATAAAAAAAGGTGAGAATAGCTCGATCACGAACACCTTCAAAGTCAGCACCAAAAAATTGTCCATCTAGTAAAAAGTTAATCTCCTTTTCTTGAACAAACTCAGGCAACTTCTTCGCCATCTTAGGCATGATCACATGATCAGTAGGATTGGTCTGAATAAGACCCTCCCGATGCAAGAAGCGATAAAATGATTTGAGGGTTGAAATTTTTCGATTTACAGTTCTAGAAACTGAACCTTCATTCATCAAGGAGATGATCCATTGACGAATAAGATGATAATCGACTTGCTCGAGAGAGAAATCGTCAATTAATTGAGACCCAAAAAGAATAAACTGATTTAAATCGTTCTCGTAAGCAGTAATAGTATGAGCAGAATACCGCTTTTCGTACTTAAGAAAGTTAAGAAATATTTCGAGGTTCATCATTTAAAACGAGCAAGATTTCGCAATCAAGATACGAAAAAAACCGGTTAACCCAAAATATTTCTTCGGGGCCGATTTACTCTTCTGTACGCTGTAAATTCTCGATATAGATCGCCTTTTTAATCTCAGTACGGCGAGTAATAGATGGTTTTTCGAAAGCCTGGCGGCCACGAAGCTCCTTTACAACTCCTGTTTTTTCTACTTTTCTTTTGAAACGCTTCAACGCACGCTCAATGTTTTCGCCGTCTTTAACTGGAATAACAATCATACAATTCTTATTTTGTTTTTGTTTTAAAAATTCAATATTTCGGTCGGCAAATCTATAAATTTTCTATAACTATTCAAACTATCCTAATAAATAATTACAAAAATGAATTTACTGGAGCTAAATCTTGAAAAATCTAATCTGAAAATCGCAAATATGGCTTTAACCGATTTAAAGAATCGACACCAACTAACAATGAAAGATCGGCTACATAGGAAAACTTCCCTTTTTGATCCCTTAACCGCATAATTTTCTTTGCAAGTTTATAGCCAACATAAGGATGACGACACAGCTCTTGAAAGGTTGAGAAATTCAGATTAAAATTTGCAAAAGCTGATGGATCGATCGTCAGATAAGGAGCCAGCGTTTCGAAATTTGTTGATCGTAAGCCATATACCTCCCTTAATTGATCGATCGTATAAAACCCACCCAAAAGCTTTCTATAACGAATAATACGAGATGCCAATACTGGACCAATGCCTGGAATTCGAATTAAGGAGAGAGAGTCGGCACCATTCAATTCAATACTGGAAAGATTAGGTTTTATTTTAGCCACATATCGCTCAACGACAACCTTATCTTTTACATCATCTAAATTATTATCAACCACATTGACTTTTTTAAAAGCAACCGAATGGCGATCTGGCTTATCAAATATCAAATAGCCTTTCAGTTTTTCAACAACCCCCGGAGTCATGCCATAGATTCGAGCAACACCAGCCATATCGCGTATCACCCCACCTTTTCGTCGATAATTCAACCAATAACCAACGACTCTAGCTGGAACACCTAAATAGACAAGTGTTAAGGAATCTACTTTATTAGGATCAAAAGGAACAACCCTTATCGAATCAGGGATCTTGACTTCCTGAGCTAGCAAAAACTGATTAACTTCAGCATTCCATTTAGTCACATCGACTTTTTGCACTGGCATGAATATTGGAAGAACTATTCGGAGAATTAAAAGTAAAAAGATGATGCTTAGAAGTATTAGAATACCATTGCGTTCTTTTCTCGAAAAATCAAACAAGCCATTAAGCCATTCGAACCTCATGGGAACAGAATTTAATTTCGATTAAATAAGAAGGAACTCAACTAAAACAATCTATTAATAACTTATTTGAAATGATTGAGTTACTTCATCTAAGTTACGCAAAGCGAATATAAAAGGGAAATGAATTAATGAGCAGAAAGCTGAGATTCAGAGAAAAGATTAGAATGGGTAACCAATCGCAAAAGCTATATTCAAGTTGTTTTTGGTAAACATGCTATGAGCAGGAATCCACCGGTAACCTTCATCGAGTGAAGGATCGTGTACTTTAACCCCAAGGTCTACTCGGATGATAACAAACGAAAAATCGTAGCGTAAGCCAGCACCACTGCCGATAGCGATCTCCTTATAAAAGCGAGAGAAGGCAAATTCTGCACCAGGTCGATTGTCCTTTAAGGACCAGATATTACCCATATCCACAAAGACCGCACCTTCTAAAGGTCCAAACATTTTAAATCGATATTCCGCATTAGATTCTAACTTAATATCGCCCGATTGGTTTGGAAATTCATTTGAATTTGCCTTAAACGATCCTGGACCCAAGGTACGAACCGACCAGGCACGGATCCCATTTGCACCTCCGGTAAAATATTTACGCTCAAAAGGAACTTGGTCTGAATTACCAAAAGGAACAGCAATACCAGAAAAACCTCTAATCACAAAGGTGTTATACTTATCAATTACAAATCCTTTTCGATACTCAAAATCAGTCTTAAAATATTGAGAAAAGGGGGTACCTAAGAAATGATATTTTAAATTTCCAATGGAGTCAGTAGCATGCAATTTACGATCGAAAATCTTACTAGCCCCATAAAGCAGCGTACCTGCTGTTTCAAAATTTGCTCTGATATAGGAGTAATTCGACTGCTTCTGAACATTTTGAGTATTGCGAGTAAAGCTATAATTCCATGCAGATATAGTATGGTCAGTATAGGAACTTTTGATATACAAATTTTCAATTCTTGCGACAAATGCTGAATCATAGGCAAACATCTTAACCATGTTCATATCCACAACATTAAAACGATGCGAAGTAATATCAGAGGTCTTCCATTGATATCCCATGCTAGCACGCAGAATCGTTCGGGTGTAATCAGGTCGACTTTGATAGTTATATGACAACCCCATCAAAGTTTGTGGAGTAGCAAACTTAAAGAAATTCAAAGGCTTTAATGGAGCTAAAAATTTCGGCAAGGTAATTCGCGTGTCGATACCTGATTCATAGGAATGAAAGGTATTAATACTATCGCCCTTCCCATATTTTTGTTTTTGGGTAGCTCCTAACAAGGTAACATCTAACAACTCTCCTCCTCCAAAAACATTCTTATGCTGATACCCTAAATTGCCAGCTACGCCCAGATTTCCTAACGAATTTGTCCCCTCAGCAGAGACCGAATATGACTGACGAACTGCTGGAGATAATTGAATAATACAATCAAGAGTAGGATTACCTAATGAATCTACCTGGTTGGTTTCGACAAACCGAATATTAATAAGTTTAAATAAACGAAGTAGAAAAAGGTCGTTGTAGGTTCTCTCAACTAAACGCAAATTATAATATCCAAGATCACCAATATGGTTCATATAGGTTAATAATTCGGGACGATATTTCATTTTTCCTTTAGAGATAAAATATTGATTCCCGATATGAACGGTATCATTTTTTAGCTCTTGATCATAGCCATTTTCAATGCTTCCAGTAGATTTTCGTGCATCAAAATCGGTGTAGAAATAAAAATTTCGAAACGTAAACCGTTGATGATCCTTGGTCTTAACAACAGTAGGATCATCCGATATATTTTCCTTTTCAACAACCAACTTAAGATTTACACGATTAGGCTTAAAGGTTGTGTCAGCCTCAAAATAAATTTGATTTTTATTTAAACGATAGAAACCATTATTCTGATAAGCGTTCAAAACTCTTTTACTTTCCGCAGATAATATATCGGTATCAAACAGGTCATTGCGTTTTATTGCAATCTTTAAAGAATCTTGAGTCTCGAAAGGCCGAATAGCACTATCTCGAATTTCAGACTTATAGGAATCAATAATTGTAGGTGTCCGAGTGGCAATCTTATAAAAAACCTCTGCTTTCTTATTTTTCTTAAAAACAACGGAGTCTTTGACTAATGCCTGATAATAGCCCTTGTTATGCAGATATCGGGTCATTTCATTTATAGACTTCCGCGTCAGTTCAGCATTGTAGATCACTGGCGCCTCCCCTATCCGTTTGAATATTCCATCCTCTTTTTTTGAGTTAGAAAGATTATAAAGTCCGAGATGAAACTTCCAAAAACCAAATATTTTGGTGTTAGATCGCTGTTTCAGCAATATTTTTAATTCTTGCTTATCGATAGTCTTATGGTCGAGTTCAATCTGAGATTTAGCCAATAAAAACTGATTATCAGGAATATACTTAACCATCTGACAGGATGAAAACAACGTTAGTATCCCTATCAAGATTAAAAATATAGACTTATATGAGCAGCGCAAAACCAAATCAGTGGCGTTTTTAAAACTTAAACAAAGATAATTAACCTGACCTATTAAAAATGGATTATTTTTGGGATGTAACAATAAAACCAAGATTTGTGCTTTCAAAAAACAAAATTAAACTTATCCGCTCTCTTGAATCAAAGAAAAATAGAACATCCACCGGTCTATTTATTGCTGAAGGTGAAAAAATGATTTTTGATTTATTGAAAAGTGATATTGGAATTTCCGAGATTTTTTGCACCAAAAATCTTGAACAGTCAGTTCTTAAAGCGAAAGCTAGTTGTAACTTGGAGGTAGTCACAAAAGATGAGATCTCAAAGATTAGTTTTTTAAAAACACCTTCTGAATTAGTTGCAATTTGTAAGATACCCGAATTAGCATTAGACTGGAATAAGCTCAAAAAGGAGCTTGTTCTAGTGCTTGATGAGATCCAAGATCCTGGAAACTTAGGAACAATAATCCGACTAGCCGATTGGTTTGGAATTCGAACTATTATATGCTCTGAAAATAGTGCGGATCTGTTTAATCCCAAAGTTATTCAATCGACAATGGGTGGCTTTGCACGGGTTAATGTTCACTATATGAATCTTGAAATACTACTAGAACAAGCAGCAGAAGTAAATATTCCAATCTACGGAACATTTTTAGATGGTGAGAATATTTTTCAAACTGAATTAGGAGAAAATGGATTTGTAATTATGGGAAATGAAGGAAATGGCATTTCTTCAAAATTAACATCTAAGATTTCAAAAAGATTAACGATTCCATCGTGTCCGTCAAATCAACTCACCTCGGAATCATTAAATGTAGCAGTTGCAACGTCTATTATTTGTGCTGAATTCAGGAGAAGAATTGTATAATTCCGATCACTCAAAATACATGATCAAGGAGAATATATTGGAGTTAACTTCTTTGAAGATATAACCATAATAGGGCGTGTTTACGGGATCTACATCGTGACGTATTAAATTATCCAATCCATAAGAGAATCGAAATTCTGCTGTAAACCGGAAATATTCAAGATAAGAATCAAGCCCAAAACCTAGTTCGGCATAGGCCCCTGTTTTTCGCAAATGGATTACGCTTTCTGATACTCGTTTATTTTCAAGGTCAAGACGATAGGCCGCACCACTATAAATATAAGGCCTCAGGTTTCGATGTCGAAAACCTTTATAACGAATACCTACCGGAATATCGACATAGGCGGAAGCGGTTGATAGGTATGTATCCTGGTTTTGACCATTGGTGGCAAGGGGAGTAACACCAATATAGTTAAAGTGCCTATTTCCAAGCGACATTCCCGGAGTAAATCGAAAATCAAAATCGCGATCTAACCTTAGATTAATAACACCTCCAACAGTAAATCCAGGCATTATCTGATAGATCTCAGCAGCAAAACTAGTCTGTCCTTCGTACTTTAAAGCAGCATTGGCTTTGAGAGGATCATTATCTATAAATACTGGATTGTCATATACATTTTTATAATTCCTGAGCCGATAGTCCATCGTATTTAGACCAAGATAAAATCCAAAATGGATGCCTCGATCGTCAAAATAGGTCAAATTATCAAACCCTTTTAACTGAGCTTTGGCATAAAATGAGCTAACGAATAACGGCAGCAATATTAGAAAAGCATATCTTAAATTAAGAAATTTCAATCTAAATAAAGTTAGTTTAACTCTAATCGAGCAAATCGTCTAATGGATCAATGTCGACAAATCTAACGAATACCGATATATATGGTTGCAATACCAAATGTCTGTCGTTTTTGCTTTGCCTGTGTGAAACCAACCTTATTTAACACGGCTAGAAATTGTTCTCCATCCGGGAATTGCTCTACTGATTCAGGTAGATAACGGTAGGCGGAATTATCTTTTGAGAATAAACGACCGAAAAAAGGCAAAATAAAATACGAATAAAAAGCATAGAATTGCTTAATTGGAAATGCCTTTGGTTTTGAAAATTCGAGTACGCAAATCATCCCTCCTGGCTTAAGTACCCGATAAATCTCACCAATACCCTTCGAAAGATTTTCAAAATTACGTACACCAAATGCGACCGTAACAGCGTCGAAGTAACCATCTGCAAACTCTAGATTTTCGGCATCGCCACTCTGAAGAACAACACGATCACTAACACCTAAGGTTTTAATTTTCGTCCGTCCAACATTAAGCATCTCTTCTGAAATATCGACTCCAACAATCTGCTTGGCTTTAGACTTTAAACACTCTAAAGCAAAGTCGGCAGTACCAGTTGCTACGTCTAAGACATATTCAGGCTTGTGATTAATAACGAGCTTAATTGCATTTTTACGCCAAATTTTATCAATACCAAAAGACAAAAAATGATTTAGAAAGTCATATTTAGGGGCGATATTATTAAACATCTCAGCCACTTGTTCCTTTTTTCCTTTGGCTGAATCACGATAGGGAGTTATCACTGTCATACAATTATTCTGAATATTCACCAACAATACCCTTATCAACAAAGCCTAACGATTGATCGTCAATACGAATCTCACCTTTAGTAACATGTCCCAAAGTCATCACAGGTATTTTTTGATCGTATAAAAAATCGACAAAATCATTCTCTTTCTCCTCCTCAACCGAGACTACAATTCGTCCCATTGCTTCGCCAAAAAGAAAAGCATCGGTTCGAATCTCAGCATCAGTAGTGATATCGAAACCTAATTCATGGGGTAATGCATCCCGAAGAAGGGTAAAGAATAAACCGCCCATTCCGACAGGGCTTGCCGATACAACTAAATTATTTTTGATCAACTCTTTGGTAGCGGTCATTAGCTTATGCTCAAAGCTTAAGTTAAAAGGCATCAAAGGGGTATCATTAACTTCATGAATATGAGATAAATATTCAGAAGCGTTAATATCATTGGCTGAACGACCAATTAACAAAATGTGATTGCCCTTTTTCTTCAGACTATTCTTGTCGTGCTTAATAGGGGTTATTATTTTTCCAACTAAACTTACAATCAAGGTCGGTGGCGCAGCAACGGGGCTGTTCGCATGTTCGTAATAAATCTTTGAATTAGGAAATTGAAGATTAAAGGCAGTAGCAGCAGCATTAAGACCTAATCGAGCAGCTGTCACCATCTCCTCGGCTAGCGGACTAGCAAAATCAACGTTATTGATAAATGCACTCATCGCAATAGGCTCGGCACCGTTGCAAATCAATCGCCTAACTGCCTTTGCCACAATAATCTGTGCCGCCACAAAAGGATCTATCGCAAGTCGCTTGTAATCAACGTATATGGTCTGAGAAAATGTGTTTCCAGCCTCGTCAGCTTCAAAAACTCCAACACCACTTAAATCATCTTTTCCAATTTGATTTGAGTCAATGGATACAGGAGAAAATTCATTGAAAATATTGACAGGCGACAAATGTGGAATAGCGATCATCGAATAAATCACATTGCGCAAATCGTCAGGTTCTGGGATCTGATCGATAGTGAAAGCAGTACCGTTTAGTTCAGACATTATAATAGGATTTAAAACTATACAAATTTAATCCTTTAAATTAAACGAAAGCAACTTTGCACGCTTTATAATCATCGATTTTTATTATTTTAGCAGTTCAATTAATTGAATCTGAATGAGAAAAATTGCTTTAATTACCGGTGCTACTTCTGGAATTGGGAAAGCTACTGCTGAAATACTTGCTCAAAACGGTTATAACTTAATCTTAACCGGAAGACGGATGGAATTGCTTACCGATTTATCCAGCTCTATTCAAAAACAGACAGAAGCTAAGGTGCATCTATTAAATTTCGATGTTAGAGATTTGCAAGCCACAGAAAAAGCCCTTAACTCAATACCGACAGAGTGGAGTGATATTAGCGTCCTAATTAACAATGCAGGGTTAGCTGTTGGATTAAACCCGGTTCATGAGGGAGTAGTTGATGATTGGGAAAGAATGATCGACACCAATGTCAAAGGACTACTTTACGTTTCTAAAATAATCTCACCCCAAATGGTCGCCAAGCAGGCGGGGCATATCATCAACATCTCTTCGATTGCCGGCCATGAATATTATCCCAATGGTGCTGCCTATTGCGGGACAAAGCATGCCGTAAAAGCAATCACAAAAGCGATGCGTATGGAGCTTCTTCCTTATGGAATAAAAGTTAGTGCGATCAGTCCAGGGATGGTCGACACCGAATTTTCGTTGGTCCGCTTCAAAGGAGATAAGATCAAGGCAGATAATGTATACCAAGGATTAACACCACTCTATGCGCAAGACATTGCTGAATCGATTCTTTTCATGGTCAATCGACCCTTGCATGTCAACATCGAGGAGTTGATTATTATGCCTACCGATCAAGCTAGCGCACGCGATTACCGCAGAAGGTAATTCGTCGCAGTGATACATTAAAAAGAATAAATAAGTACCTTTGTTAAAAATTTTTCAAGATGAAAATTGAAGTATCAAATGGTGAAATAGTAGATAAGCTTACTATAATTGAACTTAAAATATCCAAAATTAAGGACCCAGCTAAGCTTGAAAATTTACATAAAGAGTATATCGTACTAAACGATGCGGTCTCTGAAATCATCGATAAGAAACACCCCTTATATCTTGACTTATATCGTATAAATGCCAATCTCTGGGACATTGAAGATCACATTAGAGACTTAGAACGTGTGAAAGATTTTGGGGACGATTTTATTCAGACTGCCCGTTCGGTATATGTTATAAATGACCAGCGCTCTGATGTCAAACGCGCTATTAATGAACTTACTGGCTCAAACTTAATCGAAGAAAAAAGCTACGAACAATATTAATCAAGCTTGTTTCTGATCCCTTATTGCTAAACCTACCATGAAAAAGATTATCGTGTTCAGATTGTCTGCGATGGGCGATGTTTTGCTAACCGTTCCGGTTATCAAAAGTATTCTCGAGGCAAATACTGAGCTTGAAATTACCCTAGTAACTCGACAATTTTTCGCCCCATTTTTCTATGGAATACCGCGTTTAAACCTGATTTATCCAGATTTAAAAGGGAAGCACAAAGGATTTCTTGGATTGATTAAACTATTCTTCGAACTCAAGAAACAAGGACCTTTCGAAAGTGTAGTTGATTTGCATGGTGTGATTAGAACGCGACTAATCTCTCTCCTATTTAAGGTTACAGGATCAAAAAGTTTTGCCATTGACAAAGGGCGAAAAGAGAAGAAATTTCTGCTTAAATCAAAATACATTCGAATACTGAAGCATTCAACTGTTCGTTACTTCGATACATTTGAAAAGGCTGGGCTCAAAGGAAGTCTAGGCAAAGCGCCCTATCTAGCTATTGACGACCAAGCTAAAAACAATGCCAATTTATTTCTTGAAAAATGTCAGATAACAGGCTCGAAGTATAAGATTGGCTTAGCTCCTTTTGCGACCTACCAGACTAAAATGTGGGGAGTTGAGAATTTCAAAGCCCTTATTAATCTTATCAATACACAATTCGAGGTTGAATTTCTGCTCTTCGGTGGTGGAGACCATGAGATCAAGCAGCTTACTGAATTAAAAAGTTGTGCTTCAAATGTGCATCTTGCTGCTGGGGTATTAAAACTCTCGGAAGAGATTGCCTTGGTGCAGAGTCTAGACTTGATGATTTCGATGGACTCATCGAATATGCATTTGGCTACTTTGTGTGCTGTCCCAACAGTATCGATCTGGGGAGGTACACATCCTGCTTTTGGATTTTTTGCGCTTGGCCATTCGTTAGAGCATCATATTCAAACACCTGCGACCTCTTTAAAATGCAGACCATGTTCTGTATTTGGAAACAAACCATGTATTTATGACAAACCTAAATGTATGGAGATGGTAACACCCTCAGATGTCTTAAAAAGACTTATTCAATTGAAACTTTTGAAAAACAAGCAGGCGTAGCAGAGTTGTTTTAATCTTCAGAATCTGATTTCAGACCCAAAAATGATCTTAAGACTTGCTTCATATCTCCTCTAAATTTTCGACTTGCCTTATTCTTCTGATCAAAACCAAGTAATAATTTTGTTGCAGTTTTAATATCCTCGTCGCAAATCGTTGCATACTGAGCTGCAATAAATTCGAGTGTAGATATATCCGTATCGAGTTGTCGAAAATTGCTCAACCCTTTAACAAAGTCAATTGAACCAAAGCTCATCCGATTAAGGTCTACAACCTGAAAAACGTAACGACCATCAACAGAGCTTATCAGTGTATTTCCTGGTGAGTAATCGAGGTGGAAAATGTTATTTTGATGTAAATTCGCATAGGTAAAATTCACCCATTGTCGAATGATCTCTTCGCGATTATCAACTTTGTAATTTAAAACCTCCCGCAAGGTGAAATCAGCATTAAAATGAAGTGACACATAGTAGCTCTGCTTCAGGAGTCCGCGTTCAACAACATCTAAATAGCCGATTGCAGAAGGGGTATTTACGCCAAGCAAAAGAAACTTCCGGGCATAGCGAAAAGAGCGCTCAGCTTTTGATCCACGAAAGTAAACATAAGCCACTCGATTAATGAGATTGGGGATCTTGAAAGATTTGACATTTAGTTGGTAATTGCCAACAGAGAATATCTTTACCTCATTCCTAGATTTAAAAATTGAAATACCCGATGTTGAAAATGTCGAGTTTAGCTCACACACCCAAGGCTTCAATTCGGAATGTTCAGGAGCTAATTCAAATCTATATTTTAACTTTTCAAAAATCATTGACTCGATGATTTATATACTATAATAGCCATCCGCAAGGCCTATCTAAAAGCGACATTCAATTTTAATTATTTGCAAAGATAGAAATCCAATACTTCAATTAGATAACTAATTTTGAAATAACGAAATAGTAATTAATTTTGCAGAATGAAAGCAAAAATAATCATTCCGATCGTCATACTTCTTGCCCTCATTACTTTGGATAGTTGTACTACATGCAAATGTGGTTTTACGCCCCCTAAAGCAAAAAGAGATATGACATGGTTTAAGCATTAAACTTAACTGCTGCATATAAAAGTGCAACGTTAAGAATATGTAAAAACCATTAAATACATCTTTAATTATCTGATATTTTCAAATAATTAATGCTATTTTTGTCCTCAGATTTTAATGAGGTTAGAATCATTATATAATTCTCAAAACGAATAAATTATGTCTAAAATTAAAATTGGTATTAATGGTTTCGGTCGTATTGGCCGATTAGTATTTAGAGCAGCTGTTGACAGAAATGATGTTGAAGTTGTTGGAATCAATGACCTTATCGAGGTAGATTATATGGCTTATATGCTTAAGTATGATTCTACTCATGGTCGTTTCTCAGGAACTGTTTCTGTAGAAGATGGTTCTCTAGTTGTAAACGGAAAGAAAATCCGTGTTACTGCAGAAAGAAATCCTGCCGACCTTAAGTGGGG
>JAPLDS010000022.1 GCA_026391295.1 Bacteroidia bacterium | reverse complement strand
GATTCATATGCTTAATAAATGTATTTATTTTTTGTATGTCGAATCAATTCGCAATGGAATTTTTACTTTGTTTTTCTTTGATCGATAATGATCAAAAAGATCACCTAAAGTATCAAACTCCTCTTTAAATGACAATCCAATACCTTGTTTGTAAAGCGAGGTGTCATAGATCAAGTCATCATTTGCACGATTGTAGGCTTTCAGCTGAAGCTTGCCCGACTTATTTAGCTTAACAAAGACTTCAACCTGTCCAACAACAGGATTCGTTGCATTGGATTGAAGGTTGCTGTTATTCCCAATATTTCCATTAATGGTTACCCGATCATTTAGAATCTGAGTGCTTAGTGCTAACTCCATCTGATTCGCATTGACTTGATCGCCTGGTCGGTAGTTAAATCCGATGTCAAAATCATTACTGATCTGTGATAGCCAGTTAGAAAGTTGATTTGATAAGATATCCGATGTTGTGGATCCAACAACGGTTGTGGTACTGGATTGAAAATCTTGTCTACCTCGTAGATATTCAGGGGTAAAAAATTGTCCCATCACCATTAACGACACCATCTGTCTGTTAATGTCATCTTGGGTGCTGATAAACTGTTGCAGTTCGTCTTTCGTTCGTTCATCGGCAGTAGGGAAGTTAATGTCGAACTTCACCGCTGGATTAAGCAGTTTCTTTGATAAGTTTATTTTACACTGAACGGGTATCCGTCGAGAGTTATCGTTTTGATTGTAGTTCAGAAGCAGGTAGTTGATAGGTGCTTTAAGGGTATATAGTGCATCAAGATCAACGGTTGCTCCATAAGGATCTCCATTCCAGGATATTACACCGCCTGGGTTGATGCGGAACTTACGTACTAAGACATTCTGAAGCGTAAACATATAATCTCCTTTGTCGATCTTATAGTCACCATACATTAAGAAGTTTCCATCCTTATCGTATTTGAAAATCAAATCTCCTGATCCATAACCACTAATCGCATCTCCAACCGTTGAGCGGAAAATCATTTGAACCTTTGCGTCTGGCGTGGCTGTAACATCGAGATCGACCTCTAATGTTCCATCTGGCGTAACTATTGCGGCAGGTTTTCTGTTTTGCATTAACGTATCCGAACTCACAAATCGAATAAAATCGTAGTTGTTGACCGATTCTGGGTTTTCAATAGGGACATTCAATTGTGTTCCTGGCTTAGTGGTTAGAGATATGTCTAGCTTTATGCTGGCCACGCGACCTGTAATCTTAATTCCACCAGCAGCATGTCCTAATCCATAAAAGTAGTTATTATCACTTGTTGTCGTGTTTAGGACCAAGAGATTGTCTGTTGTGGCTGACATATTATAACGCATGTGGTTAAACAGGTTGTGCGTAATATATCCATTGAATCGAGCTTTGTTCTTTTCTGGATCCAAAATCAGCACATTTTTAAATAAGATAGAATCTCCCGAAAATCGGACTGTGTCGTTTAGTGAATAGATGACTTTGGTATAGTCTATTCCAATTTTCGTATTGGTTACAGCTACTTTGCCATTGAATTTAGGTTCTGCTAGTCTGCCCACAATGTCAACCTGACCATTGCCAATCCCTTCAACTTTATTCGCAAAACTTCCTAAGATTGGAAGTAAGGTTTCGAGTGGGTAATTGTTAAACGAGGCATGGTAATTTATGCTATCACCTTTAGGTTGGTAATACCCTTTTAGATCAAATCCAGCTTTTGAGTTTTTGACAAGCTTTAATGAGGTGTTTAGTTTCTTTTTCTCTTGGTCCCAGCTGTTGTCTAGGATAATATCTCCAAAGTTCTTTTCCAGATAGGTGAAATCGGATACTTTCATCTTACTCGTGAGAAATAAAGAGTTGTATGGATCAGCAATTGAAGTTGTTCCATTTAGCTCTCCAAAAATTCCAATCTCTTCGCCCAGCAATAAATCGAGGTTGCTTAGTTTGACTTTTGAAAATTCAACATTTATCTTGTCAGCTGAATTATTAGCCACTTTCCCAAAGATTCTAAATTTCTCTTGATTGTGATGAATGCTAAAATTATCAATCGCAACGGAGGTGGTATCCATATGGAGATGACTTTTTTCGATAATCCATAAAGAATCTGCAAGGTAAATTTTAGAAGGATTTAGGTAGAAATCAGCCGTGTTATTGCCAACTTTATTCTTTGCAAATATCCCCAGGACATCAATTTTTCCGGAGTAGGTTGGAAGAGCGGTATTGTTCCAGCTTACTGTAGTTTTTAGACTGTCGTGAGCTAAGTTGTTGTTGATTGAGAAGTTTTCAACAGCAATTGAGCCTCCAATTAAGGCTTCTTTTGAGCCAACTCTGAAGAGCCAATTTTTCCCTGTGTTATGGGAATTTATTGTCAGTCCTTTAAGCTGATGATCATTAATTAGAATTTCGTTGATCGACCCATTCATATTGAAAATTTTCTTTTCAGAATCGATATTCCCAGAAAGAACTAATGGCGATTTAATGATTAATCCAGGGACAAAGAAACTGCCTAGTTCTTCCGCTTTCTTAATTTTCAGATCATACTTAAACGAGTTTTTACCTGTTGAACTTCGCTTCGAAAAAGGTAGTCTAGCAGATGGCAAGAAATAATTCAAATAATCTCTAAATATGAGATCGAATTCCCCAAATAGATATTTGCCATCTATTGTGAGGTCTGCGATGTCAGATCGCAAGGTGATGTTGTTCTTTTTGCTGTTGTTCGTTGTGTTAAAGGTCAGGTTGTCGAAATTAAGGTTCTTGCCAGCTCTCTGAAATTTAAACTGTTGGAGAGATATTTTTCCATTTAAATCGTCTAAATTATTCCCGCTAAAATTGGCATTTAGCTTTAGAGCAAGAGTGGAGGTTTTCTGTTCTTTATCCAATCCAAGGATGGCAAGATTGGCTTTTTCAACGGTAGAGGTGAAATTAAATTCTGGAATTGCTCCTGCAAGATCTGCCTTGCCTGCAAAATTCAGTTTTAAATTGTTGTCTTTTACATTTAAATCACCCTCGAAGCTGCGATTTCGCACTTTTCCATTGACGAAGATAGAATCAACTCTGTAATGATTGAAATATAGACTATCGATGTTTCCCGATATTAATGCATTGTATTTCTTGTCTGCAGATCTAGATCCATTAACTTTGATTTGTAATGAAACTTCTCCTAGAGGATCATAGTCAATAAGTTTCCCGGCGTTAAATGATCTAGTTTTAAGGGTTCCTTGAAAATCTATAGCCCCAGATTTTTTCGGTCGAAAGGAAAGGTCTGTGGTTAATCGTCCTAAGCTTCCATCAACAGTGCCGTATGCCACAAAATCAGAGGGGAATCCAGTGAAATTTCCATGATATTTTAGGTTTACGCCATGTTGTAATTCTGAGGGTATCTTAAGGTGTTTTAATGGTTGATTATCAGGCATTTGGATATGAGCCAGATCATTAAAGTTAAGGGTGTTGTTGTAGATTTTAAAATATATAAAGGTATTTTCCCAGTCGGGTAGACCACTGAGTTCTAAATCTGCATTTAATTGAGTCTCTTTTCCAATTTGTAAATTTATTTTTTTAAATCTCAGGTTGCTTAATGTTCCCTTAGCTTCACCAGAGAATTGAACCTGTTCGTTCATGCCCCAGATATCTGGAATCAAATAAGCTAAATCCGCTAATGAAACAGTTGATTTATTGAAGGTGCTTTCAATCTCATAAAGATTGGCTAACGATTGATTTTGCTGGGGGCTTAAAGAATCATTCGCTAATAATTTATTCTTTCTGAATTTTAAGTTCGGAGCTTCAATCGTTGAATTATTTAGTTTTAAGTTTAACTGATCGACCTCTAATTGTGTTGATGTTAACTTGCCATTGAAGCTTAATTCCTTTATCGTTAGACCTGATTTTTCACTTAAGGTGGCTTTCGCTATCTCAAATTTCGTTAGGCTATCTTTATTCGTTATGTTTTTTATGCTTAACTGCTGGATGTTAAATTCTAAATCCTTAAAATTTAGCCCATTTACTAGGGTGTCTTGTGCTGTTTGTTCTTTATATCTAAATTGTGAATTTGTTATGTTTAAACTATGGAAGGTTACATTCCACGGATTGACAGATTTTGATTTTTTAGACGTTGAGTCAGATAGAAAATTGTAGTTGAACTCTTTGGCTGTTTTTGAGATGCGTATTTTGGAGTCTTCAAGGTTGATATCTCCAAAATGAACTCTTTTTTTCAAAAGGTCTAAACTGTCAATGTTTAAACTTAATTGGCCAATGTTACATAAGGTATCTTTATGCTGGTCTTCAACGATTACTTTTTCAAGGATAATCGAATTAAACAGTGATATATTAACACCTTGAACAGTTATTTTCGTCTTGTATGTATCTGAGAGCTGAGTTGCAAACCATTGGGCAATAGTTGTTTGCACTCTCTTGGAGCGAAAAGTCACATACGCTCCACCTAATAAAGTTGTGAGGCAAACGATGAGAATAAGTGCTATTTTAACCCTTTTTTTGATACTTTTACAGCTTAAATTTGAAGAGTATACCAACGTGCATTCTCTTCTGTTTTGATTTTTTAAAAATAGCACTTTTAAAGTGTAAGCGAAAGGGAATTAAGTAGAAAGTGGTTAAAGAATATTAATATATAATGACAAGTAAAGATAAGCCAATTATAATCTTAGGAATAGAATCGTCTTGTGACGATACAGCTGCTGCTGTCATTTGCAATGATCTCATTCTTAGCAATGAAGTGTCAGGTCAATCCATACATATGGCTTATGGTGGCGTTGTCCCTGAATTAGCGTCACGAGCTCATCAACAAAATATTATACCAGTTGTCGATTTGGCCATTAAAAAGGCCGGTGTAAAAGTTGAAGATATTTCAGCTATTGCTTTTACACGGGGACCTGGATTATTGGGTTCTTTACTCGTAGGGACTTCGTTTGCAAAGGGTTTTGCCTTGTCTCGTAATATTCCACTTATTGAGGTTAACCATTTGCAAGGTCATGTTTTAGCTCATTTTATAAAGGAACCAGAGATAGAAAAGAAGAATCCATCCTTCCCATTTTTATGTCTGCTCGTCTCTGGGGGTAATTCTCAGATTATTGTGGTGCGTGACCATCTCGACATGGATGTTATTGGGCAGACTATTGATGATGCGGCAGGGGAGGCGTTTGATAAATGTGCGAAGGTTATGGGCCTTCCTTATCCTGGTGGTCCATTAATTGATAAGCTGGCCAAAGAAGGAAATCCGAAGGCTTATGTCTTTTCAAAACCATCTGTTCCGGGTTATGACTATAGTTTCAGTGGTCTTAAAACCTCGTTTCTCTATTTTATTCGTGACCAGATGAAGTTAAACCCTAATTTTATTGAAGAGAATAAGGCCGATATCTGTGCCTCTTTACAAGAGACTATCATTGAAGTTTTGATGACGAAGCTAGTTAAAGCCGCAAAAGAGACAGGTATTCGCACGGTCTCTGTGGCTGGAGGTGTTTCAGCTAATTCTGGTTTGAGAAATGCTTTGCTAGCTATGGCACAGATACATGGATGGGAGATGCATATTCCACCATTTAAATTTACAACTGATAATGCTGCAATGATCGCAATTACGGGTTATTATAAATTCCTGAAAGGGGAGTTTGCTACTCATGATCTAGCTCCGTACTCTAGAGTGACGATGAAATAGTTCCAGTAGCTGAATGCTAAAGTTATTGCCAATTAAAAAGGGAGAAAAGTTAACTTTTCTCCCTTTTTGAATTTTTATCTTTTTGTAATTACCAAGCAAACATTGGGAATGCTTCCATGGCTTTATTTACCTTGCTTCGTACTGCTGCGATTACTTCTTCATTGTCGGCATTCTGAAGGACTTCGTCGATCAATTCTACAATCAACGACATATGCTCTTCTTTCATTCCACGAGTTGTAATTGCTGGTGTTCCAACACGCAACCCAGAGGTAAGGAAGGGCGATCTTGAGTCGAATGGAACCATGTTTTTATTGATTGTAATATCCGCTAAGACAAGGGCATTTTCAGCTTTCTTACCGGTAAGATCAGGAAACTTAGTTCTTAAATCGATCAACATTGAGTGGTTGTCTGTGCCACCTGAAATAACCTTATAGCCATTGTCAATAAAGGCCTTAGCCATAACTCGGGCATTCTTTTGAACCTGCGACTGGTACTCTTTGTATTCAGGCTCTAGCGCTTCGCCAAATGCGATTGCCTTAGATGCGATGACATGCTCAAGTGGACCACCTTGAATCCCTGGGAATATGGCAGAATCTAGTAGTGATGACATCATCCGTACCTCACCTTTCTTGGTGGTGATTCCCCAAGGATTTTCAAAATCCTTACCCAGTAGGATAATTCCGCCACGAGGACCACGCAATGTTTTATGTGTAGTCGAAGTGACAATGTGCGCATATTTAACAGGATTGTCTAACAATCCAGCAGCAATTAATCCTGCAGGATGAGCCATGTCAACCATAAATATTGCACCAATCTTATCGGCTAAATTACGCATCCGCTGATAATCCCATTCGCGAGAATAAGCAGAGGCACCAGCTATGATTAATTTTGGACGCTCTTTAAGTGCAACTTCTTCCATCATATCGTAGTCGATAAGACCAGTATCTTCCTTCACTCCATAAGCTATTGGACGATAAAGTAATCCAGATGAATTAACAGGTGAACCATGAGAAAGATGACCACCATGTGATAGATCTAAACCCATAAAGGTATCGCCAGGTTTAAGGACTGTCAATAAAACAGCCATGTTAGCCTGTGCGCCTGAATGTGGCTGAACATTGGCATACTCAGCACCAAAAAGCTTTTTCAGTCTGTCGATAGCTAATTGCTCTGATTCATCAATAAACTGACAGCCTCCATAGTAACGATGACCTGGATAACCTTCAGCATATTTATTGGTCAGACATGAGCCCATCGCCTCCATAACCTGATCTGAAACAAAGTTTTCAGAAGCAATTAATTCAATGCCATGCAACTGACGCTGTCTCTCCTTTTCAATAATTTCAAAAATCTGTGAATCTCTTTTCATACGATATTTCCTTTGGAATAAATTTCTTAATGCAAAATTACGGATTCTATATCACTAGAACGTGTAATGATAGTAAGTTGTTTCGCTAAGATTTCAACGATTGTTAATATTGTTCGAAATTTATAAACTAGACTCTACTTTTATAGGTTTAATTAATTATCATTTGATGATTAACATATTGTATATTATTGTTTTATGATAAAAATCAGAGTGTTTATTTCATTTTTAAATTTCGTTTGATGAGCCATAATTATGATTAAGTTTGCTTTAACTTTTTCAAATCTGTCAAAACGAAAATATAATCACCATGAAAAGCCTATTATTTATCCTATTTTCATTCCTACTTATTCAAGGGAATACCCAAACAAAGTCACTAAAAAAATCACCACTGTTAATGGAGGATAAGCCTAGCTCTGTTGGCATATCTTCAGAAAGACTTGCTCGAATAGACTCACTCTGTGCCAAAGCCATATCCAATGGTGATTTGCCTGGAGTGGTAGCTTTGATAGCCCGCCATGGAAAGATTGTTTTTTACAAAGCTTATGGTAAATCGGATGTAGAGACTGGTCGTGATCTAAAGCGAGATGATATTTTTCGCATCGCTTCACAAAGTAAGGCAATCACGGCTACAGCAGTGATGATGCTTTGGGAAGAGGGGCGATTTAACCTCGATGATCCAATCTCAAAATATATTCCTGAATTTAAAAATCCACAGGTATTAAAAACTTTTCAGAGCACAGATACCACCTTTACGGGCGTTTCGGCCAGTGGCGAGATCACCATTCGTCAACTGCTAACCCACACCTCTGGTCTTGGATATGGTGTGATTGATGCCGATGAGCGCTTTAAAATGTTGTATAAAAAAGCGGGCGTAACAGATCTTTTTACGACTGAAAAGATTACAATTGGCGAAAGTGTAAAGCGGTTAGCGAAATTGCCTTTGCACCATAACCCAGGTGAGAAATTTACCTATTGTGAAGGTTTAGATGTATTGGGATATCTAATTGAAGTTGTGTCTGGTGTAACATTTGATAAGTATTTAAGAACACATTTGTTTGATCCATTAGGAATGAATGATACGTGGTTCTATTTACCCGATAATAAAGCGAGCAGACTGGTTCAGGTTCAGCAAAAAAGCGCTACTGGCAAGTGGTCCAATTATCCGACCACCTTTTATGATCCACAATATCCAATTAAAGGGGCAAAAACGTTCTTTTCTGGGGGTGCAGGACTATCGAGTACCGCAAAAGATTATGCAACTTTCTTGCAGATGTACTTAAATGGAGGTGAGTTAAATGGTGTTCGGATATTAAGTAGAACGACGGTTCAGACCATTTTAAGCAATCAGACTGGTTCCTTATTTAAAAACGCGGATAAATTCTTTGGATTAGCTTTCTCAGTGAACGGACCAACGGCCGAGCATACGGGTGGAATAGGTAGCTTAGGAACCTTTGATTGGGGTGGTTATTTTAATACACAATATTTTGCTGATCCTAAAGAGCAAACAATTGGAATCTTGATGAAACAAACACAGGGTCCAACAGGCGATAGGACTAGTGCTAAATTTACTCAGTTGGTTGGCCAATCGATCGATGACTGATATTTATAACCCATTAAATTTATAATATGACAAATGTATTAATCACAACAAGTATAAATCTTGAAGGATACCGAATTGTTAAACAGTTAGGTTTGGTTCGCGGAATTACTGTTCGTTCTCGCAGTATCATCGGAAATGTGGCCGGTGGATTTATGACGATCTTTGGTGGTCGTAGTGCAATTTTTACGGAGCTATGCGAGAATGCTCGCGAAGAGGCGCTACAGTTTATGATACAACATGCTGAGGAATTGGGTGCAAATGCTATTATTAGTATGCGTTACGATGCGAATGAGGTTAGCACGGGTTTAACGGAGGTTTTGGCTTATGGTACTGCCGTTTTCGTTGAAAAGATCGACTAATCAACTCAAAGGATAAGGTCAAAAAAGAAGCGCTGTAAGGAGATTACAGCGCTTCTTTTTGCTTTATTGACAGTGCTATACGCTATAGGTCGATGATGAGGTATCGCCACCTCTACCAGTCCAGTTTGTATGAAAGAACTCTCCGCGAGGCTTGTCGATACGCTCGTAGGTATGAGCACCGAAATAATCACGTTGCGCTTGAAGTAGGTTTGCCGGTAATCGCTCACTGCGGAAACCATCAAAGTAGGTTAAAGCAGCTGCTAGGCAAGGGGCTGGGACGCCATGCATAATGGCACTGGCCACCACTCTACGCCATCCTGTCTGAGCTTTTTCAATGGTTGCTTTAAAATATTCGTCCAGAAGTAAATGTTCTAATTTCGGATTTTTGTCGAACGCCTCTTTGATCTTACCTAAGAAAGCCGAACGGATGATACATCCGCCACGCCACATCAGTGCGATGCCGCCATTGTTAAGGGTCCATTTGTATTCTTTGGCCGCTTCTCCCATTAGATCATACCCTTGCGCATAGGAGATGATCTTCGCACCAAGTAAGGCATCTTTTAAATCGCTAATAAATTGATTTCGATCTCCTCTGAATTGCTTTTCAGGACCTGAAAGAAATTTAGAGGCTTTTACACGTAAGTCTTTTTGAGCGGATAAACAGCGTGCAAAGACCGATTCTCCAATTAAAGTAAGAGGAATGCCTAGGTCTAAGGCTGAAACACCAGTCCATTTACCAGTCCCTTTTTGACCAGCAGTATCTAATATCTTTTCTACTAAGGCTTCTCCATTTTCATCACGATAGCCTAAAATATCTCTCGTGATCTCTACAAGATAGCTGTCTAGATCACCTTTATTCCAGTCGGTAAACACTTGATGCATCTCATCAGCATTCATCCCCAGTAACTCTTTCATCATCTGATAAGCTTCGCAGATAATCTGCATATCGCCATACTCGATGCCATTGTGTACCATCTTCACAAAATGACCGGCTCCATTTTCGCCAACCCATTCGCAACAAGGCTCATCTCCAACTTTAGCTGCAACAGCCTGAAAAATGGTTTTGATTGCTGGCCATGCGGCTGGAGATCCCCCAGGCATCATAGATGGTCCCAACAAAGCTCCCTCTTCACCTCCAGAGACGCCTGAGCCTACGAATAGTAATCCTTTGCTTTCAACATAGCTTGTTCGTCTTATGGTGTCAGGAAAATGGGAGTTTCCGCCGTCGATGATGATATCTCCCGGCTCAAGGTAGGGGATGATCTGTTCAATGAAATCATCAACTGGTTGACCTGCCTTAACCAGCATCATTACTTTTCTTGGGCGCTCTAGATTAGCACAAAGATCGGCAATGGTATGACAACCAATGAAATTTTTCCCCGCCCCGCGACCATTGACAAACTTGTCAACTTTATCAGTCGTGCGGTTGTAAACAGCTACGGTAAACCCTTTGCTCTCCATGTTCAGCACAAGGTTTTCACCCATTACGGCTAGGCCAATAAGGCCGATGTCAGCTTTTTTCATCTTTTATAGTATTACTTTATGATGCTATAGTTTAAAACCTAATTGCTTAAGCTTATTTATTGCTTTTATATTGTTGATCTTGCAGAATATCCGATACGTTGGAAATTCTCTTCGCACAGGATAGTCTCCGCGTTGTTTTTCAAATGTCTTCACCGAACTTCTTAGCTTTTTATCATCTGAACGAATATCGTATGTTGCTAAAATTGCGTCTGAGAGAATCTGCTGAGTTGCTTTCCCTGTTCCATCGATAAAGATATCAAGGTTATCTGGCATTTCAACATTTGAACATTTCCAATTGTTTATCCCTAGCTTGAAAAATTTACTCAGCGCTCGAATGCTCATGGACGTGCCGTTGGCTTTTCCATCCCTTGAATAGCCCGCAATATGAGGTGTTGCTAAGTCAACCAATGAAAGTAGTTCAAGGTCAATAGCAGGCTCGTTTTCCCAGCAATCAATCACGACACCAGACAGTTGACTATCTTTTAAAGCTTGTTTAAGAGAGTTAGTGTCAACTATTTCGCCTCGACAAGAATTAATAAGGATCGGTTTATGCTTTGTTTTTGAAAAGAAGTTGGAATCGGCTAAATGAAAGGTCATATCTTCACCTTCCATATTTAATGGGACATGAAGAGTAATGATATCTGATTTTTCAAGAATCTCATCTAGGCCTACAAATCCTTTTAACTTTTCTGCTCGAACGCGTGGAGGATCATTTAATAGCACTTTCATTCCTAAGGTCTCGCACAATCGCGCTACTTTAGATCCTACATTACCAACGCCAATAATCCCAATCGTTTTTTCTGTGAGTGAGAATTGATGCTTTTCGGCAAGTACCATCAATGCAGAAGCAATATACTGCTCTACCGATTTTGAATTGCACCCTGGAGCGTTAGTCCATGCAATGTTGACTTTTTCACAATAATCTGTGTCTATATGGTCGAATCCAATGGTGGCGGTGGCGATAAACTTGACCGCAGAACCGGCTAGTAATTCCTCATTGCAAATAGTTCGAGTACGCGTAATTAAGGCATCTGCGTCTTTTACCACTGCTGCATTTGTTTTATCTCCAGAGAGATAAATAACCTCTGCATACGGTTCTAAAACACCTTTGATGTATGGGATCTTATCGTCAATTACAATTTTCATCTTAATCTTTCGTGTGGTAATAACTTTTTACCATCTCATCCATAACCCAACTGGTTCGTGCTCCAGAGATGCCGGTAGAGGGTGATTTACCTTCGCCACGCAACTCTGCAACAATATCTGCCATTAGATAGGACTGCACATGTTTTGGTCGTTCAAAGCTAAACTCTTCCTTTACAATGTTATTTTCAAGTATTACTGGCGAATTTTTGAAAGTGGAAAAGCTTATTCTTCCTCTTTCGCCAATGATCTCAACCTCGTCGAGTGTACTTTTGTCTGATGTCGTAAAGCACCATGTTCCTGTGCCAGCAATGCCTGTTTTATGGAGCCAATTAGCCATGACTAGATCTTCGGCAGGGTAGATGCCTGCTTGGTTTAGTGCGTTTGCCTTAACTTTAGTGATTGGCCCAAATACGAAATCTAGGAAGTCTAGTGTGTGCGAAGCAAGGTCGAATAATAATCCGCCTCCTGCAATCGCAGGCTGAACGCGCCATGGAGCCACTAATCGCTCTTGATCATTTTCTGGTGGCGCATAAAAGCGAACGTTCACCAATCTTATTTGTCCGATTTGATTCGAATCAACAAGTTCCTTAACTTTCACAAATAAGGGGAGCGTTCTTCGGTAATAAGCGCTAAAGAGCGGAACGTTTGTCTGTTCTGAAACTTTGATCATCTCCAGACACTCGGCATAATTTCGGGCCATTGGCTTTTCCACATAGACTGCTTTTCCAGCTTTCATAGCTTGGATAGCATATTCGCAATGTGCATCTGGCGGCGTTGCAATATAAACCGCATTAACTTCCGGGTCATTGATAAGCTCAGAAGCATCGGTGTACCATTTCGGTACCTTATGGCGTTTGGCATAATCTTCAGCCAGAGCTCCATTTCGACGCATAACGGCAACTAATGATGAATGCTCAGTTAGTTGAAGCGGTGGTCCACTTTTAACTTCTGTAACATCACCACACCCTATCAATCCCCATTTAATTTTTTCTAATCTCATTCTTTAGTCTTTAAATCTTTCGCGAACAGCCCAGAGGCCAATTGCAGGGTTCGAGATATAATAAAACTCCTCCCCATTTGAGTCAATATTCCAACCATCTTTAAGTTTTTGAGGGTCGTATTGCTTAATTTTTTTCTTTAAGTTATCGTATTTAAATCCAACGCTTTCAATCTCTTGCTGGTTAAGATTGTTGCTTTCGTTTCCTGGACAGTAGGTAATCGAAAAACGACCTTCTGAGGAGCCATGGATTAGGTGAGCAGCGGCACTTAAATTATTACGCAGGTCTTCATTTTCGCGAACTGCTTTTAAGGTTTCCTGGGTACCGAAATAGCCATATTTACGAATCATCTGATCAATCTCTTTGTCTTCTCCAAACTCTGTTAGACCTGGTGCAAGGACAATTAGTTCGCCCTGATCAGCAATCGCCATCCGCGTCCGATAGATAGATTTATTGCCTAACCAGGTCGATTTGAATTCGGCTGGATCAAGGTAGACCACCACTTTTTTGAAAGGCCTATCGAGCAGATTAAAGTTCACTTCAAGTGAGAGCTTAGCCGCAGCTTTAAATACTTCTTGGTCGTCACCGATAAATAGACCACGAACCTTTAGTTTGCCATCTTGAGTATCTCGACCAACCACAGTAAGAATATACAGTATCGGAAGGTGTTTGGCAAAATGATGGCTAGCGTAATTAAATATTCGGCGTACAGGTGTTTGGCTGCGTCCCATCATTTTCTCCATTCCGAAGGCAGCGCCAATGAAATGACTCTTATTGATCCCTTCTGCACCACCGGTTCCGACAAAAATATTTTTATTGTGATTGGCCATTCCAACAACCTCGTGAGGAACCACTTGACCTAGCGATAAGATCAAATCAAAGCCACCTTCTACCAGCAGTTTATTAACTTGTGCAGGCCAAGCAAAATCTACCGCATCTTGCGAGACTTCACGAATATATTCAGCTGGAACCTCCCCAAGGGTGATCACGTCGTTTCGCCAGTCATGTTCCCGGAATAGAGTTTGTGGGATCTCTCCAAACATCTCAGAGATCTGATGCGACGTCATGGGCGTGTGAGTGCCTAAAGCGGGCAGTATGTCGGTGAGTTTTTCTCCATAATAATCATAAGCATAGCGAGTTAATTCGCCAGTTCTAGAAGCCAGACGTGTGAAGTCAGGAGGAATAGCAAGGACTTTATGCTTCTTTCCAAGCAGATCAAGAGCTGTATTCAAACCCTGTTTTAAATCTTTAGAAGATAGGGAAGTATCAGCAGAACCAATTTGAAAGTAGATCATTTTGAGATGCTTAAATTTAATTTATAGCTATGTTCCTTAATAAACGTATAGACATGAAATCAATATTCTTATCGTTTTACTCGGGCATTCCCTTTCCAGATGCTCCAAACCATCTCTTCGTCGGCTGGTTGTGCATAGTCGGTTAGGAAAGTTGTCGCAAGAGCACCTGAGGCCCAGCCATACTGAATCCATTTGTCAGAAGACCAACCTTTCAGAATTCCGTAAAGTAATCCACCCACAAAGCCATCACCTCCACCTATGCGGTCTAAAACGGATATGGCACGTGGCTCAACGATCTGCCAGTTGTTACCTTCAAGCATAATCGCACCCCATAAATGTTCATTAGAGCTGATAACTTGACGTAAGGTTGTTGCAAAGACTGATGTATTAGGAAAAGCTTCTTTTACTCGACCTATCATCCCTTTGAAACCCTCTATTTCGCTTGCAATTCCTTCTCCTCCAGTTTTAGGTCCTTCAATGCCTAAGCATAATTGGAAATCTTCTTCGTTTCCAATTAAGATATCGGATAGTGAGGCTATCTCTGCAAAGGTGGCGCTAAGCTCTTTTTCGCGTCCTTTCCAAAATGAAGCCCTATAGTTAAGATCAAAAGAGATTAAGGAGCCCTCTTTTTTTGCTGTTCGCGCTAGCTGAAGACAGAAGTTGCTCGTCTCAACAGACAGCGCTGCAATTAATCCTGAGAGATGAACAATCTGAACACCCTGGACTTTAAAAATCTGCTCTAAGTCGAAATCTTTAACATTCAGGGTTCTGCCAACTTCGCCCGCTCTATCGTTTTGTACCCGTGGTCCGCGCGATCCAAAGCCACTATCTGCAATGTTGAATTGATGTCGATAACCCCATGGATCCTCTTGAGCGACTTCAGGTCCCTCGAAATCCATGTTTCTGCCCTTTAGGTTGCTCTTTATAAACTGGGCAATTGGACTATCCTTAACGAAGGTGGTAAGTACCTTAACGGGCAGTCCTAGATAGGATGCAATACTGGCCACGTTTGTCTCGGCGCTGGTGGCGTACATCTGAAAAAGATCACTCGAATGCACCGGTTGACCATTGGCTGGCGTAAGTCGAACACCCATACTTGTGGGGACTAATAGCGACCAGGTAAACGTTTTTCTAAGTTTCAATGTCATTGCATTAAGTATTTAGAATATAATATTTTATATGCTGTTAATTTAAACTCCACTGTAAGCATTGAAACCACCATCGACAGGAATGACGATGCCAGTAACAAAGGCTGAAATATCTGATAATAGAAAGAGTGCGGCACCTTGAAGATCATCGGGATTTCCAAATTTCCCCATCGGTGTATTTTGTACAATTTTCTTTCCACGTGCTGAATAATCACCCGTTTTTTCATCGATAACTAAAAAGCGATTCTGATTACTAAGAAAAAAACCTGGTGCGACAGCATTGACACGGATGCCCGCTTTTGCGAGATGAACAGCCAGCCATTCAGTGAAATTATTCACCGAGGCTTTGGCGGCCGAGTAGGCAGGAATCTTTGTTAGCGGATGGTATGCATTCATAGACGATACATTTAAAACCACACCCGCTTTTTTATCTAGCATGTCGGTTGTAAAGACCATGCATGGCAAAATAGTGCCTTTGAAATTCAAGTCGAATACTTCATCAAAGCCTTCAAGCTGAAGTCCGTAGAAAGTTTTACTTAAATCAGATAGATTAGTCTCCTCAAGCTGTTCAACTTGTGTGGTTGCTTTTGGTGAATTGCCACCTGCACAATTAATAAGTAGGTCGATTGGACCGAGTTGACGATTGATCTCTATTTTTGCTAGCTCCAGTGAGCTTTTATCTAACACGTCGGCTTTTATTCCAATAATGGTCGCTTGGTGTACTTTAGACAATTCTGCAGCAACAGCCTTGGTTTTCTCTTCATTTCGTCCAATGATCGCTACTTTTGTTCCAATAGAAGCAAGGGCGTTCACAAGGGATTGGCCAATTATTCCTGCCCCTCCAGTGATCACACAAACTTTTCCATTTAAATCATCAAATGATATCTTTTTCATCTTATCTCTATTTTATTCAACGTGAAGCTGGTCTATATTGAAACATAATAATCCAGATTCTCTTTGGTGATAATATCTATAGCTGTATAATTTGATTTGGTAACCTTTTCTTTTCTGATCACCTGATCAAACAATATGTTTATTGCTTTATATCCTTGTATTTCAGGATTTTGATTAAGTAAGAAATCGATCTTTCCACTTAGCAGTAATTCAATGTTTTTTGGTATGATATCGTAACCAATGATTCGTGGTCTAACGCTATTGTGATCGAACAGATTTGCAATTAGATGTACTTTTGAATTGGAGACATAGACCGCTTCAATCCCTTTCGAATGACCAAGTAATAGATTGAATTGCTGAGACGTTGAGATGTTTTCGGCCTCCACTTCTATTTTGAGAATTGAATGTCCTCTTGCTTTTTGAGATTCAAAATAGCTTAAGAAGCCATGCTCGCGTTGCAAAAGATGATTGGCATTTTGCAAATCCTTTGTAATATGAATGACCAAGATATTACTTTTTGGCGCAAGTCCGTAATCTATCAGTTTAGCCGCTAAAAAACCACTCTGCTCCGAATCTTGTACGATGAATCCAATGGGATTCGCCTCGGCAAGATTTGAATCAATAAAGACATATGGAATCGATTGCCCGTCTAGAAGTTCTGTAAACTTAAAAGATTCTCGATGTCCCCATGGTGCGAGTAAGATGCCATCAGGTGAAGAATCTAAAATCTTATTAGCCTCTCGGGTAAATGATTCTGGATCCTCCATTTTAAAGTAGTGGGGGTCAAGTTGCACCCCGAACTGTTTCAATTGACTGATGGCTTTGTTGATACCGATTTGGGGCTTCGACCAGAAAGAATCTTGATCTAGTGCCATCGGAGTGAGCGATGCAAAGGTGGTGACCTTTTTTGAAGCAAGCGAACTAGCTAAAATATTCGGCCTGTAATCAAAGTCTTGAATAATCTTCAAAATCTTCTCTCGCGTAGCTTCCGAAACTTCACCACGTTGATGAATAACCCGATCAACTGTGCCAATGGAAACGCCCGCCTTAAGAGCAATGTCTAATATTCGAATATTTTTTACCATTTATAACTCAATAAATAGTCAAAAGTTGTCATCTTGTGATGGGCTAACTCTTTCTTAATCTTTGTTTTATTCTGGATTTTTGTCTGTAGATTTACAAAGATATAACTTTATCTAAAATGCAAAATTAATCCTATTTTTCTAATTTCGTGTACGAACACGGAATAAAAATAATCTTTTAGAAAAATGATCGAAAAGGGGTGGCAATATTTTTGATTTAATAGAAAAGAAATTACCTTCGTGAACGAACACGGATAATTAAATCTAGCTTTTCTAGCTGGGTCAAGTACAAAGATAAGATTAATACAATTAACAACGAAACATGCAGATAGGTAAATATAGTTTAGGCATTGGGGATCGTTTTGGTCATCAAGGCGAGGCTCAATTAAGGGCGGTTACAAAAGCGGCACAAAAGGGAGTTGACATAATTCCAGTTTGGAATAAGTCAAATAGAGAGCATTCTTATATTCATTCAAAGCCAACAGATACAAGAATTAAGGCTGATGGGGCTGTTTTAGCGTTAGGCTATAAGGGTCAATATTTTGTTGATGCGGATCATATTAATCTTTCTAATGTGCAGGGATTTCTCTCCTCTTCTGACTTTTTCACCTTGGATGTGGCAAGCAAGATTGGTACCTTATCGACTCCGTCAGATATAGCCAGTTTTAAAGTTTCCTGTGCTAAATATGCTGGTTCTTTAAATATTCCTGGCATTGCTGCTCCATTTATCATCTCGGATCAACTGCTTGAGCAGATAGCGCAGAAGTTTCTAGCTGCGATGGTTGAGGCAGGTGGAATCTACCGTTTTATTGCGGAGCAAAAAGGGGCGGATAATTTTGTGACTGAAGTTTCAATTGATGAGGTAGAGGTGCCACAAACGCCAGTCGAGTTGTTTTTTATTTTAAAGATGATTGCTGAGAATGGTATTCCTGTTCAGACTATAGCTCCTAAGTTTACCGGTCGTTTTAACAAAGGGGTTAATTATGTAGGTGACATTGAGCAATTTGCGCGTGAGTTTGAAGAAGATGTTTTGGTTATTGATTATGCCATTAAAGAGTTTGGATTACCTGCTAATCTAAAATTAAGCGTTCATTCAGGTTCTGATAAGTTTTCAATTTATCCAGAGATAGCTAGAATCATCCAGAAATACGATAAGGGAATTCATGTAAAGACTGCAGGTACCACTTGGCTTGAAGAGGTTATTGGTTTAGCTTTGGCTGGAGGTGAAGCATTGGATTTAGCAAAGCATTTTTACACATCAGCGTTATCTCGTCAGGAGGAGCTATGTGGACCTTATGCAGATGTCATTGATATTAAACAGGCTGAATTGCCTTCGGCTCAAGAGGTGAATCTTTGGGATAGTGCAAAATTTGCAAATACCCTTCGTCATATTCCTGAGCATGCCGATTACAATCCGAATTTCAGACAGTTGATTCATGTTTTTTGAAAAAGCATCGCGATTTAATTGGATCATGTGTGGAGGAAAATTTATATGATCGTCATTTGAAAAGACTTTTTGAATTATAAGAAGTTAACCAACTAATTAATCTAAAGACTTAGGACCATGAAACCATTTATGGATGATGATTTTTTGTTGCAATCTGACTTTGCTAAGCAACTCTATCATGACTATGCGGCGAAGATGCCACTCTTTGATTACCATTGTCATATTTCACCGCAAGAGATAGCAGAAGATCGTCGATTTAATAATCTATCAGAGATTTGGCTTCATGGAGATCATTATAAATGGCGTGCAATGCGAACAAATGGGGTTGCTGAGCACTATTGCACTGGTGAGGCTTCCGACTGGGAAAAGTTTCAAAAATGGGCCGAAACAGCTCCTCACACCATGCGTAATCCATTGTATCATTGGACTCACCTAGAATTGCGCAAGCCTTTTGGTATTAAGACTTTGTTAAGTCCAACTACCGCGAAGCAGATTTGGGATGATTGTAACCAGTTGCTTAATCAACCAGATTTTAGTTGTCGTGGAATCATTCAGAAGGCAAATGTTAAAGTTATCTGCACCACTGATGATCCAATTGATGACTTGCGATACCATCAATCCATTCAAAAGGATGGTTTTGAGGTGAAGGTTATACCAGCATGGAGGCCTGATAAAGCAATGGCCATTGAGGATTCTAAATCATTTAACGCATATATTGATCAATTAGAGCAAGTCTTGGCGAGCACTATTCGCACATTTGATGAGCTTATGGGTGCATTAGAAAATAGACATCACTATTTTCATCAAAATGGCTGTCGGTTGTCAGACCATGGACTGGAAACGATCTATGCGCAGGATTATACGATTGCTGAAATACGAAAGATTTTCAGCAATGTTCGAGCTGGAAAATCGGCTTCATTTGAAGAAATATTACTGTTTAAGTCGGCCATGCTCTATGAATTTGCGGTGATGGACCATTCACGCAATTGGACTCAGCAATATCACCTCGGTGCGTTGCGCAACAATAATTTGCGCATGAATGCTACGGTTGGTCCAGATAAGGGGTTTGATTCGATCGGCGATTTTTCGATGGCTGCTGCATTAACTAAATTTTTAGGTAAGCTAGATTTTGAAGGTAAGTTAACACGCACCATTCTCTACAATTTAAACCCAAGTGACAATGAGATGATGGCCACCATGATTGGCAATTTCCAAGATGGTGTGACTCCAGGTAAAATTCAATGGGGCTCAGGTTGGTGGTTTTTAGATCAAAAAGAGGGGATGACAGCTCAGATTAACGCCTTGTCGAATATGGGATTGTTAAGTCGATTTGTGGGAATGCTAACAGATTCACGGAGTTTTCTATCCTACTCGCGTCATGAATATTTCCGTCGCATTTTGTGTAATCTGATTGGTCATGACGTGGTGAATGGCGAATTGCCTGCCGATGTAAAATTCTTAGGTTCGATGGTACAGGACATCTCCTTTAACAATGCCGAACGCTATTTCGATTTTGGGGTATAACTAAACTTAATTAAGTTCATAGGCACTGTTTGTCTAATGAAATTCACAAACTATTATCTAAACTAAATGAGCGAACTAAATAAACAGTTAGGCAGTTACCGATGGACTATTTGTGCCTTGGTATTCTTTGCGACAACAATTAATTATCTTGATCGTCAGGTTATTAGTCTATTAAAGCCTTTTTTAGAAGGAGCTGGATTATTTGGTTCTGATCCGTTGCATTATGAATCTGTGTATGCCAATATTGTAATTTGTTTTCAAATTGCTTATGCATCAGGAATGCTTGTTGTTGGTGGTATAATAGATCGATTTGGAACAAAGATAGGGTATGCCATCTCATTATTTGGCTGGAGTCTTGCAGCAATTGGACATGCCTTTGCCAGGAGTCCATTTGGTTTTGGAGTTGCTAGAGCTGCCTTAGGTGTTCCTGAAGCAGGAAATTTTCCAGCCGCGAATAAAACTATTGCCGAATGGTTTCCTAAAAAGGAGAGAGCTTTTGCTACTGGAATATATAACTCAGGAACGAATATTGGAGCCATTGTAGCTCCCTTGGTTGTCCCTTGGATCGCTATCACCTGGGGATGGCAGATGGCCTTCATCGTCACGGGTGCTATTGGTCTTATTTGGTTGATATTCTGGTATTATATCTATGATTCTCCGGAGAATAAACTTCAAAATGGGAAGTTGTCTCAACAGGAATATGATTTTATCTTAAGTGATAAAGATGAACTTTCCATAGAGGAATCTAAAGCTGCAGCTAAGATTAGCTGGTTTAAGCTTTTAACTTTCAGACAAACATGGGCATTCTTTCTTGGTAAACTTTTAACGGATCCTGTTTGGTGGTTTTTCCTTTTTTGGTTACCTGCATTTTTGAAAGAACAATATGGGCTTAAAGGAACTGAGGTTAGTTTTCCTATTGCAGTGGTTTATATCATGACTACGTTTGGTAGTGTTTTGGGTGGTTGGTTGCCTAAGTACTTTATGGAGCACGGGATGGATGCCAACGTTGCTCGAAAAAGGGCCATGTTTATTTATGCATTATTTCCATTGTTAGTGCTGACAGCTCAATATTTCGGTGGCTATAATATGTGGTTTGCCGTAGTGATTATTGGTATTGCAGCTTCAGCTCATCAAGCATGGTCTGCCAATATTTTTACCACGGTCTCTGATATGTTTCCTAAGCGAGCTATTGCTTCTGTGACAGGCATTGGAGGGATGGCAGGGGCCATTGGGGGTATAATGATCGCAAAGTCGGCCGGGGTGCTCTTCGACCATTATAAAGCTGCTGGTGATATCCGGATTGGATATGGTATTATGTTTATGATTTGCGCCTTTGCTTACATCTTAGCCTGGACAATCATGCATTTATTAGTACCTAAATTCAAAAAGATTGATTTGTGATCTTAAAGGGATCTGAAACAAAGTCTTTGAGAGCTGCTTAGCCTAATTTACTGAACTCTTTTTTAAGGGTGTTGACTGCATTAGCGATAAGCTGGTCGTTTGATTCTAGATAATTTTCAATAATCTTATTGCTTAACACTAAGGCAGGAGCATCGTTTTTAAACTCATCTGCTGAGTTATTAATGATTTGAACAAGATTCTCTTTCGCTCTTCTTATCGTCTCCCATAAAATTTGAGATACATAAATCTGTTGTGATAAATTATGTTCGAATTCATGTCTTATTTGAGAAAGAAGTTCTTGCTGATAGTCCACTACATTTAAGTCGTGTGGTGATATGCGCATCAGTAAAGATTGAGGAGATATTCGTTCCAATAGTAAAATTAGTCTTTCGTATGCTTGTAGTTTGATTGGGAGTATCAATTTAGAATTCTTAAGTTGAAGTTCCATCTCACGTTGCTTTTGATTGTTTTCAATCATATCTCTAAACATAAAATAGGCTGTTAGAAATACGATCAATGCTGGGATTCCAATTTTCAAGATTTCCCAAAGGCCATTCGGTTCATTTAAATTCATGTGTTCTATTTATTTAGTTTCTTTTTGTTCCGTTTTTGAGTCTTTATTAATGTCTTTACCTGCTAAAGCTGAAACTTGAGCATAGAGGAAAAATACAAGTACAAAGTAAGCAATTGTTAAAAATGAGAGTAGTTTATACCTTTTCTTTTCATAGTAAAAGAATACTAATGAAAATAAGGAAAGAGCTCCACCTGCGGCACTCTGCCATCCAGTTGAGATAAGAAGGTCTAATGCTGTGTCTGCACTCGTAACCGTGACATTCGAAAGGGTACCTAGTAAATTAAAATAGAGGGCTGCTATTCCAGTGCATACTAGTGTGATCCAGCCAATAAGAGTAAGCCTTCTGTTTTTATCTACAAAGCCGATGGTGAGCAGCACGATCCCTAGGAAAATTCCCCATTGTGGGATTGCGGTTGGTAAATAAAGATCAGGATTGGACATCACTTAATAAGTTATTTTGCTCGCAAATTAATCTATTTCTATTTAACTATTAAATAAAACGCAGGTAAACTTTTATATCCTTATTTTTGAGGGTTGAAATAATAATAAAGAAACGGATGAAAATAGTACCAAATCCATTAGCTAAAGGGTTGATTTTTGATATTGATGGGACGATATGTGACACGATGCCAGTTCATTTTATTGCATGGCGCACCACTGCTGCTGAATATGGAATCGATTTCACAACTGATTTATTTGCAGAGGTGACAGGTGTTCCTTCTTTACAGACCTGTGAATATTTAAAAAATAAGTTTGACCTTGATTTTGATCCAATGGAATTCTCGCTTCGTAAGGAGGAGCGATTTGAAAAAACGATGCATCTGGCTCAGCCAATAGAACCTGTTGTGGCGGTTATTAGAGCCCACAAAGGGAAGATTCCAATGGCTTGTGGTACTGGTGGGTCCCAGCATTTAGCCTGGAGAACACTTGAGATTGCCGGTGTTAAGGATTGCTTTGAACATGTTGTTGCAGCTGAAGATGTTATCAATCATAAACCTTTTCCAGATACCTTTTTGAAGGCTGCTGAGCTTATTGGGGTCGCTCCATCGGAATGTGAAGTGTATGAAGATGGAAAGCTAGGTATTGAAGCTGCTGTTAGAGCTGGAATGTTTGTGGTGGATGTAACGCAGTTTTATGAGGTAACAACAGGAAAAAATATTTAGTCGCGTTTATGGATTTTAAACTTTTATCAGACTATAAGCCCACAGGGGATCAACCGCAAGCCATTGCGCAACTTGTGGATGGTGTTCGTGCGGATCATCCCTATCAAACGTTGCTTGGGGTAACCGGGTCTGGTAAGACGTTTACAATGGCTAATGTGATTACGCAAGTGCAGAAGCCGACGTTGATTTTAAGTCATAATAAAACCCTTGCTGCGCAGCTCTACGGCGAGATGAAGCAGTTTTTCCCAGAAAATGCTGTCGAATATTTTGTCTCTTATTATGATTATTATCAGCCTGAAGCCTATTTGCCGATAACGGACACGTTTATTGAGAAAGACTTGTCAATCAATAAGGAGATTGAAAAACTGCGTTTAAGTACCACTTCAGCTTTGCTTTCTGGTAGGAGAGATGTGATTGTAGTCTCTTCGGTATCGTGTCTTTATGGTATTGGTAATCCGCAAGATTTTCATGCGAATGTGGTTAAGATAAAGGTTGGCGAGGTAATAAGTCGGAATGTCTTTCTCCGTCAATTGGTGGATGCGATGTATTCGCGAAGTGAGGTCTTGTTTCAGCGCGGCAACTTTAGAGTAAAAGGGGATACGGTAGATATTTTTCCAGCCTATGCTGACGACGCTATTCGCATTGTTTTCTATGGCGATGAGATTGAGGAGATTATCTTGTTTAATGCTGAGAATGGAGCCTCGCTAAAAGATATGGACCATTGTGTGATCTATCCCGCTACGATTTTTGTGACCACCAAGGACAGCATTCAGTTAGCTATTAAGAAGATACAAAACGATTTAGTAGCACATATAGATTTCTTTAAGCAGTCGGGCAAGTTTCTGGAGGCTAAACGAATAGAGGATCGAGTAACCTATGATTTAGAGATGATACGGGAGTTGGGTTACTGTCCTGGAATAGAGAATTATTCACGTTACTTCGATAACCGCGAGCCTGGCTCACGACCATTTTGTCTATTGGATTATTTCCCAGGCGATTATTTGATGGTTATTGATGAAAGTCATGTGACCATGCCACAGATACATGCCATGTATGGAGGTGACCGATCGCGAAAAGTGAATTTGGTCGATTATGGCTTCCGTTTGCCAGCTGCTATTGACAACAGACCCTTGAAATTTGAGGAGTTTGAATCGATCGCTCGTCAGGTGGTTTTTGTTAGTGCAACACCTGCGAATTACGAACTCGAAAAGAGTCAAGGTGTTGTAGTCGAGCAAATTATTAGGCCGACTGGACTTCTGGATCCGCAGATTGAGATTCGTCCGCGTATCAATCAGATCGATGATTTAATGGAGGAGATTCATTTGCGAGTGGCGGTGAATGAGCGTGTTTTAGTAACTACGCTTACCAAAAGAATGGCTGAAGAGTTGCAGAAATATTTTGATCGGATGCACATCAAATGTCGTTATATACATTCGGATGTGGATACGATGGAGCGGGTTGAAATTATGGAACAATTGCGAAAAGGTGTTTTTGATGTGTTGATCGGAATCAATCTTTTGCGAGAAGGACTTGATTTGCCAGAGGTTTCGCTTGTGGCTATATTAGATGCAGACAAAGAGGGTTTTCTTCGCTCAGAGCGCTCGCTGACACAAACTGCTGGACGTGCAGCCCGTAATTTAAATGGACGTGTGATTATGTATGCTGATAAGATTACCGATTCGATGCAACGAACCATTGATGCAGCCAATTATCGTCGAATTAAACAGCATGCATACAACGAGGAGCATGGTCTTGTGCCGACACAGATCATTAAACCGACGCGTGAAATTATAGGGTTGGAGTATCGTTCAGATAAGTCTGTAATAGGAGATGGTTACGTAACCTCAGAAATTGGCGATGTGGCAGCAGATCCGGTTGTGAAGTATATGACTACTGAAGCCCTGGAGAAGACAATTCTGAAAACTCAGAAGGAGATGACCAGAGCCGCCAAAGATTTAGATTTCATTGAAGCAGCTCGATTGCGTGATGAGATGTATCGATTAAAAGAATTTTTAAATACAAAGCTTAAAGAGTAACTGAATCTATGGGATTAGATTATTGCTTTGCTTAGTTTGTATTAAAAAAGAAGAGACGCTAATTAGCGTCTCTTCTTTTTTAATATAGTTGTATAGGGACTATCCTAAATAAGTCTTAAGCAATTTGCTTCTTGAGGTATGACGTAAACGACGAATCGCTTTTTCTTTTATTTGTCTAACTCTTTCACGAGTTAATCCAAAGCGTTCTCCAATCTCTTCAAGCGTCATCTCTTGACAGGCAATACCAAAGAACATTCTGATGATGTCAGCTTCACGTTCTGTAAGCGTGGTTAAGGAACGATCGATTTCACGAGAAAGTGATTCATCGATCGTTGTTGATTAAGACATCTAAAAGGCTGTTATCTTCACCGTCAACAAAAGGGGCATCAACAGATACGTGTCTTCCTGAGACGCGCAATGTATCTGCAACTTTATCTGCAGGCAATTCAAGTTGCTCAGCAAGCTCTTCAGGAGAAGGTCTTCTTTCGTGTTCTTGCTCGAACTTAGAATACGCCTTGTTTATTTTATTTAGAGACCCAACTTGGTTAAGCGGAAGTCTTACGATACGTGATTGTTCAGCTAATGCTTGAAGAATAGATTGGCGAATCCACCAAACGGCGTAAGAGATAAATTTAAATCCTCTTGTTTCGTCAAATTTTTCAGCAGCCTTGATAAGACCAAGATTACCTTCGTTGATTAAGTCAGGAAGACTTAAGCCTTGGTTTTGATATTGTTTAGCAACAGAAACCACAAATCTCAAGTTCGCTCTTGTGAGTTTCTCTAGAGCTGCTTGATCACCTTTTTTGATGCGTTGCGCTAACTCAACTTCTTCTTCAACGGTAATTAACTCCTCCTTACCAATTTCTTGAAGATATTTGTCAAGCGAGGCACTCTCGCGGTTGGTTATCGATTTTGTAATCTTTAGTTGTCTCATTCTTTCTGATTAAAAGTCTGCAAAGTTACAATTATTTGTGGTATTGTACAATACTGTTAAGCTGCTATTTTTTTATTTGACGCAAAATGTTATTCTTCAAGTTTGAAAACATAATAAGTCCATTCTCCAGAAGGGTAAATTCCTTCCACTAATATAGGCTTTTTATTGCTTGCTTGTGAAAGTACTCGTTTTATATCTTCAACACTTGAAATAGGCATTTTGTTCATGTCAGTTATGATAAATCCAATTTTCACCCCAGCATCTTTTAGTTTACCTTTTGTAAGGTTAAGAATTTGGATCCCTTCATCAATTTTCAGTCTCTCTTTATCTTTTGATGAGATAGGTCCGAAATCACCCCCTAAGATCGCAAAGCTCTCTTTTACAATGGCTGTATTCCCTTTGGTGTTGCGCAATGTGACTGTGAATTGTTTCATTGCTCCCTCTCTTTTTACGCTTAGGTTTACCTTGTCGCCAGGACGGTATTTAGCAATCTGTTCTTGAAGTTGTGCGACGGTGTTCACCAGATTACCATTCACCGCAATTATAACATCTGCAGCTTTAATTCCAGCCTGTCGTGCGGCCCCCTCTTCGGTGGTTTTGCTAACATAAACACCTTCTATCTTCCCTAAATGTTCTGAATGTGCTAAGTTGTCATCCACATTACGGATCTCGACCCCTAATAATGCACGTTGAACTTCACCAAATTGCTTAAGGTCTTCTACAACTTTTCGTGCAATCGAGGCTGGTACTGCGAAGGAGTAGCCAGAATAAGATCCTGTTTTAGATGCGATAGCAGAATTTACCCCCACCAGTTCTCCCGAAGCATTGACTAAAGCACCTCCGCTATTTCCTGGATTTACAGCCGCATCCGTTTGGATAAACGATTCTAGTGGTAATTGTCCACTGATGATTCCAATACTTCTCGATTTGGCACTTACAATTCCCGCTGTTACAGTTGAGGTTAGATTAAATGGATTGCCAACGGCAAGCACCCATTCACCCAATTTTAAGGTTTCTGAATTGCCCCAGGTGAGGTAGGTTAGGTCTTTGGCATCAATTTTTATTAGTGCGATATCCGTATTGGGATCTCTTCCAATTACTTTTGCGGTGAATTTTCGATTGTCATTTAATACAACCTCAATATTGTCGGCCTGTTCAATAACATGGTTGTTAGTTACAATATAACCTTCAGCGTTGATAATCACTCCAGAACCGGCACCCATGCTGTAGTCAGGCTCTTGATTGTATCCACGCGGCATATTGTTCCCTCTAGGGCCAAAAAAGAAATCGAAGAGCTGGTTCTCATTTGCTGCTCCACCTTGGGACTTCATTTTAGTGGTAATATGCACAACGGCATGCACACTTTTCTCGGCAGCCTGTGTTAGATCAGGGAGCTGAGCTTGTGGACTAGGGGGAGGAGCGCTATAGTTAGTAAACTGACTAGGTGTCTTTTCTTGCGCGGTTGAAGCGGATGAGTTTTTTTCAAATTTTGAATAAATAAGGATGGCAATGATGGCCCCGGCAAAAGCAATTGCCAGTGATTTTGCAATTTTTTTAATGTCGTCCATAACTTGTTTTAATTTTAAATTACTAAACTTAATTTTAATCTCTCACGTAAAATAGTTAAACAATTTATATGCCAATATAAGCACTTCCGAACGAAAATGTTTCGATTTAAGGCTAGAAAGGCCCCATGATTAACAAACTTTAACTTCGATTAAAATATATTTGGAGGTGCATGAAGCAATAGTGCTAACTAGTGGAAATTTAAAAATCAGTAGCACAAGATGATCGGCGTTTCGCTCTTTTGAAAATTATCTTTAGCTGTTCTGTGCCCTTTTTATCCAACGCTTAAATTCCCCTATCCAAAGCACAGCAGAGGTTGATCCAATAATGAAAAGCCAATCCTTTAGAGGAAGAGGAATCGTTCGAAATACCGAGCCTCCAAACTGAACAATTAAAACCTGTCCGATTAAGATTATGAGTAATACAAGCACAAAACCTATACTTTGATTCAGATTATGAAATGCTGATTTTTCAGATAGAAAAGCTTTGGCATTAAACATATTCCAAAATTGAAGCATCACAAAATAAGTGAAGAAACGAGAAAGATTCAGTGGACTTATTTCACCTTGTTTATCCTGAAAGAAGATTAGTAAACCTAATAGAAAGAGGATAAAAAATAGGCCAATTGAATAGATTTGTTGTCTCATTTTTTTTGAGATAATAAAATCACTCGATTTGCGAGGTTTTTGATCCATAACTCGCTCATTGGGTGGGAGTGAGGCTAAGGCAGCAGCGGCAAAGGTGTCCATGATAAGATTTACCCATAGCATTTGAGTGATCGTTAGGGGCAATTTATGACCAATTAAACTTCCGATCAAAACTAGGGTTAACGCAGTTAGGTTAATGGTTAATTGGAAAAGAATAAATCGTTGTATGTTTTGATAGAGCGAGCGCCCCCACATGATCGCGACCGCTATACTACTAAAGGAGTCGTCTAATAATGTAATGTCGCTCGCTTCTTTAGCAACGGCTGTGCCTGATCCCATAGATAGTCCTACTTGTGCAAAATTTAGGGCTGGAGCATCATTCGTCCCATCGCCAGTTACTGCGACTATGGCTCCACTTTGTTGCAGTAATTGAACAAATCGTTGTTTGTCTGATGGTCTGGCTCTACACATAATCTTGATGTGCTGAATTCGAACGCTAGCCTCTTTATCACTGAGTAATGCAAATTCGGCTCCCGTAATTATATTGTGGCTTAGGTCGCTATTGTTCCATACTCCTATTTGTCTTGCAATCTCTTTGGTAGTGGCTAGTGTGTCTCCCGTGATGATTTTTACTTCAATGCCTGCTTTTAGACATTGATTTACGGCATTCGGAACCTCCTCTCTGATCGGATCAGAGAGGGCCATAAAGCCTAAAAACGTAAGATTGCTATGTGTTAATTCTCCATTTATTATTCGAGCTGTTTGATCTTCGATGGTCTCATAAGCAAAGCCAATAGTTCGCATGCCTAACTCTTGAAATTGCAGTAATAAGTTTTCTATTGATTCTTGCACATTCGTAAGCGCTTCTATTTCATTTGCGTATCTCACATATTTGCATTTGGAAAGGATAACCTCCGGAGCACCCTTGACGTACAGTATCTTCTTGTTTAAAATCGCAGAGTCTACTTGGGTCGCCATGAATTTTCGCTCAGTAGAGAATGTTAGTTGTTCAATGATAGTTGATTGATCTCGAATATTGAGATAATTTATCCCCCTCGAATATAGCCATTGCAACAAAGATGCTTCGGTTGGATTTCCAACTGGTTTTATTTTTTGAGAATTCGAGAAATCAAGATGAGCCGTAGAGTTAGCGGCAATACTTTCTTGAGTTAGTAAACTTAATTCATCTTCATTGAACTCCTGGTTTGCGAGCCCTAAGAAAACTGCTTTGTGAACGGTCATCTTATTCTGGGTTAGGGTTCCCGTCTTGTCGGTGCAGATAACAGTTATGGCACCTATGGTTTCGCAAGCATGCATTTTGCGAATGAGCGTATTTGATTTAAGCATTCTGCGCATCGACAAGGCAAGGCTCAAAGTAACACTCATTGGAAGCCCTTCTGGCACCGCGACGACAATTAAGGTTACTGCGACCATGAAATAGTGCAGCACCCTTCCTGCGTCTTTTAAATTGATCCACGTAGAACTATGAAACGAATCAATCCCAACTAGCTTGCCGATCAGGAGCAAGGCCATAAATGTTGCCAGACCTATGGCAATATAATAGCCCCAGCTTTTCGATTTGAAGTTATTGCGAATTTCTTTGTTAGGTCTGAATAGCGTTAGAGCATCATAATAAATGGGGAGCCATACCTTCGTGAGAATAATCAATCCACTGACAAGTGTGATGCAAATTGATCCAAGCTGGATAACTGTTAGTTGGTTCTCTGATTGATGGAAGAAAAGGTCCTTAGCAAATAAGGTGATAAAGGTTAGTATTCCAAGCGCAAATCCTATTACACCAATGAATTTTGCTAACTCTTCAAGTTGCAGACTTAATGGGGTGATGGTTCCAGATAGCTCAGTCGACTGAATGGCTAGTTTTCCATATTCGGAATTATCACCAACGGCTATGACTTTTAGCATGCCATGCCCATTCATAACTTTTGAGCCTCGCATAGCCCAGTTTGAAGGGTAAGTTGATTCTGAGTTTATCGTTGAGGGATCTGCTGATTTATCAACGCTTGGCTCTCCAGTGAGGCACGACTCATCGAGTTGCAATGAATAGGATTCTAGGATTTCGCAATCGGCAGGGATCTCCTCGCCAGAATTGATAATGACAAGATCGTTTACAACGATTTCTTTTTTAGGAATTTCACTGATATGACCATTACGAATAACCTTTACAAGAATATCTTCGGTGATTTGATTCAATAGATCGAATTTTTTCGATGCATCATATTCAAACCAAAAACTAATACTTGTGGACAGTAGTATGGCAGAAAAAATACCTATTGTTTCTGCAAACTTATTCTCAACGAATCCAATTCCAAAAGAGAAAAATGCAGCGACTAAAAGAATTCGAATGATCGGATCTTCAAATTTTTCAAAATAGAGCTTATACCATGGAGTTCGCTTGGGTGGCGTTAGGGAGTTGACTCCATACTTCTTTCTGCTCTCTTCAACCTCTTTAAGACTCAATCCACTGGAATACTTTTGAGAATTCATAGGGAAGAATTTATTCAGTTTAATCCTTAAAGGTATCGAATAAATTACTCTTTTTGTCCAAAACCAGAACTAATTTAGGGTCTACCTAAAAATCACGATGACATCTTTGAGGGCACGCCAACATAGGAGGCATTAGCTGGAAGAGTTTCACTTTTCATCAAGACTGAAAGAGGCTCAAGGATTGAATAATCTTCCATTTTGGAATCATACAAGACCACGGCCATTCCACCAACGCTGCACCCTTTCCCAATATCGACATACGACATTTTCATGACGCGATCTTCAAAGAGGTGCGTCTGTAAGGTGCAATTATCATTTAAGACGGCGTTATTAGCAATTTTCACAAGGTCAAATTCTGTAATTTGTGTGGTGATTATGCACACCTTACTTCCAATTTTGCTGCCTAATAGACGCAATGGGTATTTAATAAATGGAGTTCCAGTAAGTAAGTTAAGGAAAAAGAGTACCAAGAAATTCTCGTAAACACCTGTCACCAATTCACTTCTCCAGACATAGTTGCACCAAAGGGGTTTATTTGAGGGTCGATACTTCCCAATAACTACCCATTTTATCACTACGGTGGTCAAAGTTCCTAGTATTGCTGCCGCTAAATACAAGAGAGGGAAAATAAGTAAGATCTCTTCAAAGTCTAGATAGACTTGTAAATAAGAGACAACATTTGTTATCAATGCCGCAAACGTGATAAATAAAGTTGCTGGTAAGGTAACTCTAAAAAACTCGATAAAATAGCGTAAAATAAACAACCGGCGTTTAGGTTTATAAGTCTGCTCAACGTTGAATTCTTTATTAATATCCCTGTTAGGAAGATAGACTGCTGGGGAGCCAAACCAAGAAGTCCCATCTTTAGCGGGTAGATCAGATCTATCTAATTTAGATAATACACCAACCAATACATCACTTCCTAGGGTTGTATTTGGACTTATTACCGCACTATTACCTATAAATGTTCTGTCACCAATGTGAGTCTTGGCAATGGTGATGTATCCGTTTCGAACATGCGAAGCGCCAATAGATACAGAATCTGCAAGAAAACATTCGTCACCAGTGACTAATAAATCGGGAGAAATAAATTCTACCGTTGAGATCTCTACCCGTTTTCCAATTTTTACCCCAAGCATTCTAAACCAAATCTGAAGATAAAGAGTTGTGTAAAGCGTTCCGATCACTTGAATGCTGAGTTTCATAAGTTGATCGAAAAACCATTTTTTATAATAAAAAATAGTGTTTACGGAATACTTGCCTTCTTTGATATTACCAAGTAATATCCATTTAAGAATTGTTATGATGAGTGTTAGCAAAATAACAAATGATGTACCAACGCCTAGAGTTAGCCATAAAAATCGATAATTTTCCGAGCTATAGTCGATATGTGTGATAAGCATCATACCCGGCAGATAAGCAACCATGGTTATCAATGGTATAATGAAAACACTAACGAACGATAGGATTATAGTCCCAATAGACCAGAGAGGAATGTTCTCTTGTTTTGGATTGATCCCTATTTTGCGTGCAGGTGAGCCATTCCAGATTTCATTTGCTGGAACAGTAACTCCTTCAGGAATTAAGGATAGATCCTCTAGTGAGGTATTGGTCTCCATCGTTGTATTATGTGAGACAAAACAGCGCGTACCTACAAAGCTATCATCTTGAATGTTAATTGATCCCACATGAAGATAGCCATCTGCAATGGTGTATCCGCGAAGATGCGAGTCTGTACAGATACTTACATTGTTACCGATATGCAGCAAGTCGAAGGATGAAATTGCAGAGGTATTGATATAGGTGTTTTTCCCAATTTTAGCTCCAACCAAACGGAGGAAAATATTCATGATTGCAGTCCCAGTAAAGTAGTTGATGGGACAAATATTAATCACTTTATCTACAATCCAGAACCGGAAATAATAACTACCCCAGAGCTTATATCTCCCAGGTTTTATGCGACCTATGACAGCCCATTTAAAGCCAATAGCGATGAATGTAAGCACTGGAAGAAGTGCAAAGTACATCAGCAACATTAAATACAAAGAGTCAGCGATTCCATAATCTGCTTGGTAGTAATAAGAATAGACAAAGAAGGGTCCAAGCCACTCTAAACCAAATAGTAGGATAAGAAAGAACATGGAGATTCCTTGAAAAAAACTGCAGGTGTAGTAACTTAATTTTGATGGATTATGAACTTCTCTTTCAACTTTTTTTGCATGCTCCTTAGGACGGTTCCTTTCTAATTCTTCCGCAAGATTTGAGAGTATTGGTTTCTTATAAACATCAACAACAGACATGTTTTCAAATATTGGCAATTGGCGCATCTCAGATACAATGATGGCCGCAAGAAGGGAATGACCACCTAAGTCATCAAAGAAGTTATCATTCATTGAGATGTCATCTCGTCCGATATGTTTGGCGATAATGCGAACCATCTCTTTTTCAAGCTCTGACTTTGGAAGCGTAAGGTCTCTGTTGCTCGATGATCCCAAAGGTAATTGTGGTTTAGGCAGGCTATTTCTATCTATTTTTTGACTTGTCGTCATCGGAATGGACGAAACGATGTCAAGTGTAGATGGAATCATGTAATAGGGAAGTTTGGAACGAAGTAGCTTTGATATTTGCTCTCGATCTATTTTCGACCCTTTTTTGACTACAATATACCCGGCTAGTTGTTGTGTTTCTGAATCTAAAGTCACTACCGCTGCTTGTATTTCAGCGAATGTTAGAAGTAGACTTTCAATTTCAGAGAGCTCGACTCTAAACCCACGCACTTTCACCTGAGCATCTATTCGACCAAGAAAAACTAAATTCCCCTCCGGTGTATATTTGGCCATATCACCAGTTCTGTAATAGCGCTCATTGGAGCCCTTATATTGACTGGTCGAAATAAATTTTTGAGCAGTTAGACTATCTTGATTGAGATATCCCCGTGCAACGCTTTCGCCACCAATTAAAATCTCCCCCTGTTCACCTGGTGTGACTGGATTCAGATCTCCATCCACAATAATTATATCGCAGCCAGGCAAAGGTTTTCCGATTGTTACCTCTTCTATTGGACTAAGAATAGACCATGTTGCAATGACAGCTGCCTCTGTTGGTCCATAGGTATTAAATACCGTTCTGTCAGGTCTACACCAACGATGTGCAATTTCTGTTGAACAGGTCTCGCCACCAAAAATGAGAATTTTAATTTTTGGCATCTCCTCTTTGACCATTGAGAGAAGGGTTGGAGCACACGATAAAAAGGTGATATCTAGCTGGTCTAAAATTTTTGCCAATTGATCACCTGAACGCATAATCTCAAATGTTCCGATCACTATAGTGGCTCCAGCAGCTAATAGTACCCATATCTCTTCAACTGAAGCATCAAAAGAGACTGAGAACCCTTGTAGTGCTCGGTCATTATGGGTTATAGGATAAATTTTCTGAGCGTTTGTAATATAATTAGTCACATTGCGATGTTCAAGAAGAACTCCTTTCGGTTGTCCACTTGTTCCAGAGGTATAGATTATGTAACATAGATCATTTACAGATCTTGAATTTTTAGGTAAGTTAAAGTCCGTAAGATTTAATAATTCAGCTAATTGTGTATCTATGTTGAAGATGGGTATTTTGGTTAATTCAGTTCCAATGCGATCGAGAATCTCATCGGAGGTAATTAGAAATTGAGCACCCGAATCTTTTAAGATAAAGTTTACACGTTCTGAAGGAATCTCTGGATCTAAAGGTATATAGGCAGCACCAGCTTTTAAAACTCCTAACATAGCTATTGGGACAAATGCACAACGTGGAAGTAATATGACCACTTTTTGCTCTTGGGTGATACCGTTGTTGACTAGCAATTGAGCTAGGCTTTTTGCAATCGTGTTAACTTCCGAATAGGTGTATTTAAGATTGCCTTGCTCAATGGCAATAGAATCAGGGAAGTTTAAGGTAGAATCGTCAAATAATTGATCAACAAACATATTAGGGGTAGGTGAAGGTAATTAGATTTGAAAAGCAACTATTACAATTACTTCTCTTAGATTTAAATGTAATTATTAGGTTTAAACGATGAATAAATTCTTGTTGACCCGTTTAAATTAATTAATCCAAAGAATCGTCATTTGATTCAGAAAGTTGAATTTCTTTTGCAATGGCTTCTGGAAGTTCGACATCTTTTAGTTTTCGTTGTATGGCCCTCGTACGTTTTCCCAACACATCATCCAGTTGATTTAAACCAGTCTGAATATTTCCTTGCGCTTTTTCTACTAAACCACTAAAGAGTTCAAACTCTTTTTTTACGGCTCCCAGGATTTTCCAAACCTCACCGCTTCGTTGCTGGATAGCTAAGGTCTTGAAGCCCATTTGTAGACTATTTAAAATAGCTGCTAGAGTGGTGGGGCCCGTGACTACGATCTTATAATTACGCTGTAATTCATCTAATAGGGAGGCACTGCGAACAACTTCAGCATAGATCCCCTCAAATGGGAGAAACATAATACCAAAGTCTGTGGTATTTGGCGGATCGATGTATTTATCGTGAATATCTTTGGCCATCTTTTTGATGGTTGTCTCCAATACTTTTTGCGCTGAATCGATTTTTGCTAAATCTCCAGTATCATGGGCTGCTTGAAGCTGTTCGTAGATATCTTTTGGGAATTTAGCGTCGATGGGAAGCCAGACGGCAGTGTTTTGATCGTCTTTACCCGGAAGTTTAATAGCAAATTCAACTAAATCGGAGCTCCCTTTTTTTGTTTTGACATTCGCCTCATATTGACTAGGTGCTAATATTTGTTCCAACAACATGGCAAGCTGTACTTCGCCAATGCTTCCTCGGAGTTTGACATTGCTTAAGACATTCTTTAAACTGCCTACATCTTGAGCCAGTGTCTGCATCTCACCAAGTCCTTTTTGTACATTCTCTAGTTGACGAACAACCACTTCAAACGATTGTCCAAGCCTTTCATTTAATGTTTTTTGAAGCTTCTCGTCAACGGTTACCCGAATCTCTTCAAGTCTCTTCTCTGTCGTCTCAACCATTTTCTTTTGCTCTTCACCCAGGAGTGTGAATTTTTCACGCTGAAGCTCATTGAAGGAGATAATGCTCTTTTCGAAACTCTCCTGAAAAGCTTTAAATGATCGATCTAAGTTGTCGCGTTGCTGCTGGCTATCTATCTTAACTTGAGTCGTGATCTCTTTTAAGGTCTCTGACAACTCCTTTTTGAAATCTTTTAAGGTCTCGTTAAGTTCTCCACGATTACTCTTGGCAATAGCACTATTCTCTTCTCTGTTGATTCTGAAGTCTTCGCGAAAGCTAGTTTCAATTTTTTGAAGGCTTCGCTCTAGTTCCTGAAACTTTTCTACCTGAGGATTATCCTGGCCTCTTTTTCTAAAAATTAGAATTAGAGTAATCAAAATATTAACTCCTAATAGCAGTATGATTAATTGAGTCTCATTCATAAGTTAGGGAAATAATCAGAAGGTTATATTTTTTATCTGAAAGGGCTTCCTGCCAAGAGATGCGGTATTATTTAGTTCCAGTATTCATTAATTTATTGACTATCAGTTTCAATAAGTTATAAAAGAACGGGATTAAGGTCACGATGATTAATCCTAGAAATATAAGCAGGAAATTGTTTTTAACCCATGGGTGTTCTCCTGTGAAATAGCCTAATAAGGTGAAGAAAGGGACCCAGATTACAGAGCCTATTACTGTGTAGCTGAAATATTTGCTGTATTTGAAACCTGATAACCCAGCAAAAAATGGGATATAAGTTCTGATAACCGGGAAAAATCGACCAATAATAATTGACTTTGCTCCGTATTTATCATAGAAATTGCGTGTCTTATGAATATAAGGGATAAGATATTTGACAACAAACCTATTTTGACTTTTTTCTAGCTTGTGCCCAAAGAATGTCCCTACATAATAATTCGTTACATTTCCTAAGATAGCCGCAATAATAAGAAGCGGGACAAGCCAAACGATATTTAATGGAGTTGAGGCTGCAATTACACCAGCAGAGAAAAGTAAACCATCGCCTGGCAGAAAGGGGAAGAATAGTAATCCGGTCTCACTAAATATGATTAAAAATAGTATGACATAGGCCTCCATTAAATTGGCTGAGACAATTTTCAAAAGTACTTGGTCTGTATGTATTACTAATTCTAACAGTTCATTCATTCGACGAATTTTATCTTTTGGCCTAACAATTGAATCAAACGCGATTTTTTTAACTCTTGTCAAAAGTAAGAAAAAGGTCAATGATTCGAGTATGTTCGTGAATCAACTTTTTGAGCTATTGGCCGAAATAAAATTAATTATGCTTCTATGCTTTGTTTGTCAACTATGAACTGTTTAATGACAAGGGTTTTTGTCCATGTTTCTAGGGGGTTGCTCTTGAAGTAATTTATCCGCCATTGCATCACCTAGTTCCATGCACATCTTGAATTTATCATCTTTAAGCGCCCCTTTTTCTTCTATCGGATCGTATACCATCTCCCATTTAATCATCTCCGCAAACTTCTTGAGGTTGTTTACACCACCGCCATTCCAAAGGAAGTTCCCAAAAATACCTAAGTAATGCTCTTTGGGAGCCATATGCTCAATGGTCGCTAATAAGGTCTCTACATTGGGGAATAAAGCATTGTTATAGGCACAGCTCCCTACAATAAAGCCTTTGTATTTAAAAATGTCATTGATGATATAGGAGGAATGTGTTTTAGAAGAGTCGTAGACGCGAATATTTTTTATTCCTCGAACACTCAATTGTCGGGCTATTACCTCCGCCATTTTTTGGGTATTTCCATACATGGAGCCATAGACAATGACCACACCTTGCTCCATTTCGTAATTGCTCCATTTTGAGTACCGACTAAGTACCCAGTCTAAATCAGTGCGCCAAACAGGACCATGCGTTGAGGCGATCATTTTAATGTCTAAAATCGAAAGCTTCTTCATTGCTCTTTGAGTATGAGCACAGTATTTACCTACAATATTGGTGAAATAGCGCATCACATCGACCTCATAAAAATCTAAATTAATTTCATCATCGAAGACCCCGCCATCCAATGTTCCGTAACTTCCAAAAGCATCACCAGAGAAGAGTATTTTATGATTGACATCATAGGTGACCATTGTTTCAGGCCAATGCACCATTGGAATTGTCTGAAATTGCAACGTTGTTTTTCCTAAACATAGCGTGTCGTCATCATGCACCATCATGACCTTGCCTGGATCGATGCTGAAACTTTCAATAATTCCAAATGTTTTCTTATTTCCAACCAGGGTTATATCGGGATACCTGCTTTTAATCGCTTTTAAAGCTCCAGAATGATCAGGTTCCATATGGTTAATAATCAGATAATCTATCTGTCGTTCTCCAATGATTACTTGAATTTTCTCGAGATAATCTTCAATAAATCCGCGCTCAGCAGTATCTATAATTGCGATTTTCTCATCGTCAATTAAATAGGAGTTATAGGAAATTCCATTCGGGATAGGCCAGATGTTTTCGAATAGGTGAGTCCTTCGATCATTAAATCCCAAGAAGTAGATGTTTTCAGCCAGTTTTATGTGATGCATAAGGTCGTATTTTGATCAATTTACAAACAGCTTCAAGATGCAAAATTACGAATAATAGATGCAACGATAAGCTATAATGATTTCAAATAACCATTGATTTTACTATCGAACATTTTTCGTATTTTCGCCTTGTTTTTATTAGATCATGAACATAATATTTGATAATCTCCCCTCGATGATGCAACGCCTTCTCCAAAGGTTAAGATCACTTTCAATCTTTTGGAAGGGAATACTCGTGGCGTGCTTTATTCTTTTGTTCATCCTTGGATCTTTTGCTCGTAAATATTATCTAGCAGTATATAAACCCAATGTGCTTATTTCTAAAGTTTTATATATTAGTACTGGTGCAGATTTTCAGCAAGTTATCGATTCTTTAGATCGCAATCATATTCTAACAGATCTGTCAACATTCAAATGGATCAGTTCACAAAAGAGGTATTCGAAAAAGGTTCTTCCAGGTGCTTATCAGGTTCAAAAAGGATGGAATAATAATCAGTTAATCAATCTCTTGCGATCCGGAAAGCAGAAGTCAGTAAAGGTTACTTTCAACAATATACGGTTTAGAGAGGATTTAGCTGGTCGACTATCGAAATATTTAGAGGCTGATAGTACCGCTTTTTTTGAAACGCTCAATGACGATAGGGTAGCGGCAGACTTGGGAATGTCTTGTGAAGAGTTTCCAATGCTTATTATTCCAAATACCTATGAGTTTTATTGGAATACCTCACCAAAGGAGTTTATTGCACGAATGAAAATTGAGTATGATCGATTTTGGACCAATGCTCGAAAAGATAAGGCTGTGAAATTGGCCTTAACTCCAATTCAAGTAGTTACGATCGCTTCAATTGTGCAGGAAGAGTCGAACATGACTAGCGAGAAACCACGCATCGCAGGGGTCTACATCAATCGATTTAAGATGGGTTGGCCTCTTCAAGCAGATCCGACAGTGAAATATGCCTTGGGGGATTTTCAAATCAAACGGATACTAACTCAATATTTGACCGTTGATTCGCCTTACAATACCTATAAAAATGCCGGTCTGCCTCCAGGTCCTATTAACTTCCCAGAAATATCTAGTGTGGACGCAGTGTTAAATGCGGAGAGTCACCAGTATATGTATTTCTGTGCAAAAGAAGATTTTTCTGGATCTCATAACTTTGCCAAGACCTTATCTGAGCATAACCAAAATGCTGCACGGTATCAGAGTGCCTTGAACAAACGAAAAATTTTCAAATAAGAAACGGCAACAGTTGCTGAAAGAGTTCTTTCTTGAGTTTTTAGGGTTAGTCAGCCTTGATAAGTTGCACTTCTCTTTCTAAAGTAATATCGAATTTAGACTTAACATCAGTCGCAATGGCTTGCGATAATTGAAAGATCTCTTCTCCAGAAGCCTCTCCTTTATTAATTAATACCAGTGCCTGCCTGTCATGGACAGCTGCATTTCCAAGAGATGACCCTTTCCATCCAGCTTTTTCTATCAACCATCCTGCAGCAACTTTGACAAGTCCAGGTTTAAATGGATACACGGGGATATCTGAATATTGTTGTCTTAATGGGATGGATTGGTTCTCTGATACAATAGGATTTTTGAAGAAACTCCCTGCATTTCCCAGTACGGCGGGATCTGGAAGTTTTGCCTGCCGAATAGCGATGATCGCTTTGCGGATGTTTTGGATATTTAAAGGGCCAAATTGAGCTATTTTATCAACCAAACCTTCATATTGAATTTTAAAATTTGGTTGCTTTGAAAGTCTGAATATGACCGATGTAACAAGAAAATTATCCTTAAGTTTTTCTTTAAATAGACTTGTCCGATAATCAAATTCACAATCTTTTCCATTTATGGATTTGGATTGAAGTGTGTCAAGCGTTATGCCATTTACCTGATAAACTAATGAAGAGGCTTCAACACCATACGCTCCAATATTTTGTACCGGTACTGCACCGATGTTTCCCGGAATTAATGATAGATTTTCAATGCCGTAATATTCATTTTCAACGCAATAATTTACAAAGAAATCCCAGTTCACACCAGCCCCAACTTCTAAGTCGATGCTGTTACCATCCTCATGAACACATTTTATCCCTTCGATCTTTGGATGTATGATTAGTCCATCGAAATCGGTCACAAATAATAAGTTACTTCCTGCACCTAGAAATAGTTTTTTCTCTAGTTTTAATGATGGGTATTGATCAAAAAACTGAGCAAAGTCTTGAGGAGCATCAAAGGTCAGATAATATTTGGCTTTCGCATCAATCCCAAACGTGTTTAGGGATTTTAGAGAATAGTTTTTCTGTAAGATATGCATGGTCTGTTAGATCCCTTTTTTAGTTTTCTTAGTTGGTGTTGGTTCCAACAAAGTTTCGAAATCAACCAATGTCAAGTCACTGTTATATTCATTGATACTCACGCCTTCACAGATCATTGTACGAGCTGGGAACTTTTTAATAAGAGGGTAGTCGTGTGTTGCCATGACAACGGTTTTACCTTGATTATGAATATCTTTAAACAAGTTAAGGATGGATTCAGATGTCTCTGGATCAAGGTTTCCAGTGGGTTCATCGGCAAGAATTATCTCAGGATCATTTAATAATGCCCTCGCAATAACAATTCGTTGTTGTTCCCCTCCCGAAAGCTGGTGAGGCATGCGTGATCCAGCATTTTCCATCTGAACCTGATTTAGAACTTTTTCAATCCTTTTTTGAATTAATTTATCATCGTGCCAGCCAGTAGCTTTCAACACAAATTGAAGGTTTAGAAAAACTGAACGATCTGTCAGTAACTGGAAATCCTGAAAAACAATTCCAAGTTTACGTCGCAAAAGCGGAACCTCATTTGAGTGTATTTTGTGCAATTGATAGCCACAGATTGACCCTGTGCCTACGCGCATGGGTAATTCGTGGTACAAAGTTTTCAACAGACTAGTTTTCCCACTCCCTACCTTCCCAATAACATAGAGGAATTCTCCTTTGTTTATCAAGAGATTGATGTTTTTTAGGACCAATTGATCACGTTGATAAATGTCCGTATTTTTTAGTTCAATGATTGGCTCCACGGTTCAAATAGTTTTTTATAAAGTCTATATTTGTAAAAGCACCTATTTGCAAAACTAATGATATTCATCGGTTTTTTTAGTAAGTCTGTTTTGGAGTAAAATTCAGGTGAATTTAAAGGTTGACTTTAACGGATTTTAGAATACTTAAATTTTAAAAATGAAAATATACAGCAAGAAACTACAGGTGTTTGCGCTCTTTTTGCTTTTCACTCTTGCTCTGAATGGTCAAATAATTCGGACTTCTGAACTCTGTAACGAATATTATCGATCTGGATTAAATCATATTGAAACCAATAATTATGGTGCTGCAATTTTAGATTTTCAAAAATTAGCGGCCCTATCAGAAGTCGGCTCTACATTCGCTGAGGAATCTGACTATTTTCTTCGACTTTGCGCTTTAGAAATGGGTAATGCCAATGGCAAAGCTTTAATGGAACAGTTTGTTCAAGATAATCCAAATTCACCCCATGTAAATAAGGCTTATCTGAGTCTTGCCAATTCTGCATTTAGCCGCAAAAACTATAAACTAGCTATTGTATCCTACCAAAAGATCGAGCAGCAAGGATTAAAGGGTGATGATCTGGATGAATTTATCTATAAATCTGGATATTGTAATCTTGAATTAGGTAAGCGAGATATCGCCAAAGTTAATTTTGCTGAACTAAAAGATCAACCGGGTAACTATGCTGAGATCTCAAAATACTATTGGGCCCATATCTGTTTTTTGGATGGCAAATATGATTTAGCATTGGCCGAATTTCAGAAAATTGAGAAGTCGCCTTTGTTTAGTGCTGAGATTCCATTTTACAAGGCTCAGATCTATTTTGCGCAAGAGAAATATCAGACGGTAGTTGAAATGGGGCCAGCTTTAATGAACTCTGCTAAAGCCGTTCGAAAACTGGAGTTGGCTAAGACATTGGCTGTATCTTATTATAAGCTAGGTGAATATAAGTCGGCCATCCCATATATTGAACTGTATGAAAAGGAAAAAGATATCACTTTATTGCAGTATTATGTTGCAGGGTATTGTCAAGGTAAAGTTGGACTGACAGAAGCTGCGATTTCAAATTTAGAAAAATCGACTCAGAAAAAAGATGCTTTAGGTCAAAATAGCTATTATGAGCTAGCTGGATTATATGTAAAGTTGGAAGATAAACAGAAGGCTATGATGGCATTTCAAAATGCTTCCAGTTTAGATTTTGATCCTACCATCAAGGAAGATGCCTTATTTCAATACGCTAAAATAACCTATGAGCTTAATTATTCGCCCTTTAATGAGTCGATAAAAGCCTTTGATCGTTACATTTCTGAATATCCAAACTCAGAGAATAATAAGGTTGCTTATGAATATCTGAGCAAGGTGTTTATGACAACACGCAACTATAAAGATGCGCTAACGGCATCGGAAAAGATTAAAATAAAAAGCAGTTCCATAAAGAAGGCCTATCAGCGGGTTGTTTTAAATCGGGGAATCGAATTATTTAGGGATCTTAAATTTAAGGATGCATTAAGTTTATTCGAAAAGCTAAGTGCGTTCAATGGAGCTAAAAATAATTTCTACGCCTTAAGTTATTATTGGAGAGCCGAAGCCTATTTCCGTTTAGGTAAAACGGAAGAGGCCCTTGTTGATTATCATAAATTTCAAGCTATTCCAGCTTCTAATGGGCTAAAAGAGTTGGCAACCTCGAACTATAATATCGGCTATATAATCTTTAACAAAGAAGATTACGAAGGGGCAGCAAGTTGGCTTGTTAAATATACCGAGGGTAAACAGAATAAGGGAATTCCGCTTTATTCGGATGCTTTAAATCGATTGGGTGATTGCAGTTTTGTGAGAAGTCGATTCTCGGAGGCCATTGGCTATTATCAACAGGCCTATGAGAATGGATCGACTGATGCTGATTATGCCCTATTTCAGAAGGCATTCTGTCACGGGTTGTTGAATGATCACTCGGTTAAAATTAGCGAGCTAAGCCAGTTTCCCAGTGAGTTTCCAAAGTCAAATTATTTAGATGATGCGCTGTTTGAGACTGGCAGAGCTTTTGAGCGGCTTCAAGATAACGCAAAGGCGATTGAGAATTACAAGGCTATGATCGCGACTTATCCCTCAAGTCCTTATAAGCCGAAGGCCTTAATACAACTTGGACTTCTGGCCTATAATGGAACTGATTTTGACGCTTCAACGGCTTATTTTAAACAAGTGGCCGAGAATTATCCCAACAGCCCTGAAGCCAAAAGCGCCTTATCAGGAATAAAAAATAATTATGTAGAGACCAATAAGGTTGGGGACTATATCAGTTATGCAAAGTCGCTTGGGCAGTCAGCTACGCCGTCACAGAATGAGCAAGATTCTCTTACCTACTATGCCGCTGAAAAGCTTTATATGGCAAAGGATCCAAGGGCTACGGAAGAGCTTGGGAAGTACCTCGTTGATTTTCCTGCTGGGAATTTTATCCTAAATGTGAATTTTTACAAGGCAGAAATGGCATATAATGCAGGTAAATTTGATGAGGCGTTGGTTAATTATAATTTTATCATTACTCAACCAGCAAATATTTTTACTGAGAACGCGCTGTTAAAAGGGTCAGAACTTGCCTACAAAGCTGCTGACTACCCAAAGGCCCTAGACTATTACCAACGTTTAGAAACAGCTGCAAGCAACACTGATGGTTCTCTGCTTTCATTGGTTGGGCGTTTGCGTTGCTACTTCGAATTAAAACAGTTTGATGAGGCTTTTAAGATGGGACTTAAGATCAGAAGTATGGATAAAATTCCACCAGAGCTTGATCGAGAAGTTGTTTTTAAATCTGCAAAATCTGCTATTGAGCTGCATGAACCTTTAAAGGCTCTTCCTCTTTGGCGCAAACTTGCCTTAGATGCAAAGTCTTTAGAGGGTGCTGAAGCAAAATATCGCGTTTGCGAATATTATCTGGGTGAAAATAAATTGAAGGAAGCTGAAGATGAGGTGAATGATTTCATTGAAAAAAATACTCCTCATCAATATTGGCTTGGTAAGAGTTTCTTGCTGTTGGCTAAAGTGTACGAGAAGCAAAAAGATGTTTTTCAGGCAACTAATACATTAAAAAGTATTATTGAAAATTATGAGCAAAAAGAGGATGGAATCATTGAAGAGGCTCAGCAAGCGCTAAAGGCTTTGGAGGCTTCAAATGCATCAACTGAAAAGGCTGTTTCTGCACCTCAATCAACAGGTGATGAAACAATAAAGAAATAAATTAGGACCATGAAATATTTACATCTAGCTATTTTGCTGCTGTTTTTAGTAAGTTTTGTCACCACTACAAGTGCACAAAAAGATACCACTAAGCTGAATCAATCTGTAGAGGTTATGAAAGCTTATCATCCGTCCATGTCTAAGGCGAATAAGTTGAACCTATTGCCATTGTTTGAAGACACAACACGTTTTACTCCTGAGTTTAAATATTCAATTGAAAGTCGTCCAATTAGCGCTGGATTTAGCGCCTCGGCTATTCAAGCGGCCGATGTAAATAGTGCCAAATCGAAGGAGTTGGGAATTGGGGATTTTAAAGTTGGTGTTGGTACATCCAACTCAATTTTGGGATCATTCTCTTTAAATGTTCCTAAGTCGCAGACCGGCTCATTTGGATTACGTTTGAATCATAATGCATCCGATGGTTTTGT
>JAPLDS010000025.1 GCA_026391295.1 Bacteroidia bacterium | reverse complement strand
GAATACCAAAACTATGATTGCTTCCGCCAGGAACTAACTTGCGTAAGAAAATAACCTTGTTCCCTACCTCTTTAATCGTAACATTAAAGTTTCGAACCCTAGAGAACGACTTCTCCATCTCGTTTAATTCATGATAATGGGTTGCAAATAAAGTCTTAGCTTTCCCTTTTGGGTATTCATGAATATATTCCACAATCGACCAAGCAATTGATATGCCATCATAGGTACTCGTCCCCCTACCAAGTTCATCTAGAAGGATCAAACTGCGATCCGACATATTATTCAAGATGCTTGCTGCCTCATTCATCTCAACCATAAAGGTAGACTCACCTTGCGAAATATTGTCCGAGGCTCCAACTCGAGTGAAAATCTTATCGACATAACCAATCGAAGCAGCTTCCGCAGGGACAAAAGAGCCCATTTGAGCCATTAAAACGATTAAGGCCGTCTGTCTTAACAAAGCAGACTTTCCTGCCATATTTGGCCCTGTAATGATAATGATCTGTTGCTCTTCATTATCCAAGTAAACATCGTTGGTAATGTATTTTTCACCAATAGGAAGTGATTGCTCAATAACTGGATGACGACCACCCTTAATATCGATTACTTGCGACTCGTCCAAAAGTGGTCTCTTGTAATGATTACTCTTAGCCACAGAAGCAAATGACAATAAGCAATCAACCTGAGCCAAAAGATTAGCATTTAGCTGTATGGCTAAGATATATTCGGTTAACGCTGATACGAGTTCATTAAACAAGCGAATCTCAATGGCCAATATTTTCTCCTCTGCACCCAAGATCTTTGATTCATAATCCTTGAGTTCCTCGGTGATATAGCGCTCGGCATTGACCAGTGTTTGCTTTCGTATCCAGTGCTCTGGAACTTTATCTTTGTGCATATTCCGCACTTCGATGTAGTACCCAAAGACATTATTAAAAGCTATTTTTAACGAACTGATACCTGTCGAGGCGATCTCACGCTCTTGCATCTTCTGCAGGTAATCTTTACCCGTAAAAGCCAGGTCGCGCAATTCATCGAGCTCCGAAGAAACACCCTGAGCAATAACATGTCCTTTCGAGATCAGCATCGGAGGATCATTAAAAAGCTCATGTTCGATTCGATCTCGAATAGTCTGACATAAATTAAGTTGCTCACCCAATCTATTTAAGACTTTATTTTTTGAGCCTGTACAAATCTCTTTAATAGGCTCTATGGCACAAAGCGCAACTTTCAGCTGCACAACCTCTCGAGGGTTCACGCGTCCAACAGCGGCCTTTGAGATAATTCGCTCCAGATCACCGATATGATGAAGCTGCTCTTCGATAGAAAGTTTTAAATCTGCATTGTCAGAAAATTCCTGAACCACCTCTAGCCGATCATTAATCCGCTGAATATCTTTTAATGGCAATGCAACCCATCGTTTCAAAAGACGAGAACCCATCGGACTAATCGTCTTATCGATAACTTGCACAAGAGTTTTGGCCCCTTCGTTTAGGGTATGGAAGAGTTCAAGATTACGAACGGTAAAGCGATCAAGCCAGACATATCGATCTTCCTCAATTCGCGACAAAGCGCTTATGTGCTGTATTTGTGAATGCTGTGTAAAATCGAGGTAGTGCAAGATTGCACCAGATGAGATAATACCCAGTTGCAACGCCTGAACTCCAAACCCTTTCAGTGAAGCGGTCTCAAAGTGACGTAAAAGACGATCATTAGCTGCATCTTCAGTATAGATCCAATCATCTAATTTATAGGTATAAAACTTACTCCCAAAAAGCTCCACAAAAAGCTTCTCCTTTCCTTTCTGAAAGAGCACCTCTTTAGGTTGGAAACTACTTAAAAGTTTATCGACATATTCAAACGATCCCTCAGCGGTCAAAAATTCACCGGTCGAGATATCCAAAAATGAAACACCAGCCAAAGTTTTATCGATATGCACGGAAGCCAAGAAGTTATTCTCGCGGTGCTCTAAAACATTATCGTCAATAGAAACCCCTGGTGTTACCAATTCAGTAATCCCTCTTTTAACGATATTTTTGGTGAGTTTAGGATCTTCTAGTTGTTCGCAAATAGCCACACGCTGACCAGCCCGAACAAGCTTTGGAAGATAAGTATCTAAAGAGTGATAGGGGAAGCCAGCTAGTTCAACAAAACTTGAAGATCCATTGGCACGTCGAGTCAGGGTGATTCCTAAAATTCCAGAAGCTTTGATTGCATCTTCTCCGAACGTTTCATAAAAATCACCAACTCTGAAAAGCAATACAGCGTCAGGATATTTATTCTTAACCGCATAATATTGCTTCATTAATGGGGTCTCGGCGTACTTATTCGGAGGTGTTGTCAAGGGATAAAGATTAAAAAAGAGTCATTCAAACAAAGATAAGACAATCAACCTATGAAAGATCTTTTCATAGAAACTTAAACTCGTAAGTTTTCAACAAATCGTGTATAGAAAAAGTGAATCAAAAGAATTCACACAAGGCAACCTCCCTTTCAAGATTAAGCGACAATATTATCTCGATAAAGCAGAGCACTTCCCGAACGTAAAATGATTATCAAACAGATTGGAATAACCAACCAATGAAAGGTCTGGGGTAAAAAGGCCATACCAAGCAAAAACAAAGCAGAACTGACAACAGTAAATTTCAAATACCCTAACAAACGAGGGCGTAAAGATTTGAAGAGCCACAAAATTGCAAAGATAAAATGAGTTGGAAGTGCCCAGATAAGATTCAGATTTGATCCAGTGGCTTCCAGCAGAGAGACAAAACAAAGGAAAGACAATAACAAACCACACAATCCCAATGAGAAGAAGAGCAGAAAATCGAGCCATACAAAACGGCTCTTTCGACGAACTTCCAAAGCTGTTAGTCCAAGTATTAGTATGAACAAAGCAATAAAAAACACAACTGGCGATGTAAAATCAAAAGCCGAAACCCTTGGAGTCGCCTGAAACAGTATCGTTTTAGGTTGGACAAACAGCTTTTTGACACCATCTCTTTCAACTGTTGCACTCGCCATGCTATTCAATAAATAAATAGGCAAAAACATCTTCTGAGCAAAAGTTGTTTGCTCATCGGTCGGTATCCCAAGGCCAATTTTTATTCCAAATCCATCCCAGCTATTTACTGGAACGCATTGATCTATAAGTTGTCTATATGTCAGTTTCGGATCTTTTGAAGTATCATAATGCAAGGCATGGTTCACACATTTCTCAAACTGATCACGAACCCGAGTCGAGCAGTTATCTGAAAAATGACGATACCTATAAAGCCTATTTTCAACTTTTGAGTTTTCAAGCAACGCGTCGAAAAGGGCTTGTTTCTCAATGGGTGTAAGATCTAATATTTGTTCGTAAACGGTTCGATTCTCCTCCACATAGGCTTCAAGAAAAGAATTCATACGCTGTCCGGCGATCATATAATCGGTCTCTCCCTTCATAAAACGCCAAGCAAAATTAGGAGTATCAAAGCTAAAGACCCCATAATTAAACACATAATCGACACCAGCCTTGGGATCATTTATCCGAACCGCACTATGACCGAAATAGGAATATATCTCATCACCAGTCTCGCATGTTAATAACGAAATATTCGCATCAGGTGATAAAACTAGAGCCTTAGACTTTGGCACAAAGAACAGAAAGAGCATCAAGCAAAGCCATACGAACTTCATGGAATTCAAATTTGGGTTTCGAATCAAAAGTAATAAATTCTTGTTGTGATGATCAAATAAAACCCAACTTCTAAAAGAATGGAAAAACTAGGAGTGCCAAAAGCCAAGGATAGCTCCCATCGCAACATAACCAACCAAATCGTAACCGGCATGAATCAGGAAGTATTGAAGCGATTGATGCTCGAATAAGCATGTATTGGCCTTAGAAGTTGAGATCCAAAACAGAGCGACCAAAGCCCCCATGCCAGCGCCAGAAAATGCTGTTGAGTCGGAGGTAATAAAGAGTCCTAATGCCAAAGCCCCCAAAAACGAAAGGGTGAAGGAGATTAAGGCGATCATTCGCAGTGAATGACCTTTCTCGAGACTTTTTTCAGTAAATCGGTTTGCGATCATCCATTTATCACCAAACAACAAAGGCGAATACCAGAAACTTCCTAGTATTAACCGAACCAAGGCAGCTAACAAGGCAGCCCAAATATTCAGATGACAGAAAAACTGAGAGATCATTGTTTATCCTTAATTGTAAAATAACATCAAAAAGCTGGATAAAATTCCGTTGTTAAGCTCTTATATTCTTGAGTATAATCACCATTACTATCTAAGACTGTAAGTTCCTCTAATACAGGGTAACAGGCCTCGAGGGTTAATTCAATCAAAACGCGTTTTGGCAGCTTTCCAATCTTTGGAATGACGACAGTCCGTCGTTTCAAATAAAAACCAATTAATCTAGCCTCTTCCTTAAAATCACTAAAACAAGTATAAGGCAATATAACACTTAAAAGACCGTTCGGAGCGAGCAAATTCTTAGCTCCCATCAAAAGTTGTTTATGCGATAAGTCATCGGTGTGCCGAGCAGTAGCAAGTGCCTTATCTTTCGATTTTAGTGAATCGGCAAAAAATGGAGGATTACTCACAATTAAATCGAAATTCAGCGACTTTTGATTCGCAAAAACCGAGAAATCATCATTTAAAAGTGATAATCGTTCGGTCCAAGGTGATTGATTAAAATTCTGTCGAGCCTCCTGAGAAGCCTCCGCCTCAATCTCAATTGCCACAACAGTTGCTAAAGAGCGCTGAGCCATCATCAATGCAATAACACCAGTACCCGTGCCAACATCTAAAATCCGTTGAGCTAAGCCAATAGTAGCCCATGCGCCAATTAATACACTATCGGTACTAACTTTCATGGCAGACTTATGTTGTTCAACACGAAACTGTTTAAACTCGAACCAAGGATTCCTTCGCATATATCTGTTTTAGAGTTGATGAAATTCAACCAACTACTAGATCTTTAATTAACTTTGTTCTGGTAAATTTAAGTCAATTTGAGCAGCTTTAACCCCGAAATAAAAGAATTTTTAGATGAGATGGTTGTTAAATATAACAATCCTAAATTTATTGAATCAGATCCAATAACCATTCCTCATCAATACCAATTAAAGGAAGATATTGAGATTTCTGGATTCTTAGTGGCCACCATAGCCTGGGGAAATCGGAAAATGATCATCAGTAATGGTTTAAAGCTGATGAATCTCATGGGGAATGCTCCCTATGATTTCGTTTTAAATCACAAACCACACCATCTCGAACGACTCGAGGGGTTTGTGCACCGCACATTTAATCAAACAGACTGTGCCTATTTTATCAAGGCTTTAAAACATATCTATGCGAATAAAGGAGGATTAGAGGTTGCTCTATCTCGGCAATTAGAGCTCGCCTCAACTCAGACTGCTATCTCAATGTTCAAAAATGAGTTCTTCAGCCTTCCGCATCCAGTAAGGACAGCCAAACATATCTCTGATCCAATGAGTGGTTCAGCAGCAAAACGGATTAACATGTATTTAAGATGGATGGTAAGAAAAGATAATTGCGGGGTAGATTTTGGACTCTGGAATTCCATCGTTCCTAGCCAGCTCTCCTGCCCTCTTGATGTCCATTCGGGGAATGTTGCTCGCAAATTAGGACTCCTTACTCGGTCTCAAAATGATGCGAAAGCAGTTGCTGAATTAGACCATAATTTAAGATTATTAGATCCTGCCGATCCAGTAAAATATGACTTTGCACTGTTTGGATTGGGAGTATTCGAGAAATTCTAGAAACCTCAATCGAAATACTGATCATTGTTCTATATTTGTGATCTTATAAAGAACGACAGATTGAGACGACATATTAAAATAGGGTTAAAAGGATTCATGTTCTTGCTGATTTATCTATTCAGCTTTGTCCCATCTATTTTAGTTCACCATCACAAATCGACTCAAATTGCCTATCTGCAAGCTTCAGCCTGTGAAAAAGCAATCTACTTTGCCGAGAAAGACCTTAATCACAATCACAAAACGCACCTCACAAAAGCCCCAGAAAAATGTGTCTTATGCGACAACCACATTGTCACTCCGCACTCTTTTCAGCCCTTTACTATTGAATGGCTTGCCAATGAGCAGGTCATAAAGTACCAAAATAAGAACCAAAGCACCCATAATCTTAACACTAGAAACTCTGCCAACAGAGGGCCACCTGCCGTTTCATCACTCCTAGCTTAATTTATTTTACAGGACGACGAAGGTCCTGTAAGTTATCATTAACTTTAATTTAGAATACAGGATGAAACAAACAATTATTATAGTATTGTTATTCGGCATATTCCAATCGACATATGGCCAACATAAGCTCAGCGGAATCGTAACGGATCAACAAACAAAAGAAAAACTTATTGGAGCGACCATTTACATCACCGATCTAAAAACTGGTACGGCGACAGACAGGGATGGGGAATATCTTATCGGCCCCATCAAAAAAGGGAGCTACCTTATTGAAGTTAGCCTCTTAGGGTACAAAAGAGTTACTGAACGACTTTCAATTCGCACAGATACCATCTTAAATTTCACGCTAAGTGAAGCAACAACAGAGTTAAATCACGTTGTTGTAACTGCCGTATCTCATTCGACAGAACTTAAACATAGTCCTATTGTCATTAAACCGGTTGATCTAGAGACGCTGAATCAATCGAGCTCGACAAACCTGATCGACGCATTAAAAAATATTCCTGGAGTCAATCAGATTACTACAGGAGCTGGGATCTCCAAACCAACTATTCGAGGATTAGGTTACAACCGAATAATCACGCTTTACAATGGCATTCGGCAAGAGGGACAACAATGGGGCGATGAGCATGGGATTGAAATCGATGAATATGCTATTGATAGAGTAGAGATCGTTAAGGGTCCTGGCAGTCTAATGTACGGATCTGATGGGATTGCAGGGGTAATAAATTTCATCTCACCTAAGGCACCTCATGCGAACGAATTGAAAACACAATTAGTTACTGACTACCAAACAAACAATAATCTAATTGGCACTTCCATTTCAAATGCAGGGAATAAAAATGGATTTCAATGGCTTGGTCGTATTAGCAATAAGTTAGCCGGAAATTATCGGAACAAGTACGATGGCATCGTTTACAATTCTGGGTTTAAAGAGCATAGCGAAAGCTTGGCTCTAGGACTAAATAAGAAATGGGGATATACGCATATTGATTTTAGCTCGTTCAGTTCCACCTTAAATATGATCGAAGGAGAACGAGATCAACTTGGACGCTTTACCTTTCTAGCACCTGATGGATTAGGCTCTACTAATATTGTTTCATCAACAGCGAATGATCTCAATGGCTATCAAATAGGCTTTCCTCATCAACAAGTTGATCACCTTAGATTCTTGGCAAACAACTTCTTCATCCTTCAAAAAGGGACACTTAACTTTGATATTGGACTTCAGAATAACACCAGAAAAGAATTTGGTGATATAATGAATCCAAACAACAAAGCTTTATTTTTTGATTTAAGCACGATAAATTATAACCTAAGGTATAATCTAACGGAGCTTAAAGGATGGGATATCTCACTAGGAATAAATGGTATTTTTCAAGGCAATAAAAATAAAGGATTAGAATTCTTAATTCCAGCTTACCATTTATTCGATGCTGGTGGGTTTGTATTTGGACAGAAGACTGTCGCAAAAGATTTAATCTTGGCCGGAGGCTTTCGAGTTGACTCTAGGACTATTGCTGCGGACAAACTCATTTTGGATCCATTTGGCGCCCCAACTAATCGATTATGGAGCTTAAACACCTTGAAATTTAAAGCCCTTAACAACAATTACACTAGTTATTCGGGCAGTATTGGACTATCCTATCAAGCAGATCATGAATCGACCTTTAAAATCAATTTATCTAGAGGCTTTAGAGCTCCAAACATTGCAGAGATTGCTTCAAATGGCAAGCATGAAGGTTCTTTTAGGTATGAGTATGGAACCTCAAATTTAAATCCAGAGCTAAGCCATCAAATTGATGTGGCCTATTTCTTAAACACCGACCACCTAACTTTTGAAGCAACTCCATTTGTAAATTTCATCTCGAACTATATCTATTCACGTAAACTAAGCAATATTGCTGGTGGTGATTCAATACCAAATTCATCAGATCCGGCACCCGCATTTAAATTTGCTCAAGGAAATTCAGTGCTTAAAGGAGGAGAAATCTATTTCGATATCCACCCGCATCCGCTAGATTGGCTGCATATCGAGAACTCATTTTCATTCGTTCAGGCTACTCAAAACAATCAACCTGACAGCACTAAATATCTGACATTCATACCCCCTCCAAAATACAGTGGAGAATTAAAGGCAAAGTTTAAGAAAATTGGGAAATCGCTAACCAATGGATACCTGAAATTTGGAATTGATTATTACTTCAAACAAGACCATTATTTCAAAGCCTATCAAACAGAAACTCCAACTCCAGCCTATACGCTGCTGAGTGCAGGCCTCGGCGCCAATGTCAAAGCTTTCAAAAAAGCTGATTTTTTAAGCATTTATCTAAGTGCTGAAAATTTAGCTGACGTAGCCTATCAAAGTCATTTAAGTCGACTTAAATACGGTCCGCTTAACCCTATGACAGGCAAGATGGGTGTTTACAATATGGGGAGGAATATAAGTTTGAAATTAATTTTCAATATGTAATTTTGAGACTATAACAAATAGTTAAGATGGAGTATATTCTAATCGGATTAACCACCTTTTTAGGCGCCGGACTAACCCTGTTTTCAGGGTTTGGTCTCGGCACCCTATTGATGCCTGTCTTTGGAATCTTCTTCCCGATTGAGATTGCCATTGCCCTGACAGCAATTGTCCATTTTTCAAATAATCTAATCAAGTTAGGGTTTTATTATCAACACATCGATTGGAGAATTATTGTCCGATTTGGTATACCTTCAGTGATTGCAGCCTTTGTTGGAGCTTATTTCTTAAATACACTCTCAAATTCAAGTCCCATCATGACCTACACGTTGTATGAAAAGGTCATGATAATTACCCCTATGAAGCTCACCATAGCCCTGCTATTGTTAATCTTCTCCTTGATTGAACTAATCCCCAAGCTATCTGGGATGCAATTCGACAAGAAATATATGCCTCTTGGAGGGTTACTCAGTGGTTTCTTTGGAGGACTATCTGGCAATCAAGGTGCTTTGCGAAGTTCATTTTTAATTCGAGCTGGTCTATCGAAAGAACTATTTATCGGCACAGGAGTGGTTATTGCCTGTCTTGTTGACATCACACGACTCTCGCTATATGCCTCCACGACCCTTAAAAGCATTGATTCAACAAAGATGACACTATTGACTTTTGCCGTTCTATGTGCCTTCTTAGGGGTTTATATTGGAAATAAGCTGGTCAAAAAAATAACCATTAAAACGCTGCAAATCTTTGTTTCAATCGTATTATTGGTGTTTTCGGCTTTGTTAGGTTCTGGGATAATTTAGCAATAACGAATCGTTAGCTTCACGATTGCAAAGTAAATAGAGGCATGTAGGACATTCAGACTAACCAACTACAACTCCGTCTTTAATTTGGATCATCCGGTCTGTAAGGCCTGCAAAATGGGTATCGTGAGTAACGATAATGAAGGTCTGACCAAATTTCTCACGCAGATTAAAAAACAGGCGATAGAGTTCCTCTTGATTGTTTGAATCAAGATTCCCTGATGGCTCATCAGCCAATATAATGGAAGGGTTATTGATCAAGGCACGTGCCACGGCAACACGTTGTTTCTCCCCGCCTGAAAGTTGAGATGGCTTATGATCGAAACGGTCGTTTAACTCTAAAATACCAAGAAGCTCTTTCGCCCGACTTTCGACTTCTTTCTGAGGAGTTCCAGCGATATAACCAGGGATACAGACATTTTCTAATGCAGTAAACTCAGGCAGCAAGTGATGAAACTGAAATACGAAGCCGATCTCTTGATTACGAAAGCGAGAAAGTTCCTTCTCACCCATGGCAAAGACCTCTTTATTGTTGATCCAGACCTTTCCAGAATCGGGTTTACTTAAGGTTCCTAGAATTTGAAGTAAGGTTGTTTTACCTGCACCGCTTGATCCGATAATAGAAACAATTTCTCCTTTTTGAACATGAAGAGAGATCCCTTTTAATACGTTAAGGTCTCCATATGATTTAAGAAGTAGATCAGCTTTAAGCATCAGAAAGAGAAGAGAATGAAAAAGTAAAAGTTCAAAAGTCAAAGTTTAAAATTTGCATTTTATGATTTGAGTCTTGAATTTAAAGTTAATGTTTAGAAAAATTTGTTGGTCATATTATTTCGATCAGTACTTTAATCCAATTAGAATATCAACATTCCTCAGTCCTTCAGCTCTTCGTCGATCTTTCTTTTTGTTTCCGAGACCCCTTTTTCAAGTTTATCGGTCATCTTGGTAAGATCTTGTTTGATATCTGAGGTATGACTTTCAAATTCATTCTTCAGGTCAGCAGTAGCTTTATTGAATTCACGCATCCCTTTTCCAACGGTACGTGCTAGTCCAGGTAAATGCAAAAAATACCACAACCATGATCTCTCCACCACTAAAAAAAAGAAGTATCTGTCCCATATTAAAATTAGTTTATCACAAAGATATAATTTTTCAACCTTAAATGTTAGCCACTTTAATCGAATCAAAAAAAAGACCCGACTTCAAAAAAGCCGGGTCTTTTCTATCCATTAAGATCAGCCTATTTCTTCTCTGATTCTATTCTTTTGCTTTTAGGCAATGAATCGTATGCTATTGGAGTAGCAACAAACACAGAAGAATAAGTACCTACAAAAATACCAAATAACATCGCAAAGATAAATCCTTTAATAGATGTTCCTCCAAACAGGAAGATAGCCACCAACACGATCAATACAGTAAGAGAGGTACTAAAGGTACGACGCAAGGTACTATTCATTGCATCGTTATAGGTCTTCAACGTATCTTGTTTTGGATGGATATGTAAATACTCCCGTAAACGGTCATAGACCACCACCGTATCATTGATCGAATATCCCAGCACCGTTAAGATTGCCGCGATAAAGGATTGGTCGACCGATAGCGAGAAAGATAAATAACCATCGAGTAACGAATAAGTACCCAATAATATGATCGCATCATGCGCTAACGAGACTAAACCACCAATACCCATTGACCAATTTCTAAATCGGAAAGCGATATATAGGAAGATGATCAATAATGCAAAGATTACAGCATATATAGCTTGTCTTTTAATATCATCAGATACCGTAGGTCCCACTTTCTGAGAACTCATCTGATAATCCGTTAAAAATTTATCTTGAGAAACAGTTGAATTCAGATAAGGCTTCAATCCTTTGAATAATAATCCTTCGATTTCGGCATCAATGCTTTCACCATTTTCGGTTATCTTATAATCAGTTGTAATTCTAACTTGATTGTTTCCACCGTAGGTTTTCACTTCAGGAGCGTTACCAAATGCACCAGACAAAGATTGAACAACAGATTCAACGTTTACATCTTGATCAAAACGAACGACGTATGTACGACCACCTTTGAAGTCAATACCATAATTCAAACCTTTAAAGGTTAGTGACAATACTGAAATAAGGATTAGAGATCCTGAGAAATAGTAGAAGAACTTACGACTTTGAATAAAAGGAACGTTTGCATGACGCAACCACTCTTTAGACCAGTCTGTAATGAAGGTGATTTTTTTATCTTTATCTAACCATCGTTCGAAAATCAAACGAGTAATAAATATTGAAGTAAATAAAGAGGTAACGATACCAATAATCAATGTAGTAGCAAATCCCTTAATTGGTCCTGATCCAAAAACGTAAAGCACAATACCGGTAAGCAATGAAGTTACGTGACCATCGATAATCGCAGAGTAAGCATGCCAGAAACCATCTTTAATGGCCAGTCTCACACCCTTGCCTGCTCGAACCTCTTCTTCGATTCGCTCATAGATCAATACGTTTGCATCCACCGCCATACCAATGGTTAAGACCATACCGGCAATACCAGGAAGTGTTAATACTGCGCCAATGCAAGCTAATATTCCTACCACAAAGACAAGGTTAACGCCCAGTGCCATATTAGCAGCTAGACCTGCACCTCGAGAGTAGAATACAATCATATAGGACAATACTAAAAGGAAAGCGATAAAGAAAGAGATCATTCCACTTTGGATAGATTCTTTACCTAACGTAGGACCAACGACCTCTTCTTGAACAATATTTGCAGAGGCAGGCATCTTACCTGACTTTAACATATTCGCTAAATCCTTTGCCTCTTCTATGCTGAAATTACCAGAGATCTCAGTACGACCATTTGGAATCTCGCCTTGAACAGTTGGGAATGACTGAACATAATTATCAAGAACTACAGCAACACTCTTACCCACGTTTTCGCGTGTCATACGTTGCCATATCTTAGCACCCTCAGCATTCATATTCATCTCAACAACACTATTGGCCTTATTTTGACCAAAATCTTGACGGGCATCTACAACAGCATCGCCATCTAGTGGAGCACGACCATCACGATTTGTCACTTTAAGTGCAATTAACTGGAAGAAGTTACCCTCTTTTTCAGTTGGCTGTGCTGCCCACCTAAACAACATCGTTCTAGGGAATAGAGCTTTAATTTGTGGCAAAGAGAGATACTCACTCACTGTAGCAGTATCTTTGCTATGCGCATATCCAATTACTGGACCTCTGTATAGTTGACCATCACGAGAAGTACTTGGAGAAAGAACAGAGAATAGAGGGAAATTTTTAGCAATATCTTCTGTTGAACCAGCAGACAATGAATCTTTGCTTGTTTTTTTTACCTCGCTTAATAAGTCAATCGCTTTAGGCGAATCTTTCTTTTCAACAGGGGCAGTAGCTAGAGTTTTAGAAGCATCAATAGCTTTATTTGCTTCATTTATCTCACGTAAACGTTTATTGGCTTCTAAAAGATATGGGTAAACTTCACTATTTTCAGTAGTCTCCCAGAACTCAAGATTTGCAGTCCCTTGTAAAAGTTTACGAACACGTTTAGGATCTTTTACTCCTGGAAGCTCCACAAGGATACGTCCTTTTGTTTGTAGTTGTTGAATATTAGGTTGAGCTACACCAAACCGATCAATACGAGTACGAAGGATCTGAAATGAATTATCAATTGCTGCGTCAGTCTCTTGACGGATAACTTTTAGAACATCAGCATTTGACGAGTTAAAATTTACTTTATCTCTAAGATCAAGGGTGTTAAAGATCGCTGCTAGCTTAGCATTCGGATCAACAGTCTCAAAAGCTTTGCCGAAAATCGTCACGAAATCATCTTGACCATTGGTCAATTGGTTCTTCCGTGCTAGTGCAATTGCCTTTGTAAAGGTGGAATCAGTGCTGTAACCTGACATCGCCTTGACTAAATCAACAACAGAGATCTCAAGGGTCACGTTCATACCACCCTTTAAATCCAGTCCAAGAGGAATCGCGTACTCATTAACCTCACGGTAGGTATATTTCTGCATTCCCAAGAAATTATACACAGGCTTGCTAGCAATAGAATCTAAGTAAATAGCTTCAGTTCGCTCAGCAAATGCCTCAGCTTCTAAGGCTGTTGCTCCTACTTTCTTTATCTTAGCTTGTTTGATGCCATATGCTTTTGCATCCTTTTCAACCTGGTAGGTCACAAAAGTGAAATACAATTGGTAAAAACATACTAAAGCTAACGAGATGGCTAAAAGCCTTATCAATCCTCTATTCTGCATTGGTTCAAAGATTTAATTTTCTATATTGAATTATAATAAATAGTCGAAAAACTTAGGAGGCAAAGATATTTATTTTTTCCACAATAAAATGCCTAAATTCAAATGTTTCACTTCAAAAACGAGGCATCAGGATCAAAGAGGAGATTTAAAATCGAACTCTTGAGGTTCCAAAATCAAACCTTACCCCCTGAAAAATCAAAAAAACACCTTATTTACAATTATTTAACACAAAATAGTTGCAAACAACTACACAACTACTGTATCTTTGTAATACATTTTTTTTCATAAGTTTAGGTTTAGTTAGGTTAGTTAGTTTTAGTAAAAGGATAGAGCCGCCCGGTTCTATCCTTTTCAATTTTAATCAAAAAGCTCAAGCACTTCCGCGCTTGATATAGATTTCAAAGGATCATTAGCTAAAACAAACTCATTCGCTAGTTTTGATTTTCGCTCTTGAAGCTTTTGAATCTTCTGTTCAATAGAATTCTCAGCGATAAAACGGTACACAAAAACCTTCTTATCCTGGCCTATTCGATGAGCGCGACTGATCGCCTGCATCTCTGCAGCAGGATTCCACCATGGATCGGTGATGAAAATATAATCAGCTGCGGTAAGATTCAACCCTACTCCCCCAGCTTTTAAAGAGATCAAGAAGATTTTCTTATTCACATCTCCCTGAAAATCATCAATTACCTCCTTCCGATCGTCAGTCTGACCAGTAAGGATGCTATACTCCCAATGCTGCCTTGTAAATTCAGCTGCAAAAAGCTTGAGCGATTTTACAAATGAAGAGAAAACCAATATTTTATGGTTCTCCGCCACAAGAATTGACAACATCGATATAATCTCATTAAATTTTCCAGACTCGAATTCAAACGTCCGATCGATTAATTTCGGATGGATGGCAATTTGTCGAAGACGGGTTAAAGCTTGCAAGACATAAAAAGCAGATTGTGTTAATCCATCTGGCTGATAGTTTTCTAAAAGGGCGTTTCGAATAGCCGACTTTTCAGTTTCATACAAGGCCAACTGCTCGGCTGGCATTTCGACAAGAATGGTCTCCTCTGTCAATGAGGGCAAATCTTTTGCTACCTGCTCTTTAGTTCGACGAAGCATAAACGGTGCAATCAACTTATGCAAATGCTCCCGAGGCTCCGGCAAATTATCCCGTTCTATGGGCAGAATAAAAGTTTCCTTGAAATGATTTTTACTCCCTAACAGTCCTCTATTTAAAAAATTCATCTGTGCCCAAAGATCAGATAATGAATTTTCGATTGGGGTACCAGTTAAGACTATTCGATGCTGCGAACGGATGCTCATAATCGATTTATAAGTCTTCGACTCGCTATTTTTAATTGTCTGACTTTCGTCTAGAATCAAATAAAAGAATTCATACTGGGCTAACTTGTCCGCATCGTTTCTAACTGTACCATAAGTAGTTAAAACCAAATCGAAATTCAGCAATAATTGATTTAGAACATTCTTCTCTCGACGCCTGGCTCCGCTATAAACATACGTCCGTAGTGATGGAGCAAATTTTTGAATCTCACGTTCCCAATTATGCACCAACGAAACGGGTAAGACGATCAAAGAAGCGGGCTGCGGCTTTTCTTGACCTGTCCCTTCTGCTCCGAATAAAGAGAGCTGACCTGTTTCAGGTTGAAATGGAATATCAAAGTCAGTCGACTCCTTTTTGAATTTTAGCAACAATGCCAATGCTTGAATAGTTTTACCTAGTCCCATGTCGTCTGCTAAGCAACCACCAAGATTATTTTTATGCAAATGAGAGAGCCAATCGAAGCCATCTTGCTGATAACTCCTAAGCGAAGCTATTAATCCAATAGGTTTATCTTGCCGCACAATAGGTGATTTTGCTGAGCGCAGAAGTTCATCATTACGCTTCGTAACTGAACCCTCAACAACCTCATCAACGAGCATATAATGATAATTCTGCAATCGAATCGTATTATCTCCCACCTTCCCATAACTAAATATGGCTTGATATTTAGTAAACCACTCCACAGGGAGAATAGCGACACTTCCATCGGGCAGCTTAAACTCTCGAATATGACCTAAGATATTTTTACGAAGCCGAACAAATGGAATCTTAAAACTACCAAAGACAACCATCGCATTCACATCAAACCAATCATTTTGATGATCAATTGCCAGCTCAATTGACTGATTACCTATAAAATAAACATGATCTAATTTATCCTGAATCACCTCAATGCCAAGACGATTCAGCGCTTTTGAGTTTTTTGAAATCCAGTTAACGGCATTGTAAATAGTCTGCATTTTCGACTCTTCCAAATTAGCTAAATAAAGAGCCGGTAAAGATCCCGACAAACCAATGTTTTGCAGATCGCTAATCACCTGAGCTTCCCATACCGTATCCTTTTCGGATCGATTAAAGAGATAAGAATCTTGATAAACCGAAAATGCAGCAATCTTAGTCCCTTCATCACCAGCAGGGATAAGCTGATCGTTATATTTAAAAAGTGGAATAAAAACAGGAAACCCTTGCGAGTCAATTTCGACAGAAAGAATAACCTCTTTACGAGCAGAACCATCTACAATTTCAAATCCCGAATAACTAATCTCGTGATTTTTAATTGCGTTTAGAATAAATGAATTATAATACTTCACCTCCACTGAACGTGGAATACTGATATATTCCTTCTCGAAAAATGGAGACATTTTAGTTCCCGAGATATCGTCAAAGAAATAAAGCTTATTATTGTATAGGACTCGACATGGCTCATTCACAAGAATTACCATTGACTGATGAAGCAGTGATATCTGCTTTTGCCCATTGCGAATTGTTAAAAAATATCGAGTTTCCTGATCTAGCTTATGAAAGTTATAAACTGCTTTTGTGTCTTCATAACACAACTCTATCAGATCATCTTCATAGATATTGTTGTATTTGGCCCGTTTAAAGTAAACAGGAATATGATCATTCTTTAACAGCTCCAAGCACTGAGCCATAACCTCATCAATAAAGGGAAGGAGCTTTTTCGTAAAAATTTCAGACTTGATATTTTTATAGAAATCATTTAAGGTCCCTTTCGGATTGTATTTCTTGGCAAGGTTTTCATCGGCATACTTTTCAGTCAAGCGAACAAGCTCGATCTGTGGTACGGTAAATGCATTGCCAAGATCTAATAAATCATGAGCACGCAGACGCTTAGTGATGGAGAGATATTTACTTCCAGCATCTTCATCTGCTAGATATGGCAAAATTAGGTAGCCAAATAGCCGATGTTCCGAAACTGCAACGATAAATTTTTGTCCCACGAGGATTAAGTTCTGTTTTAAACACCAAACGAAGCGAGGTTTGGTATTCGGTATAATTACCAATCGGCTAAGTTAAGCAAATTATTTAGGAGGCTCATCCTGTAAAACCAAAATAAACTAGACGATAGTCAAAATAAATCTGATTTCATTTCGTAAATTTGCAGCTTCGCAGGCTGTTCTATCGCCTCGATTTATCGGGGAGGAAAGTCCGGGCAATACAGGGCGCCATGCTTCTTAACGAGAAGGCGGGTGTAAGTTCGCAGTAGTGTAACAGAAAATAACCGTCCGTCAGCTGACGGATAAGGGTGAAAAGGCAGGGTAAGAGCCTACCGGTAGTTATGGCAACATAATTAGCCGTACGCCTCATGGATTGTAAGGCCAAATATATTATGAGTTCCTCGGAACACAGGGCTGCCCGCCCTGGTTTTATTCAACGCAAGTTGATTAAGAGTCATAAGGGGTAGGCTGCATGAGACTATTGGTGACAATAGTACTAGATAAATGATAGAATGAAAAACAGAACCCGGCTTACAGGCCTGCGATTTTTTTACCTGTTAGAGCACAAATGATTTAGACTTGTCACCTCTGTTTTTGGCTAAATTTTATGATAAAGCATTCCATGGATCAAGTTTATAATATCTCCACTCAAGATTACAATTACACCCTTCCGGAAGAAAACATAGCTATCTATGGACTTAAAAACAGAGATGACTCAAAACTATTATCCTGGAAAAATGGAACTATTGAGGATCACAATTTCCAAAATCTTCCTGAACTGCTGCCTAAAAATGCGATGTTGGTCTTTAATAACACACAGGTTATTAATGCACGCCTATTTTTTAATAAATCGACAGGAGCAAAGATTGAGCTTTTTTGTCTGGAGCCAATAACCCCCAATGACTATGCACTATCGTTTTCACAAAATCAATCGTGTCGATGGAAATGCTTAGTTGGAAACTTAAAAAGATGGAAAGATGAGATCTTAGTTCAGCGTGTTCATCATGATGGATCAGACTTCTCTTTTAGCGCAAGAAAAATACAATCACTACCCAACAATGCCTTCAAAATAGAGTTTCAATGGAATAATCCAGAAGTTACCTTTGGACAAATCTTAGAATATACAGGCAACCTACCGATCCCTCCCTATTTAAATAGAGAAACAGAAGAGGAGGATATCACAAGATATCAAACTGTGTACGCCAAAGTAAAAGGCTCTGTTGCCGCACCAACAGCTGGACTTCATTTCACACCTTCAATTTTTGAAGCCTTAAAAAATACAGGAATAAACTGCAGAGAGATCACGCTTCATGTTGGAGCTGGCACTTTTCAACCAGTAAAAGCCGATACAATAGGCGGCCATACGATGCATGCTGAACAATTCACGATCTCAAAAGAGTTTATTGTTGAGCTTATAACTTACTCAGGTCCAATTATTGCTGTTGGCACCACTGCCGTGAGAACTCTTGAGAGTCTTTATTTCCTGGGATGCATGATCCTAAGCAACCCACAAATCAAAATAGAAGAGCTGAATGTTCAGCAATGGGATGCGTATCAAAACGACGTTCAACGTCCGACTTCGAGAGACGCACTTCAGGCTCTACTGAATTACTTGCAAACGAACCGCCTAAAAAATCTAAACTGCTCCACACAAATTATAATAGCACCAGGTTACACCTTCAACATCATAAGTGGGATGATCACCAATTTTCACCAACCACAAAGCACTCTTTTATTATTAATTGCTGCATTTTTAGGTGACGACTGGAAAAAAATCTATCAGCATGCCCTAGCCTATAACTATCGCTTTCTGAGCTTTGGCGACTCTAATTTGTACCTCAAGTAAGATACATGCTTATCTATTGGAGTTCTGTTAACTTTTTGTTGATAATTGAGACCTCTTAATTGAAAATCAACCCTACAACTATCTGGTATTTTATATAATTTTATCCTTATATGAACCACCACACCATGCTTACATCCGACGATCAAATACAAATTGCCTCAAGAGGAAGTCATCTTGCTGATGTAGAGCAGCAACTGACCTATTTCAAGAAAGGTTTTCCTTATCTGAAAGTGCTAAGAGCAGCGACAATAGGAGATGGAATCATTAAGCTTGAGACAAAGAAAAGCAGCGAAACAATTGCTCAATATATGCACTTAATCGAAGCAGGTCTTAAGCCAGTTAAATTCGTACCAGCCTCTGGAGCCGCCAGTCGAATGTTTCAAATTTTATTCGCTTTCTCAGAGCTAGCTGACACAAATAACAAAGCCTACGATCTATTGCAGGAAGAGCAGTTCAAGAATGTTAATCTATTTTTTGATCAACTTTCTAAGTTTGCTTTTTACAAAAAACTGATTGCAGCCTTAAATGGAGAGCTTATGCAAAATGGGAGATTAAAATATGTGGAGATTCTCGATATGTTGCTTTCCGAGCGTGGCCTTAACTATGGGTTCTTACCTAAAGGACTGCTAGATTTTCATAATTATCTAGAAGGAGCACGCACGCCAGTAGAGGAACACATGGTTGAAGGAGCCTTGTATAGTGCTGATAAAAACAGTCAAGTAAAACTTCACTTTACCGTCTCGCCGGAGCATCTTAAGCTCTTCAAGCAAAAAATCGAAGAGAAAAAACTAGAACTCGAGACCAGATACGGTGTAAATTACGATATAACTTTTTCAGAACAAAAACCATATACCGATACCATTGCGGTAGATCAAGACAACCAACCATTTCGGTTGAATGACAACAAGCTATTATTCAGACCAGCAGGCCATGGGGCCTTATTAGATAATCTGAACGACGTAGATGGAGACATTCTATTTATTAAAAATATCGACAACGTAGTCCCTGACCGACTTAAAGAAGAGACTACGCTTTCAAAAATGGGCTTAACAATACGATTGGTTGAATATCAAAAACGGATCTTTAACTACTTAAAAGTCTTAGATTTAAAAAACTATTCTCAAGAAGAACTTCAAGAAATTAAAATATTTGCAACGGAGGAATTAAATATCAGCTGTCCAATTCAGACAGAAAACAGCCCCTCTAGCCTAGCCACATTTTTAGTTCAAAAACTAAACCGACCCATCAGGGTCTGTGGCATGGTAAAAAATGAAGGCGAACCTGGAGGAGGTCCATTCTGGGCTGAGAATAGCGATGGATCAACCTCCCTACAGGTGGTAGAAAGCAGTCAGATCGATCCAAACAACTCCTCACAAAAGCTGATTCTAAGTCAAGCAACCCATTTTAATCCAGTTGATCTTATCTGTGGCGTACGGGATTACAGAGGAGATAAATTCGATTTAATGACCTATAGAGATCCTGAAACTGGGTTTATTTCAATCAAGTCGAAAGATGGCAAAACGCTTAAGGCACAAGAACTTCCTGGACTATGGAACGGGGCCATGGCCGACTGGATCACCCTGTTTGTGGAGGTTCCAATTATCACCTTTAATCCAGTTAAAACGATAAATGATCTTTTACGTCACGAGCATCAACCAGTATAGCTCGAATTATTATCTTTGTATCATTAAATAGATTGAATATGTCGATGTGGGAAGGGGCAAGAGAGAATTCCGAAAGTAAGGAATTTGCCGGAGTCGTTAAACGTTACAAGGAGATGCTATCTGAAGAACAGATGGGATTCTTTGACGTGGCTGATTTTGAGCATATCGCAGACCACTATATTGAAAAAAACCAACTCACCAATGCGCTGCAAGCCTGCGAAATAGCCATCTCGCAGCACCCTCACTCATTGATGGTGAAAGTTAAAAAAGCTCAAGTACTTATTGGTCAATTAAAGACCGAAAAGGCTCTCGAGTTACTTCTGATGCTTGTAAAGATTGAGAACTCAAATCCAGAACTTCTTCTGATGCTTGGCAATTGCTATAGCATTCAAGGTGATTCGAATAAAGCATACGCGTGCTATCAAAAAGCGGAAAAATTTTCGTTTGAAGATCGCGATGACTTATTATATAACATTGGTGCAGGGTATGTTCAACAAACGGACTATACCAAAGCGACCTATTTCTTAGAAAAAGCATACGCTGAGAATTCGAAAAACGATAGCGTGTTGTATGATTTAGCTTTCTGCTACGACAAACTGGGCGACGACGAGAAAAGCATCCGTCTTTACAATGAATATCTCGATGTTGATCCTTTTGCTGAATCGGCCTGGTACAATCTTGGCATTATCTATACAAGGCGCGAAGAATACCATAAAGCCATTGAGGCTTATGACTTTGCTTTAGCCATTGATGAAAACTATGCTTCAGCACTCTTTAACAAAGCCAATACGCTTTCGACATTAGAGCGCTATTCAGAAGCCTTAACCTACTATTTTGAATATTTACGATTCGACAAAAACTCTTCGGACGCGAAGGTTTATGTGGCGGAATGTTATTTCCAACTTGCAGAGTATTCAAAATCATATCAATTTTACAAACAAGCCATACAGCTAGATTCCAAGAATGCCGATGCCTGGTATGGAGCAGGTGTGGTGTTAATGGTTGAAGAGAACCTAGCCGAAAGCCTAGTTTTCCTCAAAAAAGCTATTAAACTTGACAATAGCTGTGCCGATTTCTGGAATGCATTTGGAAAAGTAAATGCTGCCCTTGATCATTATGAAGACGCTCTTATTGCCTTTCGCAAATCGGTAGAAATAGAAGAATCCAATGGTGATTTCTGGCTTGCATTAGCCGATTTCTTCTACCATTACGACCAAACAGATCTTGCAATTCAAACCTTGTTTGAAGCTGAGAAAACTATTAGTGGCAATGCTCAACTTCTATATAAGCTTTCAGGTTATCTTGCCGAAAATAAGAATCTGCAACTGGCGAAGAGCTATTTTAAAGCTGCCTTGTCCCTAAATTACCTCCTGCATAAAGATATGCTTCTTGATTTCCCTCAGCTTCAATCCAAACGTTGGATTATAAAGCTGATCAATGATCAAATCTAAGCTTACTCTGGCCAATAACTTAAAACCTATGAAACGTACATTCGGACTTATTGGCTATCCGCTTACACACTCCTTTTCGAGAAGATTTTTCACTGAAAAATTCGCAAACGAAAATCTTGATGCCGAATATCTAAATTTCGAAATCCCTTCTATTACCGACTTACCCGGATTGATAGTTGCAAATCCAAACTTAGAGGGTTTCAATATTACAATCCCCTATAAAGAGCAGATCATCCCCTATTTGGATGAGATCTCAGATGCAGCAAAAGAGATTAAAGCTGTGAATACAGTTAAAATAGTTCGAAACGGCTCTTCCTATTCATTACATGGGTACAACACCGACATCCATGGATTCCAGGAATCGATTCGGCCAATCTTACAAGAGCACCAAAAAAACGGACTGGTTTTAGGTACTGGAGGAGCTTCAAAAGCAATCGTAAAAGCGCTTAACAATTTAGGCATCGAAACCCAATTGGTGTCGCGCAGTCCGAAATCGAACAATGAGATTAGCTATTCCAGCTTAGACGAACAAACACTAAGTCACTTTAGCATCATTGTGAACACTTCACCGATAGGCACTTATCCAAAAGTCGAAGAGAGCCCAGAGATCCCCTATGCCTATATCAACTCGAATCATCTATTGTTTGATTTGGTGTACAATCCAGAAGTTACAGCTTTTCTTAAGCAGGGTATCGAACGTGGTTCGACTACAAAAAACGGATTGGAAATGCTGCACCTTCAAGCTCTTGCAGCTTGGGATATCTGGAATAAGTAGAATTTTAGAGTCGCACTAGACCCTGAGACATTTCAGGAGGATAAACAATATCTACTAAAAATAATCCGTTTGCAGGGACGCTGGCACCCGCCGAAGATCGATCTTTTGCTTCTATAATTGAACAAAACTCATCGATGGTAAGTTTTCTAAATCCAACCTCAAGCAACGTTCCAACGATCGCGCGAACCATGTTTCGCAAAAAGCGATCAGCGGTAATTGTAAAAACATAACCATCGGGCTGTTCCGTCCACTGGGCGTGAATGATTTTGCAATTATTTGTCTTCACATCCGTACCCACACGACTAAAGCTTGTAAAATCGATATAGTTGAATAATTTTTGTGCTGCTTGATTCATCAACTCTAAATCAGGAATACGAGATTCTTTAGTTGCAAACTGACGCTTAAATGGATTCTTATGTGTAACAATATAATAATTATACTTCCTACTTAATGCATCAAAGCGAGCATGAGCCTGCTCTGAAACCTTGTATATTTTTTGCACAGCCACATCAGCCGGCAAAAGGCTATTTAGATTATAGGTAATTTTTTCGGCATCAAGAGTTGAATTTTCGGCATCAAAATGAGCCACAAAAAAACTTGCATGAACGCCTGCATCTGTACGACCGGCACCGGTAACAGCAATATCTTCGCGTGCCACAATGGTCAAAGCTTGCTCTAGCACTTGCTGCACAGAGAGTCCGTTTGGCTGAAATTGCCAACCGTGGTAATTAGTCCCATCGTAAGAAAGCTGAATAAAATAGCGTTGCATAAAAAATAATTCTTCAAACTAATATAGGTTGAACCATAACGCCCTAAAAGATGTTATACTCAGACCAACCTTAACCAAACAAAAGTAGGATTTAAATTAATTGAACGATGTAAAAACTATTCGCATCGTTTAAAACAGTAAAATGATCCTCATTAATGCGAAGATATCAAAGAATAATTTTACTATTTTAATAATTACCAGACATCAAAAACAGGTATATATGGGATTTAAAGCTATATTTATCTTCCCAGACCACTAATCTTACACTTGACTTAACATTTTTTAATCAAAAAATGATTTTTTGAACAATACAAAATGTTATTTTCGTATCCGTTTTAACGAATAAAAATTAATTATCTTTTGGATTATGAATCAAACAATGGACATTAGAGAACTTAACGAACGTATTCAACAAGAAAGTTCATTTGTAGACCTTATCTCCATGGAGATGAATAAGGTAATTATCGGGCAGAAGCACCTGGTTGAAAGTTTATTGATCGGCTTGCTTTCCGATGGCCACATCCTTTTAGAAGGTGTGCCAGGACTAGCTAAAACGCTCGCCATCAACACACTTGCAAATACCATTGATGCAAAATTTGCTCGAATACAATTCACCCCCGACCTTTTACCTGCCGATTTACTTGGAACTTTGATTTACAGTCAGAAAAACGAGGAATTCGTAGTTCGTAAAGGGCCTATTTTTACCAATTTTGTATTAGCGGATGAGATAAACCGTGCACCAGCAAAGGTTCAATCGGCTCTGCTTGAGGCGATGCAAGAACGACAAGTGACTATTGGATCACAAACCTACCCATTAGAAAACCCGTTCTTAGTTATGGCGACACAGAACCCGATTGAACAAGAGGGAACCTATCGCTTACCAGAAGCTCAAGTTGACCGTTTTATGCTTAAGGTGGTCTTGAATTACCCAAAAAAGGACGAAGAGCAATTGATTATTAAGATGAATCTTTTAAAAGACTTTCCGAAAGCGGCAAAGGTCTTAAAGCCTAAAGACATCATTCGGGCACGAGAAATCGTCAAAGAGGTCTATATGGACGAGAAGATTCAGAAATATATTGTAGATATCGTATTTGCGACGCGTGAACCTGCAGCTGCCGGACTAACTCAATTTGCGGAGATGATCACGTATGGTGCTTCACCGCGTGCTTCAATAAGTCTAGCTCAAGCCGCGAAAGCGTATGCCTTTATTAAAAGGCGTGGGTACGTTATTCCTGAGGATATCAGAGCAGTGTGTCATGATGTTTTAAGACATCGTATTGGGCTAAGCTATGAAGCTGAAGCGAACAATCTCACTTCCGAAGACATCATCAGCGAAATACTAAACACCATTGAAGTCCCTTAGTGGAAGAATCACCTAGAATATTATCTTGATTTACTGACAAGTATTCTTATTGATTAACGATTCATTAAAAAAGAAAAGTGGAAGCATCGGAACTATTAAAAAAAGTTCGAAAAATTGAGATAAAGACCAAAGGGCTATCCCGTAATATTTTCGCAGGCGAATATCACAGTGCTTTTAAAGGGCGCGGTATGGCATTTAGCGAAGTACGCGAATATCAGTTTGGGGATGACATCCGAAATATTGATTGGAATGTCACGGCTCGCTATGGTCATCCATTTATCAAAATATTTGAAGAAGAACGTGAACTAACGGTGATGTTGCTAGTCGACGTTAGCGGCTCGCGTGATTTTGGAACTGTTGAACGGACGAAAAAAAACGTTATCGTTGAACTTTCTGCGATCCTCTCCTTCTCAGCTATTTCGAACAACGATAAGATTGGCGTACTATTTTTTTCTGATCGGGTTGAAAAATTCATCCCACCTCAGAAGGGAAGAACACATACCTTGCGTATTATTCGTGAGCTAATAGAGTTTGAACCAGTATCTCGCAAAACGGACATCTCCGTTGCATTACGCTATCTCACCAATGCCATGAAGCGCCGAGTAACAGCCTTTATCATCTCTGACTTAATGGACAAGCCAGAAGCGATGGATCAGGCCCTATCAATTGCAAATAACAAGCATGACATGGTTGGTCTTCGTATCTACGATGAAAGGGAAACGGAACTGCCATCGGTTGGAATGATCAAATTCAAAGATGCCGAAACCGGAGAATATATCTGGGTAGACTCTTCAAATAGTAAAGTTAGAGAAACTTACAATCAACATTGGATAGAGCGGAACAAACAGCTGGACAGCGTTCTTAAGCGTGCCGGCATTGACTATGTAAACATCAGTACTCGTGAGGACTATGTCAAATCATTGGTTTCGCTATTCAAGAAAAGAGAACATAAGTTATGAGCAAAATCCTAACTAAATATTTCACGTTTGCATTAGCTGCAATTTTGCTTTCGGTCTCTTTTGCTGCGGCGCAAGAGATTAGAGTGAAAGCAGCTCTTGAGCGCGACTCCATCTGGCTTGGCGACCAAATAAAGCTACTTGTTGTAGCTGAGCTTTCAAAAGGTGATAAGATAACAATACCTCATCTACCAGATACGATTCAGAAAATTGAGATCTTAAAAAGGTCAAAAATTGACACTTCTATATTAGATGGAACGCGCATTCAGATCAAGCAAACCTATCTAATTACCTGTTTCGACAGCGGTGCACATCAGATACCTTCGTATTATTTCAAGGTTGTAAATGGCGCTCTTACCGACTCAATAAAAAGTGAAGAATTAACCTTAAACGTTAAATTTCCTCCGGTAGATCTTAAAAAAGGGCCGACTGACATCAAGAAGCCATTCGCCGCTCCAATTACTTTTAAGGAGATAGCGCCTTGGATACTAGGAATTATACTCTTGGCTGCCATCGTGTTTTTGGTTATTTATGCGATCAGTCGTAGAAATAAAAATAGACCCCTATTTGAGCGGCCAGCAAAACCGAAAATACCCGCGCATATCTTAGCTATTCAAGAGTTAGACAAGCTAAAAAGCGAGCAGCTCTGGCAACAAGAAAAAGTTAAGGAGTACTATACAAGGCTAACCGATATCGTTCGAATGTATATTGAGGAGCGATTTACCATGACAGCAATGGAGCAAACCACACCTGAGATATTGAAAGGCTTTAAGAATCTCCAAACAAAGGTTGAGAATAAATCAATCCTTGAACTAAAGCAGATCTTAGAACTTGCCGACTTGGTGAAATTTGCGAAGCTTAATCCGCTGCCAGATGAGAATTTCAATATGCTTAACAACGCCTATTTATTCGTCAAAGAGACAACGGTTGAGTCGGCTCCTGAAAAAATAGAACCTGCACTGTCAGAAACAATAGCAGATCAGGTTACTGAATCGGCAGAACCCAAGAAAGAAGTTTAGTTATGGACCATATTACATTTGCCAAACCCGAACTATTCTACCTGCTAATTGGGTTAATCCCAATGATAGCATGGTATATCCTTCGTCAGACAAGATCCAAGGCAAGCATACAGATTAGCTCTATTGAATCACTCAAGCAATCGCCAAAAACATGGAAGCATGCTTTACGCCACTTAGTTTTTGCACTTCAAATAGCTGTCCTATCATTGGTAATCGTTTGTTTAGCTAGACCACAATCAGCGGATAACTGGCAAAACCAAACGGTTGAAGGTATTGATATCATGATTGCACTTGACTTGTCAAGCTCAATGCTTGCTCGTGATTTCCAACCAAATAGAGTAGAGGCGGCTAAGGCTGTGGCTACAAAATTTATCTCTGGTCGACCTTACGATCGAATTGGATTAGTTGTGTTCTCGGCCGAGAGTTTTACCCAATGTCCACTTACAACGGATCGCTCGGTACTAGTTAATCTACTGCAAGATGTGCAGAGTGGAATGCTTGAAGACGGAACTGCTATTGGCTTAGGACTTGCTAATGCAGTATCTAGACTAAAAGACAGTGAAGCAAAAAGTAGAGTTATTATTCTTCTGACTGATGGTGAAAATAACCGTGGCGAGATTGCACCAATCACCGCAGCAGAGATTGCAAAAACCTTTGGCATTCGTGTGTACACCATTGGCGTTGGTACAATCGGAACTGCTCCCTACCCCGTTCAGACACCTTTTGGAGTTCAGATGCGTGATGTAGAGGTAAAAATTGATGAGAAAACACTGTCAGAAATAGCCACCTTGACCGATGGTAAATATTTCCGTGCCACAAATAACAAGACACTTGCTGATGTCTATAAAGAGATTGATCGCCTTGAACGATCTAAAATTCAAAACAAGGAATTTAGCAAAAAGAACGAAGAGTATCGACGCTATGCTTTAGCTGCACTTATTCTGGCACTATTTGCTTTAGTATTACAACTAGTTGTTTTTCGACATATTCCTTAAGAAGAAAGAAAAAATTGTGAATTATGGAATCATTTAGATTTGCACATTCTGAATATTTATACCTCTTACTGTTGATCCCAGTATTTGTTGTGCTGTTTATTCTTTCCAGAGTAAACAGACACCGATTATTGCGAAAATTTGGGGATCATAGTTTAATTACTCAATTGATGCCCAGTGTATCAAACGGTCGCCCAATACTCAAATTTAGCATCTGGATCGCAGCAATTGGACTTCTTATTATCGCATTAGCTCAGCCACAATTTGGTTCTAAGTTACTCACTTCAAAGAGAAAAGGTATTGAGCTGATGATTGCTTTAGATGTCTCCAACAGTATGATGGCTGAAGATATAAAGCCTAATCGTTTAGAAAGGGCTAAAAGAGCTATCGCAAAGCTTACGGAAAGACTCCGTGACGACAAGCTTGGATTAATTGTCTTTGCTGGACAAGCTTATGTTCAGCTCCCTATAACAACAGATTATGTATCTGCGAAGTTATTCCTTGACGCTATTAACACCGGTATTGTCCCTGTACAAGGGACAGCGATTGGATCGGCCATTCAACTAGCCATGAAATCGTTTACACCCACCTTTAATGGTAGCAAAGCTGTGATTGTGATCACAGATGGTGAAAACCATGAGGATGATGCCGTTGGAGCAGCAAAACAAGCCCAAGAGAAAAAGGTTATCGTTCATACCATCGGAATGGGACTACCTCAAGGGGCTCCAATACCTATTGGTGAAGGAAATAAAGATTTCATGAAAGATAAAGATAACAATGTAGTGGTTACTAAACTCGACGAAAATATGTTGATGCAGATTGCCACTGCAGGTGGAGGAACCTACATCAGAGCAAACAATGCAGAGGTAGGCCTAAACAACCTATTTAATGAAATTGAGAAAATGGAGAAATCTGAATTAAATTCAAGAGATTATTCTGAATACGACGATCAGTTTCCCCTCTTTCTTGTATTGGCATTCATCTTAATATTGATCGATTTCTTAATCCTAGATCGAAGAAATAAATGGCTTCGTAACTTCAGGTTATTTGGCAACCAAAAATGAGTATGGTAATGAAGAAAAATATACTAATCGTTTTGATCTGCTTGCTGGCCTTAAACTCATTCGCCCAGAAAGAACGCAAGTTTATTCGCGAGGGAAATGGCTATTACAACGATGGACTAAAAGACACCACTAAATTAGACACCATCACTTTTGGTAAAGCAGAGGTGGCTTACCGCAGAGCATTAGAAATTAAGCCCGAAGATTTTCATTGGCAATTCAACCTTGCTAACTCTATTTACAAGCAAAATAAGGCTGAACAGGCAGCTAGCGAATTTGAAAAACTCCTAGATAAGACTAAAGATTCCTTGGAGAAAACTTTGGTCTATCACAACATGGGAAATTCATTGCTAGCACAAAAGAAATTCGATCCTAGCATTAATGCTTATAAAAAAGCCCTCCGCATCAATCCTAGTGATCCTGAGACTAAATACAATCTGGCTTATGCCATGAAAATGAAAAAGAAAGACAAAAAACAAAAAAAGAAAGATAAGGACAAAGATAAAGACAAGGATAAGGATAAGGATAAGGATAAAGATAAGGATAAAGACAAGGATAAAGATAAGGACAAGGACAAGGACAAGGACAAGGACAAGGATAAAGACAATAAGGATCAGAATAAAGACCAGGACAACAAAGATCAACAGAAGCCGCAGGAGAATAAAATCTCTAAGCAGAGTGCTGAGCAGATTTTAAAAGCGTTAGAGAATGATGAGAAGCAGACGCAAGACAAGGTTAAGAAAGCACAGGCACAACGGGCTGAAAAGCGAAAAGTTGATAAAAACTGGTAAGAATAACTATTTTTGAACAGTATTGAAACCTATAAAGCGATAAGATTACAATGAGGTTAAAGAATATCTATCTATTAGTTTGTGTTCTATTACTAAGCCTGCGTGGGTTTTCGCAACAAGTGAACTTCACCATGGAAGCTCCTCCAATAGTTGAGCTAGGCGAGCAGTTCCGTCTTGTCTTTACTTTAAATGCACAAGGACAGAACTTAAAACTTCCTGAATTATCAGATTTCAACGTACTGATGGGACCATCGACGTCTCAAAGCAGTTCATTTCAAATTATCAATGGAGTTAGTTCGCAATCCGTATCATTCTCCTACCTATTTATTCTTAAAGCCAAAAATGCGGGTCGATTTACAATTAATCCAGCAACCATAAGTGTTAATGGTCAGACAGCAACCTCTAATTCCTTAACTATCGAGGTTGTAAAGGGATCGGCAAAGCCTGCGGGTGGTGGGACGGAACAGCCAACAGCCTCTCCAGGATCGGTGCCTAAATCAGATCTTTTTGTTCGCCTTATCCTCGATCGAAAAAGCCTATACAAAGGTGATCATGCCATGGCTACGATTAAGATCTATTCTAAAGTTAATCTAAACGGATTTGAAGATATTAGTCTTCCAAGTTTTGAAGGTTTCTGGTCGCAAGACATTGCCTTACCGCAACAAATATCACTTCAACGTGAATCCTATAATGGAGAAATTTACAATGTTGGAACCCTAAAAAAGACACTTCTATTCCCACAACAAACCGGTGCGATAACCATAGGAAAAGTCAAGATCGACTGCGTGGTTCAGCAACGAGTAAAGTCATCGAAAAGTTTCTTCGATGACTTCTTCGATAATTTTGCCAACGTAAAAGCTACAGTCACCAGCGATCCAATAACCGTTACAGTCAATCCACTACCTGGGGCTCCTGCTGATTTCTCAGGGGCAGTAGGTCGCTTTGACCTCCGCTCATCTATTACATCAGTTAATGTCAAAGAGAATGATGCGATAACTTTAAAATTGGATGTTAACGGAAATGGGAATATCAAACTAATAAATGCTCCTAAGCTAAAACTGCCAGCTGATTTTGAGGTTTACGATCCAAAGACGCAAAGCAATTTCAATGCAACTGCAGAAGGGGTCAATGGAAATATTTCATTCGAGTATCTCTTCCTACCGCGATTTGCTGGAGAATATACCATTCCACCTGTCGACTTTATCTATTTCGATCCAAGTGCTGGAAAATACGTGACTAAATCGTCGCAAGAATTTAAGATTCATGTTGCAAAAGGTGATGGATCACAATCGAAAAATATCAGCAGTACAGTATCCAAAGAAGATGTTAAATATCTTGGAAAAGATATTCGTTTTATCAAACAAGGGAACATCGAACTAAAAGCAAAAGGGGACCTTTTCTTTGGATCATTTAGCTTTTACTTGATCTACTTACTTGGAGGTTTAGGATTATTGGGACTTTATCTGATGTATCAAAAGCAGATTCGTGAAAATGCAAATGTTGCAGGTGTAAAGAATAAGAAAGCAAGTAAGATCGCATTAAAGCGACTTAAAGAAGCCAACACGCATCTTCTAGCTGGATCTACTGAGAAGTTCTATGAAGCTGTGACACGCGCTTTCTGGGGCTATCTTAGCGACAAGATGTCTATACCATTTGCAGACCTAACCAAAGAATCGGGAGCGGCAGAGCTTTCAAAACATAAAGCATCCTCAGAAGTGGTAACTCGATTTATACAAATCATCGACACCTGTGAATTCGCCCGTTTTGCGCCAGGAGATGCCAATCAGAAGATGCATGAGATTTATGAAGAGGCTTGTGATGTGATGAGTCAGATGGAGAAAGAGATCAATTGACATTTCAAGGTATAATGAAAAGAGAAAATGTAAAATGAAAAACTTACTCAAAAAATATTGTCTAATTGGGGTGCTGATGGTAATCGGTTTCGTATCCAAAGGCCAGTCTGCTGCCCTAACAGATTCTATAACCGCAGCCAACCAGCTTTTTACGGCAGGCAAATACAAGAATGCCATTCAGAAATATCAATATGTAACGGCGCAAGGCTTCGAATCGGCCGATCTTTATTTTAATCTTGGCAATGCCTATTATAAAACTGGAAATGCCACCTACGCTATTTTAAATTACGAAAGAGCCAAGAAACTTGCACCAAACGACGAAGATATTCGATACAACTTAGACCTTGCGCGTACTCAGATCGTAGACAACATCGTCACTATTCCGGAACCTGGATTTATGCGTTGGTGGAAACAGCTCATTAGTTCGCAATCGATTAATTTCTGGGGAACACTAAGCTTAATTACCTTTTTCAGCTTTTTAGCACTCTTTGGACTATTCCTATTATCTAGTTCATACCGATCTAAGCGTCTAGCTTTCTGGTTTTCTATCTTATCTATTGGAATCTCCGCATTAACCTTTGCCTTTGGATCTCATCTCAGCTCTGTCCTTACGCATCACAATACAGCGCTGGTAACCGAACGAAGCGTCCATGTGAAAGCGTCACCTAGTGAGACCGGAACCGAACTATTTATCGTTCATGAAGGAGTCACCATCCAATTAACCGATAAACTTGGCGAATGGATCAACGTAAGCCTTCCAGACGGCAATAAGGGCTGGATCAAGGAAACATCTGTTATTCGGATATAAATAGCTTAAAAGGATTTAAAACCAAATTCAAGGGTATAAAAAAAGCCCTGAACATCAGTTGATGTCCAGGGCTTTTTTTAGGAGTATGAAATAAACTTAGAGTATCGCTTTCATGGCGTCCATTGCTTCACGCAATTCTTGGCCAATTAATTCTACTTCGTGGAAGCGAATCTCTTCATTGATTTGAATAAGTCTCTTATTGTCGACATGTCCGTCAATACCAGTATTGAAATTTTTACCGATCACATTGGTATCGATATTTTTCATAAACCCAGCAAGCAATGGTTTAGCCGCGTGATCAAATAAATAACAGCCATACTCAGCGGTATCAGAGATCACTCGGTTCATTTCGAATAATTTCTTACGAGCAATCGTGTTAGCGATCAAAGGAGTTTCATGCAATGACTCATAGTAAGCCGATTCTTCTTTGATACCAGCTTCAGTCATCGTTTCGAAAGCTAACTCAACACCAGCTTTAACGAAGGCAACCATTAGGGTACCATTATCGAAATATTCTTGCTCAGAGATCTTCACGTCAGCAGCAGGAGTTTTCTCAAAAGCAGTCTCACCTGTAGCAGCCCGCCAAGTCAAAAGGTTTTTATCGTCGTTAGCCCAATCTTCCATCATTGTTTTAGAGAAATGGCCAGACATAATATCGTCCATATGTTTCCAGAACAAAGGACGCATGATATTTTTTAGTTCTTCTGAAAGTTCGTAAGCTTTGATCTTAGCTGGATTCGACAAACGATCCATCATGTTGGTAATACCACCATGTTTCAAAGCTTCGGTAACAACTTCCCAGCCATACTGAACAAGTTTTGAAGCATAACCAGCATCGATACCCTTCTCGATCATCTTATCAAAACATAAGATTGAACCAGTCTGAAGAATACCGCAAAGGATTGTCTGCTCACCCATCAAGTCAGATTTTACTTCAGCCACAAACGATGATTTCAACACCCCAGCTCTGTCGCCACCTGTACCTACGCAGTAAGCTTTTGCAATCTCGAAGCCATCACCGTTAGGATCGTTTTCAGGATGCACCGCAATCAATGTAGGAACACCGAAGCCACGAACATACTCAGCACGCACTTCAGAACCTGGTGATTTTGGAGCTACCATGACTACAGTAATATCTTTACGGATCTGCATACCCTCTTCAACGATGTTAAATCCGTGAGAATATGATAAGGTAGAACCTTTTTTCATCAAAGGCATCACCGCATTGATAACACTCGTATGTTGTTTGTCTGGAGTCAGATTGATCAACAAGTCGGCTGAAGGAATTAACTCCTCGTAAGTGCCAACTTTAAATCCATTCTCAGAAGCATTTTTAAACGACTGACGTTTTTCTGCAATTGCTTCAGCTCTTAAAGTATAAGACACATCTAAGCCAGAGTCACGTAAGTTTAAACCTTGGTGTAAGCCTTGAGCACCACAACCAATGATTACAATTTTTTTACCTGCTAATTTTTTTACCCCATCCGTAAACTCCGAACTATCCATGAATTCGCAAGTTCCCAGTTGCGCCAATTGAAGACGAAGTGGTAAGGTATTGAAATAATTTGCCATTTTATTATTTTTTATAGGATTTGATTTTACGCTATTTTAATTACTATTTGCTTAAATATTCGATGATCCAGTCGCCTACGGCTGAAGTGCTCAAAGCTTTTGATTTATCATCGGCTAGATCTTCTGTTACCGCACCAGCTACAATTGAAGCCTCAACAGCTTTGCGAATCAAAGCACCCTCTTCCATCAAAGAGAAGGCATATTCGAACATCATTGCAGCAGAAAGGATTGTTGCACAAGGATTGGCAATATTCAGCCCAGCAGCCTGAGGATATGATCCATGAATAGGCTCAAATACGGAAGTGTGGATACCAATAGATGCCGATGGAAGAAGCCCCATAGATCCAGAGATCACACTAGCCTCATCAGTCAAGATATCACCAAACATATTCTCAGTTACCATCACATCAAATTTCTTAGGCCATTGAATGATCTGCATCGCCGCATTATCCACGAACATATAATCAACAGTCACCTCTGGAAATTTTGGTTCCATCTCTTTGGCAATCTGACGCCATAGACGTGAGGTAGCAAGTACGTTTGCCTTATCGACTACAGTAAGTCTTTTATTACGTTTCATTGCAAACTGAAAAGCTAGCTCTAAAATACGCTCAACTTCCATACGGGTGTAAACGCAAGAGTCGAAAGCAGTGTCTCCATTTTCAGAACGACCTTGTGGCTGACCGAAGTAGATACCTCCAGTAAGCTCGCGGATTGCTACAAAATCAACCCCTTGAATACGATCAAGTTTAAGCGGTGATTTATCTAATAAAGAATCAAAAACTATGACAGGACGAATGTTCGCATAAAGACCCAATTTCTTACGCATAGCAAGCAAACCTTGCTCTGGACGTACTTTTGCAGATGGGTCATTGTCAAAACGAGGATGACCGATAGCTCCAAAAAGGACCGCATCAGAATTCATACATAAATCATGAGTAGTATCCGGATACGGATTTCCTACTTCATCAATTGCCACAGCGCCTACCAAAGCTGTTTTGGTAATTAACTCATGACCGAACTTCTGACAAATTAATTTCGTGACGCGTAGCGCCTGCTCCATAATCTCCGGTCCGATTCCATCGCCGGGTAAGACTGCAATGTTAAGCTTCATTCTTTATGATAAATTTATATTCTATTTATACTTTAACCTATACAGGTTTTATGTTTAGATTGAAAACACACTAAAAAATAGCACTATCGTTTTCAATGATATTAAGCATTTTAATCGTTGCTTTAATGGCCGCGGCGGTTTGATCTGGATCTAAACCACGGGTTTTAAACTCTCTTCCAAACTCCCAGGTAATCAAAGTCTCAACTAAAGCATCGGTTCTACCACCAGGGGGAATAGTCACCGAATAGTCGACTAATGTAGGAAACTGCTTATCTTGATTTTGGTAGATCTGACGAACAGCATTCATAAATGCATCGTACTGACCATCGCCAGAAGCAGACTCTTCGAAAAGACGACCATCTAAGTCTAGGGCTACAGTAGCCATCGGACGAAGGCCCAATGAGTGCAGGATAGTATAATTATGCAATTTAATTTTCTCACTAACCGATTCGTTCTTCAACACATCCGAAAGGATATATGGAAGATCATCTGAAGTGACCGATTCTTTCATGTCGCCTAATTCAATAACCTTATTGGTCACACGAACTAGATCTTCAGGATCAAGTTTAATACCTAGATCCTCAAGATTCTTTGCAATATTAGCCTTACCAGATGTTTTACCTAAGGCATATTTACGAATACGACCAAATCGCTCTGGCAATAAATCGTTAAAATATAAGTTGTCTTTATTATCACCGTCAGCGTGGATTCCACTACATTGTGTGAATACATTTTCGCCAATAATAGGTTTGTTTCCTGAGATTCGAATCCCTGAGAAATTCTCAACAATGCGACTGATCAAGCTTAATTTCTCTTCGTTAATAGAATTTGGAAGTTTTAATTGATCGTTCAGCAAAGCCACAACACTTGAAAGTGGTGGATTACCAGCGCGCTCACCAAGACCATTAACGGTCGTATGTACTGTTTTAATGCCAGCACGAATGGCAGCATCGACATTACCAACAGCTAAGTCGTAATCGTTATGGGCATGAAAATCGAAGCTTAGATCAGGAAATTTTTGAATCATTGAAGCACAGTAAGTATACGATTCTGTAGGATTCAAAATACCCAACGTATCAGGAAGCATGATTCGACCAAGTTTCTCTTTACGCAGACCTTCCAGCATAAAATCAACATATTCAGGCGAATTACGCATGCCATTTGACCAATCTTCAAGGTATATATTTACCCGAATGCCCATTTTCTCAGCTAGCTGCAACGAGCTTCTTATCCCTGCAAGATGTTCTTCCGGAGTTTTCTTTAGTTGTTGTGTAACATGACGCAGAGAGCCTTTGGCTAATAGGTTCATCACCTTTCCGCCTGCTTTTTGAATCCAATCCAATGAAGCTGTTCCATCCACGAAACCAAGAATCTCAACCCTATCAAGGTATCCAGCTCCTTTGGCCCAATCTAAAACCTTTTTAGCACCTCTCAATTCACCATCAGAAACACGAGCAGATGCCACCTCAATAAAGTCTATCCGAATCTCTTCGAGCAGAATCTTTGCGATGCTAAGCTTTTCGTGTTCAGAAAAGGAGACGCCTGAGGTCTGTTCCCCATCCCTCAGGGTAGTATCCATGATATAGATCATATGCTTTGTATTTGTTTCCAAGGATGAATTTACGAATAATTAAGCTTTTTTAAATGCCGCAATCTCAGCTTTCAGACTAATTAAATAGTCAATATCATCATAGCCATTCAACAAGCACTCTTTTTTATAGGCATTAATCTCAAAGTTCTCGGTTGAATTTGTCTTTAGATTGACAATTGTTTGACCAATCAAATCAACTTCAAATTGTGCTTTTGGATCGGCCTCAACAGTTGCGAAAATTTCAGCTAAAAATTGATCTGAAACTTGAACAGGCAGTAAGCCATTATTTAACACATTGCTTTTAAAAATATCAGCAAAGAAGCTAGATACCACTACACGGAATCCTGCATCATAAACAGCCCAAGCGGCATGCTCGCGACTTGATCCACTGCCGAAATTTTTTCCTGCAACTAATATTTTACCACTAAAGCGTGCGTTATTCATCACAAAATCAGGATTTGGCGAGCCATCTTTTTTATAGCGCCAATCTCTGAAAAGATTATCTCCAAAACCTTTACGTTCCACTGCTTTTAAAAAGCGAGCAGGAATGATCTGGTCGGTGTCCACATTTTCGATTGGAAGTGGAACAACGCTGCTGACCAGTTTCTGGAATTTTTCTATTGCCATCTCTTCTATTTTTGAATATCGTTATTAACTTTAAATCAACTCTTAAATATCTCTTGGATCAGAGACTACTCCAGTAATTGCTGCTGCAGCAACCATCAATGGACTGGCTAACATCGTGCGAGCACCTGGTCCTTGTCGTCCTTCAAAATTACGATTTGAAGTCGAAACAGCATATTTACCTTCTGGAACTTTATCGTCATTCATGGCTAAACAAGCTGAACAGCCAGGTTGACGTAAGGCAAATCCAGCAGCTTCCAAAATCTCAACAATACCTTCTTCTCTAATTTGTTGCTCCACTTTTTTAGAACCCGGAACGATCCACGCCGTAACAGACTCCGCTTTTTGCTTTCCTTTCACAAAGTTCGCAAACAGTCTAAAGTCTTCAATTCGTCCGTTGGTACAGCTACCGATAAAGACATAGTCGATCTTTTTACCTTTGATCTTATCACCTGGATTAAGACCCATATACTCTAATGATTTGGTAAAAGTAATCAGATCAGAACCAGTAAGACCTTGTCCAGTAGGGATAGTACCATTCACACCGATACCCATTCCTGGATTTGTACCATAGGTGATCATTGGCTCAATATCAGAGGCTTTAAAATTATATTCAGCATCAAAAACAGCGTTATCATCAGACTTCAACTGTTTCCAAGCAGCCAATTTCTGATCCCAGTCGGCACCTTTAGGAGCAAACTCACGACCATGAATGTATTCAAATGTTGTTTCGTCAGGAGCGATCATGCCACCACGAGCGCCACATTCGATACTCATATTACAAAGTGTCATACGACCCTCCATAGATAAGCTACGAATTGCAGAACCAGCAAATTCGATAAAATGACCAGTACCACCTGAAGTAGAGATCTGTGAGATAAAATAAAGTGCAATATCTTTTGCAGTAACGTCTTTTTGCAAGACACCTTCTACATTGATACGCATTTTCTTAGGTTTCGGCTGAAGGATACACTGGCTCGCAAAAACCATCTCCACTTCACTTGTTCCAATGCCAAAAGCGATGCTACCAAAAGCACCATGCGTAGAGGTATGACTATCGCCACAAACAATGGTCATGCCCGGCTGGGTAATCCCAAGCTCAGGACCAATGATATGAACGATACCGTGATATTTATGATCTAAACCATATAATTCGATGCCGTTAGCGGCACAATTTGCTTTTAAAGCATCAACCTGCACACGCGAAAGCTCTTCTTTAATCGGAAGATGCTGATTGATCGTTGGCACGTTATGGTCGGGCGTTGCAATGGTATTTTTGGGACTATACACTTTCATGCCACGGTTTTTCAAACCTAAGAAAGCAACTGGACTAGTTACCTCATGGATAAAGTGTCTATCAATATAAAGTACATCAGGTCCGTCTTTCACCTGCTTAACAATGTGGGCGTCCCAGATTTTATCAAAAAGTGTTTTTGGTTCCAAAATGAATATAATTAAGATTATTATTTAGATGTCATTTCAATTCTTAGCTGATCACTTAGTAGCAGCTTTCTCCGCATTTCCAATTTTATTGATCGCATCAATAAAAGCCTCTACAGAAGCGGTAATAATATCGGTGTTGGCACCAAATCCGTTGAAAATATTGTCATCAAATTCAACTTGCATATGCACCTTCCCAATATCGTCACTACCCTTGTTGATCGCCTGAATTAGAAACTCCTGCAGAGTAACTTTACGGTGAATGATGCTCTTAACAGCCTTTATAGAGGCGTCAATTGGCCCATTTCCTGATTCAGTAGCCGAGAATTTCTCTCCGGCGATATCCAGACTAACGGTAGCCATTGGAACAAGATTTTTGCCCGTAACTACCTGAAGGAAATCAAGTTTAATACGACGGTCACCCCTGCCAAGATCACCTACAAGGACTAATAAATCATCCTCTTTGATGTCTTTTTTCTTGTCCGCCAAAGCTAAGAAATCTGCATAAACTTCTTCTAACTTTTCCTTCTCAAGTTTAACACCTAATATTTCAAGACGATGCTTAAGTGCTGCACGACCACTACGGGCCGTTAAAACAATCGTTGACTCACTAATTCCAACCTCAACTGGATCGATGATTTCGTAGTTCTCACGATTTTTCAAGACACCATCCTGATGAATGCCACTAGAATGTGCAAAAGCATTACGACCAACGATGGCCTTGTTAGCCTGCACGGGCATATTCATCAAACTTGAGATTAGTCGACTTGTTTTATAAATATTTTTTGAATTGATATTCGTATGTAAATCAAGCTCTTTATGAGAGCGAAGGATCATCACAACCTCTTCGAGTGCTGTATTTCCTGCACGCTCACCGATACCATTGATGGTTACCTCCACCTGACGAGCTCCATTCATAACCCCAGCGATAGAGTTCGCAGTTGCCATACCTAAATCGTTATGACAGTGAGTCGAGAGGATCGCTTTGTGGATATTAGGGACATTTTCCATTAGGAATTTGATCTTTTCACCATATTGACTTGGTAAACAATAACCAGTAGTATCTGGAATATTTATCACGGTAGCTCCAGCTTTAATAACGGCTTCAACAACACGTGCTAAATACACATTATCAGAACGACCAGCATCTTCAGCGTAAAACTCTACATCCTCGACATATTTCTTCGCATATTTTACGGCAGCAATAGCACGCTCAATAATTGCATCGGGATTCGAATTAAATTTCGATTGGATATGATACGGCGATGTACCAATACCGGTATGGATACGACCGCGTTTGGCATATTTCAGGGATTCAGCAGCTACATCAATATCTTTCTCTACTGCACGAGTTAGTGCGCAGATCACCGGCCAAGTTACAGCCTTTGAAATTTCAACAACTGACTTAAAATCACCTGGACTAGAGATTGGGAATCCTGCTTCAATCACATCAACGCCCAATTGCTCCAAGACCTTTGCCACTTCAACCTTCTCGATGGTATTCAACTGACAACCTGGAACCTGCTCGCCGTCCCGTAAGGTGGTATCGAAAATAAATACACGATTATTATCCATAACTACTAATTTTAATCTATTTATAAACCTACTAATAGGTCATTTAATTATTTTTCTTCGCTTCGATAGAATCGAAAAGCGAGTCGCGCTCCTTTAAGAATTCAGATAAACGTTCGATCGGAGAGCGAGTGATTGCAACTCTTCCTGAACGGATAAATTGCAAAACGCCAAATGAGTTAAGCCCTTCGAAAAGCTCTTGCGTCTCTTCTTTATGCCCTGTCTTTTCAATGACGGTATATTCTTTAGTGATCTCTAGAATACGAGCATTGTGTGAGCGGATAAGTTTCTCAATCTGATCACTTTCCATCAAAGCACTAGTCGAAACCTTATACAATGCGATCTCCTGAAAGATCATCTCATCACTGGTGTTGTAAAACGCCTTCAACACTTCGATCTGCTTGTCGATTTGCTTCACAATATTAATGACCTTATCGGTTGTTTCATTGACAACGATCGTAAATTTACTGATCCCTTTAAGTGCCGATTCTGACACCGTAAGACTCTCAATATTCACTTTACGACGTGTAAAGATAATGGTAATCCGATTAAGCAAACCAATATGGTTTTCACTATAGGCTGTTATGATATATTCTTGTTTCATCGTACTATTTTTTTAGTTATTCCTGATTCGAAAACACTTATTTCAACTCATCAGAGCTTAAAATGATCTCTGCAACTGATTTTCCTGCAGGTACCATCGGGAAGATATTATCCTCTTTCTCGATCATTACCTCAAGTAGGTATGGTCCTTTATGAGCGATCATCTTCCTCATGGCAGGCTCAAGTTCCTCGCGGGTATGAACCACCGCTCCAGGGATACCATAAGCATCTGCAACCTTAACAAAATCAGGACTTAAGATCTCTGTAAACGAATATCTTTTTTCGAAAAACAGCTCTTGCCATTGACGAACCATTCCCAAGAAATGGTTGTTCAAAACAACTGTTTTAACAGCTAAATTTTCTTGAGCAATTGTACCCAATTCTTGAATGGTCATTTGCATTCCACCATCGCCGGTAAAGATAACAATATCGCGGTCAGGTGCACCCATCGCCGCACCCATCGCTGCAGGAAGACCAAAACCCATCGTTCCTAGACCTCCAGAGGTCACCCAAGAGCGAGAACCCACAAACTTAGAATAACGAGCAGCAGCCATTTGATTTTGACCTACATCGGTAATGACAATTGCATTATCCTTGGTAATATCAGCAGTCATGCGAACAACTTCAGCCATAGTTAAACCAGGCTTTGTTGGCATTAATTCGGCATTCACAACTTTTCTGTTTTCTATCTCATCAGCTGCCTTGAATTCAGCAAGCCACTCTGGATATTGCTTCTTCTCGACTAGATCATAAAGGAGAGCTAACGTATGCTTAGCATCACCAATGACAGCCACATCGGTTTTAATATTTTTATCTATTTCGGCTGGATCGATCTCAATATGAATGATCTTAGCCTGTTTAGCATAAGTCTGAGTATTACCCGTTACACGGTCATCGAAACGCATACCGACAGCAATCAATACATCGCAAGCATTGGTCTTAATATTCGGACCATAGTTTCCATGCATTCCCAACATACCCATATTGTTGGGATGATCGGTTGGAATAGCTGACAAACCTAATAATGTTCCAGCGGCTGGAATACCAGATTTCTCCAAGAACTTTATCAATTCTTGCTCGCCGCTTGAAAGCATTACACCTTGACCATAAAGCAAGAAAGGTTTCTTCGCTTGGTTGATCAACTGAGCAGCCTTTGCAATGGCAATCTTGTCGGCTGGATATTCAGGAACATACGAACGAATCTTGGTACATTTCTGGTAAGAATAGTTCAGTTTTGAAAACTGAGCATCTTTAGTGATATCTAAAAGCACTGGGCCTGGTCGTCCAGTTGATGCAATATGAAATGCCTTAGCAATGGCTTCAGGAATCTCTTCGGCACAGGTAACTTGATAATTCCACTTCGTAATTGGCATAGTAATACCGATCACATCAGACTCTTGAAACGCATCGGTTCCCAATAAGCTTGAGATTACCTGTCCTGTGATACAAACCAATGGTGTTGAATCAATCAAGGCATCAGCAATACCGGTTACTAGGTTTGTTGCACCTGGACCAGAAGTCGCCATACATACACCCACTTTGCCAGTTACACGAGCATACCCTTGTGCGGCATGAATAGCACCTTGCTCATGACGCGTAAGCACGTGTCGAAGCTGATCTTGATAATCAAATAAAGCATCATATATTGGCATGATCGCACCTCCAGGATAGCCCCAAACTAGGTCTACACCTTCAGCGATCAGCGAACGAATTACCGCTTCTGAACCAGTTATCTCTGTTGTTTTGTCGTTTGCACTTGTTGTCATATCTTCTGAAATTATTTAGTCTATAATACGTACTGCACCCATATCTGCCGAAGCAACAAGGCTAGCATAAGCTTTTAAGGCTTTGCTGATTATTCTATTTCTATTTGCAGGCTGATAAGCCATCTTACCTCTCGCCTCTTCTGCTTTCTTACGTGCTTCCAGCTCTTGATCTGAGATAATTAATTCTATTTTACGTTGTGAAATATCAATATCAATACGATCGCCATCTTGAACTAGTGCAATCTCTCCTCCAGCTGCTGCTTCAGGAGACACGTGACCAATTGACAACCCTGAAGTACCTCCAGAGAATCGTCCGTCGGTCAGTAACGCGCACACCTTATCAAGCTTAGAAGCTTTAAGATAAGAAGTTGGATAAAGCATCTCCTGCATTCCTGGCCCACCTTTCGGACCTTCGTAACGGATGATCACTACCTCTCCAGCTTTAACTTGGCGTTTAAGGATCCCTTCACAGGCATCATCTTGCGACTCGTAAACTCGTGCTACGCCACTAAACTGAAATACCGAAGGATCGACACCTGCCGTTTTAACAATGCACCCTTTACGGGCAATATTGCCATAAAGAATAGCAAGACCACCCTCTTTGGTATAGGCATTCTCCACACTACGGATACACCCTTTCTCACGATCAAGGTCAAACTCAGCAAAAATTGCATTTTGAGAACCCATCACTAAATTCCGACCAATATTTCCAGGGGCCGAACCATATACATTTTTAGCATCATCCACTGCGGTAGAGCGAAGAAGATCCCAAGCTTTAATAGCCTCACCAAGAGTCCCTTCAGTCACACGCGACACCGAAGTATCAAGTAGCCCACCTCTTTCGAGTTCACCTAAGATACCCATGATACCGCCAGCGCGATTGACATCTTGAATATGGTAGTGAGCGCTAGGAGCTACCTTGCAGATACAAGGAACTCTTCTCGATAAGTTATCAATATCTTTCATGGTAAAGTCGACACCCGCTTCATGAGCAACAGCCAACATATGCAACACCGTATTGGTTGAACCACCCATGGCAATATCAAGTGTCATGGAGTTCATAAATGCAGCGCGAGAAGCGATTGCACGAGGCAACACACTTTCGTTCCCATTTTTATAATAGTCAACCGTGATCTCGATTAAGCGTTTAGCCGCTTTTTCGAAAAGTTTGAGTAGCCACAACAGTTCCGTTACCGGGAAGTGAAAGGCCTAACGCTTCAGTAAGGCAGTTCATCGAGTTAGCGGTGAACATTCCAGAGCATGAGCCACAGGTTGGACAAGCATCTTGTTCGACTTGAAGAAGCAATTTTTCGTCTACCGAAGGATCGGCAGCCATCACCATTGCATCGACAAGGTCGTATTTTTTACCATCGACTACGCCAGCTTCCATTGGACCACCCGAGACGAAGATACAAGGGATATTGAGTCGCATGGCAGCCATCAGCATGCCCGGAGTTATCTTGTCGCAGTTCGAGATGCAGATCATCGCATCGGCTTTATGACCATTGATCATATATTCGACGCTATCGGCGATCAGGTCGCGTGATGGCAGCGAGTATAACATCCCATCGTGACCCATGGCGATACCGTCGTCGATGGCGATGGTATTAAATTCTGCTGCAAAGCAACCCTCTTTCTCGATTAGACCCTTCACCATTTGTCCGATCTCATGCAAATGGGCATGACCGGGTACAAATTGCGTAAAGGAGTTAACGATGGCGATCAGAGGTTTCCCGAAATGTTCTTCTTTCATTCCGTTAGCTCTCCAGAGGCTACGAGCCCCAGCCATTCGACGGCCCATTGTTGTTGTTTCGCTTCTAAGATTAAACTTCATAGTCTTAAAATTTCAATTTAAAAAAAAGCCTTTCTCGGTTTTGAGAAAGGCTTTTATATGTTTCATCATACAAATAGTAAACCTTCCTCAGCCGAGATAGACGAGAATTAGGATGACCACGAGTAGAAGGTTATGTGAAAGTATGTTTTTCATTCTTTTTTAACAGATAACGATAATCAAGTTTATTTTGTTCAATCACAACGCTTTTTGTGTGTGTTAATTCTAAACTTGACGACAAAATTAAGAATAATATTCTGAACACAAAATAAATTCGTAAGCAATTTTGATTTTTTTCAGTCAATTCGACATCTATTTAATCATTTTGCTATTATTTGAGAATTTCGAGTTTTTAAAGTGGTATATTTAATTGGTTTAAGTAATCAGCTAATCAAGGGACTAAAACCTCAACAATAAAAGTCGAAGCACAACGGAATCAATTGCCCAACAAGATTTAAGCAACTAGCTATTGTACAGATTTTTAACTGAGATCAGGTTCGCCGCTCAGTGAGTAGGTCACAAGAATTCAACTTTCAATAGATGGCAACTCTGAGAATCAAGTCAAAAGAATTGGTTAATACGATGCTTGATTCTTCATCAAATGAAGAACCCAAAAACCAAGCAGTTAGACATTCCTTGCCCTCATTAGATTTTGACACTATTGAGGAAATCGCAACATTTAAGCAATGGATGGAGCAAAAGCGATATAGTGACTCTACGGTGAAGACGTATATCATGGCGATCACAATATTTCTTAGGTTTATCAAGCCAAAGACTAGTTCAGAAGCGACGAATAATGACATGCGGCAATTTGTTAATTCATACATGATTCCTCGGAATCTAAGTTTTTCGTACCAGAACCAGGCAATAAATGCAGCAAAGTTATTTTTCAAAACTATCCGAGGGTCCTTATTGATAACCGAGCATTTAGATCGTCCACGTCATGAGCACAAGCTACCGAACGTGCTGAGCAAGGAGGAAGTTGGACTAATTTTAAAGGTCTCAACAAACATGAAGCATCGGATGATGTTAACAGTAATCTATGCTTGTGGGTTGAGACGAGGTGAGCTATTAAATTTAAGGCCAGTCCACATCGATTCTAAGCGACATTTATTATTAATAATTAATGGGAAGGGGAGAAAAGACCGGGTGGTGCCTATTTCCGACAATCTAATTGAGCTTTTGAGGGAATACTATCGGTATTACCGGCCTAGGGTTTGGTTATTTGAGGGGCAGTATCCGGGTGAGCAGTATAGTGAAAAAAGCATCCAGAGTGTTTTAAAGATAGCGCTTCGGAAGGCGAGGATATCTAAGCCGGTAACGTTACATTGGCTTCGGCATTCGTATGCCACCCATTTATTAGAGTCGGGTACGGATTTAAGGTATATTCAGGAATTATTAGGTCACAGAAGCAGCAAGACGACCGAAATATACACGCATGTAACGGAGAAGAGTATACAGAAGATCAGGTCTCCGTTTGATGATTTGTACAAATAAATCACTACTTTCACCCTTAAAATAAGAATGACACCTTTACAGGCCTATTCACCCTAAATATGGTGCATACAACTGACTTCAACAGACCTATAAACGAGTTATCGGTTATTCCAAGAGACATACTACACAACATGAATTCAAAATAAAATAAATGACAGAATTTTTCGCAGGACATATTTTACAAGGAGTTGCAAAAAACATTGAAAACTCTGTTGACAAAAACTATTGGTTTGAAATAGCGACGAACTTATCCAAATTTTATTGTCAAAATCCAACGATTAACAATTCTGACAATGAATCTGAACATCCCATATTGTCGGTTCTTGACAATCAAATTTCAAGAGGACTTCCGACAATTTCGAGCATATTTATAGAAAGAGAATTTGAACGTATATTCAATTTGACTTCTGAAAAAACAAATGAAATCGGAACTATTTCTTTTGACTTAAAAAAATCCGCTTCTACTGATTTTTTAAAGTGCTTGGTAATTGCCGACAGTAGAACGCAAGAATTAAACTCTGAAAACACATACAACAATTGGGAAGAACACGGAGGCAGTCAATATGAAAAAGATTTTTTCATAAATTCAATTTTGCGTTTCGGAGATAACACAAATCAACTCTTGCAACTTCAAAGAACGATGGCATCTGTTGTTGGAAGTCAAGCAGAAGATTTATTCATGCACCAAAATATTGATTTTTTGATTCAACTTCCAAAATCTGAGGGCTTTAGAAACGGGGTTGTAATTGAAATTGATGGGCAACAGCATAAAGAACCAGCACAATCGATAAAAGACCAAAGAAGAGATTTTTTTGCAGACCAAAATAATTTTGACACAATTAGAATTTGGACAAATGAAGTAAATAATTTGACTGAAATTCAAAAAAACAAAATAAGTGCTTATTTTCAACATCCCTATATTCGAACTTTCAAACAAAACATTGAAAAGCCACTGTTTTATGATGAAATTGGTATGGATTATTTGCAATTATATCTTTCCCCGTTCGGAATATCAAGAGTGCAAAAAGCATTTTTAAAAGCCCTCAAAAGTGGTATAAAGAATAAAAATGGAGAGACTTTTATTAATGCTAAAACTCTAAATATTGCAATCATAGAAAGAGATATTCCTTGTGGCAAAATTGCAATTGATGATTTGCTATTACAGATAAAGCATTTATCAATATTGCAAAACGAAAATGGGGAAGAATTACAATTGCCTAATTTGGAAATTACAATATTTAATACCCTTGAGTTTGCTAACGCAAAACTCAATGCAGATAATAACTGTCAAATTTTCAATGCTAATTCTGACTTTCGCAATTATGATTTAGTTATAGATATTTCTATTCTAAATTATTCAACTTTTCTAAATCGACCAACTCAAAGTTTAGTACAAAATACGATTGTAATTCGTTCTATTCATCATACAGAATATACTCGAACTTTCAACTTTCATAAATTCATTAAATACGAAAATGCACCTGAAAACAAAGAAGATGATAGAACTGAAAGCCTGAATTTTTTCTTGCAATCTTTTTTTAGAAAAACAAGTTTTAGAGAAGGACAAATTGAAATATTATCAAAAGCGTTACAAAAAAGAAATCCAATTGCACTTTTACCTACAGGTGCTGGTAAATCATTAACTTATCAAGTTGCATCACTTCTGCAGGCAGGTTTAATAATTGTTGTTGACCCAATTAAAGCTTTAATGAAAGACCAAAACGAAAACCTTAAAAATGTTTTCATTGACGCTACAACATATATTAATTCAACATTGTCAGCCAAAGAAAAGGAAGCAAACACAAATAAATTTGTAAATGGTAATTGCTTATTTGCTTTTGTTTCTCCTGAACGCTTTGTAATTAATGATTTCAGAACTAAAATAGGAAGTGTAAGAGCCAATTCTAGAAATTTTGCTTTTTGCGTAATAGATGAAGCTCATTGTGTTTCAGAATGGGGACACGATTTCAGAACGGCTTATTTAAAGCTTGGTGATAATTCAAGGATATTTTGTTTTTCAGGACATAATGGCGAAAATATCCCCACATTAGGACTTACAGGAACCGCCTCTTTTGATGTATTAAGTGATGTGCAACGAGAAGTAGGTCTACAAAACAATAGCGATATTATCAGACCCGAAAAGTTAGAAAGAAAAGAATTAAAGTTTAAAATTAAAAACATTACAGCAATTAACATAGGTGCAGGAAACAATTTTTGGACTATTTACAATTCCGTTTTTGAAGCAAAGAAACAAGGTCTTTTGAATATATTACAAAATGATTTAATTTCTGAACCTCATTTGAGAGAATGTAATGCAATCTCATTTTCTGACTTCATTAAATATCAAGGAAATAATTCCAATTGTGGAATTATCTTTTGCCCATATTCAGGTACGGGAAATTTCGGAGTACAACACATTGCAACCTATTTAAGACAACAATTTCCTGATGTTGCGCATTTAATTGGCGAATATTATGGAAGCGGAGATAGTGCTTCATTAGAGCAAGTTCAAGACGATTTTAAAAGTAACAAAATAACTTTACTAGTTGCTACTAAGGCTTTTGGAATGGGAATTGATAAGCCCAATATTCGTTTTACTTTACACATTACCCATCCAATTTCAATAGAAGGTTTTTATCAAGAAGCAGGTCGAGCAGGAAGAGATAGAAAAAATGCAGTTTGTTATATTTTACATTGTAACAATTTATTAGTGCCAAATTCAAAAGGCAAAATGGTTTCGGTAGCACGAAATATTCAAGACACATTTTTATTTAACTCTTTTAAAGGAGGCGATTATGAAAAAAGCATTACAGTTGAACTTTTAGACCGAATTACATTTCCTCATACATCAAATAAAGACCAAACACAAGACGATGTTTTTTCTAATTTAGGAAAGGAAATAAAATTAAGCAAACCCTGGCCAAGTGAATTCCCAACTAGAATTTATATTAGCGGAGCTGAATTTGGTCAAAAATACGGATTTATTTTTATTTCAAATTTGCAAATATCTACACAAGGAAATAATATGTGTAGCGACATTGAAGCTTTAAATTTATTAAATACAATAACAAAATTTGTTAAAAATAATAATCCAAAAAATTTAAGTTTAATAGACTGGTTGCAAAATGTAAATATTACGCCTGAAAAGCAAGGCGTAGAATTCATCATTAGCAAAATACCAATTAATCAAACAAACGTAATTACAATTGGCCTAGAAAACAATGGTGTTCAACAAGTTTTAGAGTATCTAAATCAATATTTTAATCCATTATTCGACTATTCTTTGGTCAAAAACTCAACAAACTATTGTCAAAGTGACAATGATTTTATAATAAACCTTGAAACAAATTACAGAAGAACTTATGGTAATGTAATAACTTTTTCTGCACAACAAACAAATGATTTAAAAGTGTTATTTAAACAAGTAAGGCAGGAACAAGATACGTTCAAAATTATTTACCGTTTGTCAATATTAGGTGTAGTAAAAGATTATACAATTGATTACGGTGCGAAATCAATAAATGCAATTTGTCAAAATCAAACAGCCGAAGAAATTTATCAAAATCTTTATACGCATTTTAGAAGATATTACCCTGAAAACTATGTAACTTCATTAATGCAGAATGCTCGTAATGGAAGCGAAAGAACAGCATTGCGTAATAGCATCAACACTTTAATTGATTTTACATATGATAATGTTTTCAGCAAACGAGAAACTGCACTAAACAATATGACTGACACAATTGAAAAAGCAATTTCAGAAACAATTAAGGCCACTAATTTAGGGAAATCAAAGCAAGAGGCTGAAAATATCGGTAATGCAATGTTCCTTCAAACGGTTAATGATTATTTTGATTCAAGATTTGTTGATGAAATTAGAGACGTAACAGAATTTGGTAGCAAGTTAGATTTTTCAGTATTTGAATATTTCTCCAATAAGGCAATAAATAATGACCAATTAAGACAGCTTGAAAATTCGGCAAGAAGGAGTTTGGAATCGTATAATAAAAATCCTGTAATTTCATTACTTCAGTACTATTCAGCCACAATGATAAACAATACTGATAATTCAGCTTTATTAAGCAGAACAAAAGATATATACATTATTGATAATGGATTTCCTTTGGAAGAATTTGACAAAATCCTCAATCAAGTTGAGAATTGCATTAAAGAAAAAGATGTAAACTCATTAGCAAATCATCATAAAAACATTCAAAGTGTTTTGTCAAAACAAGTTTTAAATCACTTCGTAACAATTAATAAAAAAATACTAAAAGAATATGTTTAAAGAATTAGACGACAATTTAAAATCAATGAATAGCGAAATATCTAAACTGCAAAGCGCAGTTGAGCATGTTGCCCAATCAAAAAATGTAGCTGAACAAGCTGTGAAAACTGCAACACAATTACAAACTTCGTTTAATACACATTTGACAAGTGTTACAGAAGATGTAAGCAAAATTTTAGACCCTCATAAGCAATTGATAAAAGCAACAGAAACTTTGACAAGTACTCTTTCTACTATTGACTTCCCAAGTCGTTTAGACAAACAAGACAAGGAAATAAACCTGTTGAAAACACTTTTATTCGTAGTGTGTGGTCTTGTGCTAATTGGAACTATTGCGACAATATTAATTTTGAAAAAGTAACATGACGAGAAAAGGAACAAACCGATAACACGCGTTTGCTGTCAGTGGCGGGTTTGTGGCTCGTTGGACAAGAAAGCAGGTATGCAAACATTAGTGCTTCGTGGTAAGTTTTGTGTGTTAAAACCGCCACCGAACAGCAAGCGCGGGCACGTTGTAAGCAATGGTAAAAAGACACTGCAACCCTGATAAACAGACGTTAGAAAGAATAAATATAATGACAATGACGATACAGGCAGACATAAAATGTAACAGGACTACACACTATCCGACCCGGAAAGATTTAATTTTTGCCCCACCCGCATTTTTTTGTTTTTCTGCCTACGCACAATTGGCACATTTGGCTTTGCCCGACACACAAACTGACCCTTCGCAAAGCCAAAAGAGCCAATTTTTTACCTACCCACGATTAAGAACAATAACATTTTGAATTCAACAGATATGAATGCAGTAAAAAATAATCCTTACAGAACGCTTGGACTTTTTGGAAACTCAACCGAAAAGGAACTGCAAAAGCAAATTGCAACCATAAAGAGATTTGCAGAAGTCGGAAAAACTAAGGCGTTTGACTATGACTTCCCGTTTTTCGGAGAAGTTGTTCGTAGCACAGAAAAGGTACAAGAAGCAGCGAGTAAAATAGAACAAGCAAAAAATAAAGTCCATTATGCTCTATTTTGGTTTTTAAACAGCGGACATATTGATGAAGCTGCATTAAACAATTTGAAAGATGGTCATATTGAAAAAGCGACCGAGATATGGGAGAAAACTTTAAAAGATTCAACAGTAACGGTTAAAAATTTTGCTGCAATAAGTAACCTTTCGACGCTACAACTTGGAATTGTTACTTATAACGGTTCATTTGACCCCGAAAAGTTTACTGCATCTATTGAATTAAAGGGTAAGTTGATAATGTCTGATGCTTGCGACAGTTTTATTAAAACGGTAATTGGTGAAGGCATTTCAATTAATCGAGAAACAATTCTTAAAGAATTTGCAGATGAAGTAATGCAAATCATTAAGCCTTACCTAAACAAACCAAATGGAATAAAATCAAGCCAATTAATCAGTGCTTTTAATTCATTCCCTAATGAAATTCGACAATATGTTTCAGGAAAGTTTACCGACCGACCTATAAATAATATCGAGAATCAAATTGAAAAAACCAAGCAAAAAAGAGACGATAACCCCAATGATGCCGAAGAGTATGGCGAGGAATTGTATAAAAACACAAAAGAGGATTTAGTGTTTCTCAAAAATGTTTGGGGTGCAAATAATGTTCAATATCAAATGATTGCCAATAAATTGGCAAATGAAATTCTGCAATGTGCTATTGAATTTTTTAATGAGCTTCAAGGGAATAATGATTTTGACCCCGGAGAATCTGCAATGAAAGTTATGAAAATGGCTAAAGCCATTAATCCAACTGGACAAACAAAAAGTCGTTTAGATGAAAATATTGAAAATGTTCAAGAGTGGATAAATGATAGTGAAGAAAGAAATAGACACAGTAAAATAAAAGAAGACCTTGAATTTGTTGCAAGCAAACTGCAACGCTTCCAAAACATACCTGACACAATTTCTAATGCAAAAGACCTTGTTGTTTCTTGCAAACCAAAATTAATCAACATTAAAACTGCGTTGGGTTCTACCGATGATTTCTATTCAAAACTAAGTAGTGCAGTAGTAAATAATGCTTTAAATGCTTTGATTTCTGTTGTGAATGAAGCACAAAACGGATTGCAATATGACAGAACAAAACTATTTACACTTCCAACTACCATTTCATCTGCTTTAGAGGTTATAAATCTTATGTCGGGTATGGATATGGTTTATGAACTTCGTAACAGATTTAACCAAAATAAAACAACCATCTCAAATATTCAATCACAGCTTAACCAAGTAGCAAACAGACAAAGTAGTTCAAGCAGCAGTAGCGGAGGTTGCTACATTGCGACTATGGCATATGGTAGTTATGAACATCCACAAGTGATAGAATTACGAAAATTTAGAGATAACACTCTTTCAAAAACGGCATTTGGTCGTGGTTTCATCAGAATCTATTACAAATATTCGCCAAAACTTGTTGAACTTTTAAAAGACAAACACCTTGTAAACCAATCAATAAAATCAGTTTTAAACACCTTAATACGAATTATCAAATGAGAAAACTACTTTTAACTATAACAGCTATTGGAATTTTTAGCATTGCTTCATTTGCACAAGCTAAAAACGACACAATACAACAATTACAAACTAGTATCGAAAAACTTGAAGGAGCAAATATCAAGTTATCGGGACAGTTAAACACTGCAAATTCCAACATTCAACAAATTGAAAAAAAACTATCAGCTACCGCTGATAGTCTCAATATTTTGAAAAATAATTTGGCAAACACAAATAACAATTTGCAGACAATCGCAGATAATTTAGGTGTTAAAATTCAACAAACAAGCGAAAAAGCAAGTGCAGACCTCTCAACATTAAATGAAAAGGTTGGCAAAAATACGCTATACTGGATTATTGCAGTTTTATTCATTGCTCTTTTGTCTGTTCTGCTTTTTGGTTGGCTTAAAAAGCAATTGAGTAAAGAGAAAACTGGCTTATCAGACCAAATAAAAAAGACTTCTGAAACCTTGAGAGACGAGCAAATAAAACTTGACGGACAACTAATTAAATTGCTTGATACTCAAATGCAGTTGATGAATGCAGAAAGACAAACATCATCTGCTAAAGCAGAAGAAGTTGACCATTCATTGGCATTGAAAGTAGCAGATGAAATTATTCGTATTCATAAAAACCTTAGTAATATGGATTCTGAAACCAAAGGATTGAAACAGCTTTCGGCATCGGTGGAGCGTATTCAAGATAATTTCAAAGCAAATGGGTATGAAATGATTGATATGCTTAATCAACCATATGACCAAGGAATGAAAGTTTCTGCAAATTTCCGCCCTGATGAAAACTTAAAACAAGGCGAACAAGTAATCACAAGAATAATCAAACCACAAGTTAACTTTAAAGGTGTAATGATTCAGGCTGCACAAGTTGAAGTAAGCGTTGGCGAATAGTAAAAATGTAAAAAATAAGAATATGGCAAGGACAAAAATTGACTACGGAATTGATTTAGGAACAACAAATTCCGGTATTGCACGAATGGAAAACGGTGAACCAATTATTAAAAAAACGGACACCTTGAAAGATACAATGTCTTCTTGTATCAGTTTTAATAAAAAACAATCAATTTTAGCGGGCGATGCTGCGGTTAACGCATTGAAAGCAGATAAGCTAAAAGCAATGAAAGATTTTAAAGCGGAAAGCTCAAATACTTTCATTGAATTTAAACGCACAATGGGAACTGACAAAACATACAGCAGTTCCAATATGAACAAGAACTTTACTTCGGAAGAACTTTCAGCAGAAGTTTTAAAGAAATTGAAATCATTTATTACCGATGAAGAAATTAAGTCAATTGTTATTACTGTTCCTGCCAAATTTACTATAAATCAAAAAGATGCAACTTCAAGAGCCGCAAAACTTGCAGGTTTTGAGCATTGCGAGTTATTGCAAGAACCTATTGCAGCGTCAATGGCTTATGGCTTAGATTCAACAAGCAAAGACGGTCTTTGGTTGGTTTTCGACTTTGGCGGTGGTACATTTGATGCAGCATTGCTAAAGGTTGAAGATGGTATTATGAAAGTAATTGATACCGAAGGAGACAATTATTTAGGTGGTAAAAATATTGACTATGCTATTGTTGATGAAATAATTATCCCGTATCTGCAAAAGAACTTTTCAATCGACAGCATTATAAACGATGATGTTAAAAGAGAAGTTTTGCGTGATGCAATGAAGCACTATGCCGAAGAAGCTAAAATTCAATTATCCTTTAAAGACACTCACAATATTTTATCTGACTTAGGCGACATACCAGGAACTGATGATGATGGTAATGAATTTGAATTAGATATTACCATTTCTCAAAATGAAATGGGAAAAACTGTTAGCCCAATTTTCCAGAAAGCTATTACTATTTGTAACGAATTACTTAAAAGAAACCATCTAAATGGTAACAATTTGGGTGCATTAATTTTAGTTGGTGGTCCAACATATTCGCCCATATTGAGAAAAATGCTAAAGGAACAGGTTACTGAAAAGGTTGATACAAGTTGCGACCCAATGACCGTTGTTGCAAAAGGTGCAGCGTTATACGCTTCAACCGTAAATGTTTCGGACGAAATTATTGAAAAAGGACGTGATAAAACGAAAATTCAACTTGGTTTAGGTTATGAACCCACAACCGTTGAAAATGAAGAGTTTGTTACAATAAAAATACTTAAAGACAAAACTAAAGGTGCTATCCCTGAAAAATGCTTTGCAGAAGTCGTAAGAACCGATAAGGCTTGGTCAAGCGGGAAAGTACAAATAGACGAATCAGGCGAAGTGGTTGAAGTTAAACTTAACGAAGGCAAAGCAAATGCTTTTAATGTTTTTGTTTACAATGAGCAAGGCGACTTAATTCCAAGCGAACCAAATGATTTTACAATTATTCAAGGTTCAAAAGTTGGTAGTGCAACTTTGCCTTACAATATTGGTATTGAAATTAAGAGTAAAGCAAGTGGAAAAATTGTTTTCCGACCAATAAAAGGACTTGAAAAAAACCAAACTACACCAGCTACTGGAATTGCAAACGGATTAAAAACTCAAAAGCAAATCAACCCCGGCTCAAAAACAGACTTTATTAAAATTCCTGTTTATCAAGGAGATTATGGTTCAGAAGGTTCACGAGCAATTTATAACGAACACGTTTTCGATGTTATAATTTCAGGTGAACAATTGCCATCACTTTTACCAGAAGGTAGCGATGTAGATTTAACTTTGAAAGTTGACAAATCGGAAAGAGTAACTATTTCTGCATTTTTCCCTTATTTGAACTTTACTGAAGAAGTTGTTATTCCTGAAACAGTTCAAAAAGAAATTGATGCAAAATGGCTTGAAACGGAAATATCAAAAGCCAAACAAACCCTAAATATTATTAAACAGGAAGGCGATTT
>JAPLDS010000024.1:90580-93469 GCA_026391295.1 Bacteroidia bacterium | reverse complement strand
GGATTTGGAAGTTTCATCGTGAAGAAACGTGCTGAAAAAACAGCTCGTAACATTTCCCGTAACACTACTATTATTATTCCAGCTCATAACATTCCATCTTTCAAACCGGCTAAAACTTTTGTTGGTCGTGTTAAAAAGAATGTAAAGTAATTTAATCAGTCAAGTATTATGCCAAACGGTAAAAAAAGAAAAGGACATAAGATGGCTACTCACAAACGTAAAAAACGTTTGAGGAAAAATCGCCACAAGAAAAAGAAATAAATTTCTCGTGGTAGAAAATTAATTTTAAACCTAAAGTGCTTTCGCACTTTAGGTTTGTTGTATTTAGTAATATTTAATTCACAGTAAGAGTAGAGATCGTGAGCAATGAACTGATTATTGATGTATCGCCCTCACATGTTGAAATCGCTTTACTCGAAAACAAAAAACTGGTAGAACTCAACAGGGAGAGCAGTGATTTAAAATTTGCGGTAGGAGATATTTACCTAGCAAAGGTAAAAAAGATCATGCCCGGATTAAACGCTGCTTTTGTTGATGTAGGCTACGAAAAAGATGCGTTCCTTCATTATCAGGACTTAGGACCACAATTCCAGACTTTAAACAAGTTTCTGAAACAGTCGACCAACAACAGGATTAAACTCAATACTGAGTTGAAAATCCACCCGGAACCCGACATTCAGAAAGATGGAAAGATTGCCGATATCCTTAAAACTGGTCAGATTATTCTTGTGCAAATTGCAAAAGAACCAATTTCGACTAAAGGACCTAGGCTGACTTCCGAATTGTCAGTAGCTGGAAGAAACATGGTCTTAATCCCATTCAGCAACAAAGTTTCAGTTTCTCAAAAAATTGATACGACTGAAGAAAAAAGTCGTTTGAAAAAATTAGTTCAATCTATCTGCCCTAAAAATTATGGGGTGATAGTTAGAACAGCTGCTGAAGGGAAACGAGTGGCAGAATTAGATCCAGAATTACAACGCCTAGTTACTAAGTTTGAAAATGCCTTAGTAAAGCTTGAAAAAGCTGTGGCACCATCGCTAATTCTTGGTGAACTCGATCGAACTATTGGGATGATCAGAGATTTATACAATCCTGATTTTTCGAATATTTTCGTTAATAACGAGGAGATTGCCGCTGAGATTAAAGAGTATGTTGGAACAATTGATTCCGAGAAGAAGAAAGTAGTTAAACACTACAATGGTAAAATGCCTATCTTCGAATATTTCGGTATCGACAAACAAATTAAAGCATCTTTTGGTAAAACCGTCTCATTTAGAAGCGGAGCCTATCTGATTATCGAACACACTGAAGCATTTCATGTTATTGATGTGAACAGTGGAAATAGGTCTAAGACCGGTGATCAGGAAACCAACGCCCTTGAGGTGAATCTCGCCGCTGCCGAAGAAGCCGCAAACCAATTACGTCTCCGAGATATGGGAGGCATTATTGTGATCGACTTTATCGATATGCATGGGAATGAAAACCGCCAGAAAGTTTTCGACAAGATGAAGGAGGCTATGGCTTCCGACAGAACAAAGCATAACATTTTGCCATTGAGCAAGTTTTGTTTGATGCAAATTACAAGGCAACGTGTACGCCAAGAGCTGGCTATTGAAACTGCAGAAGTTTGCCCTGTATGTAAAGGTTCAGGAAAAGTGACCCCAACACTGCTATTTATCGAGGAGATAGAGCAGAAAGTAAGGTATATCTTCGAAGAGCTGCATAAACAAAAGTTAACTATTAAACTTCACCCTTTTGTTGGAGCATTTTTAACAAGAGGATTCCCTTCTAAAGCATTGAAGTGGAGATGGAAGTACCACAAAAAGGTAAAAATCGAGGAGATTAACGCAATGAGTTTTCTTGATTCTAAGTTCTACGATGAGAACGCCGAAGAAATTATCTTTTAGATAAAAAGCTCATGCAGAAAATGCATGAGCTTTTTTTTTATAGCTTTGAATACTGTATAGTTCAACTATGAGAGCAAAATTTTTAGTCTTAATAATCATCTTCTTGGGATCTAGCTTTTTTAGCTTCTCCCAAATGGTCCGCCCAGTAACCTGGACGTTCTCCCAGTCAAATCTGAATAATAACGAGATCGAGCTAACCTTAAAAGCTGCGATCCAACCAGGCTGGCATCTTTATGGAACAAAGCTTCCAGAGGGAGGGCCAGTTAAGACTTCTTTTAATTTTAAGCCTGACAGCTTGAATTATAAACTTATTGGTGACATATCCTCATTAAAAGCCCCTCTGAAAGAACACGACGAGGTTTTTAATATGAACTTGGAATTTTATAATACCGAAGCCACATTTATTCAGAAAGTTAAAATTCTTTCCTCAAAACCTTTCGATCTTAAAGGTTCTGTCGAATATCAGAGCTGTAACAACGAAACTTGTACGCTCGATGATCATGATTTTACCTTTCAGATTAAAGAAAAGATTGGTTCAGCTGTCGCTAGCGCTACTTCTGAGACTGAAAAGAGCCCTAAGCATGGATTGTGGTGGTTTCTGCTGTTTAGCTTTGTTGCTGGACTAGCAGCCATTCTTACCCCTTGCGTTTTTCCTATGATTCCGATGACCGTGTCGTTCTTTATGAATAGCTCGAAATCGAAATTGCAAGCTCGCATCCAAGCGTTGGTCTATGGTGGATCAATAATCTTAATCTATACACTGATTGGAACATTGGTGGCGCTAACCTTAGGTGCCGACTTCGCCAATTGGATCAGTACCCATTGGATACCAAACGTACTGTTTTTTCTGGTGTTCGTCTTTTTTGCATTCTCTTTCTTTGGTGCTTTTGAAATTGTCTTACCAAGTAGCTGGGGCAATGCCACTGATCGTTTCTCCGATAAGGGTGGTGTGAGTGGTGCCTTTTTTATGGCCCTTACTCTT
>JAPLDS010000024.1:84845-90540 GCA_026391295.1 Bacteroidia bacterium | reverse complement strand
TAGCTGCACTGGGCCTATCGTTGGGGCATTGCTTGTTGAATCGGCTGGCGGAATGGTGTTAAAACCAATTGTTGGAATGCTCGGTTTCTCATTGGCATTCGCCCTTCCCTTTACACTCTTTGCCCTTTTTCCTCAATGGCTCTCTAACCTTCCAAAATCAGGAGGCTGGCTGAACTCCGTAAAGGTTGTCCTTGGATTTATTGAGCTAGCACTTGGCTTGAAGTTCTTAAGCATTGCCGATCAAACCTATCACTGGAGAATCCTCGACAGCGAAATTTATCTGGCTTTCTGGATTGTTATCTTTACGTTGATGGGCTTTTATCTTCTTGGGAAATTGAAATTTGCCCACGATAGCGACTCTAAACATGTTACCGTTCCTCGATTGATGCTTGCGATTCTTACATTTACCTTTGTGGTCTATTTGATTCCGGGTATGCTTGGCGCTCCACTCAAAGCAATCTCAGGTTACTTGCCTCCAATGATATCTCACGATTTTGATATTCGTAAAATTGTTCGAGAAGAGGTTCGACTCGGAGATTTTCATACCTCGGCCGTCGCAAATGAACCATCATCGGCACTATGCGAGAAAGCTAAGTTTGCCGATTTCCTAGAGCTTCCTCATGGATTAGAGGGTTATTTCGATTACCAGCAAGGCTTAGCCTGTGCAAAAGCACAGAATAAGCCCTTATTTATCGATTTTACCGGTCATGGCTGCGTTAACTGCCGCGAAATGGAAGCTAACGTATGGTCTGATCTGCGTGTCTTAACGATGCTTAAAAGAGATTTCGTTGTGGTGGCCCTGTATGTGGATGATAAAACTGCCTTGCCTCAAAGCGAATGGGTGACCTCCTCGTACGATCATAAAGTTAAAAGTACCATAGGGAAGAAGTTTGCAGATTTTCAGATTGCTAAGTTTGGGGTTAACGCTCAGCCTTACTATGTGCTGTTAGATCATAAGGAACAGCTTTTAGTTAAGCCGACAGCTCGCGATCTTAATCCAGAGCATTTTATTGAGTTTTTGACAAAAGGATTGGCTGAGTTTAAAGCTCAACAAGTGAAGAGATAAAATCTAAGGTTTAGATCTTAATATTCGTTAGAGACATCTGTTAGTACCTCGAAACCTGTCTCAGTGACTAAGATAGTATGCTCAAACTGTGCTGATAGTTTCTGATCTATCGTGCGAGCCGTCCAGCCATCGATCTCATCAACTTTTACACGCGGCCTTCCTTCATTGATCATGGGTTCAATGGTAAAAATCATCCCTGGCTTCATCGCCGGACCACTATTTTTTCTTGCAGCATGGTCTATCTGTGGGTCTTCATGGAATTCAACACCTACGCCATGCCCGCAAAATTCGTATACCACACTGAATCCTTGTGCAGTGGCATAACGCGAAATTGCATATCCAATATTTCCAATGTTATTCCCTGGTCGGACTTGCTGAATGCCGAGGTTAAGACAATGTTTTGTTGCATCAACTAACTTTTGTGCCGTATCAGAGACTTGCCCAATGGTAAACATCTTACTCGTGTCACCAAAATAGCCATCCAAAATAGTCGTTACATCAATATTTACGATGTCTCCATTTTTTAAAATAACATCGGGTGATGGAATGCCATGACAGATCACTTCGTTTATAGAGATGCAGCATGATTTTGGAAATCCGCTGTAGTTTAAGGTTGCAGGTATTGCTCCATGCTCAATAGTGTAGTTGTGAATGAGCTCATCTAAATAGCCAGTGCTTACACCTTCTTTGACAAAATCTGCAATGTAAATAAGTAGCTCCCCTGCAAGTTTTGAACTCTTGCGGATGCCATCAATTTGCTCTTTGTTTTTAATTAGTATGCTCATTGCAAAATGCTATTTGTTGTTGCTCGTAAAATTAGACAAACTTACCTTTATATCACTATTATAACATATATTGTTCTGAATTTAGTTTAGAAAAAACATTGTTATGTATTTATATGTTCATCGATGTTTTAATTGTTTGATGGAATATTTAGTCGCACTATTTTGCTATCGTTTATTTAGCAAATTAGCTTATTTTTGATCTTCAAATAGTCTAAGATGGATTTAGTCGAATTTCTTTATAATTTATATTTGCGTTGCTTTGGACTGATTCGTTCTCCTAAGAAGGAATGGTATCGGATTAACGAAGAACAACTAACTGTTGGTCAGCTGATTTTTAACTATGTGTTTCCACTCGTGTTGTTTGTTGTTGTGGCTTCAATGGTTGGAGATTATATCAATAGGGACGCGGCTTCCTGGACTTCTCAGTTCTTTGGCGTGGCTGCAGTGCGCTCTTTTTTGATCTTTGCCATCTCATTAACTGCATCCATTAAAGCTCTAGATGCCTTGATTAAATTCTATGTGGGCTATCCAGATGTTAATTTAGCATCGAAATTGGTCTTCTTTTCATTTGTTCCAATCGTGCTGTCTGCAATATTGTGTAGTTTAATTCCTGATCTGTTTCTAGCACGACTGCTCCCTCTTTATGGAGCTTATTTGATGTTTTATGGGTCACAGCTTGTGCCAGGAATTCCTTCAAATGATCGTCCAATATTTCGAATAGCTTCGGCGATCTTAATCCTCGCCATCTATTATCCTGTTAATTTCGTTTTATCCGCTTTCTTAGGGGCTATTAAGTAAACAAATTCAATAAACCACGCGGTGTTTTGCTAAATTTGCAGAAGCTAAATTTTTAAAGGTTAAGATGTCACTTCAACAACAAGTCAATATCAAGAATAAACGTGCAAGCTTCGATTATGAGTTTATCGATAAGCTTGTGGCTGGTATTGTCTTGCTTGGAACTGAGATAAAATCTATTCGATTAAGTAAGGTAAGCATGAATGATGCCTACTGCCATTTTATCTCAGGCGAGCTATACATCAAGAATCTAAGTATTTCGGAATACGACTTCGGTACATGCAACAATCATGAAGTACGACGTGAACGTAAATTATTGCTTAGTAAAAGGGAATTAAATAAGCTGGAGCGGAAGCTGAAAGAGTCGGGGCTCACCATTGTTCCTTTACGCATTTTCTTAAATGACAAGGGGTTAGCAAAGATTGAGATCGCCTTGTCACGTGGTAAGGCCAATTACGATAAACGTCAAAGCTTAAAATCGAAAGATGCCGAGCGCGAGATGGACCGGGTACGTAAATAGGAACCAGGTTGTTTAATGCCTGATTCCTATCTTCCTTTTCTAACTTTTCTTATCTCTTTTTAATCGCTGTGTTCTGATCACTGCTGACCTGTTTCCGTTGAGAGAGTTCTAATCCTTCTGGTTTCATAGTCCAGTATTTATCTCCCATATCACCGTCCCACATATCTGAAGTGTTCTTGATGTCATGAATAATTTTGGTCATCTCAGGGCTTAGATAAATTGTTTTGTTTTCAGGAACTTTTAAAATATAGCTCACATCTTGATTGTGATAAGCGGTTTTGTCTAAAAGAAGAAAGTTCGATTGAAAGCTGATTAGCGAATCTTGAACATCTAGTTTATACGTTATTTCGCTTGCATTTTGCTGAGCAGCATCAAGGTTTTTGCCTCTCGCTTTCGTTTTCACAACCAATCCAAACTGTCCGTTATCACTTTTTACAATGTCTAATGTTGGCTCGTCGACTAGGAAGTTCTTACCATTTAATTTGGCTATTCTAAGCTTGCCAAAGTTTAAATGCGACTCAATAGCATCTCCCAATTCATTAGTTCCAAGTTTTAAATATAACGTATCAGACTTTGTTGTAATCGGTATTTGTTTGGTGATAGATGAAGTTACTTTAAAGTTTCCAACAGCTTTTACGGTCATGGCAAAGACTAAGATAATACCCAAGAACCAAAGACCTATAGCCGATAGTCGAAGCCTTCTGGTGTCTGTGCGGATTTTAAATAATATCTTAATTCCTAGATAGGCCAATGCAAGTAAAGGTATTCCGATTGCTAAACCAGCTCCTAACCAGAACCAAAATAGGGTAGTGCTACTGACAAATAAGTTTAAGTATTGAGTTACATCACCTCCAAATGGTGTTATACCTAAAAATTCATCCGTAATAAGCATTGAAGTGATTAATACTATAACGGCCAAGAGCGCTACTATTACCATGATAATGCCAAAGATTATGGCAAATACGCGAAGAGCAATCTTGATAATAGATATAAATATATTTCCTAATGACTCTGCTTTTTCTCTTAGGTATGGCTTCTCTGATTTTATCTTATTCGCCATCTCTTTAACCTCTTGGAACTCCTCTTTGATGTTTTTGGAGATGTTGTTGATGTTAACGGGTTCACCTTTCATCTCAAGTCTTTGTGCCGAGTTGGTCGCTTTTGGGACTATGATCCATAAGATTAGGTAGATAAGGATACTTGATCCAGCACCTAAGAAAACAAGTACAACAAAGATTAGTCGAATGACGACAGGGTCAATGCTAAAATAGGCTGATAGACCTCCGCATACTCCTCCCAGTATTTTACTTTCAGGATCGCGGTAGAGCCTTCTGTTTTTTGTCGTTGATGAGCTAGAGGTTGAATTGGTTGTCTCTTTTTCTTCTGTGCTATCATCAAATGACTCCGGCATTCCCATTATAACGATAATCTCGTTAACCTGATCTATCGACACAACCTCTTTGCCATTTTTTAGTCGCTCTTGGAATAATTCAGCTATTCTGGATTCAATATCCGCAACGATCTCTTTGGCGTCTGCATCATTTCCAAAATGTTTGTTGATCTGTGCTATGTACGTATTTAGTTTGTCATATGCATCATCGTCAATGTGAAATACGGTACCACTTAGATTGATTGTAAAAGTCTTTTTCATGGTATGATGGTTTTATTGTTGGTTGTTATTTTTAATTTGTGTGATGGCTTCAACTAATTCTCCCCAAGCAAGGTCAAGCTCAATTAAAAATTGTGCCCCAAAGGGAGTTAATTCATAATATTTTCTGGGAGGCCCTTGTAAAGATTCCTCCCAGCGATAACTCAGATAACCATCGTTTTTTAATCTGGTTAACAGTGGGTATAACGTTCCTTCGACGACGATCATCTGTGCAACTTTCATTTCAGCGATGATGTCGGAGGCGTAGGCCGATTTTTTTGAAAGGTTTAATAGAATGCAATATTCTAATATTCCTTTCCGCATTTGAGCTTTTGTGTTTTCGAGATTCATCTGATGCTTTTATTAGGCGCGTTTGATAAAGCTAAATCACTATGAAGTGTGTAATGCAAATATATATCTTTAAGATGGTACCATGCAAGACATAGTACTAAAAATATGAAATATTCATGAAATATTTTTTATTGATTGATAACTAGGCTATTGCAGTTTTAAATATGTGATTTTTATAATGTGTTTAAAGATTTAGGACTAAATTTAAGCCTTGTATTGGTATTCCAAGCCTCTTTGGGAGTGTTCAAAACGCGCGATTTTGAATTGTAGGGTACAATAGACAAACAAACACAATAGATTCTAATGCGCCTTTCTATTGACCTATGTGCCTATGTGGTGAAAAAAAGAAACACAATAGAACACAGTAGGAAAAACACAATAGACACAATAGATTTCTAATGTGCTTTTCTGTGTGGCCTATGTGCCTATGTGGTAAAAAAGAAAAGAAAAACACAATAGAACACAATAGGAAAAACACAATAGACACAATAGATTTCTAATGTGCTTTTCTATGTGGCCTATGTGCCTAT
>JAPLDS010000024.1:45783-84815 GCA_026391295.1 Bacteroidia bacterium | reverse complement strand
ATTTCTAATGTGCTTTTCTATGTGGCCTATGTGCCTATGTGGTAAAAAAGAAAAGAAAAACACAATAGAACACAATAGGAAAAACACAATAGACAAAATAGATTTCTAATGTGCTTTTCTATGTGACCTATGTGCCTATGTGGTGAAAAAAAGAAACACAATAGGACACAGTAGGAGAAACACAATAGACACAATAGATTTAATGTGCATTCTAATGTGCTCTATGTGCTTTTTCATGAGGCCTGGTGGGAGTGGGCTCGGAGGACTATTTTTTTGTGAAACTGCTATAAAAAGAAGAACCCTTAAATCTTTCAATTTAAGGGTTCTTATATGTTACATCAATTAGAATGCTCTATTTTTTAGAACGTTTCCGTTCTCCTTCATTAAGAAGTATTTTACGCAGTCGGATTGATTTAGGTGTTACTTCAACATACTCATCTTTTTGAATATACTCCAGTGCTTCTTCAAGACTGAACTTAGTCGGAGGTGTAAGTCTAACTTTATCATCAGAACCTGAAGCACGCATATTGGTAAGCTTCTTTGATTTTGTCAAGTTTAAAACTAAGTCACCTTCGCGGCTACTCTCACCAACAACTTGTCCTTCGTAGATCTCTTCTTGTGGATCGATAAAGTATTTACCTCTGTCTTGTAGTTTGTTTAATGCATAAGCAAATGCTGTTCCAGTCTCCATGGCAATTAATGAACCATTCATACGGGTTTCAATAGCCCCTTTGAATTTGTCGTATTTGATAAAACGATGGGCCATAACAGCTTCTCCTTGAGTCGCTGTCATCATCGTTGTCCGCAGACCGATGATACCACGTGATGGGATTTGGAACTCAAGATTGATACGATCGCCTTTTTTTTCCATGTTAAGCATTTCCCCTTTTCTGCGTGTTACTAGATCGATGGCAGTACCAGAAAGTTCTTCTGGAAGATCGATATGCAACATTTCGATTGGTTCATGTTTCTCCCCATCTACCTCTTTGAATAATACTTGAGGCTGACCAACTTGTAATTCGTAACCTTCACGACGCATCGTTTCAATTAATACTGAAAGATGAAGAACACCACGGCCATGTACATTCCACGCATCAGCTGAATCGGTGGTCTCAACATGTAAAGCAAGATTTTTCTCAAGCTCTTTAACTAATCTATCGTGGATATGACGACTAGTAACTAATTTGCCTTCTTTACCAAAGAATGGAGAGTTGTTAATGGTAAACAACATACTCATCGTTGGCTCGTCAATTGAGATTGGCACCAATGGTTCTGGATTTTCCCAATCGCAGATTGAATCTCCAATTTCAAATCCTTCGATTCCTACTAGGGCACAGATATCACCATTGCTAGCACTGGTAACTTTCTCTCTGCCTAAGCCAGTGAATACGTGTAATTCTTTAATTTTTGTCCGAGATGTTGTTCCGTCACGTTTTACAAGCGAAACGTTCATTCCTTCTTTAAGTTCTCCTCTATGAATTCTGCCAATGGCAATTCGACCTACATATTGAGAATAGTCCAGTGAGGTAACCAACATTTGAGGTGTACCTGGATTCTCTTCAGGTGCAGGGATATGCTCAATAATGGCATCAAATAATTCTGAGATATTTTCTGTGCGAACTTTCCAATCGTTGCTCATCCAGTTTTGTTTGGCTGAACCATAGATTGTTGGAAAATCTAATTGTTCTTCCGTTGCATCAAGGCTGTACATAAGTTCGAACACTTGCTCGTGAACGATATCAGGACGACAGTTTGGCTTGTCAACTTTATTAATTACCACGATTGGCTTTAATCCAAGCGAGATAGCTTTTTGTAATACGAATCGAGTCTGAGGCATAGTACCTTCGAAGGCATCAACCAATAAAAGCACGCCATCAGCCATGTTCAACACTCGCTCAACTTCACCACCAAAGTCCGCGTGACCAGGGGTGTCAATGATGTTTATCTTGGTGTCTTTGTAAACAACGGATACATTCTTCGCGAGGATTGTAATTCCTCTTTCACGCTCTTGATCATTGTTGTCAAGAATTAATTCACCTGGATTCTGATTGTTTCTAAAGATATTAGAATCAAGAATCATTTTGTCAACCAATGTAGTCTTTCCATGATCGACGTGAGCTATAATAGCTATGTTTCGGATATTTTGCATCTATTTTATTTTGAGGTGCAAAGGTAGTCATTTATTTGAGGGTTAAAACTTCTTGCTAAAGATCCGTTGAATCATTTTAAATAAATAGGGGATACTCAAGTCCTTAATTTTATTTTTATCGGCTAGTTTTATTCTTTATGGGCTTGTATGTTAAGTGTTTGATTGATTTAAAGCATCCTAGATTTTTTTAGTTTTTTATTGTTAATCGATTGATTATTAATAAATTAAATAGGTGTATTTGTTTGCTTTCGTGATGATTGATCTTAGCCGGCAAGTGTTTATACCTGATTTCTCTCTTTTTGCTGAGCCTTACATTATCTTAATATTAATAAAAACATTTCTTACTTTTTAAACCCAACATGAATGCTAACTTTGTATAAGTTCAGTAATTAGCACCTTTTTATGAAGGTTGTAAGTGCATAATTTAGCTGGAATTAATTACTTCTTAATTCAAATTAATGGCTCGTTCCACTTGGTTTCATTACCTGATGTTATTGCTTGGGATTTTATGTATCTCCTGGTCGGCCATATTTGTTAAGTTAGCCGGAGTTTCTGGGCTTAGTGCCGCTTTTTATCGCATGTTTATTGGTTTATTAGGTGTTCTACCTATTTGGTTTTTCCGTAAACGGAAGGTTATAAGTCGAAAATCTTTTGGGATGGCTTTTTTGTGTGGTGTTATCTTTGCTTTTGATATTGCCGTTTGGAATGTCTCCATCTTAATGACTAAAGCTGCGATATCAACTTTACTGGCAAACTTAGCACCAGTTTGGGTTGGACTTGGTGCCATTGTATTTCTGAAGGAGAAACCTGGCAAGGTATTTTGGATTGGAACCTTCATTGCATTATTGGGAGTCGCAGTAATTGTTGGGTTCGACCAGATTTATAATTCGCGATTAAATATTGGTCATTTCTTAGCTGTTCTGGCGAGCTTGTTTTATGCTTGTTATCTTCTTTTGGTAAGGCGTGGCCGGCAAGGTATTGATACAGTAAGTTTTACGATGATCTCCATGGCTTCAAGTGCTTTTGTATTGTTCATACTCGTATTAATATTTAAAGCCCCTTTGTCTGGATTTACGCTGTCATCGTGGCAAGCATTGGTTGGTGTTGGATTGATTTCGCAACTTGGAGGTTGGTTAGCAATAAATTATGCCATTGCGCATATGCCTTCAACTATTGCTTCAGTTAGCCTATTGAGCCAATCAGTTTTCACCGCTTTGATAGCAGTTCCTGTTTTAGGGGAGCATTTAACTTTAATGGAAGTCTTTGGCGCAGTGATTGTCTTAAGTGGTATATTTCTGGTTAACAACAAAAGGTTTTCTCGTAAAGAGGCCTATTCAACGGCATAGTTTAAGTTTGTTCTGTTCCTATTTTGGGATCGAAAATCGATTTTATTTAGCATATTTGTAGAGCCGATCTGCTTAGGGTGGTGTAAACAAAGATTGATAGTAACGTGTAATTAATTTGTTCGGAATGAAATATATTGGAGCTCATGTAAGTGCTGGTGGTGGAGTTGAGAATGCCCCTTTAAATGCAAAGTTAATCGGAGCAAATGCTTTTGCTTTTTTTACAAAAAATCAAAAACAATGGAGTGCTGCACCGCTCACTCAAAGTAGTATTGCAGCTTTTAAGAAAAACTGCGCCGACAATGGTTTCTTGCCTGAGATGATTATGCCACATGATAGTTATTTGATTAATCTAGGGCATCCAGAAACCGAAGGTCTTGAAAAGTCGCGGGAAGCTTTTAATGACGAGATGTTGCGTTGTCAGCAATTAGGACTTAAACTCTTGAATTTTCATCCTGGAAGTCATCTTAATAAAATATCACATTCTGAGTGTTTGAAGCGTATTGCGGAGTCAATTAACATTGCCTTAGAAGCGACTCAAGGTGTTACTGCTGTTATCGAGAATACGGCAGGGCAGGGGTCTAATATGGGTCATGAATTTGAGCAGATAGCAGAGATTATTAGTCAAGTAGATGATAAGTCGCGAGTAGGCGTTTGCATAGATACCTGTCATACCTTTACAGCTGGTTATGATTTGCGAACTAAAGAGACTTTTAATCAGACTTTTGATAAGTTTAGTTCTGTCATTGGTTGGGAGTACCTTAAAGCGATTCATTTAAATGATTCGAAGAAAGAGTTAGCCACGCGCGTGGACAGGCACCATAGCATTGGTCAAGGTTTTATTGGTATGGAGCTATTTGAGGTCTTGATGAATGATCCTCATTTTGACAATATGCCTATCATCATGGAGACTCCAGACGACACTATCTGGTCTGAAGAGATTCGCATGTTATATGCGTTAGTTCGTTAGGAAAGATTTAAGGAGGAGGCTTGCGTATTTTTGGCAAGGCCTAAAAACACAAATGGGAACCACTCTTGCAAGTTGTTCCCATTTCGTCTTTAGTAAATTACTTCACTATTGGCGTCAAGCTACGGTTGTCATGTTTGGCTGCAATTTCATCTTCGTACTGCTTACGCAATCAGATGATTCATTGTACAGCCCTTGGCTTTAGAATAGAACCTTTTACAGTGCCACTCTTCAGCTGTCCCTTCGACTTTCCTTTCGGTTAGCCTTCCCGGACCGAGTGCTTAGTCATCTACCTCTTGGTTTGAATCTTGCGATTCATCCTTCTGCGGCATGGAACTATCCAGTCTCACAACTCTCCTGTCCCCTAGCTTCCATCAGAAACTTACGCTTCTTCTCTCTTCTAGACCTAAACTCAACCTTTTAATGAACGACTAGCGTTAATTTCTGGATGACTGCTCGTTAGGATTACTCCCAATTTGCAACCTCTGACTCTTCCTTTGCGCAATCCCGAAGGTTTGATTGATACGGCTCCTTACTCACCTAAGAGTCTCTCCTCGCATCCACTAAATTCAGAGTAACCTGTTATCGCTTACTTGATATATCAAATATACACCTTTCGATAGTGGGTTTGCAACTTTTTTCAATGAATTGTATCAACTATGAATCAACCACCTATTAACTTAGATTATGAACAATTGTTTATAACCTATTTTTGTTTAAATTGTTGATTGATAGTATTTTATTTGTTGTTTGGCGAAATTTTAATTTTAAACTTTACTTTAATATGTAAAATTCAATTTGAAAAGACCTGAAAATGGAGCGGGCCGGGATAGAAATTGCAGAATGTAAAACGCGTAATTTTTTCAATTTCAGTAAAAGTCAAGAAATAAATGTAATCCAACTCCTTGATTTAAGTTAGATATTTTAAAGGTTAAGGAGACTATTTTCCTGGCGAGACATAACGCCTAACATCTTCGCTCGTTATTTTCTTTGTGCATAAGATGATTAGTCGCTCTACAACATTGCGTAACTCCCGGATGTTTCCCGACCAATCGTAGCTTTGTAAGACTTCAATAGCTTTGTCATCAATGGCCAAAGGTGGTTGTCCGTATTCTTTGCAAATTAACTCAATGAAATAATTAGTCAGAAGGGGTATGTCTTCTTTTCGACTTTCTAGTGATGGTACATTGATTAGAATCACACTTAGCCGGTGAAATAAATCTTCTCGAAACGTACCATTCTTAATCTCTAAGCTTAGGTCTTTGTTGGTTGCAGCGATGACACGAACGTTAACTTTAATGGCAGTATCACTTCCTACGCGGGTGATCACGTGTTCTTGTAACGCTCTTAAGACTTTTGATTGTGCAGAATAACTCATATCCCCAATCTCATCTAAAAATAATGTTCCCCCATCCGCCTGCTCAAATTTTCCTTTGCGCTGCTTTATGGCCGATGTGAATGCCCCTTTTTCATGTCCGAAAAGTTCACTCTCAATAAGCTCTGAGGGTATTGCAGCACAATTGACCTCTATAAATGGCGCATCTGACCGTAATGATTTTTCATGCAGTCGCCTAGCAACTAATTCTTTTCCTGTCCCGTTTGGACCTGTGATTAAAACTTTGGCGTCAGTCGGTGCAACACGATCCGTCATTTCAATGACCGATTTAATAAGTGGCGACTGTCCAATGATTTCGTATTGTTTTTTAACCTTCTGCTTTAATGTAATAGTCTCTTTGACTAGCTGGGACTTGTTTCCAGCATTGCGAATTGTGATCAGTAGTCGATTTAGATCGAGTGGCTTGACGATGAAATCAAAGGCTCCTTTCTTAATGGCTTCAACAGCTGTGTCAATATTCCCATGTCCAGAGATCATCACAACGGTTGTCTCCGGTTTAATTTCAAGAATTTTTTCTAAAACCTCTATCCCGTCCATTTGTGGCATTTTAATATCACAAAGCACAAGATCGAAATCGGTATTTTTAATTAACTCTAATCCCAAAAGCCCATCCTCCGTCACTTCAACACTATACCCTTCAAAGCCTAATATATCTTTTAAGGTGTTTCGAATGCTTCGTTCATCGTCTATGACTAATATTTTTACCATACGAATAATTATTCTTCTGAGATTAGTTGATCCATTACCCCTTCTTTGAGTGAATAAGGTGTATGAATCAAATGTTCGATGTTTAATTTCTTGAGCATAAAATTAGTGAAAACCGAGGCAATAACAATCATCTCAACGCGTAAAGGTTCCATGCCAACCATTGAACCTCGTCTTAGACTATCTAACTGAATTAACTGCTTTTGAATTTTTTCAAATTCTTCTAGAGGTAACTCCGACGCTTTGCGCATCTTTTGATCAGGCTTCTCCTGCTCGTAAATATCCATAAAGGTGTCAAATGCTCCTGAGCATCCTACAGCTGTTATTATTTGATAGTGGTGACATACCTTACTTAATTCGTTGAGGGCGGGTGTAAACCATTTTTCTACCTCTTCGATCTGTTCTGACGCAATCGGATCAGAAATTACGATTGCTTCAAGTACTCGGGCAATTCCGATGTTAAAGCTTTTCTTCCAATGTATTTTGTGATCGTCTGCGACTATGAATTCAATACTACCTCCTCCAATGTCAACGATAAGAGCAGTCCCTATATCTGTAGGCAACGAAAGATCGACGCCTCGGAATATTAGCTCTGCTTCTAACTCCCCAGAGATGATCTCAATGTCCCATCCTAGACTTTGCTTGACTAAATCGCAGAAAATATCGCTATTTTGGGCTCCACGCAACGCCGAAGTACCTATAATTTTAATCGTGTCAACCTTATACTGATCTATGATTTTGGCATGATTCTTTAGAGCGATTAGTCCTCTGTCGATAGCATCCGACAGCAAAATGTCCTTATGTATCCCACCTCGTCCTAATTTAACTGGTAGCTTGCGATCGTACAAAATTTCAAATCGACCAGATCCTACAGAATTTGCAATAAGCAGATTACACGTGTTTGTGCCTAAGTCTATTACCGCATATCTGCTCATATTAACCTGTTTCGAATTTCTAGTTTAGGAAATGATTTTGAATGATGTAAACAAATGCCCCTGAGAGGAATCCGAGTAAAGCAAAAACTGTTATTTTTTTCAAGTACCAGCCGAAGCTTATCTTTTCCATCCCCATTGCAGCTACCCCTGCCGCTGATCCGAAGATTAGGATGCTGCCGCCGGTGCCCGCACTGTAGGCTAAGAATTCCCAGAAATACGAATCAGTTGGAAATTGTTCTAGACTAAACATCGCTTGTGCAGCTGAAACCAAAGGGACATTATCTATGATGGAAGATAAGATACCTAAGGATAAAACCTGTATGGTTAGATTTGTAGTCTTTTCATTGATCCATGCTGACAGGTGAGTTAAAATGCCTGCAGATTGTAAAAATGCAACACTCATTAGAATGCCAAAGAAGAATAATAAGGTTGCAGTATCGATCTTGCGTAAGGCCTGAGCGACAGAATACGAATGCCGAACTTTGTTCTCTTTTTTAGAATGCATAAGTTCTGTGATAATCCAAAGTATGCCTAATCCAATTAGGATGCCCATGTAAGGTGGCAGGTGGGTTGCATATTTAAATACAGGGACCATTATCAAGGCAGTAATTCCAGTCAAAAACACAATAGACTGTTGTCTTGAAGTGACCTGGTATTCATCTATTAATTCGACTTTGTGTGGCTTTTCTATTGTTCCATTTAACTGATACGATAAGCCTAGTAGGGGTATTATAAGACAAACAATACTAGGAAAAAATAGCTTTACGATAATCGGTAAAGTCGTTATCTGTCCACCTATCCAAAGCATCGTTGTGGTAACATCTCCCATTGGAGTCCAAGCTCCGCCAGCATTGGCAGCTATCACGACAATTGAAGCAAACACAAGTCGATCATTTTTATCCGAGATCAATTTTTTTAGCATCGAAATTACGACGATCGTAGTGGTTAAATTGTCTAATACCGCAGAAAGAAAAAATGTGATTAATCCAATAGACCAACTAAGCTTCCGTTTATTTGTCTGTTGAATTCTGGAAGTTATAATTTCAAATCCATTGTGGGCATCCACAAGTTCGACGATTGTCATCGCTCCTAATAGAAAGAATAGGATTTCAGCGATGGATCCAAGGTGCCCAGATAGTTGTTGATTAACTATAATTTGGTCGGGCGAAAATAGGCTGAATATGGTCCAGCCAAGTCCGCCGGTTAGCAAGGCTATTGCCGACTTATTGACCTTTACGGTATGCTCTATAGATATCAAAAGATACCCAAGAATAAATACTCCAATTAAAACTAAAACCACCGTAGATTTTCTAGATTATGAAATTTATGCATGTAAAACTACATAACTTATGTTTAAGATATGTCCCCAATGCTAAATCTATGATTTGTAAGTCAACCATTTGCCAATTTCTCTCCAGGATGGTTTCTTACCATACATAAGTATTCCAGTTCGGTAGATGCGGGCAGTTACCCAGACCATGCCAACAAATGTGACCACCAGTAATACCATCGACAAGATTAATTGCCAAGCTGGCACACCGAAAGGGATGCGTGACATCATTACGATGGGAGAGGTGAATGGAATCATGCTAAACCAAAATGCCATCGATCCTTCTGGATTTTTAAGGGCGCTCATCATGACCATAATTGAGAGTATTATTGGTAAGGAAATAGGAAGCATAAACTGTTGTGCATCCTCCTGCGCATCGATTGCAGAACCTACAGCTGCAAACATTGAACTATATAAAAAGTAACCCCCGATAAAAAAGAAGATAAAACACCCAATAATTAACGGGAAATTTACGGTGTCAGTCATCGATATTATTTCTTGCATTTTATCTAGCTGCGGTTCCGGAGAGTCTTGTTGCATAATATCTTGCTGCTGCTCCATTACGCTTTGAATCTGCTGTTTCTTCGAATGATCGGGATAGAAATTTTTCGAAAATCCGAAAATGGCAATACCCAAAACTACCCATAAGGCAAATTGAGTTAAGCCCACTAAGGCGATGCCAATAATTTTGCCCATCATCAATTGAAAGGGCTTTACACTAGATATAATAACTTCAACGATTCGACTTTGCTTCTCCTCCATAACCCCTTGCATAACCATCGTGCCATACAGGAATATAAACATGTAGATCATAAAGCCAAAGATGTATCCCAGAATCATCCCAATTTCGGTTGAGCTTTTCTGTGAATCTCCATTGGAACCAACTTTAATCGTGTCAAGTTTAATATGTGTTTTGGTCGATTCGATAATTTTTTCAAGATCAGGTATAGCCGTTTTGCGAACAGCCTCGGCCATTTTGTCCTTTTCGATGATGCTTTTAATTTTGTCCCGAATCTGAGATTTAAGATCGTAAGGGATGTTGTTTCCAGAAGCTATTTGAACAGTATTTGTTGTTAGGAAATTCGGTTCGATAATCAATAAGGCATAATAAGAGGATTGCTTAATGTCTTTCTTAAGCGCTACATATTCATCCTTGGGGATAAATTTATAGGCTGTAAGATTAGTGCTTTCAAGTCGACCCAGAAAGATCGAAGATCCATCGTAAACGGCAATCGTGCGCTGCTGTTCATCATTCATCGACATAAAATAGGCCGGAAGGAACATCAAAGCAGCCATGATAACTGGCATTAATAAGGTCAGAATGATAAATGATTTCTTTTGTACCCTAGTTAAGTATTCCCTTTTGAGGATCAATAGTATCTTATTCATCTTTTTAACGTTTTATGAGTTTTGCTTGACTACCTTAATAAATACTTCGTTCATGCTAGGAATGACCTCGTAGAATGAGATAATTTCTACCTGGTTTACCAGATCTTTGATAAGTTCCTGAGAAGTGCCGTCGTGTAGATTTTGGACATGTAATTTATTTCCGTGTCCATTTTGCTCATGGCTTAGGATTTTGTATTTAGCAGCAAAATAAGCGTCGTCAACGTTAAGCGCACCTCGGTAGCTGATGTCGAAGGTATTGGTTTTGAATTTTTCTCGGATTTGCGTTGTTGGCCCGTCAAGAATTTTTTTCGATTTGTCTATTAGCGCAATATGGTCGCAAAGTTGCTCTACTGATTCCATATTGTGAGTAGAGAAAATTATGGTTGCACCTTCATTTTTCAAACGCAAAATCTCTTGCGTTATAAGATCTGCATTGATTGGATCGAAGCCGCTGAATGGCTCATCAAAGATCAGTAATTGTGGTTTGTGTAATACGGTGCATATAAATTGCACCTTTTGTTGCATCCCTTTTGAGAGCTCCATCACTTTCTTATCCCACCAAGCTGTAATCTCGAATTTTTCGAACCACATCTTTAACTCTTTCATGGCATCGTGGCGCGAAAGACCTTTTAGTTGTCCTAGATAAAGAGCCTGCTCACCAACTTTCATCTTCTTGTAAAGTCCTCTCTCTTCAGGCAAGTACCCAATCTGACTGATATCACTTGACTTTAGTGGTCGACCTTCGAAATTGACAGAGCCACTATCGGGTGCAGTGATCTGATTGATGATTCGAATTAGCGTTGTCTTGCCTGCTCCGTTGGGCCCCAATAGGCCAAAGATAGTTCCTTGTTCAACAGAGATGGAGACATTTGTTAAGGCCTGCTGGCTTGCATAGGTCTTAGAAACATCGTTAGCTGAAAATAATTCCATAACTTTTAATGGTTTAAAATTTATGCTTGATCTTCCTCTGAATACTCATCATAAAGATAATCTGAATCTAGTTCAGATACTTTAACTACTTGTTCAGTTTTTACGAACAAGGTACTCCAACCAATCCATTTAAATTTTTTGCTCGCACTATATATAAATAGGGCGAAGATGATTAATAAGGCCCCAATACCATAACTCTTACTGCTAAAATGAAATTGGCTGAGCCGAATCGAATCTGAATCACTCTCGTTAATTGACAAAATGCCAATAAAAATTGTGTTTATGCTATTGACTCCCCATGCCATTTCAAGACCATCGTCTAAAATAACACAAAGTGAGAGTAGAATACCAAATATCAAATATTGAAAAAAGATTAAGATTGCTTCATTATCCTTAGCTTCTGACAGATAAACCTGTACTCCTGCAAAAAATAACGCTGAGATTCCCAAATTTAACCATTTATAACGAATAAAGTGGTGTAATCCTTGAATTAGATATCCGCGAAATAAAATCTCTTCTAATCCAGCTTTGATTGGGACTAAGAGTATAATAACAAGATAAATTTCAAGGAGTGAATCGGAATTAATTTTAAAATTAATTGATTGATTATCAATCAAATAAAATGTTAGTGTGTAAATAGAAAGAAGCAGAAGCCAGATTTTAGCACCCCAAAAGAATTGAGACCATCGAAGTGTCTTGCTGCCAGAAATAAGGGTGATAACATCTCTTTCGTGAATGGGCTTAAATAAAAGCGCCAAGGCTAAAATGCCTATTAGGTAGGGTATGAATTGAAATAATAACTGGGTAGGTGCAGAGATCTCAAAAGCCGATAGGTCGAGCGGGTTTTCTAGATTTGGAATTAAATCGGGAGATGCGGCTGTTTGCAGGTAGACCATAATCTGAACAGGGATTGTTCCGATGATGGTAATCGCAACTAATAGAATAACTAGCAGAGCGAGCCAACGTCCGATATCATTTTTCCCATCTTGAGCCTGTTCTAGAAACATGATTTTCGAACTTTAATTATTTCGCCTCTAAATGTCTTACTGCTTAATTAAGCATCCAAATGGCACCGTTTAGGGTCGTAGCAAAACTTACCCAAAGAATGTAGGGAACTTGTAAGTAAGCTGCAAATTTATTGATTCTACTAAAATAGAAAATCATGGCGCCAATGCTAGCTAACATTAAAATAATTTCCAAAAAGGCTAACCCTAGAAGATTGAATTTAAAGAATAGGAAACTCCAAAAGAAATTCAAGGTGAGCTGAATAGTAAATATTTTCAACGCTTTTGCTCTAGATTCTCCTTTGGGTGAATTTAAGATTATAAATAGTGAGATTCCCATTAAGGTGTAGAGAAGAGTCCAAACGGGACCGAAAAGATAGTTGGGTGGATTGAAAGATGGTTTAATCAGATGTTCGTACCATCCATGAATACTTGAAGCAGTCGCGTAACCTGAGATTCCTCCAACTGCTAATGGAAGGAGCAAACTTCCCAGAAGCGTTAACCCAATTCCTAATGCACGTTTCATTCTGAGATCTCTTTAGATTTAATATTGTTTTGTTGAAATGGCTTTAATCATCCCTTTGAAAATATATCCATGAAAAGGGAGAACTGAATACCAATAAATACGCCCCCAGATCCCTAGCGGTCTGAAGATCGCAGTCTGGATAAGTTCTTTATTGTCGACTATCTTAAACTCAAGCCAGGCCTCCCCTGGAAGTTTCATCTCCGCATATAGCAAGAGTCGTTGTTCCGTTTTATTTGCTAATAAGACTCGCCAAAAGTCGAGCGATTCGCCAGCTGAGATCTCCGAAGGGTTTTTCCTTCCACGACGCAGTCCAACCCCACCCGTTAATCGGTCCATGGCTCCTCTGATCTCCCACAACCAATTGGCATGATACCAACCTCTAGTGCCGCCAATCGACCAGATGTTTTTCATCACCTGCTCAGGCGAGGTTTTGATTTTATATTTCCGTTGGTCAATGAAACAACCAAACTTTGGCACTTGAATATGTTGGCTGATACCATGTAGAAGCACCGAACTTGTTAGCGCATCTTTCCAGCTTGATACAACTTGATTTTGCTCAATTTTTCCAAATGCCAATTGGATCGCTTTATTATATCCAATAAGTTGAATCCCACCAATAAGCTCGTTTAAGTTATTCTTCTCGCAAATTACCTCTACCTTCATACTCTTTACCAAATTACTAGCTAGAGAATAGGTTGTTGATGTGACAAAATAAAGCCAATAAGATGAAAGGCGAGGTGTCATTACGGGGAGTACCCAAATAATTCGCTTCAAGCCACGGACTTTTGCAAATCGCAAGAGCAACTCTTTGTAGGGTAATACTTTTACTCCTCCAATCTTATTGTAAGTGGGCTTATTATGCAGAACCCCTAGCATGTATTGAAGAACATTTCGAATCGCAATGGGTTGTGAGCGAGTATTAAGCCACCTTGGACCAATGATCAAAGGGAGTTTCTCAACTAGATCACGAATGATTTCAAAAGAAGCACTTCCAGAACCAATGATAATGCCAGCTTTAAGTGTTGTTAAAGCATATTTTGAAGATTGTAAAATTTCCTCAACATTTTTTCTGGATGTGAGATGTTTTGAGAGCTGGCTATTGTTCGTAATGCCACTCAAGTAGATCACTTGTTCCGCATTGGTCTGCTCGATCTGTGATCTGAAATTACGAGCCGAGACATCCTCTAATTCAGCAAAATCGCCTACGCTGGTCGACATTGAATGAATCAGATAATAGGCTGCATCTATATCTTTTGGTATGCGATCAAGCGTTTTTGGATCGAGGAAGTTTACCTCAATAACGGTAAGATCAGCATTTTTATACCGGTCGTGGTTAAATCTGGAGATGTCGCGAACGCAACAAACAACTTGATGACCGTTTTCGAGTAAGACGGGTAGAAGACGCTGCGCAATGTATCCGGTTGATCCGGTGAGAAGTATCTTCATCTGGGAACTATTAAATCAAAAGATCAGTCTTGCCTAAAAATGAACTAAAGTATGGAATAAATACTACTTGTATTCATTCCATGCTTTAATAGCTATATTTTCAAGATCTAGCTTGCAGATTGCATAGATAAAGGCACTAGCAACTCGCGCATTAGTGATTAGTGGGATGTTAAAATCGATTGCATTTCTGCGGATATTGTATCCATTTGAAATCTCACGAGTTGTGTGGTCTTTCGGAATATTAATCACCATTTCGACTTTTCTGTTTTTAATCAGGTCTAAGGTGTTGATATCCGCATTGTCTTCATCTGGCCAGCAAACCTGTTCCGTTTCAATTCCATTCTCTTTGAAGAAGTGATGTGTTCCCCCAGTAGCGTAGATGGTAAAGTCTCTCTCTTTAAGCATTCTCGCGCTCTCAAGTAACTCTACTTTGCCTTTTGTCGGACCAGAAGATATTAGAATTGTTTTCTTTGGAATACGGTATCCAACTGATAGCATCGATTTGAGTAAGGCTTCATAGAAGTTCTCTCCAATACAAGCAACTTCGCCGGTTGAGGCCATATCTACACCAGTCACTGGATCTGCATTTAACAGTCTGTGGAACGAGAACTGAGGAGCTTTTACTCCAACATAATCTAGCTCGAAAAGCGATTTGTCTGGTTTTTCAAAAGGGACGTCAAGCATCGCTTTTGTTGCGATCTCAATTAGATTCGTGCGCAATACCTTAGACACAAATGGGAATGAACGTGAAGCCCGAAGGTTACATTCGATCACTTTGATGTCATTGTCTTTTGCAAGATATTGAATGTTGAATGGACCGGTAATTTCAAGTGCTAACGCGATCTTGCGTGAAATCTTTTTGATCCTTCGAATGGTTTCGATATACAGTTTCTGAGGAGGGAAAACAATGGTTGCATCACCTGAGTGAACACCCGCGAATTCAACGTGCTCAGAAATAGCATAGGCTACAATCTCTCCGTTTTTTGCTACAGCATCAACTTCGATCTCCTTCGCATTCTCTATAAACTCAGAGACTACAACCGGATGCTCTTTCGAAACATGCGCTGCTAAAGTAAGGAAATGATGTAGTTGATCTTTATTTGAAACGACATTCATCGCTGCTCCAGAGAGCACATAAGATGGACGTATCAAGACAGGAAATCCAACCTCATCAACAAATCGATTGATGTCTTCAATGGTCGTCAATTGACTCCAGCGAGGCTGATCTACATCTAGTCTATCAAGCATTGCGGAGAATTTATTACGATCTTCCGCATTGTCAATCTTTTCAGCTGTTGTTCCCAAGATTGGAATACCTTGTTTATGAAGTCTCATCGCCAAGTTATTCGGAATCTGTCCACCCATCGAAAGTACGGTTCCAAGTGGTTGTTCAAGATCACAAATATCTAGCACTCGCTCAAGGGTTAATTCATCGAAATATAATCTGTCGCAGGTGTCGTAATCGGTAGATACGGTTTCCGGATTGTAATTGATCATGATTGATCTAAAACCTTCCTTTCGTATTGTGTTGACTGCATTCACAGAGCACCAGTCGAATTCAACGGATGACCCAATACGATATGCTCCCGAACCAAGTACGATAACTGATTTTTGGTCGTGCTGGAACTCTACATCATGTTCGGTTCCATTGTAGGTAACGTAGAGATAGTTTGTAAGTGCTGGGTATTCACCGGCTAGAGTATCAATCTGTTTGATTACAGGGGTAATGCCTAAACTTTTACGGTGTGCTCTGACTTTAAGTAAGTCGCTTTGGATCTGACTATCTGGGTTTTTCATCACCAGACGGGCAATTTGAAAATCAGAGTATCCTTGCTTTTTTGCGAGCAATAAAAGATCGACTGGAAGTTCAGCAAGGGTATTGAATTCGATTAATCTATTTTTTAGATCATGGATGTTGCTAAGTTTCTGAAGAAACCACTTGTCAATGCGAGTGATCTCCCAGATTTTATCAACTGAGTAACCATTTTGGAAGGCCTCTGCGATGGCGAATATTCGACGATCGGTCGGGTTTTTTAATTCTCCGTCGATATCGGTAATCTCCATCTCGCTGCGGTTTCCTTCGAATCCATGCATGCCGCCTCCGACCATTCTAATCCCTTTTTGAATGGCTTCTTCGAAAGATCGTCCGATGGCCATAATCTCGCCAACTGACTTCATGCTTGATCCTAGTGTTTTTGAGACACCTTCGAATTTGTTAAGATCCCAACGTGGTATTTTAACAACTACGTAGTCTAGAGCTGGCTCAAAGCAAGCTGTTGTAACTTTCGTAACTGAGTTTTTTAATTCGTGCAGACCATAGCCTAGTCCAAGTTTGGCGGCCACAAAAGCTAGCGGATAGCCAGTTGCTTTTGATGCTAGGGCTGATGAGCGCGAAAGACGTGCGTTGACCTCTATCACCCGATAGTCTTCAGAGTTTGGATCAAGGGCAAACTGAACATTACACTCTCCAACGACACCAATCTTGCGAATGATCTTAATTGAGAGCGTTCTGAGTTTGTGGTATTCGTCGTTTGATAGTGTTTGCGATGGTGCGACAACAATCGATTCTCCAGTATGAATTCCTAGAGGATCAAAATTCTCCATGTTACAAACCGTAATGCAATTGTCGTATTTATCTCTTACAACTTCGTATTCTACCTCTTTCCATCCTTTGATTGACTCTTCAACAAGGATTTGAGGTGAATAACTGAAAGCATTTTCCGCTAGTTTATTTAACTCCTCTTCGTTGGAGCAAAATCCAGAACCTAATCCACCTAAAGTGTAAGCAGCTCTGATAATTAATGGAAAACCTAGTTGCTTTGCTGCTTCGCGTGCTTTCTCGATCGTGTCGCAGGCTACGCTCTTAGGCGTTAGCACATCGATCTCACGCAAGATATCGGCAAATATCTGTCGGTCTTCGGTATTTATAATTGATTGTACTGGAGTACCGACAACTTGTATATTGTGTTTTTCTAAAATGCCTTGTCTGAAAAGATCAACACCGCAGTTTAGGGCTGTCTGTCCACCAAAAGCTAGCAGAATACCGTCTGGTTTCTCTTTTTCGATAACTTTCTCAACCCAAGTTGCCGTAACGGGAAGAAAATAGATTTTGTCGGCTATCTCTTCAGAGGTTTGTATGGTCGCAATATTGGGATTGATCAGAACGGTGTATACGCCTTCTTCTTTAAGGGCTTTAAGCGCTTGTGATCCAGAGTAGTCAAATTCTCCTGCTTCTCCAATTTTCAAGGCCCCAGAGCCTAAGACGATTACTTTTTTAATAGCTGAGTTGATCATTTACCTGACTTATTTTTTTTTACACTTTCAATAAAATCATCAAACAAAAATTCTGTGTCCACTGGTCCAGATGAGGCTTCAGGGTGAAATTGAGTAGAGAAGAAAGGTTTCGTTTTATGTCGAATTCCTTCGTTGGTATTGTCGTTTACATTGACAAATAAAGATTCCCAATCGCTTGGCAATGTTTCGGTAGCAATTGCAAAACCATGATTTTGCGAAGTGATGAAACACCTGTTTGTGCCATTCAGAAGCACCGGTTGGTTGTGACTCCGATGTCCATATTTAAGTTTGTAAGTCTCTGCTCCTGCAGCAAGTCCGAGAAGCTGATTTCCTAGACAGATTCCCATGATAGGCTTTTCTTGAGCAATGGCAACTTTAATATGTTTTACGGTAATGTCGCACATGGCTGGATCACCAGGCCCATTGGTGAGAAATAATCCGTCGTATTCTAATGTGGTGAAATCATAGTCCCAAGGAACTCTGATCACCGTTGTGTTTCTTTTGATTAGGCAGCGGATGATGTTGTTCTTTACACCGCAGTCGACCATCACAATCTTATAGGCACCATTGCCGTATGTTATAACTTTATCGGTGCTTGCTATGGCGACTAGATTAGAAAGGTTGGGATCAAAGAACTCAATCTCTTCAGATTCAAATTCTATCTTACCCAATAATGAACCCTTCTCGCGAAGTATCTTGGTCAATAATCGAGTGTCTATATCGTAAAGCCCTGGTATCTCTTGTGATTTTAGCCAGTCTCCTAAACTCATCATCGCATTCCAATGACTGAATCCAACCGAGTAGTCTGAGATGATTAACCCTGTAATATGAATCTTGTTTGATTCAAAATGTTTGTGTATCCCATCTTCGATTAAATCTTTGGGTACGCCATAGTTTCCGATTAACGGATAGGTTGAGACGAGTATTTGACCAGTATAAGATGGATCGGTAAGGCTTTCAGGATATCCGGTCATGGCGGTGTAGAAAACTACCTCGCCGGCAACCGATTTCTCGTAGCCAAATGATTTCCCTTCTAATACTGTTCCATCCTCAAGAATCAGTTTTACTTTTCGCATTACAAGCTTATTTTTCTCGGGTTAACATAAATTCAAAACTTTAATTCTCAAAAAAAATGCGTTTTCACTACCTTTTAATCAGTAGTAAAAACGCATTTTTCGGCGTCTTATTCATCGATATTCTTAGTTGATGTCGCACAGCTGCAAATGTAATTTATTTCTATGAAAATCACAACGCAATCTATGTAAATTCATAAATATTCATAAAAAATTCATTAATTACATTTTTTTGCAATAAATATTCATTTTTTCTTGGTTTATACAAATTTAGTGTATATTTTTGTGCTCTTTAATAGAATAAATATTCATTGATCTGATTTTTCTATGAAAAATAGAACTCAAAGAATGCTGTTAATTAAAAAAATTATTTCGGAAGAGGTAATTAGCAGTCAGGATGATTTACAGATTCGGTTGCATGAATTAGGTTGCGAGGTAACGCAGGCTACTTTGTCGCGTGATTTAAAGGCTATACACGTCACGAAGGTAAGCGATGATCTGGGTGGTTACGTCTACAGACTTTCTTCTGCTGATCAGGGCAATACGCCCCAGGCTATGGTAGCTTTGCAGCGTGAATATATGGCTGGAGAAGGTATCGGTAGAAGTGATGTGATTCAAGTCTTGAAATCAATTATGCCCAAATTAGAAAGTAAAATTTAAGAATAGTAGAATTTAGCGCTATGATATTTAAGAAAAAAGATTTAGTAGAGCCAAAAAATGACATTCAGGTTTTGGTTGCAGGTGAGGAGCACTTACGTTTCGTTGATGAGATTAACGATACGATTGAGAAAGCTTCACTTGAACGTGGAACGGGTATCGCTAGGCGTTCACATGAATATATCGCTTCTAAAATCTCAGAAGGTAAGGCAATTATTGCGATTGATGGTGATAAGTTTGCTGGCTTTTGCTACATCGAAACCTGGAATGATGGTCGTTATGTGGCCAATTCTGGACTTATTGTTCATTGGGATTATCGTGGCCACGGATTGGCTCGCAGTATAAAATTAAAAGCTTTCGAATTATCACGTGTTAAATTTCCGAGTGCCAAGCTTTTTGGTCTTACCACGGGGTTGGCGGTTATGAAGATTAATTCAGAACTGGGTTATCGACCAGTGACTTTCTCTGAACTTACCGATGATGAGCAATTCTGGAAAGGGTGTCAAAGTTGTGTAAACTACGATATCTTGTTAAGGATGGGTAAGTCGAAATGTTTATGCACCGGAATGCTTTATGATCCTGCTTGGGAGAATAAGAAACAAAAGCCAAAGACCCCTTTTAAAATCTATAAAGAGTGGTTGGAGAAACGAAAAACAGAGAAATTTTCATTCTCAGATATCGACTGGAAGAAAATTATCATCCTTGGACATTGATCACAAACGGTTTTTTATCGTATTAATTTAAATTATCAAAAGTATATTTCCATGAAAGAAAAGGTAGTTCTAGCATTTAGCGGAGGGTTGGATACTTCGTTTTGTGCAATTTATTTGTCGGTTGAAAAAGGGATGGAAGTGCATAGCGCCATTGCAAATACAGGTGGATTTTCGAAAGAAGAGTTAGCTGTAATTGAAAAAAAGGCCTATTCATTGGGTGTTAAATCACATAAATTACTGGATGTAACCGATGAGTATTACCAAAAAGGTATTCGTTTTATGGTGTATGGGAATGTATTACGTAATAATACTTATCCGATCTCGGTTAGTTCAGAACGTATCTTTCAAGCTCTTGCCGTAATCAATTACGCGAAAAGTATTGGCGCTACTCATGTGGCACATGGAAGCACGGGTGCAGGAAACGATCAAATCCGATTTGATTTGGCTTTTGATGTACTCGCACCAGAGATTAAAATATTAACACCTACTCGTGACTTAGAGTTGTCACGTGATGCGGAGATCGCTTACTTACGCAAGCATGGAGTGGTCGATAATTTTGAAAAAATGGCCTACTCTGTTAATAAAGGTCTTTGGGGAACAAGTATCGGAGGCAAAGAGACTTTGCATAGCGATCAAACACTTCCCGAAGAGGCGTATCCAACGCATCTGCAGAAAGAAGGAGAAGAAATTATATCTGTTGATTTCTTAAAGGGAGAACTAGTTGGTGTCAACGGAAAGAAATTTAAAAATAGCGTTGATGCGATTAATGAAGTTGAAAAACTTGGCTCTGCTTGGGCAATCGGTCGCGATATGCATATCGGTGATACTATAATTGGGATTAAAGGTCGTGTTGGCTTCGAGGCTGCTGCGCCAATGTTGATTATCAAAGCTCACCAGATGTTAGAGAAACATACGCTCACCAAATGGCAACAATATTGGAAAGAGCAGTTAGGTAACTGGTATGGCATGTTTTTGCATGAAGCGATGTACCTCGAGCCTGTGATGCGTGATATCGAGAAATTCCTTGAAAATACACAGGACAATGTCACTGGAAAGGTTAGTATCGCTTTACGTCCATACCATTTCCAATTGATTGGGATCGAGTCAGATCATGATTTGATGAAATCAGAGTTTGGTCAATATGGCGAGATGAATAAAGGTTGGACGGCTGATGATGCCAAAGGGTTTACCAAAATTTTGGGGAACCAGTTAAAGATCTATCACGCAGTAAATAAAAAATAAGAACTGGACTTATGAAAATCAGCGTTGGAATTATTGGCGGCGCCGGCTATACAGCTGGTGAGCTTATTCGAATTTTATTGGTTCATCCATTTGCTGAACTAAAATATATCCAGAGCGGAAGTAACAATGGTGCGCTAATCTCATCTGTGCATACCGACCTTCTTGGAGATACTGTTCTTGCATTCTCCGATGTTGATCTTTCTAAGATTGATGTGTTGTTTTTGTGCTCAGGTCACGGAAAGTCTATAGAGTATTTAAATAGCGTTTCAATCCCTGAGAACGTAAAAATTATAGACCTAAGTCATGACTTTAGGTTAAAACGGACTGGTAACGATTTTGTTTATGGCTTACCAGAGCTTAACCGATCACAAATAGTTCAATCTAAAAGAGTTGCTAATCCAGGCTGTTTCGCTACAGCAATTCAGTTAGCTCTTCTTCCATTGGCTTCTGCAGGGTTGTTGATCGACGAGATTCATGTGAATGCGATTACGGGCTCAACGGGAGCAGGACAGGCGCCTACAAAAACTTCTCACTTTAGCTGGAGAGATAATAATTTATCAGTCTATAAAGCTTTTGAACACCAGCATCTGGGCGAGATAGGAGAGAGTCTATTGCAAGCTCAGCCTAACTTTAAAAAGGCTTTAAACTTTATTCCTGTTCGTGGAAATCACACCCGAGGAATTTTTGTGATGGCTTATACAAAATATGAAGGGACGATAGATGAAGCCTTGAAGCTTTATACCTCTTTTTATGCGACTCATCCATTTGTAAATATTACCACTGAAAACCCAGATTTAAAGCAAGTTGTGAATACCAACAAGGGTTTGGTTTACTTAGAGAAACATGGTGATAAATTGATGATTCTATCATGCATTGATAATTTGCTTAAAGGTGCATCTGGTCAGGCTGTTCAAAACATGAACCTCATGTTTGGTTTTGACGAACGGTGCGGATTGAGTCTTAAGGCAATTGGATTTTAATAAACTGAATTTCTATAATTTATGCCCTTCAAAAGGGTATTGATGATAAATAATATACCATGAAACTATTTGATGTCTATCCGCTTTTTGATATAAATCCGGTCTCGGCCAATGGATGCTATATAACCGATGAGAATGGCATGGAGTACCTCGATTTATATGGAGGTCATGCGGTTATTTCGATCGGTCATTCACATCCTGATTATGTGGCAAAACTTGCAGATCAGCTTCGTAAGATTGGCTTTTATTCCAACTCTGTGCAGAATCCAATGCAAGAGGAGTTGGCTCAAAAACTAGGTGACTTATCGGGGTATCCTGATTACTCTTTGTTTTTATGCAATTCAGGTGCTGAAGCCAATGAAAACGCGTTGAAATTAGCCTCTTTTCACACGGGCAAGGGGAGAATCATAGCATTTGAAAATGCATTTCATGGCAGAACATCTGCAGCCGTAGCTGTTACTGATAATCCTAAAATAATCTCGCCACTGAATGATACGGTGGTTCGAACACTTTTGCCTCTGAATGACGCGGCTCAACTTGAGTCAGCCTTGCAAATAGGCGATGTCGCTGCCGTTATTATCGAGGGTATTCAAGGTGTTGGAGGTTGTGTTGTTCCAGATGCGAAATTCTTGCAAACTGCCTCGCAGCTATGCAAGAAATATGGAGCCGTATTTATTTTAGATGAGATACAGTCGGGATATGGTAGAAGTGGCAAGTTCTTTGCTCACCAATATGCCGATATCAAACCTGATATAATTTCTGTGGCCAAAGGGATGGGCAATGGTTTTCCAATTGGCGGTATCCTAATCGCACCCGATTTAAAACCTTGGTCTGGAATGCTAGGTACAACATTTGGCGGTAATTATTTAGCTTGCGCTGCTGGAATTGCTGTCCTTGATGTATTGAAAAATGAACACCTAGTTGAAAACGCTTTCGAGGTAGGTGGGTATTTATTTGAAAGATTATCTAAGATTACTCAGATTAAAGAATTGAGAGGTAAGGGTTTAATGATTGGAATGGAATTCGATTTTCCGATCGCAGCCTTAAGAAAACAGTTGCTTTTCGAACAGAAAATTTTCACCGGTGTCACTGGAACTCATGTGATCAGAATCTTACCACCATTAACGTTGAGCAAGGCTCAGTGCGATCATTTTGTGGATACCTTAATAAAGCTACTGAATAATTTGTAAATTGCATCATCTAAATAGGTTAAGAATTACACATGGACATTAAGAAATTAAATATAGCAATCGTTGGAGGAGGTAATCTAGGTCGTTCGGTTGCCGATGGTTTTTTGAAATCTGGCATACCTGCTTCTCAGTTAACGGTTTCGCGCAGAAGGGTTGAGTTATTAGACGATTTATCGGCTAAAGGGGTTACCATAGTTAAAGATAATAAACTCGCAGTCTCAAAAGCAGATATCGTTATCGTGGCTGTAAAGCCCTATCAAGCTGTTGAGATTTTCACTGAGATTACCTCAAGCCTTAAGGAGGGTCAGTTAGTGGCTTCCTTGATGACCGGAATTAGTGTTGCTCACATGAGTGAACACCTTCCCTCGTTCGTTATCCCATTGCGAGTTATGCCCAATACCGCAGTCGCACTTCAGGAGTCCATGACTTTAATTGCTGCTCCAGCTTGCACCCCTGATCAGGTTCAATTGGTAAAAGAACTTTTTGAATGTCTGGGTGAAGTTATTTTGATTAATGAAGATTTAATGGCTTCTGCTACCGTTTTAGGAGCTTGTAATATTGCTTTTGCCCTTCGTTTTATTCGTGCCGCCATTCAGGGTGGTGTCGAAATTGGATTTACACCTGAGATAGCACAGCAGATTGTTGCTCAAACAGTTAAAGGTGCTGCTGAATTAGTTATTCAGACAGGTAATCATCCTGAGGAAGAGATAGATAAGGTGACAACCCCGAAAGGAATTACGATCACCGGATTGAATGAGATGGAGCATAGAGGGTTCTCTGCATCTATTGTTAAAGGTATTTTGACCTCGTATAACAAAATAAATTCTTCAAAATAGTACCTCTTAGGCAGTAAAATTGGCAGATTAACCTTATTTTTACAACGGCTGTCACTGCTAACTGAATTAGCTTTTTATGGTATAATTAGATCATGAAAAGCTAATTCTTTCAAATTGAAGGGTTGGGACTGATTCAGTCACCTGTTTTTTATCTTTTAACATGCACTCGTTGTAATTGTAACGCTGATATGTCCTTGTTGTATAATAAGATAGTTGTAAAGGTTGGAAGTAATGTGCTGACAAATGACCAAGGGATGCTTAATGTGTCGCGGATGGCTCATATTGTTGATCAGATTACTGAATTGCGTAAATTAGGTTTGCAAGTTATTCTAGTCACTTCAGGAGCTGTTGCTGCTGGACGCGCAGAAGTTGAATTAAAGCGAAAGCTCGATCCAGTATCAAGTCGTCAGCTATGGTCGGCTGTGGGACAGGTAAAATTAATCAATCAATATGCTGATCTGTTTCGTTCAAATGACATTACCTGTGCGCAGGTATTGACAACGAAAGAGAACTTCAGCGATCGACTACATTATTTAAATATGCGTAACTGCATGACCACCTTATTAGATAATGGCGTGGTGCCTGTGGTTAATGAAAATGATACAATCTCAGTAACCGAATTGATGTTTACTGATAATGATGAGCTTTCTGGCTTGATCGCTTCCATGATGGATATGGAGGCCTTAGTGATCTTAACCAATGTCGATGGTGTTTATACCGGATCACCTGAGAATCCAGAAAGTAAACTTGTAGCAACAATTAATCATGGCGAGACTATGAATATTGAGGCTGTTTCTGGGAAGAAATCAAATTTCGGCAGAGGTGGAATGTTGACTAAGTTTCATATCGCTTCTAAGCTTGCTAGTCAGGGTGTTTCTGTTCATATAGCGAATGGAACAAAGGACCATATTTTAGTAAATCTTTTAAGGCATAAAGATAGCGCCCTGCAAACCCATTTTATCCCTTCTAAAAAGAAATCAACGGGCGTGAAAAAATGGCTGGCCCACTCTGATGATTTCGCCAAAGGGGAAGTAGTAATTAATAATGGCGCTCTTGATCGATTGCTATCCGATGATGCGGTTAGTGTTTTATTGATTGGCATTGTGGCCGTTTCTGGATTTTTTAAAGAGGGGGATATTGTTCGTGTAAAAGACGCGAAAGGAAAATTAGTAGGTCTTGGAAAAGCATCATTTTCTTCGGAGGAGGTCTTGAAAGAGATGGGAGGCAAGGTTTCGAAACCTTTTATCCATTACGACTATTTATATTTGATTTAAAAAATTATGAATTTTCATCAGCAATTTGAAAATACCTTAAACGCAAGTAGAGAACTTAACCTACTAAGCGTTAGTAAGATCAACGAGATTCTCTTGAAAATCGCTGATGCCGCTGAGAAAAGTACGGCCTTTATCCTGCGTGAGAATCAGAAGGATTTAATTCGTATGGAGGATTCAGATCCAAAATATGACCGCCTTAAACTTACGGCCGAAAGGATTAAAAATATTGCAGACGACATTCGTAATGTAGCTTTCTTACCCTCTCCATTAGGTCGGACTCTTTTCGATGTCGAACGTCCTAACGGATTGAAAATATCAAAAGTAAGTGTTCCATTTGGAGTTATTGGAATCATCTACGAAGCACGACCAAACGTCTCTTTTGATGTCTTCTCACTTTGTCTGAAATCTGGCAATGCCTGCATCCTTAAGGGTGGTAGCGATGCTTTTCATTCAAATCAAGCAATTGTTAGCATTATTCATAATATACTAACTGTTAATCATATAAATCCAGATATATTGGCTTTGCTTCCTGCAGGAAGAGAAGCGACAACTGAATTGTTGCATGCAAGAGGTTATGTCGATTTAATTATACCTCGCGGAAGTCAAGGGTTGATTGATTATGTGAGAGAGCATGCCACGATTCCAGTTATTGAGACTGGTGCTGGAATTTGTCATACTTATTTTGACGAGTTTGGAGATCTTTCAAAAGGTGTTCAGATCATAAATAATGCAAAGGTTCGAAGGGTTAGTGTATGCAATGCGCTGGATTGTTTGATTATTCACCGGTCTAGGTTAGCGCATTTAAAACATATCACTGATTTGTTGATGGAGAGTGAAGTGGAGATCTATGCTGATAAGGCTTCATACGATGCCCTTGATGGTCTTTATCCTGAAAGGCTATTAAATCAAGCTACGGATGAATCGTTTGGGACTGAGTTTTTATCCTATAAAATGTCGATTAAAACAGTCTCAACATTTGAGGAAGCCATGTCTCACATTGCTAAGTATAGCTCCAAACATAGTGAGGCTATTGTTTCAGAGAATAAAGAAAATTGTGATCGCTTTCTGAAAATTGTGGATGCAGCAGCCGTATTTGTGAATGCAAGTACAGCATTTACCGATGGTGCTCAATTTGGTTTAGGTGCCGAGATTGGCATTAGCACCCAAAAATTGCATGCTAGAGGTCCAATGGCTCTTGAAGAGTTAACTAGTTATAAATGGCTTGTTGAGGGAGACGGGCAGATTCGTTCATAAGAGTATAACATTTAAGATTATATATTATTACAGTTTATTATGCGACATTTTACTTCGGTTTATGACCTTCCTTCTTTAACGGAGGCAATTAAAATGGCCCGAGAGATTAAAAATAATCCTTTTGGACATCAATATCTTGGTAAGAATAAAACCATCGTTCTGATCTTTTTTAATGCAAGTCTACGTACTCGGCTTAGCACACAAAAGGCCGCAATGAATTTGGGGATGAATACCATGGTTTTAAATGTTAATCAGGATGGATGGCGCATGGAGAGTGAGCTTGGCGTGATCATGGATGGCGATAAAGCTGAACATTTGCGCGAAGCAATACCTGTTATTGGTCGTTTCTGTGATATTATCGGTGTTCGAGCTTTTGCTGATTTAGAAGATCGAGAAGCTGATTATGCCGAGAAAATTATTAATCAATTTATACAATATTCTGGAGTTCCAGTGGTGAGTATGGAAGCAGCCACTCGTCATCCATTGCAAAGTTTTGCTGATCATTTGACTATCGAAGAACATAAAAAAACAGCTCGTCCTAAGGTTGTCTTATCTTGGGCGCCTCATCCAAGGGCATTGCCTCAAGCCGTTCCGAACTCATTTGTGGAATGGATGCGCCACACCGATTATGATTTGGTTGTTACTCATCCTTCTGGTTACGAGTTGGATCCTTTTTTTATGGGAGATATTGAAGTAGAGTACAATCAAGATAAGGCGTTCGAAGGAGCTGATTTTATCTATGCTAAAAATTGGTCCTCTTATACAAAATATGGAGAGATCTTATCCAAAGACTTAAGTTGGACAGTCACTGCGCAAAAAATGGCGCTAACCAACAAGGCTAAATTTATGCATTGCCTTCCCGTTCGGCGGAATATGATTGTTACGGATGAAGTTCTTGATAGTTCTTCGTCAATTGTTGTCGACGAAGCAGAAAATCGCGTATATTCGGCCCAGACAATATTAAAACTTATATTGGAAGGATTGCTATGAGAGAACATTTGATAATCATAAAAGTAGGTGGGCAGATTGTTGAAGAGCCAGGCTCTTTAAGTGCCTTGTTAAAGGATTTCTCTCGTATTGCTGGAGGTAAGATTCTTGTTCATGGAGGAGGCCGTAGTGCGACTGCATTAGCTGAAAAGCTTGGTATCGAGACTAAAATCGTTGATGGACGTCGGATTACCGATGAGGAAACACTAAAGGTAGCCACGATGGTTTATGCTGGCCTTGTGAACAAAACTATTGTAGCAGGCTTGCAGGCACATGGTAATAATGCCATTGGTTTAACAGGTGCTGATCTAGATATTATTAGGGCGGTTAAACGTCCTGTTGGTGCTATTGATTATGGATTTGTTGGAGATGTCAACTGGGTTAATGCACAGGCAATATCTGAATTAATTGGGATGGGTGCCGTTCCAGTAGTCGCTCCAATTACTCACGACGGAAAAGGATCGCTGCTAAATACTAATGCAGATACCATCGCTTCTGAATTAGCTAAAACATTATGCGGAAAGTATGAGCTGCGCTTGATCTTTTGTTTTGAGAAGCCAGGCGTTTTACTCGATCCAACCGATGACAAATCAGTTATTCCGGAGATAGATCCGGTGCTCTTTGAAGAGCTAAAGGAACAAGGGGTGATATCTGGTGGGATGATCCCAAAAGTAGAGAGTGGATTTAATGCCCTTCGACAAGGGGTTACAGCTGTCGTGATAACAAATGCTCAGGGTATTTCTGGCGGATTAAGAGGAACTAGATTAGTACTTTAACGATGCAGACAGAACAAATTATATCAGATAGTGTTGAGCTATTAAAAGCAATGATCGAAACTCCCTCTTTAAGTCGGGAAGAGAAAGATGTTGCTGATTATATCGAACAAAAACTATCTTCTTGGGGTTTAGCGCCGAATAGAAGTAGACATAATATATGGATTCGAAGTAAGTATTGGGTAGAATCAAAACCTGTGATTTTATTCAATTCTCACATGGATACGGTTCGTTCCAATCATGGGTGGACCTACGACCCATTTAAGGCTACGGTTGAGGGTGATCGATTGACGGGTTTAGGTAGCAATGATGCAGGAGCTTCTGTGGTATCGTTGTTAGGCGCTTTTCGTTATTTTCATGATTCGACCTCCTTGCCCTTTAACTTGATTTTTTGTGTGAGTGCGGAAGAGGAGATTTCAGGCGAATTTGGCGTTGCCTCGGTTCTAGATCAAATCGGTAAGATCGACTTAGCTATTGTAGGTGAGCCAACACAAATGAATATTGCAGTAGCAGAAAAGGGTTTAATAGTTTTAGATTGTGAAGCGAAGGGTAAGGCTGGTCATGCTGCACGAAATGAGGGTGACAATGCAATATATAAGGCTATTCGGGATATTCAAATCCTTGAAAACTATAAGTTTCCTCTCGAGTCTGAGCTATTAGGACCCGTGAAAATGACAGTTACGCAAATTGAGGCTGGTCATCAGCACAATGTAGTCCCCGATTCATGTCGATTTGTATTAGATGTTCGCACGAATGAGTTTTATTCAAACGATGAGGTTTATAAGGTTATTGATAAACTGATTGAAGCTGAAGTATCACCTCGCTCTTTCCGTTTAAACTCGTCAGGCATAAGTCCAGAACATCCTTTGGTAAAACGAGGCATTGACTTAGGATTAGAAATTTATGGTTCTCCAACAACTTCCGACCAGGCTGTGATCCCTTACCCATCCATAAAAATGGGACCAGGTGACTCTGCCCGTTCACATACTGCAAATGAATATATCTTAATCTCAGAAATACAGAATGGGATAAAAACATATATTCGCTTGCTTGAGGGTTTGCAATTTTAGATGTTAGAAGGATAATTTTAATTTTTATTTAACATTTCATCCCTTTGTTTAGTAGAACTAATCTGTTTTTTAACTAAGTTTGCATGATAATATACAATATGCAAGTACTCATTATTCATAACGGCCATCATCACTTACCATAAGGTGAGCTTGCGGTGATGCGTCCATAATCAAAAGACAAAAAACACAGGCTTACCTTTTTATTCAGGTGAGCCTTTTTTAATTTATTACCATGGATTCAATATTAAGAGTTGCAATACAGACTAAAGGTCGATTGAACGAAGATTCAATGTCGCTGTTGTCAGAAACAGGGATCAAGTTGATTTCTAGTAGCCGTAGATTAATCTCTGCTGCTAAGAATTTTCCGCTGGAAGCACTATTCTTGCGTGATGATGATATTCCTCAATGTGTGTCAGATGGAGTGGCCGATATCGGCATAGTCGGAAAAAATGAGGTGATGGAGCAAGGTCAGTTGGTGGAGACGGTGAAGCATTTAGGATTTAGTAAATGCAGGCTCTCTTTGGCGATTCCAAAAGATGTTGATTATCAGGGATTAGAGTGGTTTTCTGGAAAGAAAATTGCCACTTCTTATCCCCGGATATTAAAAACTTTTCTTGAAGAGAATAAGATCACCGCAAACATCCATTTTATTGCTGGATCTGTAGAGATAGCTCCAGGGATTGGTCTTGCTGATGCGATATTTGATATCGTAAGCTCAGGAAGTACGTTGGTAAGTAATCGATTAAAAGAGGTTTATACCGTGATGGAGTCTGAGGCTGTATTAGTAGCATCTCCTAATCTTTCTAGAGAAAAACAAGCCATTCTCGATGAGTTAATTTTCCGCATCGAATCTGTTGAAAAGGGGAGAGGCAAGAAATATATTATGCTAAATGCCCCGAATGATAAATTGGAACAAATTATTAAAGTTCTTCCTGGGATGACCTCTCCTACGATTATGCCTTTGGCACGAAGCGGCTGGAGCTCTTTACATTCTGTGATCAATGAGAGTGAGTTTTGGGTTGTAATTGGCAACTTGAAAAGAAGTGGCGCTGAAGGAATTTTAGTTTTGCCTATCGAAAAAATGATTTTGTAAATTTTAGCACTATGCAGATCTACCGATTTCCCCTTTTTAAGTCGTGGCCAGCTATAACTGAAAGGCCTACGGCAGATTTTTTAGATAAAATTGAAACGGTACGCAAAGTAATGTTGAAAATCCGCGAGGATGGTGATAAAGCAGTACGAAAGTTTACCCTTCAATTTGACCATGTTGATGTCGCTAATTTTAAGGTTTCTGAAGACGAGATCCAGGAAGCTATCGACACTCTTTCTCCTGGATTAAAGAGTGCTATTCAGTTGGCAGCTCAAAATGTGGACACCTTTCACATGGCACAGAAACTCTCTCGTCATGTGGTTGAGACTATGCCAGGGGTAAAATGCTGGCAGAAATCAGTGCCAATCGATCGGGTTGGACTGTATATTCCTGGTGGATCAGCCCCGCTGTTTTCAACAGTCTTAATGTTGGGTATTCCTGCTATGATTGCAGGTTGTAACAATGTTGTGCTTTGTTCGCCTCCTGATCGTTCGGGGAAAATACATCCAGCTATACTTTTTGCCGCATCAGTTTGTCACATCACTGAGATCTATAAAATTGGAGGCATGCAAGCCGTTGGTGCGATGGCTTACGGTACCGAAACGATTCCGAAGGTTGATAAGATTTTTGGCCCTGGGAATTCATGGGTCACTGCTGCAAAGCAATTTGTGGCTATGTCCGATTGCGCAATTGATATGCCTGCAGGACCTTCTGAGGTCGCTGTTATGGCTGATGAAACTGCAAATCCAGAATTTATCGCTGCTGATTTATTGTCTCAAGCCGAACATGGCCCTGATAGTCAAGTTATATTGATTACAACCAATGAACAGTTAATCAAAGAGGTTGTCAAAGTTATGGGCAAGCAACTAAAAGCTCTTCCGAGAGCCGATATTGCCTCTAAAGCTCTGGATAATAGTCGTGCTATTCTTGTCAATGACACAGAAGAGATGCTTGGATTTATAAACTATTATGCCCCAGAGCATTTGATTATTTCGACTAAGGATGCTGGAGTTCTTGCAGAACGAATAACGAATGCAGGCTCTGTGTTTATCGGAAATTATACCCCAGAGAGTGCTGGTGATTATGCCTCTGGTACAAACCATATTTTGCCAACTAACGGATGGGCTAAATCGATGAGCGGTATTGGTTTAGATAGCTTCTCAAAGAAAATTACTTTTCAAGAGATCACAAAAGAAGGGATTCTAAACCTCGGACCAGTTATTGAAGAGATGGCCCAGGCTGAACATCTGTTTGCACATAAAAATGCAGTTACGTTGCGTATTAAATCTATTAAAAAATAAAGTAAATAGTTTCTTCTGTCATCGAAACATCGAACTATGAGTTTAGATCTTACCAAATTACTGCGAGAAAATATTCGCAACTTAAAACCATATTCTAGCGCTAGAGATGAATTCTCTGGTGAGGCTGCGGTGTTTCTTGATGCCAACGAAAACCCATTCAATTCTCCTTGGAACCGTTATCCTGATCCTTATCAACGAGTACTTAAAACAAGGATTAGTGAGCTTAAAAATATTCCAGCGGAAAATATTTTTCTGGGTAATGGAAGTGACGAACCTATCGATTTGCTTTTTCGTGCATTCTGTGAACCTGGTCTCGATCAGGTAGTCTCTATTAATCCAACATATGGTATGTATCGGGTAGCGGCCGATACCAATAATATTGCCGTGGCGCAGGTCTCTTTGAATGCTGATTTTGAGTTAGATGCCCAAGCCGTTTTAAAGGCGGTTACACCGAAGACTAAACTGATTTTCCTCTGCTCTCCAAATAATCCTACAGGGAATGCATTAGAGAGCTCTGGAGTATTGCAAATTATTGAAGAGTTTAAGGGAATAGTTGTTTTGGATGAGGCTTATATCGATTTTTGTCCAGAAAAAAGTTTGCTTCCAGCGCTCGATAAATATCCCAACCTGGTTATTCTTCAAACGTTTTCTAAGGCTTGGGGTATGGCAGGTTTACGTCTTGGTATGGCTTTTGCAGCTGTGGAGATAATCGACGTTTTAAGTCGGATTAAATACCCATACAACATCAATATTTTAACTCAGCATAAAGCTCTTGAATTACTTTCTGATGAGTCAAGTAAAGCAGAATGGGTTACTTTAATCCTCAAGGAAAGAAATAAGATGGAGGTTACCCTTAAATCGTATCCCTTTGTGGTGAAGGTGTATCCGTCTGATGCGAATTTTTTACTTGTTAAAACACATGATCCTAGAGGTATTTATCAATATCTTGTTGATCAGCAGATAATTGTGAGAGATCGTTCTTCTATATCGCTTTGCGAAGGATGTTTGCGCATTAGCATAGGATCACCTGAAGAGAATGCTACTTTATTGGAAGCATTAGATCAATTGGTATAAGTGTAACTATTTTCATGTAATCGATTAAAGTAGAATTTAATAGATTAACACATTGTTTATCTGAATTCAATTCCTTAACTTTAGTATAAGGACCTTATAAGCACTAAGATGGTGTAGGCTTAATTAAATAGGTAGTATGAAAAAAATTCTTTTTATTGATAGAGATGGGACGTTAATTGTGGAGCCCAAAAGTGATATGCAGGTTGATGCGTTGGATAAACTTGAGTTTATACCAGGTGTTTTCCGAAATCTATATAATATTCAAAAAAATCTAGGCTTCGAATTGGTCATTGTTACAAATCAAGATGGTCTTGGCACTTTATCTTTTCCTGAAGATACTTTTTGGCCTGCGCAGCAAATGATGGTTAAAGCATTTGAAAATGAAGGCATTGTTTTTTCAAATATACACATCGATCCTTCCTTGCCAGAAGCCAATTCGAATAATCGAAAACCTGGTATCGGTATGCTGACTGAGTACTTTACTGATTCTTATGATTTAGCTGGCTCATTCGTAATCGGTGATCGATTGACAGATATTAAATTGGCTAAAAATCTAGGTTCTAAAGGGATCTTTTTTGCACCCGCTGATCAATCAGAAAAAATTAGTGCAGATGGATTACAAGATTCTTGTGTCTTAATAACAGATCAATGGGATGCGATATGTAATTTCTTAGCTATTGGGGAGCGCTCGGCAACAATCACCCGTAAGACTGCTGAGACTGATATTTTTGTTGAGCTTAATTTAGATGGTACGGGGAAATGCACAGTGGATACTGGCTTAGCTTTTTTTGATCATATGCTCGATCAAATAGGTCGCCATTCTGGCTGTGATTTAACAATTACAGTGAAAGGTGATTTGGCCGTTGATGAGCACCATACGATTGAAGATACTGGAATCGCTTTAGGTGAGGCTATTCGTAAAGCGCTTGGTGATAAACGGGGTATTGAACGATATGGCTATTGCCTTCCAATGGATGATTGTCTGTCTCAGGTGGCACTTGACTTTGGCGGAAGACCATGGATTGTGTGGAGTGCAGAATTTAATCGCGAAAAAGTGGGAGATATGCCAACAGAGATGTTTTTTCACTTCTTTAAATCACTTTCCGATGCTTCACTCTCGAACTTAAATATCAAAGCTGAAGGTTCGAATGAGCATCACAAGATTGAATCAATATTTAAAGCCTTTGCAAGGGCTCTTAAAATGGCGATTCGAAAAGATCCTTTTGTACAATCATTACCAAGTACAAAGGGTGTTCTTTAGAATTTAATAGAAAAATATTTAACAACTATGCAATCGATACGTAAAGATACAGTACCAAGGAATACCGCCATTTTTCTTATTCATTGCATGGATAAGCAAGGTATATTAGCTGCGGTCACTGAATTCTTAAATGAGAACCGTGGAAATATAATTTATTTAGATCAGCATGTAGACCATGAAGAGGGTCTTTTTTATATGCGGGTGGAGTGGGAACTAGATAAATTTGCTATTCCACGCGATAAGATCTCTGATTATTTTGAGACACTTATTGCGCGCAAATTTGAGATTAAATTCTCGCTTCATTTTTCAGATAAAAAACCGCGTATGGCGCTCTTTGTCTCAAGTTTATCTCATTGTCTATTTGATATTCTTTCGCGATATATTGCGGGTGATTGGGAGACTGAAATTCCTGTGATAATTAGTAATCATGAAAGTTTAAGGCCAGTTGCTCAGCGATTTGGTATTGATTTTCATTTTATTGAGAAAAACAAGGAGAATAAAGCTGAACAGGAACAGGCCGAATTGCAATTATTGAAAAAATACGATATCGATTTTGTTGTTCTTGCTCGTTATATGCAAGTGCTATCTGATCAATTTATTTCTTATTATCCAAATCGAATTATCAATATTCATCACTCCTTTTTGCCAGCTTTTGCAGGTGCAAAACCTTATCATGCTGCTCATGCGAGAGGGGTGAAAATTATTGGTGCTACGAGTCATTACGTCACTGCAGATCTTGACGCTGGACCAATTATTGTGCAGGATGTGGTACGAATTTCCCATATCGATACAGTTGATAGTTTGGTAAGAAAGGGGCGTGATCTAGAAAAAATCGTGTTGAGTGAGGCCGTTTATAAACATCTTCAGCGTAAAATACTTGTCTATAATAATAGAACTGTGGTATTTAATTAAATACATCATGAGAACTTTTAATAGGATTTCTTGGATAATTACTTTGATTGGAACGTTGCTTTTTACAACTTCTTTTGCTCAAAAATATAACCATATTCCGAAGCAAGAGATTCCTGATCAGTATGAGTTTAAAGCTAAAATTGGAGATGTTTTACCCGATTTTACCCTTCAATTGGTAAATGGGAAAAAGGTGTCATCTAAATCGTGGAAGGGTAAAGTGGTAATGCTTCAATTTACCGCTAGTTGGTGTGGCGTTTGCCGCAAGGAGATTCCATTTATACAAAAGGATATCTGGGATCTTTATAAGCGTAATTCGAAGTTCTTATTGTTTGGTGTTGACCGCGATGAGCCGTTGGAAAAGGTTAAGCAATATCAAAAAGATCTTGATATCTCCTATCCGTTAGCTGTGGACCAAAATGCAGATGTCTTTGGCTTATTTGCCGATAAGAAAGCTGGTGTAACACGCAATATTATTATAGATAAAAAGGGTAAGATCGTTTTTATGACCCGCTTATTTAAAGAGAATGAATTTAGGGAAATGGTGCGTGTGATCGGATTGTTATTAAAAGAATAAATTCATTTAGAGATTAAATATTAATGAATATTGTCGTTATAAAATACAATGCTGGAAATATTCGGTCGGTCGACTTTGCACTACAGCGCATTGGTATATCTGCTACAATAACAGATGACAAAGACGAGATTAGGAATGCCGATCGTGTCATCTTTCCTGGGGTTGGCGAGGCTGCAACTACAATGCAATTCTTAAAACAACATAAGTTAGATACATTGATCTGTGATTTGAAACAGCCAGTACTTGGGGTGTGTCTAGGACTTCAATTGATGTGCAGTCACTCTGAGGAGGGTGATACCACTTGTTTGGGTATATTTCCTGAAAAGGTTAAGAAGTTTGTTCCACAAGCTGGTGACTTGTCTCATTGTAAAATACCTCATATGGGGTGGAATAGTTTAAGCGAATTAAAAAATCCACTCTTCGAGGGGCTTAGTGAAGCCGATTATTTCTATTTTGTCCATTCTTATTATGCCACAACAGGCGCAGATACTGCTGCAACGTGCACTTATCTGAACCCTTTTAGCGCTGCTTTGCAACGCGACAATTTTTATGCGACTCAGTTTCATCCTGAGAAAAGCGGATCGGCAGGCTCAAAGCTCTTGTCTAACTTTATTAATCTCAAGTTTTAAACTACACGATGATTGAAATCATTCCTGCAATAGATATTATTGACGGTAAATGTGTCCGATTAAGTCAAGGTGATTATAATCAGAAGACCATCTATAATTCAGATCCTTTAGAGGTTGCAAAGATGTTTGAAGATGCCGGTTTGAAGAGACTCCATCTGGTAGACCTTGATGGAGCAAAGGCACATCATATTGTTAATCAGAAAGTATTGAATAAGATCGCCACTTGCACTAATTTGATTATCGATTTTGGGGGCGGACTTAAAACTGATGAAGATCTAAAAATTGCTTTTGACTCTGGTGCCTCAATGGTTACAGGCGGAAGTATTGCTGTGAAATCACCAGATATTTTCCTTCAGTGGATTCAAAAATATGGTGCAGATAAAATTATTTTAGGAGCAGATGCAAAAGATGAGATGATAGCTGTTGCTGGCTGGCAAGAGCAAACAGGTACCGATATATTCTCATTTATCAATACTTGGCATAGCCAAGGTATTACGAAGATAATTAGTACAGATATTAGCAGAGATGGGATGTTACAAGGCGCAGCCACAGATTTATATACTAAGATTTTGGTTGCTGTGCCGGGTACGTATTTAATCGCAAGTGGAGGCGTTAGCTCGATGGCTGACATTCTTGAATTGCAGGATGCAGGTATTCCTGCTGTGATAACCGGTAAGGCAATCTATGAAGGTCGGATAACGATGTCTGAGATTACCCAATTTATAACACGATAATATGCTAGCAAAACGAATCATACCTTGTCTTGATATTCGTGATGGACAGACTGTTAAAGGGGTTAATTTTGTCAATATTGTAAATGTTGGGGATCCAGTTGAACTTGGTAAGTTTTACGCAGAGCAAGGAGCCGATGAACTAGTATTCCTCGATATTACTGCCACTCATGAGGGACGAAAAACTTTTGTAGAACTAGTTAAACGGATTGCTCAGAATTTAGATATCCCATTTACTGTTGGTGGGGGAATAAGTGAAATTAGAGATGCTGAAGCCCTTTTGGCTGCTGGGGCCGATAAAATATCTATTAACTCCTCAGCTGTTCGAAATCCAAATCTAATAGATGATCTTGTGCGTAACTTCGGTAGCCAGTTTGTGGTGGTCGCTATCGATGCTCGTGAGGCAAATAACCATTGGACAGTTACCGTAAATGGTGGCCGAATACCTACAGATAAAGAGTTGTATTCTTGGGCTAAAGAGGCAGAAGATCGGGGCGCAGGAGAGATACTTTTCACCTCGATGAACCACGATGGCACTAAAAATGGTTTTGCGAACAAAGAGCTTGCGAAGCTTTCTGAAATCTTGACAATACCACTAATCGCTTCTGGTGGCGCTGGTAGCATGGAACATTTTGCGGATGTGTTTACCCTTGGAAAGGCCGATGCTGGACTGGCAGCTAGCATATTTCATTTTCGCGAAATTGCCATTCCTGATCTAAAGCATTACCTTCGCACAAAAGATATAGTAATCAGATAATTTAATTGTGATTAAAGCTTTGAATTTTATAGTCTTATAGGATTCAATTGTAAATAATAATAAAAGCTCAACAACACGATATGGAATTAAATTTTAAGAAATTAACAGGAGATCTTCTTCCTGCAATTATTCAGGATAACACCACCGGCAAAGTTTTAATGCTCGGATTTATGAATGAAGAAGCTTATGAAAAGACAGCTTCCTCCAAACTTGTTACTTTCTTTAGTCGCACAAAGAATAGATTGTGGACCAAAGGGGAGGAGTCAGGCAATTTCTTTAATGTGGTTTCAATTCAAGCCGATTGCGATCAAGATACCCTTTTGATTAAAGTTAATCCTGTCGGTCCAGCTTGTCATAATGGCACTGGAACTTGCTGGGGTGAAGATAATGTAGGGGAAGATATCTTATTCTTAAAACACTTACAAGATTTTATTGATAAACGTAAAGTTGATATGCCGAAGGGATCTTATACAACCTCTCTATTTGAAGATGGTATTTCTCGTATGGCCCAGAAGGTTGGCGAAGAGGCCGTTGAGACAGTTATCGAGGCAATGGCAAATAACGATGAGCGCTTGCTATATGAAGCTTCTGACCTAGTTTATCACTTAATTGTCCTCCTTTCACATAAGGGCTATCGTATTGAAGATCTAGCCCGAGAACTTAAGAAAAGACATAAGTAATTTTTGTGTTTATGAAGATTCGTCTCTTTACGGTATCTCTGTGCTTTATTTTTCTGATCTCTTTTACAACAGAACTTCTGGCCAGCCCTAAAGTTGTTGTCACTGAAAAGGATCAATCTATTTTTCAAGAAAAACTGAATCGGTTTTTAACCCATCGGAACCTTCCAACTGGGTCATTGCTATTAGAGATTGCACTCGATTTTAGAACAACTCCCTACGTTGATAAAACATTGGATCATAATAATTCGGAGCAGTTAGTCGTTAATCTTCGTGAATTTGATTGTACTACATTCGTCGAGAGTTCCTTGGCGATTGCATTAACCATAAAGAAACCAAACCCTAGCTTTGCTAATTATTTAGCTCAACTAGAACGAATAAGATATAGGTATGGAATTCTAAACGGGTATGAAAGTCGCTTGCACTATTTTAGCGAATGGATTATCGACAACCAACAAAAAGGAATAGTTGAGGATGTTACTGCTAAGATTGGCGGGGTTATCCATCCAATGAATATTAATTTCATGGGTTCTCATCCAAATTCTTATGCACAACTCTCAGCC
>JAPLDS010000024.1:0-45751 GCA_026391295.1 Bacteroidia bacterium | reverse complement strand
CCCTATAAAAGAGGTAGAGAAGAAATTATCATCTTCTAAATTTTTCTTTATCCCTAAAGAGCAGTTGTCATCTCATCTATCGGAAATCTTAGATGGCGATATAATTGCTCTAACAACACGGATCGCTGGCTTAGATGTTTCCCACCTAGGTATAGCCTATAAACAGAATGGAAATGTTTGGTTTTTAAATGCCTCTTCTCTTTTGGGATCGGTATCTATAACACCTAAGCCTTTGATTGGATACCTAAACGATTCAAAAAACTGCAATGGTATTTTTGTAATCCGAGCCAAATAAGTTTCATCCTTTGGGCAGCCTAAATTTATTAACCTTAAGTTAATGTACTTGTTTGAACTAATTTAGTCTGGATTTGTAATATGTATAATTATTCACTTTAAATTTTAAAATATGGAATTAATTTCAAAGTTAAATACTCGTTATGCCACTAAAGCATTCGACGCAGCAAAAAAAGTTTCAGCAGCAGATATGGATACGCTTTTAGAAGCGATTCGTTTGTCAGCTTCTTCTTATGGACTGCAACCTTATAAAGTAATCGTGGTTGAGAATCCAGAAATTCGTCAGGAACTACGTGGCTTAGCTTGGGGTCAATCTCAAATTACGGATTCGTCTGCATTACTTGTATTTGCAGCTAATACTGAGATAAACGCTGAAGCCGTGGATCAATATATTTCGTTGATTTCTGAAACTAGAGGCATTCCTGCTGAAGCTCTTGGTGATTTTAGCGGTATGATGAAAGGTTCATTGCAGAAGATGAATGCTGAACAAGTAGAGACTTGGGTTAGTAAACAGGCTTATATTGCTCTTGGCTATGGTCTGGTTTCTGCAGCAGTATTGGGGATCGATACCTGCCCTATGGAAGGTTTTAGTGGTCCAGATTTTGATAAAGTTTTAGGTCTTGAAAAATTAGGATTGAAATCAAAAGTAGTCTTAGCTGTTGGTTACCGTTCTTCTGAAGATCAATATCAGCATATGAAAAAGGTAAGAACTAAGAAAGAAGATTTTTTCATTAATATCTAAATCATCATAAAAAAAAGACCGGTTAAACAACCGGTCTTTTTTTATGTATAAAAGCTGTAGGATTATCCCATCACATATTTATGAATTCTTTTGGCAGCATCGCGGCCCGAGCGAATCGCCCAAACAACAAGACTAGCTCCACGAGTAGCATCGCCTCCAACAAATACCTTATCTAAATTAGTTGCATTGTTGTATGATTTAACATTTCCTCTTTCATCATACTCTACCCCTAAGCTATCAAGTAATCCTTGATGTATTGGTGCCAAAAATCCCATAGATAATAAAACTAAATCAGCTTCGATAAGTTCAAGTGTTCCAGGGACCTCTTTCATGACCATACGGCCATTTTCTTTGACCCATTCAACAGTTATCACTTCTACACCTGTTAGTAAACCATTTTTGCCTACGAAGCGTTTTGTGGCTAAATTCCATCTTCTTTCGCAGCCTTCAAGATGTGAACTTGAGGTTCTTAGTGTTGTAGGCCAATATGGCCAAGGGTTGTCGTCATTTCGCTTTGTTGCTGGTTTAGATAATATTTCAATCTGCGTCACCGAAGTTGCTTTTTGACGAATCGATGTTCCAACACAATCGGAACCGGTGTCTCCACCCCCAATAACTAATATTTTTTTGTCTTTAGCTGATAATCTTTCATTCTCAGGAATCTCTTCTCCACTTACAACCTTGTTTTGTTGACGAAGGAACTCCATGGCGAAATGAATGCCATTTAATTCACGACCTTCAGCAGGTAGATCACGTGGTTCCATCGCACCACAGGCTAGACATACGGCATCAAAGTCTTTTAGTATTGTATCAGCTGATATATCTACACCAACTTTGGTATTAACTTTAAACGTGATCCCCTCTTTCTCAAAAAGATTGATTCTTCGATCAATCACTGTTTTGCTTAACTTGAAGTCTGGTATACCATAACGTAATAGTCCACCCACTTTATCATCTTGTTCGAAAACTGTCACTGAATGACCATCTTTGTTCAATAAATCTGCGGTAGAAAGACCTGCAGGTCCAGAGCCAATAATCGCAATTTTCTTTCCAGTCCGGTGTGTTGGAATCTCTTCTACAACATGACCTAGATCAAATGCTTTCTCAACGATAGAACATTCGTTCTCACGAATAGTAACCGCTTCATCGTGAATTGCTAGCACGCATGATTTCTCGCATGGCGCTGGACAAACGCGACCTGTAAACTCAGGAAAACTATTGGTTGCATGAAGTAAATCGTATGCCTCATCCCATTTCCCACGATAAACAGCATCTTGCCACTCTGGAATATTACTTTCTACTGGACATGAGCTATGGCAAAAAGGTATGCCACAGTCCATACAACGGGATGCTTGATCTTTACGATCATTCTCGTTGAGTGTTTGCTCCACTTCACCATAGTCAAAGATGCGCTCATTTATTGGCCGATATCCGCCTTCTTTGCGCTCTATTTCGATAAAACCTTTTGCATTTCCCATTTTCTTTTCTTTAATCGTTGAATGTGTTAAACGTCTTTTAAAAGATTGATCTACTCTCTTCTATCAGGAGCATCTTCCGCTAGCTCTAACTTACGTTTTACCTCTTTTAACTTCATTTCGTTTAACACTTTTTTGTATTCTAATGGAATAACTTTAACGAACTTAGGAAGGAATTCTTCCCAGTTAGTTAATAGCTTATTCGCTAATGGACTTTGGGTATATAAAAGATGTTTCCCAATTAATTCTTGTAATTCAGAAATATCTGCTTTGTCTTCAACCGGACCGAGTTCTACTAGTCCTGTGTTACAGTAGTATTCAAAATCACCTACTTCATCAAGGACATATGCAATACCTCCACTCATTCCAGCCGCAAAGTTGCGACCTGTTGTGCCTAAAACAACCGTGCGGCCACCTGTCATGTATTCACAACAGTGATCACCTGATCCTTCAACCACAGCTTTAGCACCCGAGTTCCTTACGCAGAAGCGTTCGCCGGCTACTCCTTGGATATATACTTCACCGCGAAAGACCCTTTCCAAGGTAATCGTTTGAATCACCTTCCAGTTTAAAGGATACCCCCTTCACTAAGAATGCGCCAAAACTTTGACCTGCTGTTCCAGTAAAGGTGCAGTTGATGGTGTCTTTCGGTAACCCTTCTTCACCATATCTTTTTGAGATTTGACCAGACAACATAGCTCCAACAGTACGCATTGCATTGTGAATGCTATGTGATAACCAAACTTTTTCACCGCTTTTAATCGCTTTATTGGCCTCTTTAATTAAAGTCTTGTCAATTACATCATCTAAATTTTTCGTATTTGGATGCGTGTTACGGATCGGATAGAGCTTAGCTTCTTTTGGCAGATTTAAGAACTTAGACAAATCTACATTTTTCATCTTCCAATTGGTAACTTCATGATTTTGCTCAAGCAGATCAACACGACCAACTAAATCATCAAAGTTTCTAACCCCAATCTCAGCCATGTATTCACGAATCTCCTGAGAGATAAACGTGAAATAGTTAATCACAAATTGTGATCTACCCAAGAAACGTTTTCTTAGTTCTTTATTTTGAGTTGCAATACCTGCTGGACAGGTATTAAGATGGCATTTGCGCATCATGATACATCCAAGTGAGATCAAAGCTCCAGTTGCAAAACCAAATTCTTCGGCTCCTAACATCCCCATGATTACCACATCACGACCTGTTTTTAATTGTCCGTCTACTTGGAGTTTAACACGGCCACGGAGATTATTCATGACTAAGGTCTGCTGTGTTTCCGCAATTCCAAATTCAGCCGGTAACCCAGCGTGTTTGATCGAACTAGCAGGTGATGCGCCAGTACCTCCTTCGCATCCACTTACAATTATAATATCTGAGAACCCTTTCGCTACACCGGCTGCAATAGTTCCAACCCCCGATTCTGCCACAAGTTTAACTGAGACTTTAGCATCTGGATTTACATTCTTTAAGTCGAAAATAAGCTGGGCTAAATCCTCAATAGAATAAATATCATGATGAGGCGGTGGAGATATCAAGGTAATTCCTGGCGTAGAATGCCTTAATTTAGCAATGATTTTATTGATTTTGAAGCCAGGTAACTGACCTCCTTCTCCTGGTTTAGCCCCTTGAGCAATCTTTATCTGAAGTTCTTGTGCATTGATCAGGTAGTTATTGGTAACTCCAAAACGACCCGATGCAATCTGCTTGATTTTTGAATTTCGATCTGTTCCGAATCGACCTGCATCTTCTCCACCTTCACCCGTATTGCTACGACCACCAATGATATTCATTGCCACAGCAATAGCCTCGTGAGCCTCTTTTGAAATTGATCCGTATGACATAGCCCCGGTTACAAACCGTTTCATGATGTTTTCAGCTGGCTCAACTTCCTCAATTGGAATTGGATTGTGCTTCCATTTTAAGATGCCACGAATAAATGCAGGCTGTGCATTTTGATCATCAACTAGTTTACTGAATTTTTTATAGGTCTGATAATCATCAGACTTAGTCGCCCATTGCAGTAATCCAACACTTTGAGGATTCCAAGCATGAAACTCACCTTGATTTCTATAGTGATATTCTCCAACCGTTGAAAATGAAACTTTTTTTGTTGGATTTTTATAGGCGTCATCGTGGAAGATCATCGCTTCTTTAAAGATCTCTTCGTAGCTTACCCCACCAATACGCGAAGGTGTTCCTTTAAAGTAATTATCAATAAGTTCATCACTAACTCCGACTGCCTCAAATAGCTCTGCTCCATGGTAAGATTGTAAAGTAGAGATACCCATCTTCGAGATCACTTTTAGCAATCCCTTGTCAATCGATTTAATGTAGTTTTTCCGAGCCTCAGCATATGGTAACTTAATTTCCTCTTCATTTACTAAATAATCAATAGCAGCAAAGGCGAGATATGGATTGACAACGCTTGCGCCATAACCAAATAATAATGCAAAATGCATGATTTCTCGTGGTTCTGCACTCTCGACAATAATTCCAATCTGCATTCTTTTCTTACTCTTAATAAGATGATGATGCACTGCCGCTACCGATAATAATGATGGTATTGGAGCCATATTTTCATCTACATTGCGGTCGCTCAGAATGATGAAGTTTTTATTTTCGTCTACTGCTTTTTCAGCCTCTACTAACATAGCATCAAAAGCCTTTTTAAATCCTGCCGCTCCACCATTAACTGGGAATAGCATAGGGATAATCGCATGGGTAAACGATTCGTGTTTTAGATCTTTTATCTTGCCAAGATCAGTATTGGTGATGATTGGACTATCAAATTTTATTAGGCTACAATGGTTTGGTGTCTCCTCTAAGATGTTGCTACTTACGGAGCCAATGTAATGAGTTAACGACATCACCAAGCCTTCTCTGATTGGATCAATAGGAGGATTGGTAACCTGCGCAAAAAGTTGTCTGAAATAGCTAAAGAAACGTTTTGGTTTATCAGATAAAACGGCAAGTGGAGTATCATTACCCATCGAACTTGTAGGTTCTTGAGCCGTTTCAGCCATCTCTTTGATGACAATCATCATCTCCTCTTTGCTATATCCAAATACCTTTGAGTATGGGCCAAAAAGATCACCTATGTTTGATGATACTCGTTGTCGTACAGAAATTTTCTCAAGCTCTAATCTGTTCTCTTTAAGCCAATCACCATAAGGATTTCGTTGGCTTAACTCAGCTTTGACTTCTTGGTCTGGAATAATAATTCCTCGCTCAGTATCAACTAGAAGCAGTTTTCCTGGTCTTAGACGCCCCTTCTCTTTAATCTCGTCCGCTTTGAATACTTGAACCCCAACTTCTGATCCCATTACGATCAAATCGTTTTTGGTAATCACATAGCGAGATGGACGTAATCCACTTCTATCCAATGTTCCACCGATGTACCTTCCATCAGAGAATACCATAGAAGCTGGACCATCCCAAGGTTCCATAATTGTTGAATGATACTCGTAGAAAGCTTTCAAATCCTCAGGAATTGGATTCTTCTCGTTAAATGACTCTGGAATCATCATGCAAATCGAGTGAGGCATGCTCCGGCCCGCTAAGTGAAGGAACTCTAGCGTATTGTCAAATGAGGCAGAATCAGATTTTCCTGGTTCAATAATTGGAAATATTTTTTCAATTTCACTTCCAAAAAGATCACTTTCAAGAAGCGACTCTCTAGCATGCATCCATTGACGATTCCCCTTAATGGTATTAATCTCACCATTGTGCGCGATCATTCTAAACGGTTGTGCCAGACTCCAAGTTGGAAATGTATTCGTGCTAAAACGAGAATGGACCAATGCAATCGCACTTGTCATAGCCGGATTGGTGAGATCTTTGAAATAGTCTCTTAATTGATCTGGCGTAAACATCCCTTTGTATATCAATGTCTTGCTAGAAAAACTAGGAAGACAAAAAGCATCTTTTTGAGTGAGATTTGATTCTCTTATACTTCGCTCAGCTTGTTTTCTTGCTAAGAAGAGTTTGCGCTCAAGAATATCTTGTTCGTAATCTCCTTTAACAAATATCTGACGAATTAATGGTTCTGATCGTTTTGCTATTTCTCCAATCACACTGCTGTCAACAGGCACATCACGCCAAGAGATTAACTGAAGGCCTTCAGCTGCTACGAATTTATTTAAAATCTCAGCGCAATGATCCGCTTCCTTCTTATCTTCTGGAAGAAACACAAGTCCGGTACCATATTTCCCAGCCTCTGGAACCGCAATCTTTAAGGAGAGATAGAAGTCGTGCGGAAGTTGCATTAAAATTCCTGCACCGTCACCAGTCTTGTTATCTGAACTTGTGGCCCCACGATGGTCCATATTTACTAATACGGTAAGTCCTCGTTCGATAATGTCGTGCGATTTATGACCTTTAATGTGTGCTACGAAGCCTATTCCGCAGGCATCATGTTCATTTTTAGGGTCATACAGCCCTTGGGCTTTCGGGAAACTATTTGATTCCATGTGTTATAAAATTAGCAAAACTTCACCCCTGCAATCAGATTGGAAGTATTTTTTGTTTTCTTGTTGGTAATTATTCGAGAAAAAGCAGTATTCGGTAACAGAATGAAAGTAAATTACGGCTATTCCTTAAAAACTAAAATCAAAAGTACAATTTTTGCGTTAAATATTGCTACTTCTTTTAGTTGTAATTTAGATTTATTCTACCATTTTCTACTGAATTGAGAGAGTTGGAGCTCAAATCCGCTGTTAATCAGCTTTCTAATGGTAGATATTAAATAATTATTAAATGTCATTATGGAACAAAAAATAATTATTTATGTGCATAAAGAGAATAAACTGACGCAAAATAAATCGCAATCACTTTTATCTAGTGTCAAATTGATCAATTTACTACAGTTGGTCTATTCCGACAATAGCCTTTTAGTGGCGTTTTCAGCAGCTGAGAAATTAAAAGATTCGACAATTTTTTCCATCTTTTTACGGATCTGCGGAAGGCAGAGGTTTCCGATGCTTCCCTCGTGAGTGTGATTAATGTTTTTGTTCGGATAAAATTCCTCTTTTTTAATTGCTTCTCCGATCTCTTTATATGCCTCTCTGAATGGAGTGCCTTTGATAACTAATTCATTGACAGATTCTACGCTATAGATATTCTCATATCTTTTGTCTGCTAAAATATCCTCATTGATTTTCATGTTGGCAACTGCAAAGCTGCAAATTGATAGGCAACTTTTTAGTTCTCCAAAAGCTGGAATAAACAACTCTTTTATCAGTTGCAAATCGCGAAAATATCCACTTGGCAAATTGTTTGTCATCAGTAGGATTTGATTTGGCAAACCTTGAAGTTTATTGCAGTGCGAACGGAGTAATTCAAATATATCCGGATTTTTCTTGTGCGGCATTATACTTGATCCAGTTGTTAGCTCATCTGGAAGAGAGACGAAATTGAAATTTTGACTCATAAAAAGACATACGTCATAAGCTAGCCGTGATAGAGTTGCTGCAATTGATGCTAAGGCAAAGGTGATTATTTTTTCAGCCTTGCCTCTGCCCATTTGGGCATATATTACATTGTAATTAAGATTATTAAATCCTAATAGGTCAGTAGTCATCTGCCTGTTTAATGGGAATGAAGAGCCATACCCTGCAGCAGATCCAAGCGGGTTTTGATCTGTTATCTGGTACGCAGCTTGGAGCAAGATTAAATCATCAGTTAAGCTTTCGGCATAGGCCCCAAACCAAAGTCCAAATGATGATGGCATTGCAACCTGAAGATGCGTGTAGCCGGGCATTAGAACTTTTTGGTATTTATCGCTTTGCGAAATTAATAAGTTGAAGAGTTCATTAACCTGTAAGGTAATGTCTTGGATTTCGCTTCGTGCAAAGAGTTTTAAGTCAACAAGTACTTGATCGTTTCTAGATCTACCGCTATGTATTTTCTTCCCAGTGTCGCCGAGTTTACGGGTCAGTAATAGTTCGATTTGGGAGTGCACATCTTCACTGCCTGCTTCGATTGTGAAATTGCCAGCTTTTATTTCACGGTAGATGTTTTTTAATTCGGACTGAAGCGAGGTGAGTTCCGATTTTGTTAGTAATCCTATTGATTCAAGCATTTTAATATGCGCAAGAGATCCTAGCACATCGAACTCTGCTAGGAAATAATCCATTTCAGTGTCTTTGCCGATTGTAAACGCCTCAATAAGCTTGTTTGTTTCAGTCCCTTTGTCCCAGAGCTTCATTCGTTTGTTGATTTAATATAGATTGTAAAATTATTATAATCCTAGAAAATATGACTACTATAAATAGTAAGTTTTAAAGGATTGTAAGATAAAATTCTTTAAGTTAATAGTCCTATATTTATAATGAGAATCTCTGTTGAATTAATTAAGGCTCTTTTTCGAAATCCATTGTTGCATCTCTGCATTGTATTTCTCAATCTCCTTTTTTGAATTTTTTTGAAGATAACTCTTCGTAGGATTTAAGTATTTCGGATCGGACTTAGTCGTGTAGATGGTAACCTTCTTCACTCCCGTGCTATCTTTTTGGAGTTTAAACCCGTCGAAATACTCACCTTTTGCTGTAAAAGCAGAAAGTCTGATTGAGTCCTTGGTTACATTGAGTAGTTGATAGGTTGCTGTATTTGAAGCTAATTTATCCATTTTATTCGAAAAGTCAATGTCGTAAACTTTAGGACTTGCGTGAGCCACAATATAGATAGGACCTTGTTTTCCGTTGTTTTCAGAATTTGGGATAGATGATGCTCTGCCATACGCGTGATCGTGACCCGCCAATACGAGGTCGACATTGTGTTTCTCAAATAAAGATTTGAAGAGTGTTCTTAGGTAGAAGTAGTCGCGTCCTCTACTAGTTGAATAAAGTGGGTGATGCATAAATACGATCGTCCATTTCTGGTGGTTTGTTTCCAGCACATTTTTCAGCCAGCTTCTTTGTTCTAATGCAGAGGGGATTGATTGTATGCCGTTTGTGTCAATACTTATAAATCGTGTGTTTTGAAAGTCCCAATAGAATGCCCGCCCAAGAAAGTTTTCAGGTCCGTTGGTTGGAAACGAAAAATGAGCAGTCCATCTTTCATCAAGTTTTTGTGTGATTCCTTTGTAATATTCGTGATTTCCAGGGGTGGCTAGGATAGGGGTTGTTCGAAAGCGATCTCCTCCAGCTTTATACCATTCACCCCAAAAGGCATCGTGAGGGCGCTCTATCATATCTCCAATGAACATAATAAATGCGGCCTCTTTTTGACTATCAAACGCTTTTTGGAATAGCTCACTAGAATGACCATTGATTGAGTCTTGCACATCACCCAGGTAAATAAAAGAATAAGATTGATCTTTTGTTGATGCAAGTGTAAATTCAGCCCATTGAGAAGATTCAGACTTGTTAGTGACTCTATATCTATAAGTGCTGCCAGGAGTTAAATTTTTTAAATTGATTTTAAAGTATGCAGAAGAACCTCCGCTTGTCTTAATGATCTTTCCATCGGCATTTATTTTTGTGGTATCGGATGGTTTTGATAAATCAATAAGTTGAATAGTTCCCTGTTGAGATTCCGGATCTGACTGCCATGTAATATCCCTTGAGGTTAAAAAGTCGCCTGAGCATGTTATCAGTATGCGTGAAGGGGCTGATTTTGTTTGGTAGATAGGTTCTTTGGGATTGTAAAACCAGTTGTCCCATTTTAACCATAGAATCAATAGGATTAATAGGGCTATGGCTCCCCAGATCTTTAGCTTTTTAGTGCTTTTCATTTGTTAATGCTGCTTTTCCCAAATATAAGGTTTATTCTGATACTTGAAATGTTGTAATTGGAATGTTTTTTAAGTTGCTATTCTAGTTTTTAAAATGCAAAAATGATATATCTAATTGATCTTTTATTTTTGTTTAATTTGATATAATGATTAATTATATTTGAAAATATATCAAAATGGCATGATTTTTAGTTTTTAATATCAAAATGCTTATTTTTAGCTTGTTGTGACTTGTTTTTGTTTAAAATTGGTATTTCATTGTTAAATTAATGTTATTTTGATGATTATATACATAAAATCTGGGGGTCTGTATTCTAATTTGCATAAATTTGTGATGTAGTTATGCAAAAATAGGGGGTGTACTTTTAAATTTTACTTTTTACTGCATAATTTTATTGAAGTGTTTTTTACTTAGAATTATTATAATCATTGTTAAATTAAAAAAGAACCATTATGAAAAAAGTTACATTAGGATTAATTGTTGCATTGTTCTCAATCATTTCAATTAGCGCATCTGCGCAAGAGACAAAAGGGGCTTGGACTACTGGAGCCGATTTTTACAACCGTTACAATTGGAGAGGAAGTGATTTTGGAAATTCACCTGTAGTTCAGCCAACAATCAAATATGTAGATGGTGGTTTTACATTAGGTGCATGGGGTAGCTATTCATTGTCTGGTGTTACAACCGCTACGGAAGCCGATTTATTTATGACTTATGCTTTTAAAAGCGGATTTAGCTTAACCCTTACTGATTACTATTTTCCTGCTGAGCCTGGAAGTGTAGGTAACTATACTACTTATAAAGCTCCTCATATGTTTGAAATTTCTCCTGGATTCACTTCTGGAAAGTTCAGCATTGTAGGTAACTATGCTTTTGCTAACGTAAATAACGACATTTATGTGGAAGCTGCTTTAGCTTTGAAGACTTGTAGCATATTTGTTGGAGCTGGAAATGAGCAATATTCAAGTGACAAGAACTTTAATGTTGTTAACTTAGGTCTTTCTACCACTAAAACAATTGCAATATCTGATAAATTTTCTCTTCCTTTAACAGGAAAAGTAATCTTAAATCCTGAAAAAGATCAAATATTCTTTGTGTTAGGATTTACTTTGTAACAGTATAAACGTAAAATCTTAAAGTCATGAAAAAAGTTGAAGCTATTGTTCGTAAATCAAAATTTGAAGTTGTAAGAAAAGCTTTGCATGAAGCTGATATAGACTTTCTTTCTTGGTGGGAAGTAAAGGGTCAGGGATCAGCTAAACAAGGACTTATATTTCGTGGTGTGGCTTATGATGTGAACACTATTGATCGAGTTTATATCTCTTTCGTTGTGCGAGATATTAACGTTGAAAAGTCAATCAATGCAATCCTGAAATCTGCGTATACTGGAGAATCAGGCGATGGTCGCATCTTTGTTACTCAAATCGATCAGTCAATACGTATTCGTACTGGTGATCAAGGTGATGAGGCTCTATACGATAAAAAATAAGTCAAATTTTAATTTTAAACGCTATGATAAATAAATTTATAAAATATATCGGTTTACCCCTAGGGTTATCAGCGCTTTTGCCAGTTCTTTCCTTTGCTCAAGCAGCTGCAGCAGCAGCGGCTCCAGTAGCAGTTAAGCCTGTCCCTTTTATTAGTGCCGGAAATACTGCTTGGATGCTTGTTGCAACCGCACTTGTAATGTTAATGACTATTCCTGGATTAGCCTTGTTTTATGGCGGTCTAGTTAGAAGCAAGAATATTCTAAACGTTTTAATGCAGTGTTTTATCTTAACTGCAGTTATCACATTAGAGTGGATTGTTTTTGGTTATAGTAATGCTTTCGGTTCATCAACAGGCGCTTTGGCTCCTTATATTGGTGGATTTGATTGGGCCTTCCTGAAAGGTATTGGAATTAGTGATGTTAGTCCATACTTTATCTCTCAAGAAACAGAACGAATCCCTCACTTAGTATTTGTTTTATTTCAGTGTATGTTTGCGGTAATCACACCTGCCTTGATCATTGGTGCGTTTGCTGAGCGTATGAAATTCCGCGGATTCTTAGTATTCTCTTTACTTTGGGCAATTGTAGTATACAATCCAGTTGCTCACTGGGTATGGTCAGCTGACGGCTGGTTATTTAAATTAGGCGCACTTGACTTTGCTGGTGGTACTGTAGTCCACATCAATGCAGGTATAGCTGCCTTAGTTACCGCTGTTATGTTAGGAAAACGTCGCTTGCCAAATGGTCAGCATATTACTGCTCCGCATAATATTCCGTTAGTTGTTATTGGTGCTGCCTTACTATGGTTCGGATGGTTTGGTTTCAATGCTGGAAGCGGTTTGGCTGCGGATGGTCTTGCTGCTAGTGCATTCCTAACGACTCATGTGGCTGCTGCAGCTGCTGCGCTATCATGGGCCTTGCTAGATTGGTTTATCAATAAAAAACCTACCGTTGTGGGTATCGCAACTGGCGCTGTTGCTGGACTTGTAGCGATCACCCCTGCTGCTGGATTCGTAGATGTAACAGGTGCTTTAGTAATAGGTCTATTGGTTTCTGTATTCTGCTTCTTTATGGTCAGCGTTGTTAAAGTTAAGTTTGGTTACGATGATTCATTAGATGCTTTTGGAGTACATGGAATCGGTGGTATCTGGGGCGCAATTGCAACAGGTCTATTTGCTTCTCCGTTAATCCAATCTGCTTACTCTGGAACTTTCTATGGTAACTCAAAACAGTTGGGTATTCAATTAATGGCAATCGCTGCTACAGTTATTTATTCAGGCATTATGACAATCATTTTATTTAAAGTGGTTGAGAAGACTTTAGGTATTCGTGCTACTGAAGAAGAAGAAGATGCTGGATTGGATATTACACAACACCATGAAACAGCATATAGCGACGCTGAATAGTTAATCGTCGTTCATTTTAAATAAAAAAGGAGCCGAAGTATTTCGGCTCCTTTTTTATTTATCAAAACTCGCTTGCCGAATTAGTTGAATAGAATTTTTTAATTCTGATCATTATTTTCATAGGTAATTTATTAATTTGGTCTCAATTTCCATTCAACTAACTAAACGCAAAAAACATGTTTTCTACGAATCTAAATCCGGGTTGGAAACTTTGGTCGATCTATTTAATCGCCGTTTCGCTCTCTATCGGCTGGGGTATTCGAGGCAATTTTGGTCATGAATATGGGGCTGAATTTGCAGGATGCTTAGCTGCAATTACAGTCGCACTTCTTTCTGGGCGCGAAGATTGGCGCAATCGAATCCCTTACTTTGCTTTTTTTGGCGCCCTAGGATGGGGATTCGGTGCTTCACAATCTTATATGCAGGTGTTGTCATATACCGAGAGTGGTCATGCATTAACCCAATGGTATGGCTATATGGCCGTTTTTTTGATTGGATTTATGTGGGCTGCTCTTGGTGGAGCAGGGACTGCTTTTGCAGCCGTTGCCTCGCGTGAGAGGTTGGTGGCAATATTTAAACCATTTCTATTTATTGTTGGAGCTTATATTGTTCTTGATTTAATTGAAGATCCTGTTGCTCGCTGGCTGCAGCCTAACGCTGGTTTTGATACAAATACCTTTCGTCATAAAAATCCATTGTATTGGTTTGATGCCTACTACCTGCCTGCCTTTTTCGCTTTGATTGGATGTTGCACTTATGATTTGTATCAACGAAAGGGTGAGCGTGATAGATTACGACTTCCTTTATTTGCAGCTGCAGGAGCATTCATGGGCTGGGTAATTCAACTCTTGCTTCGATCTTTGGGTCTTGATACAAAACTGGCCTCTGCCTTAACCTATCCTCAAGGAGATCCAAGTTATTTAAATCCTTTAACTGGGAAGCCAGCTTTTGATCCCACTAATTTCCTAAATAATTGGCCTCAGTGGTTTGGTGATTATCCACAGCATATTGGTTGGTTGATTGGTTTAATTGTTGGAGTTACGGTATACTTCGCACTATATGGGAAATTTAAGCATGGCTCCTCCTTATTTGTTTATATGGCTGGTGGCTGGCTAATCTCATTCTTAGCTTTACCAGTCCTAGGCGGCAATTTCTTCGCTGAGTATGGTGGAATTCGGATGACGCCTCCTCGCTCTGACGATTGGGCTGGAATAATAGGTGTCTTTAGTGGGACTAGCATCTGGATGTGGCGGAATAATCTGAAGCCCGTGGCAGTCGCTTCATTGATAAGTGGAATAATTGGAGGCCTTGGTTTTGCTGGTATGCAATGGGTTAAACATTTGATGCTTTCTTTTGGTAGCCCTCGAATTTTAGGCTATGAAGGTATCCTTCCCAGTTCACCCGAGTTTAGTGCAATATCCTCTGCTTGGAGTAAATGGCAAGGTCAAAATTGGCATAGCTTTCTTGAACAGAGTTATGGCTTTGTGAATGGAATCGCAATTGCTGTAGCTCTTGCTTATATTGCCTCTCGGGTAAAAATTCATAACGATGAGGATAAACCAGAGGTATTAAAAAAAGATCGCTGGACGAGGGCTTTTGCTGTAATTCTTGTCTTGATGGGATTAACCTATTTAAATATGGTGAAAAATGTATCCGTTTGGACTGAACAACTAAAGCCAAGTGTTTGGACGCAAACCATTGCACATCCAGATGGAACTTCAGAGGTTTTACCTGCATCATGGAATGTTCCGTTTATTGGAAGATTGCCTGGGACCGATTTCCTTAGCCTGACTCCTGAGAATTGGTATACATTTACTTGGCTGCTTTTAACTATAGCTGCTATTGTTATTGTGATCCGACATTACAAAACGCCGTTGCCAATAATTCCTAAAAGCTCCTTAGCTAAAGGTCAACTTATATTTCTTATCTTACTTTGGATTATGGTTGTTGCTAATTTTGAGCGTGCTTTAACCGGATGGAACCCTAGTCGCCTCCTAACAGAATGGGTGATCTTTGTGCATGCCATTATAGCTACTGTTTTAGTTTTACTACTCCCAAAGGAGCAGGAGGCTGTGGTTATTGTAGAAGAGGAGGACTATCAACCTATCTATAAAAAATTGTGGGTTAAAGCTATAGGAGTTTTAGTACTTTCAAGTGTCTTATTCCTTGTGTCCAATAGACTCATCTATCATTACCCAGAATATGATAAGCTAAATCATTCAGCTCATCATACACGATTTGGTCCTGATGCAAGTTGGAGGACTAAGCCAAACCTTAAAAATGGAGAGGGTCATTAAAAAAGAATCCATCAATTGATTAGTTGATGGATTCTTTTTTAATGAAAGATGATTCTTTTGCCTCGTATTCGAAAGGGTTTTGAGATCTCACTTCTCAACCCTTTATTGTTAAATGCTACGATGCCGAAAAATGCTTTTGTTGGTCTGTTGATAGAATCTCGAATTAAAGTGTAATGGCTCTCGCTAGTTGAACTCAAGAGCTTTTGCTGATAGCCACTCTTAACTTTTTCAAAAATAATAAGAGAATATTTTAATTCTTGATTATTAGCAACCCTATCTGTATTCCAGTTAAGTTCCCAGCCTTCCTTGGATTTCGTAACAGATACTTGTTCTGGCGTGGGAATACTTCTGTTTGCTGCTAAATTAAATCGTTGATTTATACTGTCAGGTATCGAATGCCTATTTGCGTTTATATAGTCAAGTTGGCTTGCCTGAGTTACTAATTTTCCTTCGTTGTCAATAATCTTATTCGAAACAATAGCTAGTGGTTCTTCTGGAGGCGGTATTAATAAGGCTGCTAGTTCATCATGTGCTGATGATGAAAGTTTGGCAAGGTGTGTTGCGCTATATAAGGCAAACCCACCTACGTTTTCAGATTTTCTTAATATTTTTATCTGATCACCGATCTCTTTCGGGTTAGTGAAGATATTTACACTACCAGTAGATTTATATAATGCTTGTCCAATATAAAGTGATTTGCCAAAACTATTGTTACTCCACCACTGAACCATTGTTTCAAAATCGCCAAATCTATTTCCTTGCTCCCAGTAGAGCTGCGGAATAACATAGTCGATCCAGTCTTTATATAACCACTTGTATACATCAGCATAGAGGTCGTCGTAAGAGGTAAGTCCTTTAACTCCAGCAGAGCCATTTTTATCATCTCTTTTGTTTCTCCAGACACCAAATGGACTAATTCCTAGTTTAACAGATGGCTTTGCCGATTTGATGCTATCATGGAGATTAGATATAAATAGATTTATGTTTTCCCGCCTCCAATCACCGAGTTTTTTAGGGTAGTAATTTTTGCCAAATTGTTTAAATGTTTTGAGATCAGGAAATCTAATCCCATTTGCTGGATAGGGGTAAAAATAGTCGTCCAGATGAACGGCATCGATATCATAATTTCGAACCACTTCCATTATGACTCGGATGATATGATTGCGCACTTGAGGAATTCCAGGATCTAGAAATGACTTATGATCATATTCTCTAATATACAGCGGATGTTTACTGGCAAAATTAGCTGGGCTAAGTTTATAGTGCCCTGAATTTCTTACTCTGAATGGATTGAACCAAGCATGAAGCTCAATGTTTTTAGAATGACAAAGTTCAATTGCAAAAGCTAAAGGATCAAAGAATGGGGAAGTGGGTGTGCCTTGTTTGCCAGTAAGAAAGTAAGACCATGGTTCAGTTTTTGACTCGTAAAAGGCATCTGCGGTTGGTCTAATTTGTAAAAATACTGCGTTAAGATTTAGCCGTTCAATTTGCTCAACTAGATCACGGAGCTCCTTTTTTTGGACCTCCACCGGAAGACCTGGCGCCGAAGGCCAGTCGACATTGTTTACTGTAGCGATCCATACCCCTCTGAACTCTTTTTTTTCTGCACCTTTTGCAACGGATACAGAAGCATATCTTGATGATAATAATGCAAATACAAGAACTAAAAGACCATATTTTAATCCTGAAAGTCTATACTTGTTCGAGAAGTGTTGAAAATTACCCTTCCATTTCTGTAGCTGGACTTGAATCAAATTTCGAGGGGTTGTTAGTTTCAAGGATAGTACTTTACAAAAGCTTCCATAGCTTCATATTCTGCCATCCCTAATTTATCGTATAACTGAGCAGTGGCTCTGTTGCGCTGTTCTGCACGTTCCCAGAATTCACGATCATCTTCTCCCATAAACATCGCACCCTCCTTTTGAGATTGATGTCTAAGGATCGCTTCACGTTTTCTGCTTAATTCAACAGGACTAATAGGCACAGCCATCTCAATTTCGTCTGCTTCCCATTCTGCCCAAGCTCCCCTATACAGCCAAAGCCAGCAATTTTTCATCCACTCTTTTTCTTTGCTAGCCTCTAAAGCAATTAAAATAGCATCTAAACATACTTTATGCGTTCCATGTGGATCTGCAAGATCGCCAGCAGCAAAGATTTGATGAGGCTTTATATTATTTAAGAAATCAATTAAAATGTTGACATCTTTTTCTCCAACAGGACTTTTTTCTTTCTTTCCTGTTTCATAAAATGGGAGATCTAAGAAGTGTATGTTTGACTCTGGAATGCCAAAATAACGCAAGGCTGAACGAGCTTCCATCCTTCTAATCAGTCCTTTTACTTTTCTTAGCTCAGGAATATCAAGCATGTTCTCCTTCTTGTCTTTGATAAATGAGAGAACTTTAAGCTCTTGTTCTTTCGCATTTGAGTTCTTTTGATCGTAATATTCGATGTATTCATGGTGAAAGCCAAGAAATCTAGTGACATATTCATCTGATACCGCAAAATTCCCCGATACCTGATACGCAACGTGCACTTCATGTCCTTGTTCTACAAGTCTTAGCAATGTTCCACCCATGGATATTACATCATCGTCTGGATGTGGACTAAAGATGACAATTCTTTTTTGTGCTGGCTCAGCACGTTCTGGTCTAAAGGTGTCATCAACACCTGGTTTTCCTCCCGGCCATCCAGTAATTGTGTGTTGGAGGTCGTTGAAGACTTTTATGTTTAATTTGTATTGTTCCGAATAGGTAGCTTTTAAATCGCTTAGACCATAGTCGTTATAATCTTTTACCGTTAGTTTTAAGACTGGCTTTTTTGTCTGGCTACAAAGCCATAATACGGCTTTTCGGATTAATCGGTCATCTGTCCAGTCTAAGCTGTCTAATAACCAAGGGGTTTTTACTCTGATTAGCTGGGCTGAAGCTGAGCTGTCTAATACAAATTTAGCATTGGGATGCAACTGGATGCAAGATGCTGGTGTTGTACTGTCTAGTTCTTCTTCTATGGCTTTCTGAACAACCTTTGCTTTGTATTCACCAAATGCGCTTAGGATTATTTTTCGAGCATTAAGGATGGTGTCTATTCCAATTGTAATAGCTCTTCTAGGTACATTAGAAATTCCCTGGAATTGGTTTGCATCCTCTTGGCGTGTCTCTGTATCAAGGGTAATTATTCGTGTGCGAGTATTGCGACCAGATCCAGGCTCGTTAAATCCAATGTGACCTGTTCTTCCTATTCCAAGAATCATTAAGTCAATGCCTCCAGCATCTGCAATCGTTTTTTCATAATCCCGACAATAGTCGTGAACTGTTTCTAAAACTATTGTGCCATCTGGAATATGTATGTTTTCTGGTTTAATGTCAATATGATTGAACAGATGATTCCTCATATACTGATTGTAACTCTGGAAATCATTTGGCGAGATTGAGTAATACTCGTCAATATTGAATGTGATAACATTTGCGAAACTTAAACCCTCTTCTTTATGCAATCGAACAAGTTCAGCATATATTCCTATTTGGGTAGATCCAGTGCAAAGTCCGAGTACACATTTCTTACCTTCTTTGTTCTTTTCTTTGATCAGTTCTGCGATCTCCGCAGCAACAGCAATTGTCGCCTCTGAACTTTCCGAGAAAATATAAGTGGGAATTTTCTCATATTTTGTTAACATGTCTCTTTGAGTCAGATTGGTAGGGAGAAATGTTGACGAACCGTCGAAAATAGGATTTTTACTTTGGAGTTTATGTGAGAGATTCATGTGAGCCTTTATTTGTTCGATTTTTTCAAATGTTTTATTTCCAGTTAGGAATTACAAAAATAATAAATATTTTACAATATGACTGAATTCAATGCGCTTGACAGGACTTTAAAACACTATTGTTTTGGAGCCTTAAATCTGCTTTTTGAGCGGTATGGAAAGTTCCTGTTTTGTGCGGATAATGTATAGTGGCTCAAATGTAAATCATCAGCGCAAATTCATATTTATTCTACCCCTTTAGTTTTCATCCTCATTCCATAGACCGATTTAACGGCAGTAATAAAAAGCAAATGACGATCTTTCCCTCCGAAGCAGACATTTGTTGTCCAACTCTCTGGTGTAGAGATTTTTGCAATTTCTTTGCCATCTTTAGTAAATACAGTTACCCCATTGCCAGTTAGATAAACATTGCCTCGATTGTCAATTGTCATCCCGTCTGACCCTTTTTCTGCAAAGAGTTGCTTGTCGGTTAATTCACCCTTCGTTCCAATTTTGTAGCGCCATGTTTTCTTGCTTCGAATATCGGCAACATATAAATATTTGCCATCAGGCGTTCCAACAATGCCATTGGGTTGAACTAAATCATCGATGATTTTAATAAGCTTGTTAGATCCTGGAGCTAAGAAATAGACATTCTCCCCTTGCAGTTCTGATTTTTGGTGGTCCCACCAAGGTCTTCTATAAAAAGGGTCAGTAAGATACATTCCACCGTCTGGGGCAATCCATAAGTCATTTGGCCCGTTGAGCTTTTTCCCTTCAAAATCGCGAATTAGGATTGTTATTTGTCCATTTGGCGCAATTGACCACAACTCGTTTTTCTCGTCAGAACAAGTTATTAGTGCCCCATCTTTTGTGAAGTATGTTCCATTCGCTCTGCCAAAATTATCGCCAAAGGTTGTCAGTTTATTTTGAATCGACCATTTATAGATCTTGTTGCTATTTTGATCAGTAAAGAAAATGTTTCCTTCTTTATCACAGGAAGGACCCTCGGCAAATTGAAATCCACCTGCTAGTTTTACTGGAACTGATCCGTTGGCGAATATGGCTTTACATTTCCCTTTAGCTAAATAATTGGCACTGAAAATTACAACTAAAATTAATCCGAACTTTAAATGAACACTAGATGGCAAGAATTTTAAAAAGTGCTTTAAATGCTTTAAAATTTTCATTACGGGATATTTTACTTTGTATATTTCAAAGTTGCATTTTTAAATGGTATTTTAATTCAATATTTATTATTTTTGAAGAGTAAACATTCAAAAATATTTTAACAACTACGATTATGAGCAAAGAGAAAAGCCCTACCAAGGATAAAAATAAAAAAGAACCAGAGAAAAATCTGAAAGAAAAACGGGCTGAAAAGAAGGCCAAACGGGATTCTAAAAGATAAATTATACTTGATTCTCTTTGCAAAAATAAGATCTATTCTGTGTTCTTGACATAAATTGGATCTTGTTTTGCGTTTCAAAATACAAGGGTTTTAGCGATCTATAGGTTTGCTAAAGACCCTTTTTTTGTTGTAAATCTATCTTTCGTATTCTATCTCTTATCGATCTTTGATTTTTCGAGGTTGCACGATGATCATCTTCTGATCAAATCGATGTACCTTTGTCCCAACTAAAAATAGTCTAGGGTGGTTTTTGAAGAATTAAATTTAAATGGTGCATTGCTTAAGGCTTTGGCAGATCTGGAATTTACTAATCCAACGCCGATTCAGCAAAAGGCATTTCCGGTTGTGATGTCTGGAAAGGATGTTATTGGGATTGCACAGACCGGAACTGGGAAGACATTGGCCTATTTACTGCCTATATTAAGACAGTATACATTCTCAAAACAAAAAGATCCACGGATTCTAATTTTGGTTCCAACACGAGAATTAGTCCTTCAAGTAGTTGAAGAGATAAGTAAACTAACTACTTATATGTCGGTTCGAGTAGTCGGCGTATACGGGGGCACCAATATTAATAATCAAAAAGAACAGTTGTATGCAGGCCTTGATGTCTTAGTAGCAACACCTGGGCGCTTGGTGGATCTTGCAATGACAGGATTACTTCGGCTTAAATCTATTCAGAAACTTGTTATTGATGAGGTGGATGAGATGCTAAACCTAGGTTTTCGACCACAGCTAATAAGTTTGATGGAAATTATAGCTCCCAAACGTCAAAACTTAATGTTTAGTGCAACCCTTACGGAGGATGTTGATCGTTTAATCACCGATTTTTTTTCGAATACTATTCGCATTGAAGTTGAGCCTCATGGTACTCCGGTAGCAAAGATCTCTCAATGGATGTATCATGTGCCGAATTATCAGACTAAAGTTAATTTATTAGAATTGCTTTTGACAGAAAATCAAGACTTTAATAGGGTCTTGGTTTTTGTGAATACAAAAAAAACAGCTGATCGTTTGTTTGAATTGATACATTCAAAATTTGAGGGAAAAGTTGGAGTGCTTCATTCTAATAAGTCACAGAATTTTCGAATTAATGCTCTGAAATATTTTGAAGAGGGTGTATATCGGATCCTTGTTACGACCGACCTTGTTGCTCGTGGATTAGATATCAGCAATATATCGCACGTTATTAATTTTGAGGTGGCAGAGACGCCTGGCGATTATATCAATCGTATTGGTCGAACAGGAAGGGCAGATAAGGAAGGTGCCGCGCTATCTTTCATCACTCCAAAGGAAGTTGAAGCACTTGGTGAGGCTGAGGCTATGATGAACTGGAAGATACCACAACAACCATTACCTGAGAACCTTATAATCTCTAATTTATTTACCGAAGAAGAGAACCCAACTAATCTATTTGACAAGACTTATTACTCCTCGGGAAGTGCGATAAAAGAATCACAAGGGGCATTTCATGAGAAAAAAGTAAAGAATAAAAAGATTAATCTTGGCGGTCCTGGTCAACGTAATCCTAAATTCGGAATAAAGAAAAAACAACCTGTAGCTGTTGTCAAACCTCCAAAGTTTAAATTTTAAGCTTTTTATTTAAACTATGCCACCTGAGCAAAAAAATAATCCGTTACATGGAATCACACTCGAGAATATTGTGAAAGAGCTTGTTGACCACTACGGATGGGATGAATTATCTAGCAGAATTCGTATAAATTGTTTTGCTATTGATCCAAGTGTTAATTCATCTCTTAAGTTTCTTCGTAAAACACAATGGGCACGAAAGAAAGTTGAAGATCTTTATCTTGAAACTTTTAAACATTGAAAAAAAATAACTTATTTTGATAGCATGTTTAAAGGATTTACTATTTAATTTAATTTAGTTGATGGATCGCGCGTATCTTGAAATATTTTTTCTTTGCGGTATGGTTTTTCAGCTGATTCTGCTCGTGGCCTATATCCGCAGATTCATTTTGAATAATTACTGGAGCTATTTCAATGAACAAGAGCGTCAGTACTCAATTTTTGTGCTTATTGGCTATCAAATATTGCCCCTTATTTACCTCTTTTCAACTTGGTTTTCGTGGTTTGATTACAACTTACCCAAATGGTTGGGCTTTCCGGCTTTTGCATTGTATTGTTTTGGATTTTGGCTCTTCTTTAAAGCATATACCGAATTAGGCTCTTCCTGGTCTGTAAATACAGCGGTGCGTGAAGGACAGAAGTTAGTTACAGATGGTTTGTTTAAATGGGTTAGACATCCGATGTATGCTGCAATAGCTGCAGTTGCAATAGCTCAGATTTTTATGCTTCAGAACTGGTTGGTTGGTCCAGCATTTTTAATTACGGCAACTCCGTTCTATAAATATATTGTTGCTCGAGAGGAGAAGCAACTTATAAACCATTTTGGGGAACAATATCTTCAGTATATGCGAGAAACAAATGCCTTATTTCCTAGGCTTGATAAGATTAATTATACTCCAATATTAAGCAAGCTAGATAAGCTTAAGGTCTTCTTGTTAAGTAAATTTAAACGATCATAGATAGCCAGTGAGTTGGCTGAATTTTCATGGTCTGTTTTAGCTGATAACAGCTTTTAGATCCCTTTTTGCTAAAGCTCTACGCATCGGTAATAAAAAGGATTTAGACCCTCTCTTTACATCGCACTTTCCTTTGTAGTGAATCAGATAAGTACACTGTGTGGCCTGTATGGCATCGAGTTCACAAATCTCAATTAAAGATTCTATGACATAGTCAAATGTGTGATAGTCATCGTTGTGTAGAATCAACGTGCATAGGTTTTCTTTGTCGATATCTGTTGGTGCAGTTCTGTTTTTTTGCTTTTCAATACCCATGAAATATTTTCTCTTTATTTAACTATTGCTTCTTTAACGACTGACTGCAAAGGAACTCGTTCACCATTTTTAAATGCAATGATAACCGAACCTTTAAGACCCTCCATGATAAGTTGGTTTTTCAATAAAACGGCATCCTTATATACCATAAAGCTTCCAATGGTGTATAGGTGATTTTTCTTAGGGTCAATAAATTTCTCAACCTTTCTAAATTTCGATAATTTATCATATTTAGCTTTAAATGCCGGTGATAGTTTTCCATTTAGAAAAGAACCAATTTGAACTTTATATACGATAACCTCTTTTGTGTCGACAGAGCTTTGATTTGCGGATTCAGTTTTAGTTGACGTTTCAATAGGAGTCTGAATAATAGGCACAATTGCAACCTTCTCCTCTAACTTCTTTTGAGCGCTCAATATTTCATCTGCTCTGGCCTTCTCTCTAAGGGCTATTTGATTGATGAATTGCGCCATCGTATCATTCCCAGTTTTCTCCCAGTATCCCGATTCTTTTACTCGCGCTTGCTCAAAATACTTTTCGCGATCACGTAATAATTGATAGGATTGCTGTTCAGCGTCAACAATGCGTTGGACTAAGGCAAGGCGTGTTGTAACGCTATTTGTCTCTTCATGTGCCTTCCGAAGGGAGTCCGTATTGCGAACAATTGAGTCGTTTTTACTGGTTGCTAGCCATGCTTTGGTAAAGAGGATTTTTGCTGCCTCACTTTGAAAATCGTTAATGCGATGATAGGTTAATTGATTGTTGATTTCAAAATTAAACCATTCAGCTTTTAAAGAATCTGGAATTGGAAACGACTTTTCATCAGGTTGCTTGATAGGTGATTTTATCGAATCGGTAAATACTTTTTTGTCATCCCCGTTGTCGGGTTTGAATGGATTGATATTTTTCGAACATAGCGAAACATATTTGTCGTATTCCAACTCTTTCGACTCTTGCTTGCTCCCTTTATATCGTTTGTAAAAATCCATTGCTTCGGCCCAATTGCCCAATGCATGAAAATAATTGCCAAGGTAGAAATTGGCATTTGAAGGGGTGTTGTCAACAACTGCATTTAATAACGCCTCCTTAGCCGCCATTTTGTAACGATTATTCTTTAAAAGCGTAATGCCATAATAATAGTTAAGCATAGCATTGTCGGGCGATTTGCTGATTAATTCAGTAAATAAAGGGAGCGCCTTTTCATACTCTTTTTGCTTGAAATATTCTATCGCAAGTTTTTCATCTCCAGATGTTTCCTGTGCCTTGAGATTATTAAAGCACATTGCAATTAAGATTGCAATTAGGATGGAGTTAACTTTTTTGCACATTATGCTTTTTGTCAATGTTACGTCTTACAATTACGAGCTAAAATTATACAATTTCGATCATTGTTATAAACTTTTCATAATTTTTCTCAGTTTAATGCTTTCTTAGTTGAGTCCATTTTCTTTAAATTCATATATTTGTATAATAATCATCGAGAAGATCTTAATTTCTTAAGGACTTCCACTTTTTGAAAGAAAAAAATAGCACTTGACATAAATTTTATTTGATTTAAGCTTGAGCTAAGAAATAATATTATTCTAAATACTAGGAAATGAGTCAATTATTAGAAGGTGCAGTGGCGCCTGATTTTGCTGGAGTCACACAAAAGGGTGAGCAGATAAATCTTTCAATGTTTAAAGGGAAAAAGGTCATTCTCTATTTTTATCCTAAAGATGATACACCAGGGTGCACTGCTGAATCATGTAATCTGAGCGAGAATTATGAGTATTGGATCTCAAAAGGATTCGAAGTTATTGGAGTGAGTCCTGATAGTGAGGCTTCTCATGCTAAATTCGCTTCAAAATATGGTTTGAAATTCAACCTTATTGCCGATACCGAGAAAGTCATTTTGCAAGCTTATGGTGTTTGGGGCGAAAAAATGAATTATGGCAAGACGTATATGGGTGTTGTTCGGACGACCTTTGTAATCGACGAAAATGGCCTTATTCAAAAAGTGTTTAAAAAAGTAGACACAAAGGAGCATACGGATCAGATATCTAAAGAGTTATTAATAAAATAAACAACTATATAGTCATGGCAAAGGAAGATTCGCAAAAAGTCAATAGTGAGAAGTTGAAAGCCCTCCAGCTGACAATGGAGAAAATTGAGAAGAGTTATGGTAAAGGCTCAATTATGAGAATGGGTGATCAACCTGTTGACGATGTGCAGGCAATTCATTCGGGTTCTATCGCCTTAGATTTAGCCATGGGAATTGGTGGATATCCCAAAGGTCGAGTAATCGAGATTTTCGGTCCTGAGTCTTCAGGAAAGACCACATTGGCCATTCATGCTATTGCAGAAGCACAAAAAGTTGGCGGTATCGCTGCTTTTATTGATGCAGAACATGCTTTCGATCCTACTTATGCTCAGAAATTAGGGGTTAACATCAATGAATTATTAATCTCTCAACCAGATAATGGCGAGCAAGCTTTGGAGATCGCCGATAGCCTTATCCGCTCTGGCGCAATTGATATTATTGTTATTGACTCAGTTGCAGCTTTGACTCCTAAAGCAGAGATCGAAGGTGAAATGGGAGATTCTAAAATGGGTCTTCAAGCAAGACTTATGTCACAAGCACTTCGTAAGCTTACTGGAAGTATTAGTAAAACTAAGACTTGCGTGATATTTATTAACCAATTGCGTGATAAAATTGGCGTAATGTTTGGGAATCCTGAGACGACCACAGGTGGTAATGCACTTAAGTTTTATGCATCCGTTCGTCTAGATATTCGTAGAATTGGCCAGCTTAAAGATGGTGACGATGTTCAAGGAAATCACACCCGAGTTAAAGTTGTAAAAAATAAAGTTGCTCCACCATTCCGTAAAGCTGAATTTGACATTCTATACGGTGAAGGAATCTCAAAAATAGGTGAGATTATTGATCTAGGTGTTGAGATTGAAATAATTAAAAAGGCTGGTTCATGGTTTAGCTATGGTGAAACGAAGCTTGGTCAAGGTCGCGAGGGTGTTAAATCCTTGTTGAAGGATAACCCTGAATTGCTAGATGAGCTTGAAGCAAAGATCATTGCAAGTTATACGCCTTCATTGGATAAATAAATTATGGTTAAAGGAAAAAGAAATCTGAACCATAAATTTTAGGGTTCAGATTTTTTTTTGACTTTTGTGACTGCAAAAAATTAAATTCTAAGTAGTATCTTTTTCTTAGGTAAATCTAGAACAAAATGGGTCATAGGGTTTAAGTCGTGACTTTTTGTACTTAATAATTTTTGAATGAAAATATTGAAATTTGGAGGGACCTCTGTAGGCTCGGCTGATAATATCAAAAGAATCGGAGAGATCGTACTTTCTCAACAAGAAAAAATAATTGTCGTTGTTTCTGCTCTGGGCGGAGTCACCGACATGCTTGTTGGTTTAGCGCATGATGCAGCTAAAGGAATTGACCTGACTGACGAACATAAGGCGATTCGGAAAAGACATAAAGATGTGATTGAAGGGTTGTATGCCAAAGACTTGACTGAAAGTGCCTTTGAAGCCCTTTGTCCGCTTTTTGAAAAACTTGAATTAGTTACAGCGGAAGTTCTTAGTTCTAAGATACTTTCGAATAAGATATTAGATCAGATTCTTGGTTTTGGTGAGCGATTATCTTCTTTGTTGATTAGCAGATATTTAAATATCCCTTTGTTAGATAGCAGCTTGTATATCAAAACAGATCTTTCTTATGGTAGGGCTAATGTTGATTTTGATCTGACCTATAAACTGATTTCAAAAGGGTGTTCAGAGGTTGCGAAATTTGCTGTTGCCCCTGGATTTATTTCATCTGGCTCTGATGGTTCGAGTACCACCCTAGGTAGAGGTGGCTCAGATTATACCGCTGCTTTATTTGCAGCTGGTGTACATGCAACTCAATTGGAGATATGGACTGATGTGGATGGATTTATGACTGCAGATCCTCGCGTGATCAGTAAAGCCTATACAATTCCCATGCTAACCTACTCTGAGGCAATGGAATTATCCCATTTTGGTGCCAAAGTGATTTATCCTCCAACAATTCTTCCTGTTTATCAGAAAAATATACCTATTCATATTAAAAACACTTTGAATCCAGAAGGCGACGGAACATTGATCAGCCAGGTGGAATTGCAAGGTAAGGATCACCCAATAAAAGGGATCTCTTCAATCTCAGGTATTTCCCTTTTCACAATCCAAGGGCTTGGAATGGTTGGGGTAACCGGTATTTCAATGCGTCTGTTTGGAGCCTTAGCACATAAAGAGATCAATGTAATTCTAATCTCTCAAGCATCTTCAGAAAACTCAATAAGTTTTGCCATTGATTCGAAATTTGAATCTATCGCACAAGAGGCTATTTCGAGTGAATTTGAACGTGAGATTGCTTCAGGAATGATCAGTAAGCTAGCGTGTGAGAATGAACTTTCTATTTTGGCCATTGTTGGCGAAAACATGAAACATTCAGCAGGAATTGCAGGAAAACTTTTCCACACTTTAGGTAAGAATGGGATCAATGTAGTCGCTATAGCACAAGGGGCATCTGAATTAAATATCTCTTGGGTAGTTAAAAACTCAGACCTGAAAAAAACACTGAATGTCGTTCACGAAGCTTTTTTCCTATCTCCATTTGTCGAACTAAATATATTCTTGGTCGGAATTGGTACTGTAGGTCGTGATTTATTGGAGCAGATTGGTCGACAGCAGAAAAAACTTCTTAAAGAGCATCGATTAAAACTTAAGCTTTCCGGTGTAGCGAACTCTCGTAAGATGATTTTCGACCGGGAAGGTATTGATGTTAAAGACTTAAAAAATACGATTGGACAATCAGAAATCAAATCAGATCTGAAACAATTTACTGAGACAATGGTCGAGATGAATTTGTTTAATTCTGTTTTTGTTGATTGTACAGCGGATGATAAGGTGGCTAATTACTACCTCTACGCACTTGAAAATTACATCTCAGTTGTCGCTGCTAACAAAGTGGCTGCTTCGTCAGAATATAGCCGTTATCGCGAATTAAAAGAGATGGCTGCTAAGCATGGGGTTAAGTTTTTGTTTGAGACCAATGTAGGTGCAGGACTGCCGCTGATCTCAACCATCAATGATCTAATGCGCTCAGGCGATCGGATTGTTCGCATTGAAGCTGTATTATCTGGAACATTAAATTATATTTTCAATACTTTAAGTGCAGAAATTCCATTTAGCAAGGCGGTTAAGATGGCTATGGAAATGGGTTATGCCGAACCAGATCCGCGAATTGATTTAAGTGGAATCGACGTTATTCGAAAATTAGTTATTCTCGCACGTGAATCTGGGTATGTATTAGAACAAGGGGATGTTAAAAATAACTCCTTTATCCCAAAGAAGTATTTCACCTCATCGATGGATGAATTCTGGAATACAATTAGCGAAATGGATGAAGTATTTGAAAAACAAAGAGTTGTTCTTGAACAGAAAAAGCAAAAATGGCGCTTTGTTGGTGTCATGAATGAAGGTCAGGCTTCAGTAACATTAGTCGTTGTCGATCCAGGTCACCCATTTTATGATTTGGAAGGAAGTAATAATATTTTATTACTTACCAGTGAGCGTTACAATGAATATCCTATGTTGATTAAAGGATATGGTGCTGGTGCTGCTGTAACTGCTGCGGGGGTCTTCGCTGACCTAATCAAAGTGTCGAATATTTAATAGTTAAGAATCTTACAATGAAATATATAGTTATCCTAGGTGATGGCATGTCGGATCAGCCTGAGCTAGAGCATAATGGGTTGACCCCTTTAATGGCGGCTCATATCCCTCATATCGATCGATTGGCTGCAGAAGGTCGTTCTGGTCTTTTAAAGACGATACCTGAGCGGTTACATCCAGGAAGTGAAGTGGCAAATCTTGCAGTTCTGGGTTACGATGTGGAGGCGGTTTTTGAAGGACGAGGCGTAATCGAAGCGGCCAGCATCGGAGTTAATCTTGAAGAGGGCGATCTAGGGCTACGTTGTAATCTGATCTGTATATCCGACGAGAAAATAAAAAATCATTCATCTGGACATATCTCTACAGCTGAAGCAGATGAGCTTATTCAGACACTTAACGCAGCGTTTGGCAATGAGAAGGTTCACTTTTATACTGGCGTTTCTTATCGACATCTGCTCGTTATAAAAGGAGGTAATAAATCACTTAAGTGCGCTCCACCTCATGATTACGTTGGAGGAGTGGTAAATGAATTATTACCTACCTCTACAAATAGTGCAGGAGACGAAACTGCGAAGCTATTAGTTGAATTGGTTACTAAGTCAAGAGAACTATTAGAAAATCATCCTGTAAATATTAAGCGTAAAAGCGAGGGAAAAGATCCAGCTAACTCTATTTGGCCATGGTCACCTGGCTATAAGCCTTCGATGAAGACTTTGAAGCAGATGTTTGGCATCCAGAGTGGAGCCGTTATATCGGCCGTTGACCTTATTCAAGGCATTGGTGTTTATGCAGGCCTTGAAGTGATTAAGGTGGAGGGCGCAACCGGATTATACGATACGAACTACGAGGGGAAGGCAATTGCTGCATTCGAACAGCTAAAGACTAAAGATTTTGTTTATTTGCATATTGAAGCCAGCGATGAAGCCGGTCACGAGGGTGATTATGATCTTAAATTAAGAACCATTGAATACCTCGACCATCGAGTGGTAAAATACCTTGTTGAGCAAATATCAAGAATGGATGAGCCCGTTGCAATTGCCATATTGCCCGATCATCCCACTCCATGGAAACTAAAAACCCATACACGTGATGCAGTTCCATTTTTGATTTGGTATCCAGGCATTACTCCAGATGAAGTGACACAGTACGATGAGATTGCTGCGCGTAAAGGAGATTATGGCATTTTGGAGAGTCATCAGTTTATGCTGGAATTATTAAAAGCAAAGTAACATTATTCAACTTTTTTATACTGCCCCGTCCAATTTGATTGGTCAAAAAATAAAAGTTTTAACGTCAGAATACGAAATATTAGACCATGAACTATTACAGCACCAACCACAATACGCCAGATGTTACACTTGATTTAGCTGTGAATCAGGGGTTAGCTGCCGATCGTGGATTGTTTATGCCTGAGCGCATTGTCCCTATGCCCGAATCTTTCTTCAAAGAGATCGACGGGATGAATTTTCAAGAAATCTCTTTTGAGGTAGCGAAACATTTCTTTGGTGAAGATATTCCTGAATATACTCTTCAGAAGATTGTGTTTAATACCTTATCCTTTGATACTCCGCTTGTGAGTGTAAGTAAGGATATTTATTCCTTGGAACTTTTTCATGGTCCAACCGCTGCATTTAAAGATGTTGGGGCTCGTTTTATGGCCCGTTTATTGTCTCATTTTTTAGGCAAAGAGAAAAAAATGGTGCATGTGCTGGTAGCTACTTCTGGTGATACTGGAAGTGCTGTGGCAAATGGTTTCTTAGGAGTGCCTGGTATCAAAGTACATGTCCTTTATCCCAAAGGTAAGGTCAGTGAGATTCAAGAGATGCAATTCACTACCTTAGGTCAAAACATTACTGCTCTTGAAGTAGAGGGTACATTCGATGATTGTCAAGCCTTGGTGAAGTCAGCTTTTATGGATGACGTGCTAAAAAAACAGATCACCATAACTTCCGCTAATTCAATCAATGTAGCCCGTTTCTTACCGCAAGCTTTTTACTATTTTAATGCATGGGCTAAGTTGGAAGATAAATCGCGCGAGGTGGTGTTCTCGGTTCCGAGTGGAAATTTTGGAAACCTTACTGCAGGATTATTTGCAAAAAAAATGGGTTTGCCAATACATAAATTTATCGCCGCAAATAACTTAAACGACATTGTTTTTCAATACCTTAAGACTGGTGTCTATTCTCCACGTCCATCGGTCTCTACGATAGCTAATGCCATGGATGTGGGTGACCCAAGTAATTTTGCTCGTATCCTTGATCTATATAAGAATGACCATAGCGCAATTGCTGCAGATATGGTTGGGACAACTTACAATGACGAACAAATTCGAGAAACTCTTTTAGCTGTTTTTCAACAAACTGGCTATCTGCTTGATCCGCATGGAGCGGTGGGTTATCGCGCATTACAAGAACTTTTGAAGGATGGTGAGACTGGTATATTTTTAGAAACAGCTCATCCTGCTAAGTTTACCGATACGGTTGAGCCAATTGTTGGGAAAGGTAATGTTCCAATGCCACAGAAATTGCAAAATTTCATGAAGGGGACTAAACAGACGATTCAACTTTCTTCAGATTATAGTGCTTTCCGTGCCTACCTAAATGAGTTAGATTAAATTTATTAGATTTTATATCTTGTTCCGTTAGAGTTACTGTCTAATTTAGCTACTGCGATACCATCTTGCATTTGGTGGTTTATTTAGCTAAAGGATTATTTTGATTTGCGTTTAGTTATTTCGAATATTTTTGCTCACACTAAAAATTCAGACAATGAAGAAATTATCTTTATTTTTTATTATTCTGATCTCTTTTACAGCCTGCATGAAAAATGAAAAACCAACTCCAGTAAAGCCTAATTTCGTTCCATTAACTCCAAAGCTTACTTCAGATAGAATGACCCCTGAAGTGCTGTGGTCGTTTGGACGTATCGGTGGTATGCAGGTTTCTCCTGATGGCAAGTCTGTAATTTATGGCATTACCAATTTTAATATCTCGGAGAATAAATCATATCGCGATATCTATCTTAGTCCAATAGCTGGTGGAGAAGCCAAAAAACTTACCGATACCGCAGAAAAAGAGGGGGAGGAGCAATGGCGTCCTGATGGATTGAAAATTGGCTATATCTCATCTAAATCAGGGTCTGCACAACTTTGGGAGATGAATCCTGATGGATCGGATAAGGTTCAAATTTCGAATGTTGCTGATGGCATCTCCGGATTCAAATATTCGCCTGATCTGAAGCATATTCTTTATATAAAATCGGTTAAGTTAGATCAGAATATTCATGATCTATATCCAGATCTGCCCCTGGCAAATGCTCGACTTGAGACTGATCTCATGTATCGCCATTGGGATAGCTGGCATGATTACACCTATCAGCATATTTTTCTCGCTTCCTACACCTCTTCTGGTCTGAGTGGAGATAAGGATCTAATGAAGGATGAGCGGTTTGATTCTCCAATGAAACCAATGGGTGGCATTGAGCAAATCAACTGGAGTTCTGATGGAAAAACTATTGCATATACCTGTAAGAAGGTGGTGGGTAAAGCTTATACCTTATCAACAAATTCAGATATTTATCTTTATAATCTCGAAACAGGCGTTACCACAAATTTCACAGAGGGTATGATGGGTTATGATACAAACCCCGTTTTCTCTCCCGATGGTCAAATGTTAGCTTGGGAAAGTATGGCCCGCGATGGTTATGAAGCAGATAAAAATAGACTTTTTGTAGCGAATCTAAAAAGTGGTGAGAAAGTTGATTACACAGCTAGTTTTGATCAGAATGTGAAAGGGTTAACTTGGACTGCTGATGCTAAGTCAATCTATTTCATTTCTGATATTCATGCTACTGATGAATTATATCGACTTGACCTTCAGGATCATAAGATTATACGAATTACGGATGGAGTACATGATTATCAAGATGTTGCAATTGCTGGTTCGCAGCTAGTAGCCTCGAAAGTTTCGATGTCTAATCCAGCAGAAATTTATCGTGTCGATCCACTGACCGGAAAAGATGAACCAATTACAACAGCCACTAAAGGTTTGATGGATCAACTTACTTTTGGGAAAGTTGAAAGTCGATGGATCGAAACCACAGACCACAAACAGATGCAGATGTGGGTTATCTATCCGCCTCATTTTGATCCGAAAAAGAAATATCCTACCCTGTTATTCTGTGAGGGCGGTCCGCAAAGTACGGTAAGTCAGTTCTGGTCGTATCGATGGAATTTTCAGATGATGGCTGCTAATGACTATATTATCGTGGCTCCTAATCGTCGCGGTCTTCCTGGTTTCGGCCAAGCATGGAACGAGCAGATCTCCGGTGATTATGGGGGTCAGAATATGAAAGATTACTTGTCGGCCATAGACCATATGGCTAAAGAGCCTTTTGTGGATAAAGATCGATTAGGAGCTGTTGGTGCAAGTTATGGTGGCTATTCTGTCTATTATCTTGCAGGTCATCATCAAAAACGATTTAAGGCTTTTGTCTCGCATTGCGGAATTTTCAATCTCGAAGCGATGTATTCGACAACAGATGAGATGTGGTTTGTCAATTGGGATAATGGCGGAGCTTATTGGGATATGAATAACAAAGTGGCTCAGAATACTTATAAGAATTTCTCGCCGCATAAATTTGTTCAAAATTGGGATACCCCACTTCTAGTTATTCATGGAGAAAAGGATTTGCGAATTCCTTATACTCAAGGTATGGGTGCCTATAATGCGGCTAAATTAAGGGGCATACCTGCTGAATTTTTATTCTTTCCAGATGAGTGTCATTGGGTTCTTCAACCACAAAATGGAATTCTTTGGCAACGAGTCTATTTCCAATGGTTGGATAAATGGTTGAAATAAATTTTGATGTACCTTCTCATGTGCTCTATGTGCCTATGTGAAAAAAAGAAAAAAGAGAAACACAATAGACACAATAGATTCTAATGTGGCCTATGTGCCTAATGTGGTGAAAAGAAAAAAGAGAAACACTATAGAACACAGTAGGAAAAACACAATAGACACACTAGAGTCTAATGTGCCTTCTGATGTGGCCTATGTGCCTAATGTGGTGAAAAAAAGAGAAACACAATAGACACAATAGATTCTAATGTGGCCTATGTGCCTATGTGGTAAAAAGAAAAAAAAGAAACACAATAGACACAATAGATTTTAGTGTGCCTTCTAATGTGGCCTATGTGCCTATGTGGTAAAAAGAAAAAAAAGAAACACAATAGACACAATAAATTTTAGTGTGCTTTCTAATGTGGCCTATGTGCCTAATGTGTTTATTTTATTATTTAATTATATGTCTAATCGTACCTCTGGAATATTGCTTCATCCTACCTCATTGCCCGGGAAATATGGCATTGGCTCATTAGGTATTGAGGCATATAATTTTGTCGATTGGCTTGCCGATTCAGGTCAGCAGATCTGGCAAATTCTCCCATTAGGACCCACCGATTTTAGTCATTCGCCGTATCAGTGCTATTCGGCATTTGCAGGAAATGCTGATTTGGTTGATTTAGATGAACTGGAAAAATTAGGACTGCTGATTGACAAGATAGCTAAGCCTGAAAAGGCATTCCCTCTAGAGAGTGTTGATTATCATCAGGTGCGCAAATTTAGAGAGCCATATTTAGATAAGGCATTTAATCGATTTCGGGAGATTGGTGGTTTTGGATGGAATGATTATCTCCATTTTTGGGATGAAAATAGCTGGTGGCTCGAGGATTGGTCGATGTTTTATGCCTGTCGTAAAAACTTGAAAGGTAAAGACTGGAGTCATTGGGAAGCATCGCTCGTAAGTTTAAATCCGGATGCCCTCCATGTGCATTATCGGACCTATAGAGATGATATTGAATACCAGCGATTTATTCAGTTTATGTTCTTTAAACAGTGGTTTGCACTGAAGCGATATGCGAATGAAAAGAAGATACAAATAGTTGGCGATGTACCTCTTTATGTTTCATATGACAGTGTTGATGTTTGGACTAATCAGAAACTTTTTCAGTTTGATGAGCAGAATAAGCCAATTGCTGTTGGGGGAGTTCCTCCAGACTATTTTAGTGAGACAGGACAGTTATGGGGAAATCCACTCTATAACTGGCAGGAATTACGAAATCAGAATTATAATTGGTGGATTGCTCGTTTGCATTTTAATTTAAGGATGTTTGATCTCGTTCGTGTAGATCATTTTAGAGGATTAGAATCGTATTGGGCAATTCCATTCGGTGAAAAGACTGCAGTGAAAGGTGAGTGGTTGAAAGCTGACGGAGAGGCTGTTTTATCTATCTTGCAAGGTCAGATCGGTCATTTGCCAATTGTTGCGGAAGATCTTGGAACAATTACCGAGGAGGTTCATCAGTTGCGTAAAAAATTCAAACTTCCGGGCATGAAGGTGCTACAATTCGCATTTGCATCTGATTCGACAAACGAACATCTGCCCCATAATTATGAGTCGGACTTTATCGTTTATACAGGGACTCATGATAATGATACCACAACTGGTTGGATAAATAAGGTTAAAGGGGAAGAGCGTCGTTTATTGAAAACCTATTTAGGGAATTCAACCCTTAATCATTGGTCGATGATCCGTTCTGTTATGGGATCCTCAGCACAAACTGCCATTCTCCCTTTGCAGGATATTTTAGGTTTTGATTCTACAGCAAGGATGAATACCCCTGGGACTATTGAGAATAATTGGCGCTGGAGGTTAAGTGACCAGGTTAATCTGAAGGAGAGTGGAGAACACTTAAAATTTCTGACCGAGCTATATAACCGACTGTAAGGCTTCAATGAATTTCTCCGGTTGTTCGGCGTGCAGCCAATGACCCGCATCTGCAATATCGATAATTCGCGCATCGGGATAGATTCCTTTAATCATTGGAATGTCATCGTTTGTGATATAGTCAGATCGCAACCCCCGAATAAAGGTAACTGGATACTGAAGGATCGGTAGCCTATCATCAAACCAATCACTATTCATGCCACTACTAATGGAGATTAGTGCTTTTTTAAGCACTGGGACGTTAATTTTCCATTCGAAGTGATTCTCTTTTGTGCGATGTATGTTTTTGATTAGAAACTGTCGTAAGGTGCTGTCTTTCAGTTTTTCGGCAAGATAATGGTCAATCTCTTTACGTGAATGAACAGCTGTCAGATCGAGATTCTCCATTAGACCTAAAATTATTTCATGCTGAAGTACGGCTGTAAAAGGTCGGTCGATTAAGTAATAACTCTTTGGAGCTATATCGGCTATCACGAGTCCTTTGATAAGCTCAGGGTATTCGGCCGAAAACATCATCGCTGCTTTTCCGCCCATGCTATGGCCTAAGATAATAGCTCGGGTAATATGGTGATCGATGAAAAACTGGTAAAGATCGTCAGATAGGTCTTGGTAGGTATGTGAAGGAGCGTGAGGTGAGGTGCCATGATTTCGTAAGTCGGGGATATAAACGGTAAATCGTGCCTCGAGTGCTCTTCCTATACTGCTCCAGTTGTCAGATGAACCATAGAGGCCGTGAAGAATTACCACCGGTTCGCCATGCCCTGATTTTCTATAGTGTAAGGTTACACTCATTCGCCTAGGCAAGCTTTGTATTTGAGTATGGTTTGCTCCAGACCCAGGTATAGGGCATCCGCAATTAAGGCGTGACCAATTGAGACTTCTAATAAATTGGGGATCGACTCGTTGAAGAATTGTAGGTTGTCCAGGTTTAAATCGTGACCTGCATTGACTCCAAGATTAAAATCCTTAGCTGCAATCGCGGCGTGCATAAAAGGTTTTATAGCGTCATCACGATTTAGTGTATAGTTGGAAGCATAAGGCTCAGTATAGAGTTCGATTCGGTCTGCTCCAATAATAGCTGCTCCTTCAACCATCTTTTCGTCTGCACCAACAAACAGTGATACTCTTATCCCAGCATCTTTCAACTCGGCAACGATATCCGTTAGTAAATTTTTATGCTTTATGGTATCCCAACCAGCATTTGAGGTAATGGCATCGTCGGCATCTGGGACTAATGTTACCTGGTCTGCTTTTACTTCTAAGACTAAATCTAAGAATGAACGATTGGGAAATCCTTCAATGTTGAATTCTGTTGTTATGATTGGTTTTAAGCTTCTTACGTCAGCATAACGGATATGTCTTTCGTCAGGGCGCGGATGCACAGTGATTCCCTGAGCCCCAAATCGCTCGCAATTTACTGCAGCTAATAAAACATTGGGTATATTTCCATCTCTGGTATTCCGCAGTGTCGCAATTTTATTTATATTTACGCTTAATCGAGCCATTGTTTTAAATCACTATTTGAGTGTGCAATTTACAACTTTGATTCGATTTAAAGACAAAAATTGTACAGTTTTGATTGCTAAAAATCTCATATCGGAATCCATTCCAATTGTAACTCCAGATGAGTTTGGTTCAAAAGTGCTTGCGCTAATGGAGATATTTCGAATTTCTCATCTTCCAGTGGTTGTGGATAAGCTTTTTGTTGGAGTGATCTCTGAGAAGGCTATTTATGATGCTGAAAATTTTGAGAATAAGATTGATAAAATTATAAGTCCAATAGCACTTCAGCCTTATGTGTATGGGAATCAGCATATTTTTGAAGTGGCTAGCATAGCTCTTAATTTTGAGGTTTCTATCGTGCCTGTTTTAGATTTTGATAATACCTATATCGGTTCAATTACACGTGAAGTTTTAGCACTTAAACTGTCTGAATTATTTTCGTCAAGTGAACCAGGGGGTATTATAGTCTTAGAATTGTTAGATTCGGATTATTCGCTTTCGCAAATTTCTCAAATTATCGAGGGGAACGATGCACGAATTCTTAGTCTTTATATCTCTAAAAAACCAGGAGCATCAAAGAAAATGGAAGTTACCATAAAAGTTAGTGCTGTTGACCTTTCAGGAATTATTCAGACCTTTACGCGATACGATTATTTGATTAAAGCAACCTATCAAGATCAGTCAGAGAATAAATCATTTTTTGATGATCGATATGATCTTTTGATGCGTTATATAAATACTTAATATTCAATGAGAATTGCAGTTTTTGGTCGAAATATCAAGCCGGTTTTTTATGAGAGTTTAAAGCGGTTATTTGAAATACTTAGTCAACGTAAGGTTGAGGTAGTAATTTATCGTCCATTTTTAGCCTATATGGAGCGTGAGTTGGATTTTAAGCCTGTTCACATGTCCGATTTTTCAAGTCATAAGGATTTGAAAAATATTGATTTTTTCTTTAGTATCGGCGGTGATGGAGCCTTTCTCGAGGCTATATCATTGGTGCGTGACTCTGGAATTCCCATGGTTGGGATCAATAGTGGACGATTAGGCTTTTTGGCTGATGTCGCTCAGGCTGAATTAGAGAGTGCTCTAGAACGTTTCTTTGCAGGTCAATATTATTTACAACCTCGCTCACTAATTAAACTCGAAAACGACCTCGGTTTATTTGCTGATTTCCCTTATGCCTTAAATGAGTTTACGGTTCATAAACAAGATACTTCGCAAATGATTACTGTTCATGTTGAGGTAGGCGGAGATTATTTGAACTCTTATTGGGCAGATGGGCTCATCATTTCAACTCCAACTGGATCAACAGCCTATTCATTGAGCGTAGGTGGTCCAATTATTACTCCAACAGCTGCAAACTTTATTATTGCCCCCATTGCACCTCATAATTTGGCTATTCGGCCAGTAGTAGTTCCTGATAGTGAAGAGATTAAGTTGATGATTGAAGGTCGTGGAGAGCGATATTTAGCTTCGTTGGATTCTCGTTCTGATGCATTTGGGTCTGATATTGTGATGCGGCTCAAAAAGGCTGATTTTTCCATTAATGTGCTACAGTTTGATAATCAGTCGTTTTATAGTACCCTGAGAAATAAGTTAATGTGGGGAATTGATAAGCGAAATTAAAACTCCGAGTTCCATAAAGCATTAAAACGAATTATTATACGTTAATTTTTGTTGTAAAAAAGGGAAATTTGGGTTAATCTATTACTTTTGTATGCTTTAGTAAAAACAGAATAGCTTTACATATTCTTGTTTCTAAATGAAATCATTGCATAATTTGAAGATGAGAAAGTTTATAGTGATTGTAATGCTTATATTTTCAAGTGGTTGTGTTTATGCACAGCGTACGGCAGATATTGGAGCAGAGGTTGCTGTAACCGCTTATTGGGGTGATATGGAAAAGGTAGATTATACCAAATCAGCTACGTTGCTTTATGGAGTTTTTGGCCGCTTGAATTTCAATAAACGTCTAGCCCTTCGAGGACAGATTCTTACTGGTACTATTCAAGCTGAAGGTTTGTTTTCAAATAGTTTGATCAATCTTCCAACGTTTATTCCAACGACTGCGCCACCTACTTATCAAGCGGATCCGAATTTTGCGTATAAATTTAGTCGTACTGTTCAAACCGTTGAAGGCGTATTTGAATTTAATTTCCGAAACTATAAGATTGGAAGTATGAAGAAAGAATGGTTTACACCATTTATGTCGCTAGGTTTAGGGGTTCTATATTCTAGAGCTCCCTTAAGTAACTCGTTTATTTTAGATTATGATCCTACATTTCCTGCAGCTCCTGGAGGTCCCCTTCTTAGTCTTTATTCTCCTTATGTCGATGACAAAGGCAAAAAGACAAATAGTTTAGATGTTTTAACAGCGACTATTCCTGTTGGGGCAGGAATAAAATTTAATTTAACGAAACGAGTGGGTGGAATGGTCGAATTTATGGTTCGAAAAACATTCTCAGATAATATAGATAATCTAAAAGATCCTAAAAGATACCAGAATCCAATACTTTCTGGCACTGGACCTTCACATACATACTTGCCGCCGAAGTAGCTAGTTGTCATGTTTATGACACGCAGAAAAAAATAGAATGACTATTGACTTAGTAAACAAGATTGGCATACCCCGACATGTTGCTGTCATCATGGACGGGAATGGTCGGTGGGCTCAAAAGCATGGCAATGAACGTATTTTTGGTCACCGTCAAGGGGTGGAATCTGTTCGTTCAATTGTTGAAGGCGCCGGTGAATTAGGGGTAGAATACCTTACGTTGTATGCATTTTCTACTGAAAACTGGGATAGACCTAAGGAAGAAGTTAATGCCCTTATGGCTCTTTTGGTTGATGCAGTTGTTCAGGAGATCGATAACTTGAATGAAAAGAATGTAAAGATGTTAGTGATTGGTAATCTTTGTTGTTTTCCAACTGAGGTAGAAAGTAAATTAACTGAAGCCATTCAAAGCACATCAAAAAATACAGGGTTAAAATTAATCCTAGGATTGAGCTATTCCGGTAGATGGGATATTCTTGAAGCAGTTAAAAAGATTAGCCTAGAGGTTAAGATTGGGGGAATAGAAGTTGCGGATGTGGATGAAAAGTTTTTTTCAAATTGTTTATCTACCTCTGGAATACCTGATCCGGAATTGCTAATCAGAACGAGTGGAGAATTTCGAATTAGTAATTTTTTACTTTGGCAGCTCGCTTATAGTGAATTTTATTTTTCTAATATATTATGGCCAGATTTTCGTAAAGAGAATTTGTTTGAAGCCATCGTCGATTTCCAAAATAGAGAGAGAAGATTTGGAAAGACAAGTGAACAAATCAGAAGCTAAAAATGTACAAAAAAATTATAATTTTTTCCCTGTTCGTGTTAGGTAGCTATAGTCTTATGGCACAAACGGTGGCTGACAGTACCAACTTTTCGATTAATTACGATTCTGCCAAGAAGTATACATTGGGCGGTATTGAAATTAGCGGAATACGTTTCTTAGATACCGAAGTACTAAAAAATCTTTCGGGGTTTGCCGTTGGTGAAGAATTAACCATTCCAGGCGACCAAATAACCTCTGCACTGCGAAAATATTGGCGTCAAGGACTATTCTCAGATGTAAAGATTACTGCAACAAAAATTGTGGGGTCTAAGATTTGGTTGAATATTTATTTACAAGAACGACCGCGTTTATCTAAGAAGAATTACACTGGAGTTTCTAAAAGTGAGCGAGAAGATATCGAGAAAAAAGTGATGCTTCTTATTGGAGGTCAAGTAACTGATAACCTAATCAATACAGCTAAACGTCAAATATTAGCTTTGTTTCAAGGGAAGGGATTTTATAATACAGAGGTCGAAGTTTTGCAACGTGATGATCCGGCAAAAGAGAATCAGGTTGTTTTAGATATTAAAGTGAATAAGAAGGAAAAAGTTAAGATTAGCACTATTCAATTTGTTGGTGTTAAATCTCTTAGCACTAAAGTCTTGGAGGCATCTATGAAGAAGACTAAGGCAAAAAAACTGCGAAATTTCTTCTCTTCTAAAAAGTTCCTTGAAGATAAGTTTGAGGAAGATAAAATCAACTTAATAAAGAAATATAACGAAAAGGGTTACCGTGATGCTATGATCATAGCTGATTCAATCACCAAGGATACTGCCAATAACAAAGTAAGCCTTAAATATTGGATTGATGAAGGTCGGAGATACTACTTTAGGAATATTCGTTGGGTAGGAAATACGGTTCTTGGCGATCCTCAATTAAATCGTGTTTTGGGAATTAAAAAGGGTGATATTTTTGATCAGAAACTTCTAGATAAACGTTTAACTGAAGATGATGATGCGGTATCAAATGAGTATCTAAATACTGGTTACTTATTCTTTAACCTGACTCCAGTTGAGGTGAATGTTCAAAATGACTCAATTGATTTTGAAATGCGTATGGTTGAGGGAACTCAAGCTACCATTGATAAAGTTGGTATCCGTGGAAACACGAAAACCAATGAGCATGTGGCTCGTCGTGAATTGTTTACTCGTCCAGGACAATTGTTTAGTAAAGAAAACATTATCCGATCTGTGAGGGAACTTTCTCAGATGGGTCACTTCAATCCTGAAACAATCAAACCTGATGTGCTTCCTCATCCGGAGGATGGCACTGTAGATATTAATTACGAACTGGAGGAGCGTGCAAATGACCAGATTGAATTATCAGGAGGTTGGGGTGCCGGAATGTTCGTAGGGACTGTTGGATTAAAATTCTCAAATTTTTCTATCCGAAATATTCCAAATAAAAAGGCCTGGAAACCATTGCCTACAGGAGACGGACAGGCCGTTTCATTAAGAGCGCAAACAAATGGTAGTTATTACCAATCGTATAGTTTATCGTTTACCGAACCTTGGCTTGGAGGAAAAAAACCAAACTCGTTTACGTTCTCACTATATTATTCAAAACAAACCAGCGGTAATCAGTCTTATAATTATGCCGGTAACTATTCTGGTTATGGAAGTGGATATGGAAGTGGTTATGGCGGTGGCGGCTATGGTGGCGGCTATGGCGGTGGCTATGGTGGTGGAGGTTACGGAGGGGGATATTATAATCCTTACAACTATGTGATCACCCAGAAAATGGGAGTTATTGGTGGCTCTGTTGGTTTAGGATATCGTCTGAAATTTCCGGATGACTTTTTTACTATGTACCACGAATTGTCTTATCAACTTTATGTGCTGGATAATTGGCAGTATTTCTTTTTTAAGAATGGTACTTCTCATAACTTTAGCTTTAAGACCGTTTTTGGACGTAATTCAACAGATAATCCATTGTATACCAAAAGAGGTTCTAACTTCTCTTTTATGCTTCAATTTACCCCTCCTTATTCGTTATTCTCGAATAAAGACTACGCTAGCCCAATGCTAACTTCTGAGGAGCGTTATAATTTAATTGAGTTTCATAAATGGGTGTTTAAAGGTGATGTATTTACTCCACTTAGCGTAAATAGCAAGTTGGTACTGCGTTCTAAGTATGAGACTGGTTTCTTGGGATATTACAATAAAAACCTTCGATCTCCATTTGAAAGCTTCCGAGTTGGGGGTGATGGTATGTCTGGATATAGTATGTATGGTAGCGATATTATTGGTTTAAGAGGTTACGCTAACAACTCCGTAACACCAGCAAACGGAGGAAATATATATGAGAAATTAACTATGGAATTGCGTTATCCGATAACCTTAAGCCAATCGGCTACCATCTATGGCTTAAGTTTCTTTGAAGCCGGTAATTCTTGGTTTGATTTTGCAAACTACAATCCATTTAGTATTAAACGTTCTGCTGGACTGGGAATTCGAATATTCTTACCTATGTTTGGTTTGATGGGCTTTGATTGGGGTTATGGATTTGATGATGGATATACGAAAGGGACCGGGGGTAGTCAGTTCCACTTTATTATGGGTCAACAATTCTAAATATTGGCTTGATTATTGTAAAAGTATTTGAGTTATATTTGATAGATTTTAATTCGCTAATTTTAAGTAAAATGAAAAAAATACTACTTGTTTTATTGTTTAGTAGTGCTTTTGCTGGTTTTGCACAGAAATATGCTTTTGTTGATACACAATATATTCTGAGCAATATCCCTTCGTTTAAAGCTGCCCAAGATCAATTGGATAAGTTCTCCGTTCAATATCAAAAGGAACTTGAAACCATCCATGGTGAGCTTGATAAGATGTATAAAGATTTTCAGGCTGAGGCTGTCTTGCTTTCCGATGATATGAAGCGAAAACGTGAAGATATAATCATTACGAAAGAGAAGGAATATAAGAAATTACAACGTCAATATTTTGGTGCTGAAGGGGAGTTGTTCCAGAAGCGACAGACTTTAATTAAGCCAATTCAAGACGATGTTTTTAAAGTCATTCAAGAAATTTCTGAACAAGGAGGTTACGCAATGGTCTTCGATAAGTCAGGTAGTCTTTCAATGGTTTACTCAAATGCTAAGTATGATTTAAGTGATCAGATCCTGCAAAAACTTGGATATAAAAATTAATAGTCTATATTTGCCAACAAATTTTAAATCAAAAAACAAACATGAAAAATTTTATTAAAGTAATAGTTATTTGCGCTGCAGTTTTTGCGGGAAATTTATCTGCACAGACTTTGAAATTTGGCCATATTGATTTTCAACAATTGCTAGCCGCAATGCCTGAGCGTGATGCTGCTAAAACTGCCTTGGAAAAAACACAAGCTGATTTAGAGTCTAGATTACAAGCAATGCAAAAAGAATATAGCGAGAAAGGTAAAGAATATGTTGCTTTAGCTCAAGCAAAAGATGCGAATGAAGCAGTTGTAAAAGCGAAACAAGATGAAGTTCAAAGTATCCAAGAACGGATCCAGACTTTCCAACAAACAGCTCAAGAGAGTCTTCAGAAAGAAGAAGCCAAACAATTTCAACCAGTTGTTGAAAAAGCACGTAAAGCAATTACAGATGTTGCAAAAGAACAAGGTTTAATTTATGTTTTTGAAGCGAATCAAGTGTTGTTTCATTCTGAGCAATCAATTGACTTAACTCCATTGGTAAAAGCTAAATTGGGAATTACTAAAAAATAATTACTCAACCAGTATAAGATATGAATAGGGCACCTTACTAGGTGCCCTATTTTTTTTGTCTAATTAGATCTCTCTTTTGCATCACTCGAAATTTAAATTTGCATTTGAGATAGTTTTTGTACTTTTAGGTCAATATTAAATTTAAACTAGTGCCGCAAGATTATAAACCGATTGGTGTCTTTGATTCTGGCTATGGTGGCCTGACCATTTTGAAGTCTATTATGGCGGAGTTGCCAGATTATGATTATATCTATCTTGGCGACAATGCAAGGGCTCCTTATGGCTCTCGATCTTTCGATGTCGTTTATGAATATACTCTTCAGGCAATTACCTATCTTTTTTCCCAGGGTTGTGAATTGGTTATTGTTGCTTGCAATACCGCTTCTGCTAAAGCCTTAAGGACTATTCAACAAAATGATTTGCCTTTGATTGCTCCGTCAAAGCGTGTTTTAGGGGTTATTCGGCCAAGTGTAGAGAAAATACCACAGTATACCACCAATGGTCATGTTGGGGTGTTGGGTACCACTGGGACTATCCTATCTGGCTCTTATCCGATGGAGATTGCTAAAGTTTCCAACAATGAGATTTTGGTTACGCAAGAGGCCTGTCCAATGTGGGTTCCATTGGTCGAAAATGATGAGTTGGAGAGTGTCGCAGCCGATTATTTTGTTTCAAAAAATATTCAGAATCTATTCAAAAAGGATCCTGATATCGATACAGTAATCCTTGGCTGTACCCATTATCCATTGCTTATTCCAAGTATTCAGAAATTCCTTCCCCCTCATGTTCAGCTGCTTGAACAAGGACCAATTGTAGCGTCAAGTCTTCATGATTACCTTCGTCGACATCCTGAGATGGAGTTGAATTGTTCGAAGAAGGGTTCGTTAAAACTCTTAACTACAGAGTCTGTTCAGAACTTTGAGCCAAGGGCAACTCTTTTTCTTGGTCGCCAAGTTAAAGCTGAAAAGATTCAACTTTAAAATCAACTTGTCAAGTCAGTCCTATTCTGTTTGATGACCTTGGTGTGTACCTCTGTCGCGATGTCTAAAGATCTTCTTTTTGGTTAGTATGCCAGTTCTTGGATGATCGTTTGATCTTGCAGGTGGTCTTTTGCCAAAGTGTTTTCCACTGCTTGGATTATAGATCGGTCCTTCTTGAAATTCTGGAGGCAAGGGTGTTTTGATGATCTCACGCTCAATTAAATCTTCAATCTTTTT
>JAPLDS010000028.1:61610-69483 GCA_026391295.1 Bacteroidia bacterium | reverse complement strand
GATAAAACCAGTATGCGGTAAGTGAGGACCTCTACAGAGATCGGTGAAATTACCCTGATTATATAACGTTATGGTGCCATCAACAAGATCGGTAATCAATTCAACTTTATAGGGATCACCTTTGTCCGTAAACATCTTTAGCGCATCAGCTTTAGTGATCTCACTGCGTACAATTGCAGTTTTCAAACGAGAAAGCTCTAAAACTTTCTGCTCGATACTTGCCAGATCCTTTTCGGTAAGCATCTTACCATCAGGAAGGTCAATATCGTAGTAAAACCCATTTTCTACAGTTGGACCGATACCAAACTTAGTGCCTGGATGGAAAAACTCGATCGCCTCAGCCATAATATGTGCCGAAGAGTGCCAAAAAGTCTCACGACCTTGTACGTCATCCCAAAGGAATAACTTGATGGAGGCATCATTTTCAATTGGACGTAAAAGGTCTCTAACCTCACCGTCAACACCTATCGAGAGCACATCTTGAGCTAAGCGAGTGCTAATAGCTTCAGCAATGCCTAAGCCTGTTATTCCTTTCTCAAACTCGCGAACCGAGCCATCTGGAAATGTAATTTTTATCATCGGTACTTATTTTTTCGAGGTGCAAATTTAACGATTATCCGCTTGTTCTTCAAAATTATCGCAAAGTTTAATCACCCTTTTTTGTCAATGTTATAAAACAGCATTAACAACCTCTATTATGCGCCGAATTACCATCCTTTTATTCTTAATTGCCGTAGGCTGCATCACACTTTATGCGCAGAAAATCACCCTTGAAGAGCTATTCTTAAAAGGGACATTCCGACAATCAGCCGTTACTGGATTGGCCTCCACAAAAGATGGATTAAACTATACAACTCTTGAGAATGGAGGAAAGGAAATCGTCAAATACAGCTACAAAACAGGTCTTAAGGTATCGGTAGTACTTGATATTAAAGCACTAAAAAACGACTCCCTTACTTCCATTAGCGAATACACCTTTAGTACTGATGAGACTAAAGTTTTACTGCTCAGCCATAGAAAACCAATCTATCGCAGATCGTTTACCGCAGTCTATTTTGTCTATAACTTCACTACCAAAGAGCTAACCCGTCTATCAGAAGGAACGCAACAAGTTGCAACCTTATCTCCGGATGGTGAGCGTGTTGCATTTGTTCGAAACAACAACTTATTTGTGAAAAGCTTACGCTTTGGCACCGAGCGGCAGATGACAACCGATGGCGAAGTGAACAAAGTCATAAATGGTGTTCCAGACTGGGTTTATGAAGAGGAGTTTGAATTTATCCGAGGTTTCGAATGGTCGCCAGACAGTAAACAAATCGCATACTTAAAATTTGATGAGTCGGAAGTCCCCTCGTTTGGATTTCCACTTTACAAAGGATCGAATCCAACAAAGACAGAGAACACTTTATATCCAGGAGAATTCAGGTATAAATATCCTAAAGCTGGAGAGAAAAATGCCAAGGTATCGGTCTGGGTTTATGATATTAAAGCTGGTCAAAACATAGAAATGGACCTTGGAAACGATAAAGATTATTATGTTCCAAAGATCGACTGGAGTTACTCCGGAAAAAACTTAGGAATATTTAAGGTTAACAGACTTCAAAATAAAGTAGAACTATTTTTCGGGAACTCGCATAGCGGTGATACAAGACTGATCTATACCGAAAAGAATAAACGTTACATCGAGACCGATTTTCTCGACAATTTCACTTTCCTCTCTGACGACAAAAGCTTTATTATCCTCAGTGAACAAGATGGTTACAAACACCTATACCTTTACGACACCAGCGGCGTAAGGGTGAGTCAGCTTACCAAAGGAAAGTTTGATGTTTTAAAATATTATGGCTTCGATAGCGCAAGCAAGATCTTCTATTATCAAGCGGCGGCAGTCTCTCCCCTTCAGCGTGAGGTTTATGGCGTGAGCATGGATTTAAAGAAAAAGCTTCAATTAACGACCAAGAAAGGGACTAACTCAGTTTCGTTTAGTAGCACATTCAAATATTACATCAACGACTATTCAACGCTCACCACACCGTTGGAGTCGACGTTGCATGATATTACAGGCAAGCAATTGAGAGTATTAAAAGAAAACAAGGCCTTAACAGCAGTTGTATCCGATCGGAAGATCCCGACAAAAGAGTTTATAAACTTTACGAGTTCGACAAACGAGGTGCTCAATGGATGGATGATCAAACCATCGAACTTTGATGCCTCTAAGAAATATCCGGTCTTAATGACTCAATATAGTGGACCAAATCACCAGCAAGTACTTGACCAATATAGCATTGGATGGGAGAACTACTTAGCCGAGAATGGTTATTTAGTGGTCTGCTTTGATGGCCGTGGCACTGGAGCTCGGGGGGAAGAATTCAGAAAATGCACCTATGGACAACTTGGCAAATATGAGTCAGACGATCAGATTGAGGCGGCTAAATATGTTGCCACACTTCCATTTGCAGACGGCAAGAATATTGCGATCTGGGGATGGAGCTTTGGCGCCACAGTAGTGGATCTATGTCTTGCTAAAGGAGGCGATGTTTTTAAAGCAGGAATAGCCATTGCAGCAGTTACAAACTTTCGTTTTTACGACACCATTTACACCGAACGTTATTTAGGACTTCCGAGCCAAAATCCGGAAGGCTATGACGATAATTCGCCGATTACCCTAGCCAAGGGGATCAAAGGGAAGCTTCTTGTGGTACACGGAATGGCCGATGACAATGTTCATTACCAGAATGCGGTTGAATTCCAAGAAGCAATGGTTCAGGCAGGTGTGCAGTTTCAGAGCATGTCGTATGCGAATCGCAATCATGGCATCAGAGGTGGAAACACCACCATGCATCTCTACACAATGTTTGACAACTTCCTAAAAGACAATCTGAAGTAAGAGATTGCTTTCACCACTGATTACTTTCCCTTCGTAACAGGAAACGCTGAGATGCGAAGCCTTGCTGCACCCATTGGGATTAAGACAATATCCTCAACTTTTTCATCTATCGGTGCATTTGCATCTGGCAAGATGCCACATAATCCATACTCATCAATTCCCCATGATGGGATTCGTTGACCCTTCGCATGAACTTCAATGGGCACTGATCCAACAGTAAATGGGAATGAATTCTTCACCCATGGCTTTTTTACCACGGTAAGTCCTTTCAAGGGGAAGTTTTTATCCAAACGAAGTGCATAATTCCAAGCTGACTCTGGATAAATTTCAAAAGTAGGCCACTTAGAGGCATCAGCCCCCTCCTGCCATTTCGAATCACCAATAACAGCACTCTTACTATCCAGCTTATCATAGCGCTCTTTAATCTTCAACGACATGGTCAATGGTCCATAATTAACTGAGACGCTATTTTTATTTAGCTGCCAATCTTTAAGTGTAAGTTCCATCGGTAGATCAAGCGTAACGAGATCGCCATTTTCCCATTTACGCTGAATCATAGCATATTTACCTGGCTCGAGTTTCGCAGATTGCACCACTCCATTAATTTTTACAGAGCCATTCTTGCACCAAGAAGGAATCCTTAAATAGAGTGGGAAGGTCACCTCTTTCGTTGTATTTAAGTGAAAACTCACAGCCTCCTCAAAAGGGTAATTCGTCTGTTCCTTAATTGTGACAGGAATATTATTTGCAACACGGACATTTACCGTACAAGCGCCATACAAAGCAACAGCCACGCCATTATCTGGAGTAGCCAATGCAAGATGTTCGACATAATAGGGCCATCCTTGAGCGTGATTATGTTGACAACAGCGACTGCTAAAAGGGTTCATAGCTAAAAAAGGACCTTCGTTTTGAATCCCAGGACTGTGGTCTTTTGAATCACTGACCACCTCATTTGGACAGGTAATATAACGAAGCGCTTTAAAATCAGGCATTAAAGCAGCAGGATAAGAATACATTTGCTCAACAAATCCGCAGGTTTCGGTCCCTTGACGTGGATCGATATATCCCATGCGAGCATTTTCATCAGAACCAAACATTCCACCTGGAACTTGTCCATAGATACGTCGGATTAAATTAAACACCGTATAAGATGCCTGTAACATCTGAGGGTCCCCAGTTTGCATCGAATAGGTCGCAGGTTCTCTGAAACATTGCGCCACATTTACATTATGCCAGTTTGGAAGCCACGATTTATCCATCCAGTTGGCGGTATTTCGATGAATTTTATCTCCTAATTGCAATAAGAATGAGTCACCCGTTATATTATACAACCAATAAACGCTAAGTAAATTATCGCCTGCGCGACTATTCTCCCAATAATCTTTTAAAAAATTAGCATCTGGAACCGTTAACTGCCATTTAAAATAGTTGGTCATTAACGAGATAACTCTTTTATCACCTGGAAACTCATAATATGACTGGAGCGCCCAAAGCATGATCATATTCGCCCAGAGATCTTTTCTCCCTTTTCGAAGTGTTGTCGGACCAAAATAACCGTCTGGCTGAACACTATTTAAAACAGCCTCAATCCATATTTTGGTCTCAGCAATCATGGATGAATCGTTAAGAATATAGGCCAAATTACCATATCCTTTTAGCCAGTATGGGAGCTCTTCCCAACCATATTGACCTCCAGCATTTAGCCATGCATTATTTTTCTTATTCAGCCAAGCGCTAATCTCACCAAGGTGTCCAGATAGGCCGTCGCGCTGCAATTCCAATGTCTTTTTCAGCCAGCCATCCGGTTTTATAGCCACAACAGGAAGTTTAATAAAATTCAACGGCTGAAGAGGTTTGCGATTTCCGAGATAGTTTAAGTTAGCTGTCTCGAGAATAGGTCGATCAAGCATTACGATGCGTGATCGATCTGATTGTGCATTAGCAGAAATTGGAGAAATACAAGAGAAAAACAATACGAAAATGCAAATAGAAGCTCTTATTTTTAGCATATTAGATCACTAGAATAGTAGGTTAGGTTTTGTAGGTTCCAAAGGCATTCAATGGATTTACACACAAAGATAAAAAACCCTCAATTAGAGCTACGAGACGAACCGAAAAAAATCAAAATGATTTAACTATTGACTTGCACGTAACAATCCCAAGGCCATGTCGGCACTCGAAACAGGCAAACTGCAGACTTGGTCCTTGCAGACATAGACGACGGTACGTTCCTGAACCAGTCGGTGTGTGAGAAGCGGCAAATCATCTTGCTTTCCGCCAGCAAAACAGACAGTCGGAAGGTAATTACGTTGTAATTCATGTGCTAAAGAGAGTGATTCTGAACCCAAAATTGCAACCTCAACTTTTGGATAAGTCAGACGCCCAAGGAGCATGGCCCAATTTGCATAATAAGCGCCATGGTTCAAAATCTCACTCTTTAAATTAAGTCCCATCTGTGAAGCCATCTGAGTATACTGCTGCTGATCGGTTAGTGTTCCTAGTCGATTTAAAACATGTGCAGCAACAGAATTAGAAGCAGGAATTACATTGTCTGAAGTCTCATGCTTACGGGCAATAAGCTCTTCAGATTGGTCTGAGGTGTAATAAAAAAGATGGTTGGGGGGATCAATAAAGTGGTCCCATATCTGCTTAACAAGCTGTTCACTTAGCGAAAGCCACTTCAAATCAAAGGTCACCTCATAAAGATTAAGAGATGCCTCGGCAAACAAGGCGTAATCGTCTAAAAATGCCTCAACCGTGACTTTTTCATCTTTGAAAACTCGATATAAGTTACCTGAAGACGCGACCATTCTTTCGGCCAAGAATTGAGCTGTTTTTAATGCCTCTGTTAAATAGGATGGCTCACCTAGAGCCTTATAGGCATTGACATATCCTGTAATCATCAAAGCATTCCAGGACGTTAGAATTTTATCATCCGTAGCCGGACGGATACGTTGGTTTCGGTATTCCAATAAAGCCGCATTCGCTTTGGAAAGAATGTCTTCAAACGACGCTAAAGTAAGGTTGTTTTTTGCAGCAAAATCGGCTTTAGGCTCTTTATAATGAAGAATATTTTTTTGCTCCTCCCAATTACCAAAGGTTGAGATCTGATAAAATCGAAGGATCAACTTGAGATCTTGGGGATCAACAACAGATTCAATCTCTTCCTGTGTCCAGACATAAAATTTTCCCTCTTCATGCTCGCTATCTGCATCAATCGCGGCATAAAACCCTCCATTAGAATGCCTCATTTCGCGTTCTAAAAATGAAATAGTTTGAGTTATGATCTCAGCATACAGCGGCTTTTGAGTAACTTGATAAGCATGTGCATAGAGACTAATCAGCTGTGCGTTGTCATATAGCATCTTCTCAAAATGGGGAACCAGCCAATTTTCATCGGTTGAATAACGAGCAAAGCCTCCACCAATCTGATCGTAAATACCTCCTTGAGCCATCGCATCCAAAGAGACTACAACAGCCTCGAGAGTTTGTGGGTCATTAGTAAGATGATGGTATTGGAGCAAGAATTCCAACCCTGTGGGCATCATAAATTTGGGAGCTCCTAAATAACCTCCTAGTTCAAAATCGACTTTTCGAATATGTGCCTGATAAGATGCCTCATATTCTGATCGCTCAAAAGGCGTTGAATCAACTAATTCAACAAACGAATTACTTCGAATACCTTCCGTTAGCCCTTCGGCTGCCTGCTCTAGACGAGGATAATCATTCGAATACAGATGACTTAATTGATTGAGTGCATCGAGCCACTGGCTAGGAGGAAAATAAGTTGCCGCATAAAATGGTCGACCATCCGGAAGTGCAAAAGCGTTTAGGGGCCATCCGCCACGGCCACTTAGAAGCTGTGCTGCTTCCATATAAATTCGATCAATATCGGGACGTTCTTCTCGGTCTATCTTGATACACACAAAATGGGTATTCATCCAAGTTGCGATCTCTTCGTTCATAAATGACTCATTGGCCATCACATGACACCAGTGACAGGCGGCATAGCCAATGCTAATAATCAATGGTTTATTCTCAAGCTTTGCCTTTGACAAAGCCTCTTCACCCCATTCAAACCAGTCTACAGGATTATCTGCATGTTGCTTTAGATATGGGCTACTCGCCATCGACAACCTATTTAGCTTTCTCATAATTAGGTAACAATTCAAATCGGAAATGGTTTTTCTCAACTTCTAAATTTAAATCCTGTAACTTTATTCAACCTCTTATCTCACGCATGAATCCCCTTGAAGAGAAACTCAGAAGTGCGCCATTTATAAGAATTCTATTCCCTTTTTGCATTGGATTATTAGTCGGGGAACATTGCCAAACAGATTGGAAATGGATATTCTTAGTTTTATGTGGATCATCGATCACCCTTCTCCCCTTTTTAATAAATCCAAATTTTAAGCAAAGATCATTGTATGGTTTTGGAGCATTTATGGCCTTTCTCTTCTTCGGACTTTTCACGAATACGGCCTTGCGATATCAACCACAACCACTTGCAAGGAGTCAATATTTCGCCATCGTTGATGAATATCCGTTAGAAAGGGATAAATCATTTCGAGCTATTGTTCGACTTGTTGATTCCGGTCAGAGAATAATAACCTATTTTGGAAAATCAGACAGCATACCAAAGCTTTCACCAGGAGCCCTAGTTTGGTTTAGAGGAAAGCCAGAGGTCATTCAGAAAACTGGTAATCCGTTTGAATTTGACTATCAAACTTATGCCTTGCGAAACAATCTGGGCTATAAAATATTCGTAAAATCGACTGACTATCATGTTTTGAAAGAAATTAGTCATCCGAACTTGGCTGAATATTCGATCGTTCTTAGAGCTCGACTCATACAGATCCTAGAAAACTGCGGACTAAAGGGAGAATCATTGCATTTGGTCTCAGCCGTAGCTTTAGGAGCTCGTGAAGAATTAGAGCCTGAGACGACACAAAGTTTCTCAAAGACCGGCGTGACACATGTGCT
>JAPLDS010000028.1:54282-61584 GCA_026391295.1 Bacteroidia bacterium | reverse complement strand
TATCGGGGATGAACGTAGCGATTATCTATGTCGTGCTCGAAGTGCTGTTACGATTTTTGAACCGCAAAAGATGGGGAATCTTTCTGCAAACACTAATTATTTTAGGTGCCGTTTGGGGATATGCCTTAATAACCGGATTATCGGCTTCAGTACTCAGGGCTGCGGTTATGTTTTCGTTTATTGTGGTTGGGAAGAGTTTAAATCGAAATGCAAATATTTACAACACTCTTGCCGCGTCGGCCTTTGCGCTACTCTGTTTTAACCCGGCTCTAGTTTACGATGTAGGATTTCAGCTGTCGTATCTGGCCGTATTATCTATCGTCTATTTTCATCCTTACCTCTATGGTTTGGTCTACTCTAAGTATTGGATCGTTGATCAGATATGGATTATGCTAACGGTTTCGATGGCTGCGCAGATTGGCACTCTGCCATTTCTGCTCCACTATTTTCATCAATTTCCCACCTGGTTTTTACTTGCCAACTTGTTGGTGATTCCTCTTGTAACCATTATTTTATATCTCTCCTTTGTTGTATTTGCCATCGCACCAATTATTCCAATCCTCGGATTTTGGCTCACAAAAATCTTAGATCTTGCGGGGCAAGGGATGCTATTTTCTGTTCGCTTTGTCGAACGTTTACCCTATTCGATCATCGAAGGGTTATATCCCTCGGATAGTACTATGTTGCTAATAATAGTCGTTGCAATTTCCGCCGCACTCTTTGTGATCACGAAGAAGATAAACAACCTTCGGTTAAGTCTAATTGTCATAATCATCTTGTTTTTAATTAGCGCAGCAACCCAGATGCGTCAATTAGCTCGTCATGAAGTGGTGGTATTCAATTTGCCACAACGATCATTAATTGCATTTACAGCAGCCAGAACGACTTATTGGCTCAGTGCCGACTCGAGTATTGGTCCAGGCAAATTAAAACCTTATATAAAGCCTTATGAGGGCTATAGAGGGATTTATAAATCGGGGATCTTTAATTTATCTGACACCATATGTGCACTTAGCAGCTCGCTCAGTCATTTTGGTGATTTTATAAATCTAAGCGGGTTTAGAATCTGGATTTTCAGAAACCAAGTAATGAATGAAGCGAGCTGGAGGAGATTACCATTGGCTGATTTAATTATTCTTACTAGCAATAGAAAGCTAGATTTTGGCTTGTTGAATCGTTATTGTCCGAATGCCATAGTAGTTGACGCGAGTTTAAAACAAAGCCCCGGCAAACTTCAGATAGCAGACACTGAAGAGAACCAAACACGGCATTTCAGCACAGAGCATGGAGGATCGGTGGATATTCAGTTCCAAGTCACCTCGACTGGAGCTCCAAAGGATTTAAAGGTTGGATATTTTAGCAGTCAATAGAAAATTAGCTTTTAGCGGAATCTGGGTCTGTATTATTTTTCTTCGTATTAATCGGCAACACACCACCCATCTCACCCATCACATTCACGAGATCGGAACCTGTTGGCACCACGATCTTTGAATTGTCTTTCAAGGAAGTTTCCATAGCTTGGATACGACGCAAAAGCTGAGCATTCCCAACGAAATATTTCTCGGCAGACTCATTCACAAGTTGAATAGCCTGGGCCTCGCCCTCTGCCCGCAGGATTGCACCTTGCTTGATCCCTTCAGCTCGGCGTATTTCAGCACGTTTCTCCCCATCTGCTTTGGTCTCAGTCGCGGTAGCGAAATCTATTGCAGCAATCTTTTCATTCTCTGCCTTCACAATCTTATTCATGGTCTCTTGAACATCCTTCGGTGGATCGATCTCTTTAAGTTCGGTCCGAACAATTTCGATCCCCCAGTTCATCGTCTCTTCGAGCAACGTGCCATGTAATTCTTTGTTTATTTTACCCCGTTCGCTATTGGCAGATTTTAACGTCATCGTTCCAATGATATTTCTCAAAGTTGTTCTAGCGAGGTTCACGATCTGATATTCGATGCTATTGACATTGTATTGCGAATTCTTAACGCTCTGTTCATCCGATTTAATCTTAAAATAAACCTGAGCATCAACCTTTGCATTTAGGTTATCATTTGTAATGATCTCTTGTGGTTCAGCGTTGATCATTTGCTCCGTAATATTTATCTTATACATTATATCGATAAATGGAATAATCCAGTTAAAGCCATATCCCGCAAAACGGTGATACTTACCAAAACGTTCCACTAAAGCTCGATGTGTTGGACGTACAATACGGATGCCAGCGAGAAAAAACAGAATTAAAACAGCTGCTACGAGAGTGATAATTGCATTCATGACTAGAATTTATTAGGTTAAAAACTTAAAAATCAAGCATCAATAATTCCACTAAAGTTAAACATAATTCTTTGGAATGTAAAATTTATTCTCAAGGAATTAGAAGAAAATTCTGCACCCTTTCTCAACAATTCGCTTCAAATTGCTTCCGACTTTCAAAATAGGCAGAGGTGCCACTTTCGCCATAACCAAGTTGAAGATTCAAAGGTTGCAAGTGAGATTCTAAACTACCAAGGTAATCGGGAAGGTTACCAGCAGCAACAGGCTTATTATCGTAAAGCTGAAAGCGATTAATATAAATAGCGGGCGTCAGATTGGGCATAATAACATTTGCACCAACTTGCAGACCATACACTTTTCCTTGTGGATTTATAGTTTCAATAGCAGTAGTGGCTGCTATATTAATATCTCGCATCAAGAGCCTTAGGGCTGCAATCATTTTCAAGGAAAGTTCGTATCGCTGTTTCAGCGGGAGCAATTTTTCCTTTTGCGATTCTGCTAGCGGAGTGTTGGCCGATTCGATATAAGGGCCCATTCCGACCATGTCGATTCCAAATTCCTCAAAAAAGAGAAGGTCGTCAGCCAGGTCCTCCACCGATTGACCGGGCAAACCTATCATAACTCCAGTCCCGGTTTGGTAACCGATACGCTTGAGTGAGTAGAGACAATCGAGACGACGATAATAATCATGGAGTTTATTTTGGGGATGGATGGATCGATAAAGCAAGGGATTCGTCGTTTCTATTCGCAACAAATAGCGTTTTGCACCTGCCTCAAACCACTTAAGATAAACCTCATCCGTTTGCTCTCCAACGCAAAGTGTAACGGCTATCCGACCCTGCGTTGCCTTATCTATTGAATGTAATAAATTAGTTATTCGGTCGACAAAGATTGCAGAGCTTTGCTCTCCTGACTGAAGGACGATCGAGCCAAGTTTATATTGATCTGCCATACGAACGGCCGCTAAAATATCAGTATCGGGAAGCGTGTACCTCGTTATCGCATGATTAGAGTGCCTGATCCCACAATAGTAACAATCTTTATCACAAAGATTTGTAAACTCAATCAGCCCTCTCAGATATGTTTTGGATCCAGTATAAACAGATTTGATCTGGTTGGCTCGGGCAAAAAGTGCCTGCATTTGATCACCCTCTGACAGGAGCAGGCCAACCAAATCGGAATGAGAAAAATATGGGTTTAAAAGGGTACTCAAGTTAACCTCCATTTTAATCTTTTCTGGAAAAGAGCAACAACTTTAAATACGACTAAGCGCACAAAAGAATACCTAAAGTTAGGGTATTGGGAGGAAAAAAAGAAGTTTTAGATGATAAATAAAGACAATCAAAAACGAATATTCACAAGGAGCTGATTTATCTCTAAATCTTAGGGGTTTTAGTCCGATAAGATGTGCTCACCTTACCTCGCGTGATATCTGAAAGCCTCCCCTTTAATAAACGTTTTTTTAGCGGAGAGCAGTAATCAATAAACAGAACTCCTTGAATATGATCGTATTCATGCTGAATCACACGAGCAGCAAAGCCTGTAAAAACTTCATTATGCTCTTGCCAGTCTGAGTCAAAATATTTTATCTGGATCGTGTCGTAACGAATAACATCCTCTCTTAATCCTGGCAGACTAAGGCAACCCTCCTCCATCATAACTTCTTCACCCTCTTTATGCAGAATCCGTGGATTAATAAAGACCTTTTTAAAATCTTTTAGTGCAGGCTCCTCTTCACCAAGAGCAGTTAAATCAATAACAAAAATACGAATATCAAGCCCAATTTGAGGTGCTGCAATACCAATTCCATCGGCATTGTACATGGTATCAAACATATCCCCAATTAGTTTGTAAAGCCCTGCAAAGTCATGCTTAACATCAACTGCAATCTTTCGCAGTACAGGATCGCCATAAACTGTGATTGGATAAATCATGTTATCTTATTTTAAAAATTTCTTCTCTTCAAGGTAAGATTGAAGAATTATTGTTGCACTAACTCCATCGATCGTCCCTTTATTTTGTCGATCTTTCTTCTTAACTCCAGCATCAATCATGGTCTGAAAGGCCATCTTTGAACTAAACCGCTCATCCATCAATCGGATAGGCATTTGGGGGTATGTAAGTTGAAATTTTTTCAGAAACGGGTTGATATACCGAATAGCTTCTGAAGGCTGGTTATTCATTTGCCTCGGATACCCTACTAAAACAAGCTCAACATCTTCACGGCCAAAATACTCAGCAAGGAAACGCCATATTTCTTCTGCAGAAACAGTCGTTAATCGGGTAGCAATAATCTGCAATGGATCTGTTACTGCCAATCCAACTCTTTTGTTTCCATAATCGATGGACAAAATCCTTCCCACACTGCAAAATTTGTTTACTTGCAAAGATAACTGATTTATTTCGTTAATAGACACTCTTCCGCAGCGACTATGGCATAAACAGGGTGGATATTAAAAAATAGATCGGATCTAAATAATCAGTGACACAGTAACGAGAAAAGATTAATCAATATTTATCCTAAATTTGTTGGTATCAAAAGTGCCTTTAAACACAAATTCAGACATAAAAAATGATTAATTTCAATAGTATTCAGACTGAAATTGACGCAAGTTATCTATACAAAATCTTATCGGAACATGAGTCAGATGAGAATGTAGCCAATGTTTTTAGGCAGATGAGCGAGATTGAGAAAGGACATGCGCTGGCCTTTATGAAAAGCAATAACTTGGACACAACAACGCTCCCACCCCCTTCAATTAGAGCTCGAATACTGAATAAGATTGGGAAAATAGCAGGTTACGACTTTATACTTGGAACATTATTAGACACAGAGAAGAGTATTGCGATCTCCGTGGTCAAGTCCAAGAAGGCACTCAACTTAGAAGAATCACTATCGGATACGGCACATGTTTCAATTCTACAGAATATTGTTGCAAACCAACCCAATTTATCGGGCAATTACCTGGCACGTTTCGAAAAGAGACATCGCTCGATAGGTGGCAATGCACTTCGAGCAGCCGTTCTAGGTGGCAATGATGGATTAGTTTCGAATTTCAGTCTTGTGATGGGGATTGCTGGTGCTGCGAGTGCTCAGAGCACTGTCTTATTAACCGGACTTGCAGGATTGCTTGCAGGAGCGCTCTCTATGGCCTTAGGAGAATGGATCTCCGTTACTAGCTCAAAAGAACTTTTTGAAAATCAGATGCAGCTTGAATTGGATGAGCTAGAGAACAACCCAGAGGGAGAAGAGTGGGAACTAGCTCTGATCTATCAAACAAAAGGAATCCCAGAAGAGCAGGCGAAGAAAATGGCGAAAGAGATCATCTCAAATAAAGAATTAGCTCATGAGGTTCTGATCAAAGAAGAGCTTGGAATTAATCAAGAAGACCTTAAAGGATCGGCGATGGAGGCTGCGGTAGCTTCATTTATCCTCTTTGCAATCGGGGCTATTATTCCCGTTATCCCATTCTTCTTTATTGGTGGAATGCGGGCGATTATCTTAAGCAGTATTTTAAGTGCTTTTGGACTTTTTATCATTGGAGCTGCAATCACGCTATTTACAGGCAAGAGCATTTGGCATTCAGGACTTCGGCAGGTTGTATTTGGACTAGCAGCAGCAGCGATTACCTTCTCTATTGGAAGATTAATCGGAGTATCAGTACTGGGATAAATATTGATCGCTCATTCTTGTCAATCAACTCAATTAAAACCTAAACATCGCCATGGAATTACTGGAAGGATATGCCAAGATTGCCTTAAGTAGCTTGGCCGTATATTTATTTATCATTGTGGCCATTCGACTGTTTGGCAAGAAAGAGTTAGCCCAGCTGTCAATAATCGACTTGGTGTTTATTTTATTGATCAGCAATGCTGTTCAAAATGCGATGGTAGGATCTGACTCCACCTTATCTGGCGGGCTTGTTGCGGCCTCGACACTTTTCATAACGAATTATCTATTTAAATTCCTCCTCTATCGGTTTCCTAAATTTGGAGAGATGGTTCAAGGGACCGAAATGATACTTGTTTACAAAGGGCAGCTCAACAAAGAGAACATGACCAAATCACGAATCACCATCGATGAGCTATTGGAAGCCATTCGGGAGCATGGTGTAGCGGAGATTCGCGAAGTTGACCTAGCTGTTTTAGAGATTGATGGCAATATCAGTATCATCTCTGATGAATATAAACATCGCACAGTTCGCAAACGGAAAGGGCGCAACAAGGTGATGAAGGAGCAATAAGACAATTATCACAAATCAGCTTATTGTGCAAACCCCATCCCTACCCTCCCCAAAGGTGAGGGTGACTAAAAGCGATAACCATAGGCAACTCTCGCAGATTATCATGGATATTAAAAATTAAAAGCCTTTTCTCTAAATTCAAATCAGCAGATTAAAATCCAGGCAATTAGCCAACTCCTCTCCGCTGGAGGGATTGGGGGAGGGAAAAGGCAGCATAGAGAAGAAAATATTTTAAGGTTCATATCCTTTACCCCATCCCGGCCCTCCCCAAAGGTGAGGGTGACTAACAATTGAAATTATACTGACAGACTTTCACTCACTTAAAGTGCTGAATTATTTGTAATTTAAATACAGATAAATCAGGCATGAACAAGAAGAAAAAAACCTTTTCTCTACCAATATTTCCCATTAAATTACTCCCAAGACACGAGGTTGATCCAGATTACTATCGTGAAAATAGAATTGATTTGAATGTAAGTATATTTAAAGATCAAAAACCAGGTTATATTACTGCAAATCCTTATACTTACCCTATAATCAAAGATTTCAGAAAGGATTTAAAAGATCATCAAACCCCTGCAGAACTTAAAATTTGGAAATATTTACGAAATCAGAAGACGGGGTATAAAATTAGGCGTCAGCATGTTATAGGTGATTTCATTGTTGACTTTGTTTGTCTATTAGAAAAGAAGATCATAGAATTTGATGGGCCAATACATCAATTCAAGAAAAAACAAGACAAAATCCGAACAGATCATTTGTGGCTGCTTGGATATGAGATTATCAGATT
>JAPLDS010000028.1:7019-54259 GCA_026391295.1 Bacteroidia bacterium | reverse complement strand
GATATGAGATTATCAGATTTAACAATGATGAGGTAATAAGGGATCCAGCAATGGTAGCAGAAAAAATAAAAAAGTTTCTGAACAAGAAACGAAATACAACTTAGTTTCTAAATCTAAACTTTTAAGACTCCCCTCCTCTGGAGGGGTTGGGGGAGGTAAAAAACAGGATGAAAAAAATAATTCCAGAATCAAGTCTCGAACCCCACCCCAGCCCTCCCCAAAGGTGAGGGTGACTAAAAAAATGATGAATTATAACCTCTTCAGACTATTGTCATCATTAAATATGGGTAAGCTATTATCTAACTTCAGATCGGAAGAACCTGATTAAACCCCACCCCGGCCCTCCCCAAAGGTGAGGGTGACTAAAAAAATGATGAATTATGATCCGTGAAGAAGGTCCTGATTCAAATTATTATTCATAAAAAAAGGTGCCAGAAGCACCTTTTTTTATGAATATATTCGAGCAATTAAGCTTTTTGTTTTTTAAGATTTGCTTGAGCAGCAGCTAGACGTGCGATAGGCACTCGGAAAGGAGAGCAACTAACGTAGTCAAGACCAACTCCATCGCAGAATTCTACTGAACTAGGCTCACCTCCGTGTTCTCCACAGATACCCAATTTGATATCAGGACGAGTAGAGCGACCTTTAGAGACAGCCATCTCAATTAACTGACCAACACCATGCTGATCAAGAACTTGGAATGGATCTTGTTTTAGAATTCCCTTGTCAAGATAAGCAGGTAAGAATTTACCAGCATCATCACGAGAGAAGCCCATAGTCATCTGAGTCAAGTCATTGGTACCGAAAGAGAAGAACTGAGCCTCTTTAGCGATTCCTTCAGCTGTAAGTGCTGCTCGAGGCACTTCAATCATTGTACCTACAAGATAAGCGATCCTATCACCACGCTCAGCAAAAACTTGTTCTGCTGTTGCATTGATGATGTCAGCTTGATTTTTATACTCAGCCACAGTACCAATCAATGGAACCATGATCTCAGGACGAGCATCGATGCCCTTAGCCTTAAGATTCATTGCTGCCTCAATGATTGCACGCGCTTGCATCTCAGTGATCTCCGGATAGGTAATACCTAAACGGCAACCACGGTGACCTAACATTGGGTTGAACTCTTCTAATTCAGATACTTTAATACGGATCTGCTCGATAGAGATGCCCATTTCAGTAGCTAGTTCTTTTTGAGTAGCTTGTTGGTGAGGCACAAACTCATGAAGTGGTGGATCTAATAGACGAACAGTTACGCCATATCCAGCCATCGCTTCAAAAATTCCTTCAAAGTCAGAACGCTGGTAAGGCAATAATTTCGCCAAAGCAGCCTTACGACCAACGATATCAGAAGAGAGGATCATCTCACGCATCGCTTTGATACGATCACCTTCGAAGAACATATGCTCGGTACGGCAAAGACCAATACCCTTAGCACCAAATTCACGCGCAATAACTGCATCTTTCGGTGTATCAGCATTTGTGCGAACGGTCATACGAGAGAACTTATCAGAAAGTGTCATCAACTTAGCAAAGTCGTTGCTAAGAGCTGCCTCTTGCGTTTTTACTTTACCTTCATAAACTTCACCTGTTGATCCGTTTAATGAGATCCAGTCGCCTTCATTGTATATTTTACCACCTGCTTCACAGGTTCTAGTTTTGTAGTCGATACGCATTGTTCCCGCACCAGATACACAACACTTACCCATTCCACGAGCTACAACAGCTGCGTGAGAAGTCATACCACCTCTTGCAGTAAGAATACCACGAGCGATAACCATTCCTTCAAGATCTTCAGGAGATGTTTCGATACGAACTAGGATAGAGTTTTCATATTTCGCTGCTTCGTCTGCGAAGAAGACAATCTGACCAGTTGCAGCTCCAGGAGAAGCTGGCAAACCTTTACCGATTACTTTTGCAGATAATAACGATTCGGTATGGAATACTGGATGAAGTAATTCATCTAATTTATTTGGTTCAACACGCATAAGTGCGGTTTTCTCATCGATAAATCCTTCTGCAAGCATATCAACGGCCATTTTTACCATTGCTGCTCCAGTCCGTTTTCCATTACGAGTCTGCAACAACCAAAGTTTACCATCTTGAATAGTGAACTCGATATCTTGCATATCACGGTAGTGATTTTCTAATTTCTGTTGAGTCTCAAGTAGCTCAGCGTATGATTTAGGCATTGCTTCCTCGAACGAAGGGAAATTTGCAGCACGATCTTCTTCGCTAACATTTTGCAAAGCAGCCCATCTGCGTGATCCTTCTAGTGTGATCTCTTGTGGGGTACGAATACCAGCTACCACATCTTCTCCTTGTGCATTGATCAAATATTCGCCATTGAAAATATCTTCACCTGTTGATGCGTCACGTGTGAATGCAACACCAGTAGCTGAGTTATTTCCCATGTTTCCAAATACCATGGCTTGTACGTTAACCGCAGTTCCCCATTCTACTGGAATATTATTAAGTCTTCTGTAATAAATTGCTCTTTCGTTCATCCAGCTTTCAAAAACTGCACCTACTGAACCCCATAATTGTTCCCATGGATCTGAAGGAAATTCTTTTCCTGTCTTAGCCAATACCGCTTGTTTAAAGCGAAGAACCAACATTTTAAGGTCAGCAACAGTAAAGTCAGTATCTTGATGAATTCCGCGTTCCTCTTTAAGAGTTTCAATAATCTCTTCAAAAGGATCAATGTCTTCTTTACTTTGAGGTTTTAAACCCATTACTACGTCACCATACATCTGGACGAAACGACGGTAAGAGTCCCATGCAAAACGATCGTTACCCGATTTTTTTGCAATTCCTTCTACTGCTAAATCATTCAATCCAAGATTAAGAATGGTATCCATCATACCAGGCATCGATGCTCTAGCTCCTGAACGAACAGAAAGCAAGCAAGGATTATCTTTCGATCCAAAGCTGGTGTTGGTAATTTTTTCAACATAAGCTACTGCATCTTGAACTTCTTTCTTGATCATTTCAAAAGCTGCAGTCCTGCCATGCTCAACAAAAGCGGTACAAACTTCGGTGGTAATGGTGAATCCCGGAGGAACCGGAACACCAATCAGGTTCATCTCAGCTAGGTTGGCACCTTTTCCTCCGAGCAGATTTTTCATCCCTGCTCCGCCTTCTGCCTGTCCATTTCCGAATGTATAAACGTACTTGGTCATAATGTAAAGTATTAATTTAAGAGTAATATTAGATTCTTATTTCGGGTGGCAAATTTAAGGTTATTTTTTAAATCTTCGAGTGCTGAATAACAGATGTTTCTATTTTGTAACTATTAAAAGATAATTTTGCATAAAAAATTAAGTAAGATGAAGATTTGTATGATCGGAGCCGGCAACTTAGCAACACAGCTAAGTCTAACGCTTTTTGACAAAGGACACCAGGTTTTACAAGTGTTTTCGCAGACTGAGAAGCGAGCTAAAGACCTAGCATCGGCTCTTAATTGTTCGTTTACAAAAGATCCTAACGACTTAGTCAAAAATGCAGATCTCTACATAATTGCAATTAAAGATCAAGCGATTGAGTCATTTATTCAGTCAGGAGAGTGGGGTTCTTCGCTTGTTGTGCATACTGCAGGGAGCATTTCGATGGATGTTTTTGCTGCCAATTGCAAAAACTACGGCGTTTTTTATCCTTTTCAAACGTTCTCAATCGACAAACGAATTAATTTTCAAAATATCCCCATGTGCCTTGAAGCAAGTTCAGCTGAAAATCTTAAAATCCTCACAGATCTTGCTGCTACAATTTCAGACAACATTCAGATTTACAACTCAGAACAACGTCAACAGATACACCTTGCCTCCGCCTTTGTCTGTAATTTCGTCAACCATCTGTTTGCGATAGGCAAAGATTTAGTGGAAGAAAAAGGGATAGACTTTGAAATTCTTAAACCGTTGATCCTGGAAACAGCAACTAAAGGGGTGCTAAAAGCGCCAAAATCGGTCCAGACTGGACCTGCAGCACGAAAAGATTATCTGGTCATGGATAAGCATCTAGCCATGTTAGATCAACATCCGGATCTGCAGATTATATATAAACAACTTAGTGAACGAATCATTAAATCTACAATCAATTAGCATGACATTTTTCAAAGAAGAACTAACCAAAGTAAAGGCATTTGTCTTTGATATCGACGGCGTACTATCTGCCGCCACCCAAGTATTGACGCCTGAAGGCGAAACGATTAGGACTTCAAATCTCAAAGATGGATTCGCGTTGATGTATGCCGTCCGGATTGGATTTCCCCTTTGTGTGATCACAGGAGGAAAGACCATTGAAGTGATTAAAAGGTGTGAGAAAATTGGCATTAAAGACGTCTATATTGGTTCATTAAAAAAGCTACCAAGTTTGATCGACTTCTTAGAGAAACACAATCTGAAAGCCGAAGAGATTATGTACATGGGTGATGACCTGCCCGACTATCCAGTTATGAAAGCTGTTGGTGTGCCAGTCTGCCCGAGAGATGCAGCGCCTGAGATTAAAGCCATATCACTTTATATATCCGATAAAGATGGAGGTCATGGTTGCGTTCGCGATGTGCTCGAGCAAGTTCTTCGAGCCCAAGGAAAATGGATCGATTGCGAGAAGATGAACTGGGATTTATTTTAGAAAAAAGAACCACAGTAGGCACATTAGGACACATTAGGAAAAAATACTAATGTGATTTTTTAATAAAGAAAAATTAACCACAGTAGACACAATAGGTCACAATAGGAATAAAATAACTCACGTGATTTTTTAATAAAGAAAAATTAAACACAATAGGCACAATAGGTCACATTAGAAATAAAATAACTCACGTGATTTTTTAAAAAAGAAAAATTAAACACAATAGGCACAATAGGTCACATTAGAAATAAAATAACTAACGTGATTTTTTAAAAAAGAAAAATTAAACACAATAGTCACAATAGGACACATTAGAAAAAAATACTAACGTGATTTTTTTCTAATGAAATAGGTCACAATAGGAATAAAATAACTAACGTGATTTTTTAATAAAGAAAAATTAAACACAGTAGGCACAATAGGTCACAATAGAAAAAATATTAACGTGATTTTTTTAAAATCGCTAAATCAATTTAAAACTCTTAAACCTATTTTGTACTATTGTGCCTAATGTGGTTCTTTTTTATCTGAATTCTATGCTTGAAGATTACAACGTTATACTTGCTTCTAAATCGCCACGAAGACGACAATTATTAGATGGACTTAACATACCATTCGAAGTGGTTATCCATGAGGTTGACGAGGTGTTTCCAGAAGGTCTATCATTGGAAGAGATACCGGTTTATCTTGCAAAACTGAAGGCTGAGCCATTTACCGAAGAGATAAGTCACGATGCGCTAATCATCACGGCAGACACCATAGTCTGGGTTGACGATATGGTACTTGGTAAGCCACTCGATTATGAGCACGCGGCCGCGATGCTGCGTCAATTATCTGGCAAGAAGCATATCGTGGCAACAGGCGTATGCCTAACCACAAAATTGAAACAAGTTAGCTTCTGCGACACCACAGAGGTTTATTTCAAAGAGCTTACCGACAGTGAGATTAAGTATTATCTCGACAATTATAGACCATATGACAAAGCAGGTTCTTATGGCGTTCAGGAATGGATTGGCTATATTGCGATAACAAAAATTGAAGGTTCTTACTTTAATGTGATGGGACTTCCAGTCCAGCGACTTTACGAAGAGCTTCAGAATTTCTAAAAAATCACGCATAAACATTTCAATATGAAAAGATTAACACTTTCGCTGATTTTTCTCTTCACCATTTTCTCCTCAACCTTTGCCAAAGAAGGGATGTGGATCCCCACCTTATTGCAGAAGTATAATATCGAGGAGATGACACAAATGGGCTTTAAGCTTACCGCCGAAGACATCTATAGTGTGAATCATGCCAGTATGAAAGATGCCGTTGTTCTCTTTGGTAGCGGGTGCACGGGTGAAGTTATATCAGATGATGGACTACTGATCACGAATCACCATTGCGGCTTCAGTCAAATACAGAACCATAGTACCATCAATCACGATTACCTAACAGATGGATTCTGGGCTATGAATAAAAGTGAAGAGTTAACAAACCCTGGATTAACAGTTCAGTTTTTAGTTAAAATGGAAGATGTTACGGCTGCCGTTTTAACGAATACAACTTCAATGATGACACCCGAAGTTAGGGCTGACACCATCGCCAAAAATACAGAGCGAGTTAAGAAACGGTTCATAGGAAAATCAGGCTACTTGGCAGACATCAAACCATTATTCAATGGAAACCAATACTACCTTTATCTCTATGAAGTTTTTAAAGATGTGCGGTTAGTTGGAGCGCCACCCATGTCGATCGGCAAATTTGGTGGCGACACCGACAACTGGATCTGGCCAAGACATACTGGAGATTTTTCACTCTTTAGAATCTATGCTGGAAAAGACAATAAACCAGCGGCTTACTCACCTCAGAACGTCCCTTACCACCCTAAAAAGCACTTCCCAATAAATATAAAAGGATTTAAAGAGGGTGATTTTACCATGGTCTTTGGAAACCCAGGAAGCACGCAGCGATACATCCCTTCGCAAGCCATTGACTTAATTCTAAATCAAAGCGATCCAGTAAAAGTAGCTATCCGCACCACGAAACTAAACATCTGGGCAGATGAGATGAAAGCCGATCCAGGGGTTCGCATTCAGTATTCCAGTAAATATGTGAGTAATGCCAACTATTGGAAAAAATGGCAAGGTGAGATCAAAGGATTAGAGCGATTAGAGGTGCTGAGCTATATGGTGAGTTCAAGCCACTTCAAGCGGCCTACGACGCCTATACGGAATGTATCTTTAGAGGATCCGATATTTTCGCACTAGCCTTACGGCTTGAGAATATGGAGTCAAGATCCAGTAATTCAAAATCAGTCACCAACGATCCACCAAAAGCAAAAGAATCATTTTCAGGCTACTTCAAAGATTACAATCAAAAGACCGATGAGAAAGTATGGCTTGCACTGCTGAAAATCTTTACTGATCGGATGAATTTAAATTCACTTTCACCAGAATTAAAACAGTCGTTAGCCAAATTGAATTCAGACCGATTTCTAGATAAAACTTATCGAAAATCGATCCTTAAAGACAGTGTAGAACTAACCAAATTGATTGCTGAATTTAATCCAAAAGCAAAAGCTAGGCTTCACAAAGACCCCGTTTACAAGCTTTATACCTTGTTGCTTGACCATTACACATCGAAGGTAGAGCAACAATACAAGAGATTATTTTATGCCATAGATGCCAATCAGCGGAACTATACGGCAGCGCTTTTAGAGCAGCATGCAGGTGCACAGATGCTAGCCGATGCAAATCTAACTTTACGCGTGGCATATGGCAAAATAGAGGGATTCAAGCCTGCCGATGGAGTGTCGTACTCCTATTCCACAACACTAAAAGGAATCATTGAAAAAGACAATCCTGCTATCGAGGATTATCACGTACCCTTAAAACTAAAGCAACTGTATCAAGCGAAGGATTTTGGTCCTTATGCCAATCAAACAGGGGATGTTCCGGTGGCATTTTGCGCGTCCAATCATACGACGGGAGGAAACTCCGGAAGTCCAGTTGTCAATGGCAGAGGGGAGCTTATCGGGGTTAATTTCGACCGATGTTGGGAAGGGACGATGAGCGATCTTAAATATGATCCCGATCAATGTCGTAATATCGCCTTAGATATCAGGTATGCCCTTTTTGTGATTGACAAATTTGCAGGAGCAGGCTATCTTTTAAAAGAGATGGAGATCATTCAATAATGAATCAAACCTAACGAAATACATCATGGAGAACCAACTGAGTTTTTACGCATCTAAGCTCGCCTACGAGCTTGATGCTTCTGATCTTTTCAATGCGCTTAAAGATGGGCATGCTATCATTGTTATCGATTCACGCACACCCGATTTTTATCAAGCTGAACATATCCCAAATGCCATCAACATACCTCATCGAACAATGTCGGAAGCAACTACATCTCATCTTGATAAGCAATTTTTGTATGTCGTTTATTGCGATGGTGTAGGTTGCAACGCGTCTACCAAAGGAGCTTATAACTTAGTAAAGTTAGGATTTCAAGTGAAAGAATTAATTGGAGGAATTGCTTGGTGGAAGCTTGAAGGTTATGAGACAATTGGCACTCAAGGAGCAGCTGGGACCCCTATCGTTTGCGGATGTTAAATTAGGATCTAACCTAATTCAACCACTGTAATTCCGGAGCCTCCAAATTGAATTTGTTCATCACGAACACTTTTTACGGCAGGTTCAGTCCTTAAGTATTTCTGTATCAAATCACGAAGCACGCCATTTCCTTTGCCGTGCAAGATGCGTAGCTCGTTGGCATCAACCATGATTGCCTCATCGACGAAAGCCTGAATCTCTTGCAATGCCTCCTCCGCTCGCTTTCCTCGAACATCGATGCTCGGCTTAAAAACCAACTTTCGCTCACCAATCTCTTGGTTAATACGTCCTATAGTTCGATTTTCTACCTTATTCTTCTTAACCTCGCTATGAGAGACTGATTCGATCTTACTTCGATCAACAAACGAACGCAGATGTCCAAAAGCCAAGGTGATCTTATTGGCTTTCATCTCCAAAACTTCACCTAAGGTCTCCTGTCCAATCAAGCGAACCCAGCCACCAACAGCAATCTCAGCAGGTGCTTTTTTCGGAACAATCACCTCTTTTTTCTTCTCCTCTACTTTCGGCTGTTGCTCACTGCGTGTGATCTTTTGCTGTTTTAGCTTCTCCATCTTCCGCAAGATCTTGTCTTCTTGCAGGTCTTGATCTTTGGAGATTTCGCTTTTAAATGCCTCAAATTTCTGACGAGCTTCCTGCGTTTTCTCTTTCTCTGCTTCAGCTTCTTTGATATCCCGGATGGTCCGTTCAATAATTTTATTCGCACCAGAGAGAATCTCTTCAGCTTCCCGCTTTGCGTTATCTAAAATCTCTTTTCGCAATCTTTTTGTATCGGCCATTCCTGCGTCATAGGTGACAGCCAGCTCTTCGAGTCTCTTCTCTTCTTGCCGGATCTTTTGACGCTTACTCTCCCAGTATTTTTTATCGCGAATGATCTCCCGAAGATGTTTGTCAAAATCGATGTGGTCGACGCCAATCTTAGCCGTTGCATCTTGCAAGATATCTTCCGGCAATCCGATTTTGCGAGCAATCTCGAAGGCAAATGAACTGCCAGGCTTTCCGCTCTGAAGCTGAAACAGAGGCTCCATCCGATGCGAATCGTACATCATCGCACCATTCGCAATACCAGGAGCAGATGAAGCAAAATGTTTTAAGTTTGTATAATGGGTTGTGATCACACCAAATGTGCCCAGTGCATTGATCTTATTCAAGATTGATTCGGCAATAGCACCTCCTAACATTGGCTCTGTCCCAGTGCCGAACTCATCAATAAGCACCAATGATTCGGGGGTGCAATTTTTGACAAAGTACTTCATATTATAGAGGTGAGAGCTGTATGTACTTAGATCATTATCAAGAGATTGATCATCGCCAATATCCATAAAGATAGACTTAAACAACCCTGTTCGACTATCAATCTGAACAGGTATTGGGATGCCACATTGTACCATATATTGCAATAGTCCAACCGTTTTAAGGCAGACAGATTTTCCACCTGCATTGGGCCCTGAAATCAGCAAGATACGATCTTGTTTGTCGAGGCGAATATTTAAAGGAACGATTTTTCGCGCTTCGCGGGCTAGGTTGATTTCCAGCAATGGATGTCGTGCAGCAATCCAATCGATCTCAAGTTCTTTAGTTATTACAGGTCTATTCGATTTGCTTTCAATGCTCCAAATAGCCTTTGCTCGAATAAAATCAAGCACCGCTAATACCTGGTATGAGTAGGCGATATCATCGGCATAAGGACGCACATCGTCGGTAAATCGGGTAAGAATCTTCACGATTTCTCGACGTTCAGCCGATTCAAGTTCGCGGATTCTATTATTTGTCTCAACGATCTCTTCAGGTTCAACATACGAAGTTTTTCCTGTAGCCGATTCATCGTGAATGATCCCTTTGATCTTACGCTTATTGGCTGCACCCACTGGAATCACCGCCCGACCATCGCGCATAGAAACGGCAATATCCTTATCTACTAACCCTTCAGCTTGCATCTTTCGCAAGATCGCACTCATGATCTTTGAAACACTCGATTGAAGGGAGAAAATATCTTTGCGGATTTGTGCTAATTCAGGAGAGGCATTGTCTTTTATCTGACCATGTTTATTCAAAATCTGGTCGATACGCTCATAGATAAATGGGAAGACCTGAACATTTTTTACAACCTCTTTTAATCGAGGGAAAGATTCAAGCTCTGTATTTCGGAAGAATGCCACGATCGCACGAATAGTTTCGAGTGAACGACGCAGATCAAAGATCTCAATAACATCCATAAATGAGCCTTCAACTTTAGATCGTTGAAGAGCCGGTCGCATATCTATAAAATAGCCATTGGGAAAGCTCATCCCATCGCCAACGATCTTAACGAATTCGATGGTTTCATCCAACTGACGCTCAACGACATCTTTATCGGGAGTAAATTGGCACGCTTCGACCTGTTCTTTCCCAAGTGAGCTCAGACAGCGAGCCTGAAGAAATTCACGCACCTTTTCAAAGCCAATTTTACTCTCAAAATTTGAAGGATAAATACCCATGCCTAATTATAGATTACAGCACAAAAATAAACAAGATATCCGGGATTGAAATTCAAATCAACACTTAAGGGGAAAAATGCCCTGCTAAGATCTATTTGCCAGATTTAAAGGCAAGCACAATAATTCAAAAAGGAGAATTAGAATGTGCCGTATAGCACATATTCATCGGTGTTGCAAAAAACCTGACTGTAGATATAAAATCCAGCACGGCTAGTCTCAATTTTACGATTTAGTTGAAGTATGGGATGACCTTGCCCAACATTGAAATAGCCCTTCATTTTTTCGTCAGCAACAATGGCAAGCAGTTGTTGCTCACCTCCCCGAACCTCAATATGGTAATGCTTCCGAAGGATGTCAAATAGCGACTTATTCTCAAAATTCCGCGAGGTAAACCGGGGAAGGTTCACATTCGGGATCATGGTAATATCATAAAACACAGGCTTGCCATTTACCAAACGTAATCGCTCGATATAGACGCACCCAGATTCAATTTCTGCCTTCGTAAGGGGAAAAGTAAACGCCTGATTCCAAGTCCGAATCTCTGGCTTTATGATGATCGTTGTTGTTAAGTTATCTTGTCCAATAGCCGATGTGGTACCAGTCATAGATAAGATTCCCACCCCTTTTGGCGAACCCTTCACGATACTCCCTTTACCTTGATGCCGCACGATATAGCCTTCATTGGTCAAACGATCGAGCGCTTTTCGAATGGTTGGTCGGGTAACATGATGCACGGTGCACAGCTCATTCTCAGAAGGGAGAAAGTCACCTTCCCCAAACACACCTCCGGTAATATGAGACCGAAGGATCTCATAAACTTTACGATGTTGTGGAATTGAAGTCTCTTGCTGTTTTAACACGACACAAAATTTTTAAGGGTACGAAGTGCAAAAATAGATAAATAAATTTACAAAAACAAAATTTGTATTTACATGACACGGCACACAAAACAACTACAAATTACTATAAACCTGAATATTGCAACACAAACAACCCTTTGATTAAAATTAAAATACTATTTACTTGTAAATACAAGTGAAATAAAATATCTTTGCGGAAAATATTTTAATTATGGCCGTTGTCGTTATCATGCCTAAGCAGGGGCAATCTGTTGAAAGCTGCATTATTACTGAGTGGAACAAGAATAAAGGTGACCAAGTAAAAAAAGGCGATATCCTATTTGCCTACGAAACAGACAAGGCTTCATTTGAAGAAGAAGCTGCTGTCGACGGAGTTCTCTTAGCTGTGTTTTATAATACTGGGGACGAAGTTCCTGTCTTAACCAATGTATGCGTCATTGGTGAACCGGGCGAATCAACAGACGGCTTTGACCCTGGAGGAGCTGCACCCGCTAAAGTAGAAGCAACTGAACCAACCGTTTCATCTACAACTAAAGAAGAAGCAACCGCTGCAATAGCAACTAATGAATCTTCGAATAGTTCAAGTTCAGAAGCTGTTTCACCTAGAGCTCGTATTCTGGCCGACGAAGAGGGGATCAATCTAAATAGTGTGCGCGGGTCGGGACCCAACGGAAGAATTATCGAGCAAGATATTCAAGCCATATTAGCAAAACAGCCAAAGTCGACCCCGTTGGCCAAGAAGAAAGCGGGACAAGAACATCTGCAAGGTTCAACCATTGGAAGCGGCCTTGGCGGATCTATCACATCGAAAGATTTAACTCAACAGAATCAAGTTTCGGGAACTGACTTCGAAATAAAGAAACTATCAAATATCCGCAAGCTAATTGCCAAAGCGATGCATCAGTCTCTGCAAAATTCAGCTCAGCTCACACATCACCTTGGAGCCGATGCACGCAGAATGTTAGAATGGCGCAGGAAAATCAAAAAAGCTACCGATGGCGGTTACCCTGTAAACATCACCATTAATGATATGGTTTGTTATTCGGTGATTAAATCTTTGAAACAATATCCTCAAGTAAACGCTCATTTCTTAGGAGATAGCGTCAAATACTTTAACAATATAAGTCTTGGAATAGCTGTCGATACAGACCGTGGGTTAATGGTTCCAGCGATTCGGAATGCAGGTAATCTTACGATTCAAGAACTATCAAATAATATGCGTGACGTTGCTGCCGCTTGTCGGAAAGGGGCGATTGATCCAGAGTTACTCTCATCTGAAGCCGCCTCATTTACCGTATCAAACCTAGGCAACTATGGCGTTGAAATGTTCACACCAGTTATCAACCTTCCTCAGGTAGGGATTCTTGGGGTCAACACAATTGTGCCACGACCAAAAGATTTAGGCGACGGAGCTTATGGTTTCGTACCTTATATCGGCTTAAGCTTAACCTACGATCATCAAGCACTTGATGGAGGCGAGGCTACCCGCTTTTTAAAACAAATAGCTACAGAGATTGAAAATTTAGAATTTGAACTTTAAAAAAATAGGAGACACCAAAATGAGTAAAACATTCGATTTAGCAATTATTGGCGGGGGACCTGCCGGTTATGTTGCCGCTGAGAGAGCTGGCAAAAAAGGGCTTAAAGTTGTATTGATTGAAAAAAGCGAACTAGGCGGTGTATGTCTTAATGAAGGATGTATTCCAACAAAAACTTTGCTTTACAGTGCCAAACTATACGACAATGCCTTAAGCGCAAGTAAATATGGCGTTGAAACGTCAAACGTAACGTTCGACTTCACCAAAATGATGGCTCGCAAAGAGAAAGTGGTGAAGAAACTTGTCGGCGGTGTTGGCATGAAAATGAAAGAGCACAAAGTAGAGGTTATCAAAGACTCAGCTTTAATCAAAGGACGCTCAGCTGCAGGGATTGCAATAACGGCAGGGAAAGAAGAGATTTTAGCAACTAACCTATTAATCTGCACTGGATCTGAAGCATTTATGCCTCCAATTCCAGGACTTGGAAAACCAGGTGATCTAATCCTTACCAATAGAGAAATCCTGCAATTAAAAGACAGACCTGAATCTCTTGTCATCATTGGCGGTGGAGTTATTGGTCTTGAATTTGCAAGTTTCTACAATAGCCTTGGCACTCAAGTAACCATCATCGAGATGCTTGACGAAATCCTTACAGGAATGGATCGCGAGATGAGTGAGATGCTTCGTAAGCACTACACCCAGAAGGGAATCGTTTTCAACTTATCTTCAAAAGTTACGGAAGTTAAGGGCAACGAAGTGATCTTCGAGAAAGATGGTAAAAAAGAATCTATCAAAGGTGAAAAAATCCTTGTCAGCGTAGGTCGCAAACCAAATACATCAGGATTTGGACTTGAAAATATCGGTGTTGAATTAGACCGTGGCGGAATTAAAGTTGACGAAAAGATGCGTACCAATGTACCAAATGTCTTCGCAGCAGGTGATGTCACTGGATTCTCATTATTAGCACATACCGCAAGTCGCGAAGGCGAAGTAGTGGTAAATAATTTAACTGGCCGTTCTGATCAGATGCGTTACAATGCGATCCCAGGCGTTGTCTATACGAATCCTGAATTCTCAGGTGTTGGACTAACTGAAGAAGCAGCTAAAGCAAAAGGCATTGAATACAAAGTATCGAAATTGCCATTAGCTTATGCAGGTCGATTTATTGCAGAAAACGAAACTGGAAGTGGACTTTGCAAGGTTCTTATCGGAGCTAAATACGGTGAAGTTTTAGGAGTTCACATCTTAGGAAATCCTTCTGGCGAGATTATCTATGGCGCATCGATGGCCATCGAGATGGAGATGACAATCAAAGAGATGGAAGAAGTTATTTTCCCTCATCCAACCATTTCAGAGATCTTCAAAGAAACAATTTTCTCTTTTTAATTAAGTCCATTATCCAACCTATCAACATCAATTACAAGCAAATATGCCTAAAGTTCAATTCATTGACCCAAGCTTAGCACGAAAAGCAAGCGAGATTACGTTTAAGCCAATTCCGGTAAACCAATATGCGAAAACGATCGCACAAGAGAAAGACAATTTCTCTAATGATGATCTAGTGCGCATCTACCACGACATGGTTGTAATCCGCGAATTTGAGACCATGCTAAATCTTATCAAGACTACTGGAGAGTACAGTGGTGTACCTTATGACCATCCTGGACCTGCCCATCTCTCTGCAGGACAAGAGGCAGCTGCGGTAGGAATGGCTTATTTACTTGATGTTGAAGATTTTATTTTCGGATCTCATCGTAGTCATGGCGAGATTCTAGCCAAAGGATTAAGTGCCATTCAAAAGCTAAGCGATGCTGATCTAATGCAGATCATGGAGACTTTCTTTAATGGCACAGTTCTTAATGTGGTTAAAAAAGATTTCAAAGGAACAACAAAAGAGCTTGGTCGTCGCTTTTTAATCTATGGCACCTTAGCTGAGATATTTGCGCGTGAGACAGGCTTCAATAAAGGATTAGGCGGCAGTATGCATGCCTTCTTTACCCCTTTTGGAGTTTATCCAAACAATGCCATCGTAGGTGGTAGCGGCGATATTTCTGTCGGAGCAGCTCTTTATAAAAAAGTCAATCGTAAACCAGGAATGGTTGTAGCCAATATCGGAGATGCTTCTATGGCATGTGGTCCAGTTTGGGAAGGATTGTCCTTCGCCGCCATGGATCAGTTTACTGAGCTATGGGAAGGTGACATGAAAGGCGGTCTACCCGTCATTTTCAATGTCATGAACAACCAATATGGAATGGGTGGACAAACCTGTGGTGAGACGATGGGATTTGGCAAAGTGGCACGCATTGGAGCCGGTGTTAACCCAGACCAGATGCATGCTGAGCGTGTAGATGGTTACAATCCACTTGCGGTTATCGATGCTTATCGTCGAAAAAGAAAACTGATCGAAGAGAAAAAAGGGCCAGTGCTTCTTGAAGTCCTGACTTATCGCTATAGCGGCCACTCCCCTTCTGATGCATCATCATACCGTTCAAAAGAAGAGATTGAAGCATGGCAAGCACAAGATAGTATTGCAACCTTTGGTCATACTATCGTTAATGCGAAGATTACGACTCAAAAAGAGTTAGACACCATCTGGACTGATATCAAAGAGATCATGGTTGAGATGCTAAAACTCTCTATCAATGATGAGGTGTCACCGAGGATGGACATCAAGCAACGACCAGAACAGATTGGTGAGATGATCTTCTCGAATCAGTCTGTCGATAAGATGGACGATCGTGTACCAGAGGTCAATCACCCAATGGAAGAAAACCCAAGGGTTATCCAAATCTCGAAAAAAGAGCGATTTGCTTTTGATGCAGAAGGAAAACCCTTCTCGAAAATGAAACAATATCAGTTACGCGATGGAATCTTTGATGCCATTGTAGACCGATTCTATAAAGACCCTACCTTGATCGCTTACGGTGAAGAAAACCGTGACTGGGGTGGTGCATTTGCCGTTTATCGTGGTCTTACGGAGGCCCTTCCTTATAACAGACTTTTCAATTCGCCAATTTCTGAAGCATCTATCATTGGAACTGCAATTGGATATGCAATGTGTGGTGGACGTGTGATACCTGAGATTATGTATTGCGATTTCCTTGGTCGTTGTGGTGACGAAGTGTTCAACCAACTTCCAAAATGGCAAGCCATGAGTGGCAATATGCTAAAAATGCCAGTTGTTATGCGTGTCTCTGTAGGTTCAAAATACGGAGCTCAGCATTCACAAGACTGGACCTCATTAGTCGCACATATTCCAGGTTTAAAAGTTGTTTTCCCAGTCACTCCATACGATGCCAAAGGATTAATGAATAGCGCTCTACAAGGTACTGATCCTGTTATATTCTTTGAAAGTCAACGTGTTTATGATATCGGAGAACAGTTCCACAAAAGAGAAATACAACATGTCGGCTGAAGTTATCGATGCTCGCTCACTTGTTCCATTTAACTATGAACAAGTTATTGCATCGGTTAAAAAGACTGGACGAATTATCATCTCAGGTGATGCCACTTCGCGTGGATCATTCTTAAATGAGTTAGCTCGCAACATCACTGAACTTGCCTTTGATTATCTAGATGCACCTCCAGTTGTGGTCGGATCAAGAAACTGGATTACTCCAGCTTACGAGCTAGAAGAAGCTTTCTTCCCACAGCCAGACTGGTTTATCGATGCGATACATGAAAAAATAGTACCGCTAAAAGGTCATATCTCAAACCAGAATTTCAGCGATTCAGAACAAATTCGCAGAGCTAAACTTGGCGTTTAATTCAACTAGAAGTAGCCAATCAGAAGTTAATCAATGGATTTTCATTTGTCAATAAATAATAACGTATGAGTTTCTGGAGCATTTTTCCAAAAAAAGATGAATTACTAAACTGGTTCGAGAAACACGGAGATGGGAAGGTAAGGCTTGTGAATGCACATATGCACACCCCTCATTCATTCAGTGCTTTTCAGAATATACCACAGGCGCTTGACATGGCCGTAGCTGAAAACGTAAAAGTGGTGGGAATTAATGATTTCTACACCACGAATGGGTATTCAGAATGGGCCGCAGGTTGCGCAGATCGGAAGATTTTTCCGCTATTTAACATCGAATATATTAGTCTTAACCGCGACGACCAGTCTGCAGGGATCAAAGTTAACGATCCAAACAATCCTGGACGGACCTATTTAAGCGGTAAAGGTCTTAGCTTTCCACCTCAACTAAAGGAACCATTCGCTTCGAAATTAGCCTCAGTGCTTCACGAAACAAATCTTCAAGTGGAGCAGATGTGTACCAAGCTAAATGAAGTTTTGCTTGAGAAGAAGATCAAATTTTCTCTTGATTATAAAACCATTCAGACGGAGTTAACCAAGGGGATGGTAAGAGAACGTCATCTTGCCAAGGCGTTACGCGAAAAGATTTCTGCTCACTATCAGACACCGGAAGAACAAAAAGAGATCTACAATTCGATCTTTGGTGGCAAAGATTTAAAGTCTGGCATTGACAATTTTGCAGCTATTGAAAATGAGATCAGAGGAAATCTATTAAAAGCTGGTGGTGCTGCATTTATTGCAGAGAGTCCAGAAGCTTTTCTTGATATGACAGAAGTTTGCGAAATGCTCTTGCAAGCTGGAGGAATACCTACCTACCCCTTCTTAGCCGATGATGCGAATGGTAATTTCACCGATTTCGAAGCCCCTAAAGAGCGAGTACTAGAGATTCTAAGAGAACGAAATATCTGCTCTATTGAATTTATTACCACTCGGAATAGCCTTGCTGTACTGGAGGAATATGCCTCATATTTTAAAAACAACGGTTTAGTTGTAACCTTCGGATCGGAGCACAATACACCATCGATGGAGCCAATTGAGCTATTTGCAAGACACAGCACACCCCTTTCACCGCTCTTACTTGAGATAAATTACGAAGGGGCTTGTATTACGGCAGCACATCAATACCTAATGGCGACTGAAGGGAAAGGATATGTTTCGATCGATGGCAAACCAACCCTTGAAAAAAGAGATGAATTTGCAAAAATCGGGAAAGCACTTATCGAATACCTGATTAAAAATTAAGCTATGACCAATCCGATTATTACACGCGTTATTCCTGCGATACGGATGTTAACCTCAACAGCGGCAATTAAGGTTGTTCGCTTTGATCAGCGTTCAGAACTTGTTGCAGTCGAAGACGAAGAAGACCTTAGAGCAATCTCTTTTATAAAAAAAGGATCCGGTATTCTTGTTGTCGACGAGACAATTGATCCAACTGAAATATTGGATGATTTAACAGTTAAATTATCAGCATGGTCAACATCTAATAACAATCAACCTGACTATATTCTTTTAAAAGGAATTGGACTCATTGCTATTGCAGACAATGCATATGACTTAGATGTGCTTTTGGGTGCATCACCGAAAGAGCTGAAAAATATCAATGGTCGAGTTCAACAAAAAATCATTCTAGTCACAGGTGGAGCCCAAGGTTTTGGAGGAGGTATAGCCGAATTGCTTTATGCGCAGGGGGCTAATGTGGTTATCGCGGACCTCAATGAACAAACTGGCACTGCTATGGCGGATGCCTTAAATTCGAATAATCAGACAAATCAAGCCTTTTTTACCCCTGTCAATGTATCAAATGCAGAATCTGTTGAGCTAATGATTGCAGCGACAGTAAAACATTTCGGAGGGTTAGATGCGATCATAAGCAATGCGGGGATTCTGCGTGCAGGTGGCCTTGACGAGATGACACCCGAAACGTTTGCATTGATGACTGATGTTAACTACAACGGCTATTTTCTTTGTGCGAAATATGCCTCAGTCGTAATGAAGGCGCAATCAAAATATAAAGAGAACTATTTCACCGATATCATTCAGATCAACTCCAAGTCTGGACTAAAAGGGAGCAATCGGAATTTCGCCTATGCGGGCGGAAAGTTTGGCGGCATTGGATTAACGCAATCTTTTGCAATGGAACTAATGCCCAATAAGATTAAAGTCAATTCAATCTGTCCAGGAAACTTCTTCGAAGGTCCATTATGGAGCGATCCAGAGAAGGGTTTATTTGTGCAATACCTCAGAGCAGGCAAAGTGCCTGGTGCAAAAGAAATTGAAGATGTCAAAGCTTTTTACGAAGCACAAGTACCAGCAGGAAGAGGTTGTCGGGTGATCGATGTGGTCAGAGCGATATTCTATGTGATTGAGCAAGAATACGAGACCGGTCAAGCCATTCCAGTTACTGGAGGACAAAACATGTTAAATTAAATATCACAAGAGCTTAACTTAATAACAACATATCAATGAAGACACGCGCAGTAAGATTATATGGCAAGAAAGATTTACGCTTAGAAGAGTTTGAATTGCCACAGATCAAAGATAACGAGATACTTGCCAAAGTAATTTGCGATAGCTTATGTATGTCATCATACAAAGCTGCAAGTCAAGGATCCGACCACAAACGTATTCCAAACGATTGTGATGTTAAACCTGTAATTATTGGACATGAATTTGCAGGCACTCTTATTGAAGTTGGATCAAAATGGAAAGACAAATTTAAAGTTGGAGATAAATTCTCTATACAGCCAGCCCTTAACTATGCCGACAGTCCAGTTGGCGTAATGGGTGCACCAGGCTATTCATACCAGCACATTGGAGGTGATGCAACCTATGTGGTCATCCCCAATGAGGTGATGGAGCTCGATTGTTTACTGCCGTTTACCGGTGAAGGATTCTATCCGGCCTCATTATCTGAACCACTCTCCTGTGTTATTGGGGCAATTCATGCCAATTACCATACCACTCCAGGGTCGTATGTGCATCAGATGGAGATTGTCGATGGAGGCAAGATGGCTTTATTGGCTGGCGTTGGACCGATGGGTCTTGCGGCTATTAATTATGTGCTTCATCGCGAAGACCGCAAGCCTGGTTTATTGGTAGTAACCGATATTGATCAAACACGATTAGATCGTGCTGCTACCCTTTATACGGTTGACTTTGCAGCCTCAAGAGGAATTGATCTTCAATATATTAATACTTCAAAATTCACCAATGTAATTGAAGAGCTTAGAGCGATCTCTGGCGGCACAGGGTATAACGACATTTTCGTTTTTGCACCAGTCGCTCCTGTCGTTGAACAAGCGGATGCTTTATTAGCCTTCGATGGCTGTCTGAACTTCTTTGCTGGACCATCGGATCCTAATTTCAAAGCGACCTTGAACTTTTACAACGTGCATTACGAGTACACCCATATTGTTGGTACAAGTGGTGGAAATACCGACGACATGAAAGAGGCAATCAAACTTATGTCGGCTGGATTAGATCCTGCAGGACTTGTAACTCATGTTGGTGGACTTAACGCAGTTATTGATGCGACGCTGCATCTTCCTGAGATTCCAGGTGGAAAAAAATTAATCTACAACCATGTGGAGATGCCGCTTACACCTATCGTAGATTTTGCAGCGAAAGGACAAACCAATCCGACTTATGCGGAACTAGCTAAGATCTGTGATCGTCATAAAGGGTTATGGAGTACGGAAGCTGAGACCTATCTTCTCGAACACTCAGAGAATCTATAATAAGGATTAATAAATATCTAACAAAGGCTGCTGATGATTGACATCGGTGGACTTTGTTGATTATTAGAGGGCAGTTTATTTTTTAGGCTATAACTCCTGAGCCGACCAGCTCATCATCGAGGTACCAAGCAGCAAACTGTCCGGAGGTAATTCCGCGTTGATCGTCGTGAAAAACCACAAATGCACCTTCAGGATGGATCATCATGGTCCCTTTTTCGAGCGGTTGACGGTAACGAATTCGGAATGAAAACTCTTGCTCTTGACCCACTGACAATTCTAAATCTGGGCGCACCCAATGAAGGTCCGCAGTTGGGATAAATAAACCTTGTCGGAACAGGCCTGGATGGTTTTTTCCCTCTCCAACATAGAGAATATTGCGGCTAACATCGGAAGCGAGCACAAAAAGTGGCTCTTCGTAACCACCGATATTCAACCCCTTACGCTGGCCGATCGTATAAAAATGAGCCCCATTATGTTCTCCTATTACTTTACCATTCCACGGTTTATAAGGAAAAGCAGAGCAAGCCTTAATCAGATCTTCAGGTTTCTCGATCGAGATTCTTTTCTTCTCCATAAAAGAGGCCGAGATCTCGATGACATTCCCTTTTTTCGCTTCAAGTTGTTGTTGCAAGAAAACTGGAAGATCGACTTTCCCAACAAAGCAAATACCTTGCGAGTCTTTACGTTCTTCAGTTATTAGTCCTTGTTCACGAGCAATTTCGCGAACGGCTGGCTTTAGAAGATGGCCTATAGGAAATAATGATTTTGATAGCTGATATTGATTTAACTGGCAAAGGAAATAACTCTGATCTTTGTTCCCATCGGTACCTGCAAGAAGCTGATAATATTTCTTATTGTTTACCTCAACCACACCGCCTCTGCAATAATGACCTGTTGCTACATATTGAGCACCCAACTCCATGGCTTTTGCCATAAATAGATCAAATTTTATCTCTCTATTGCAAAGCACATCAGGATTGGGTGTACGACCTTTTTCATATTCCGAAAACATATAATCAACCACTCTTTTACGGTAGTCGTCAGAAAGATCCACCACATGAAAAGGGATATCTAGTTTCTTAGCGATCATCTCGGCAAAGGTCAGATCGTCTTCCCAGGTGCACCCCGCGGTTATTGATCCTGTATTTTCTTTCCAGTTAATCATAAACACACCGATCACCTCATACCCCTCTTTTTTTAAGAGGTACGCAGCAACGCTTGAATCAACGCCACCAGAAAGTCCAATTACTACTTTGCCTTTGCTCATTAAGCGACAAATTTACCGCTTTTGGTTCACAAAGAGTGTATTTGGAAGCGGAAAACTTAATTCTAAAAAAATATCAAGTCTAATTGAGCATCATCAACATTCAATGAACGAACAAAAAAAAGATAAATCTGCAAAAAAGATCAAGCAAAATTGAAAGTTATTTGATCTAAGACGAGAATTTAGAAAACCAACAAAAGCAAAAAAAGTTAACTTTGCTCTATGCTCAATTGGTTAGCTCACTATATTAAGAACATTGACCGGAAAGACTATCGGCCAAAGTTAGGAGGTCTTGAGATTCTCAAATATCTTGGGCCGGGCTTGCTCGTAACTGTGGGCTTTATAGATCCAGGGAACTGGGCAGCTAACCTAGGCGCTGGAGCTCAGTTTGGCTATGCACTCTTATGGATGGTTACCCTATCGACCATCATGCTGATCCTGCTTCAACATAATGTAGCCCACCTAGGTATCGCTACTGGTCTTTGTTTATCTGAAGCCACAACAAAATATATGAAACCTCGCTATTCCTTAGCGATATTATCGACGGCCATCATAGCTTCTATCTCAACATCCTTAGCGGAGATATTAGGCGGAGCCATTGCCTTAAACATGCTAATAGGTATTCCTATTCGAGCGGGCGCTGTTCTAATGGTTGTTTTCGTATTAATCATGCTATTCACCAATGGCTATAAGATGATCGAGAAATGGATCATAGCCTTTGTTTCGATCATTGGTCTCTCCTTTTTATATGAACTCTCCTTAGTCCATATAGACTGGGATACTGCTATTCGATCGTGGGTTACTCCTTGCTTTCCAAAAGGATCAATGATTATTATCATGAGCGTTTTAGGTGCCGTAGTTATGCCACACAACCTCTTCTTGCATTCAGAGATTATTCAAAGCAGGCAATGGAACTTGCAAGATGAGGAGACCATTAAGAAAAGATTGAACTACGAATTTCTAGACACCATCATATCCATGATTATTGGCTGGGCCATCAATAGTGCAATGATACTATTGGCTGCTGCTAGTTTTTACAATGCAGGAATGGAGGTGAATGAATTGCAACAAGCCAAAAGCTTATTAGGCCCATTGCTCGGGGAGCATGCAGGTGTTGTATTTGCCATTGCTTTACTCTTTTCGGGGATAGCTTCAACTATAACCTCAGGGATGGCTGCTGGCTCTATCTTTTCTGGTATATTCAGCGAACCATATGATAGCAATGACAACCATTCAAGGTTAGGGATTGCTATCTCATTTGTCGTTGCCTTACTCTTGATATTTGTTATTTCCAATCCCTTCAATGGTCTTATTTATTCTCAAATGGTTTTAAGTATTCAGCTGCCGATAACCATATTTGTTCAAGTCTGGCTTACTTCGTCCGAAGAGGTGATGGGCAAGTATAAGAATAGTAGATTCTACTCAGTCTCCTTATATTTCGTAGGGGCGGTCGTTACAGCTTTGAACATTGCGCTCTTTATTAGCTTCTTCAATTAATCCTCAACTAACGAATGTCTCTCATAAAGAAAGAAAATGATCCAATAGGCCAGGCTATTTGGGATTATGCAAACGGCATACGTGAGGATTCAATCGTCGTTAACTCTGAGATAGCCGAAGACGATGTGTTACTCCCCTCCTATTTCTTCAGAGAATACGATCAAATGCCTATTCAAGAACAAAAAGCGTTAAGCCTTTGTAACGGACGAATACTCGATGTGGGAGCAGGAGCAGGGGCTCACGTCTTATGGCTGCAAGAAAAAGGGTACGATGTGGATGCGCTGGAGATATCGAAATTGTCCTGTGATACAATGACAAAACGAGGAGTGAAAAATGTCATTTTACAAGATATCTGGGAATACAAAGATCAAAAATACGATACCATATTAATGCTTATGAATGGCGCTGGGCTAGCGAGAACGCTACCTGGACTATCAACGCTACTGAATCATCTTAAAACCTTACTTAACCCCAAAGGGAAGATTCTCATTGATTCCTCTGATCTACTCTACTTATTTGAAGACAAGACAATCGTAGGACTGCCTTTTACATGGCTATTTGTCGACCAAGAAACACTTAGAGATTGTGCGCAGTCGATAGGTTTTAAGGTCTGTGAAACATCAAAAGGCGATCATTACGACTTCCTTCTCGAATTGGCATTAGCCTAGATTAGCGACTATTTTAAAAGGCTGCTATTCAACTATTTTAAATTCAGTTCTTCGATTTTTGGCCCTACCTTCTTCGGTTTTATTTTCCGCTACGGGATGATCGAAACCATATCCTTTGCTGTGAACCCGCGTGAGTGCCACGCCCAAATCCGTTAAATATTTGGCTACCGAAGAGGCCCTTTTCTCAGATAATACCTTATTGTATTCATCGGTGCCCTGATCATCAGTATGCCCTCCTATCTCTACATTAACCTTAGGATTTTTAGTTAGAAATTCAACCATCTCTTTTAACTGTCCATTCGATTCTGGCTTTAATTGATACGAATCGGTCTCAAAGAAAACATTGTTTAGGACCGTAATTTTCCCAACCTCTATCGGATCAAGGTAAATAATCAAGCTGACTGGTTTCATTCGGTCGGCTGCCTCTATCAGATTATAGTTTTCTGAATGGAAAAGATATCCCTCCTTGGAGATATTAAACCCATAATTATGACCACTTGTCAGACAAAATAGAAACTCCCCTTCGTTCTCAAAAGGATATTGATGCTGAATTTGATAACTTTTAGTAAGATCATTTAGTACCACATCAGATGCCAGTGGTTGATTTGTTTTGCGATCTATGACCTTACATTTTATCCAGGATGTTCGATTCGGCTTTAATTTCTCAGGCATCATAAAGGTGTATATATCGCGTCCTCCAAATCCTCGATCGCTGGCGGTGTACCATGCACGTTCACCTGAAACCTCAACAATCATACCCTCCTCATCCGCATTTGTATTTAATGGATAACCTAAATTCTGAGGTGGCATTTTTCCGATGCTATCTATACGAATAACAAAGAGATCTTTGCGGCCAAGACCAGGCCAAAAGTCAGAGGCAAAATAGAGCGTCTGACCATCTGGATGAATAAAAGGAGAGAGATCATTTCCCGGTGTATTAAGCTGCGTCATATTTGAGACCTTCCCATAAACAGGAAATCCGGTTGTTGACACCCCTAGCCTCTCCGCACGCCAAATATCCTTTTTCCCTTGTCCTCCAGAACGACCGCTTGTGAAATAAAGCCACTTACCATCTGCAGATATGGATGGCTGAGAATCCCAAGAACTACTATTAACTGGAGCGCCAAGGTTAACCGGCTCAGACCAAATGCCATTTTGTTTTACCGACATATAAATATCACAACTGCCAAGTCCATCAGGCCTACCGCATCCCGTAAAAAACAACAATCGACCATCGGCTGATAACGATTGCGCGCCTTCGTTGTCAACGGTATTTATTGGAGGACCTAAAGGAGTTGCCTTCTGCCAACCGGAGGAGTCTTTTTTAGAGATAAAAAAATCTTCTTGTGGATGAGTTAATGTTCTTCCCTGAATATCGGTTTTTAACAAGCGGGTAAAAACGATGGAGTTTCCCTCTCCATTTAAACTAGGCCAATAATCATCGAGATCAGAATTGATAGCGGAACCTGCATTTTCAGAACGAAAAGCAATGGGTGATTTAATGGCTGAAGTCGAAAAGCGGCAAGATTCTAACAACCGTTTTTCGAGGGTATTAAGCGAGGGTTTAAGTTTCTCATAATGGAGTATATTTATCAATGCTTCCTCATAATCGGCCTTCGTATATTGAAGATCAGCAAGAAACTTGAAACCATCAGGGTACTGTTCTCCACTTTGTTTCAAACCGGCCTCTAAATACTCTTGCTCTTTCCGAAAGTTATTTAACTCATGGTATATATCAGCTAAACCAAAATAAGCCATAAAAAAGGGAGGATCTTTCTTTATGATATCCTGAAGTAAATTTACAGCATGTGTCCGGTTACCAGATTGAGCGTAGAATTTAGCATCATTATAGAGTTTGACCGACTTCTTATTTAACACGTCCCTACTCTGAACCTGACCGGTCAGTAGTATGCCATAAAAAAACAGGAAACAAAAAATACGCAACATAGCAATTTGAGTGGTTAGACTAGAACCTTTATTTAAGTCAAAGTTAATCGTAAAGAAATAAATAAACCGAACAATTATAATTAGCCGAACAATTTTTTTTAACTCATTTATTTACCTCCAACAAAAAGGCCGCCTCGAAACTTCGAAGCGGCCTTTTTATATTTTATTGATAGTCGACTTATAGGCTATTGATAGCGTTTAAGTCATCGAAAGCTTGTTTTAAACGAGCGATAAGAGCCTCTTCACCTTTACGCAACCAAACGCGAGGATCGTAGTATTTCTTATTTGGTTTTTCAGCACCTTCTGGGTTACCAATTTGACCTTGTAAGTATGGACGATTAGCAGCCTCAAAGCCTCTTACGCCATCCCAATAAGCCCATTGAGTATCGGTATCGATATTCATTTTAATTACACCATAACCAATTGCTTCACGAATTTCTGCATGTGAAGAACCTGATCCACCGTGGAATACAAAGTTAACTGGATGAGAATCACTCATGCCATGTTTAGCTTTGATATAATCTTGTGAATTTTTCAAAATCACTGGGGCAAGTTTAACGTTTCCTGGTTTGTAAACTCCGTGAACGTTACCAAATGAAGCTGCAACGGTAAAGTTAGGAGACACTTTGCTAAGCTCTTCGTAAGCATAACAAACATGTTCTGGCTGAGTATAAAGTAGGCTATTATCAACATCGCTGTTGTCAACGCCATCTTCTTCACCACCCGTAATACCAAGTTCTATTTCAAGAGTCATTCCAATTTTAGACATACGCTCTAAATAACGTTTGCTAATCTCGATATTCTCTTCAATTGGCTCCTCTGAAAGGTCTAACATATGAGAACTGAAAAGTGGTTTACCTGTTTCAGCAAAATGTTTTTCACTAGCATCTAAAAGACCATCTATCCAAGGAAGTAATTTTTTTGCAGCATGATCGGTATGCAAGATAACATATGCACCATAAGCTTCAGCTAAGGTATGTATATGTTTAGCTCCGGCAATGGCACCTAAGATAGCAGCTTGCTGACCTTCAAGTTTCAAACCCTTACCTGCATTAAAAGCAGCACCACCGTTAGAAAATTGAATCATAACTGGTGCATTGACTGCTACTGCAGCCTCTATAACTGCATTAACTGTTGAAGATCCAACTACGTTAACGGCAGGAATAGCAAATCCATTGGCTTTTGCAACTTGAAAAACATACTGCAAATCAGTACCGGTTACTACGCCAGGCTTTACAACATCTGATATTTTATTCATAACTCTATAATTAATTTGTAAAGTACAAATTTACGTCAATATTGTAACTAAACAAATCAAAAAAGATTAAAATTAGGTTACAAAACTCTAGGTGGGTAAAATAAGATATCCCCAGACAACTTTGACATGCATCCTACTCGATCAGATCACCTTTTCCTTGGCGGATGACAGTAGGTTCATGATCGGTACAATCGACTACGGTCGAGTGGATATTTCCTCCGAAACCACCATCCACAACCAAATCAACAAGATCGCGAAACTTCTCATGAATTAGATCAGGATCGGTTGTATATTCGATGATCTGGTCATCATCCTTTACGGAGGTCGAAAGGATAGGATTTCCAAGTTCCTGAACGATCTCTCGAATTATTGAGTTGTCTGGAATACGTATACCGATGCTCTTTTTTGTGTTACGAAACAGCTTTGGGATATTGCTATTGGCATTTAAAATAAAGGTGAACGCCCCAGGAAGATTTCTTTTCAATAGCTTAAAAATACTATTAGGGATAGGGGTACAATACTCAGAAATCGTGCTTAGGTCATAAAATAGGAATGAGAAATCTGCCTTCTCAGGCTTAACATTTTTGATCATTGCCACGCGGGCTATTGCTTTGGGATTGGTTATATCACAGCCGATGCCATAAATCGTATCCGTCGGGAAGATGACAACACCCCCATTTCGCAACACCTCAACAACTTTCAGGATCTCTTTAGGATTAGGATTTTCAGGATAGATTCGAATCAGCATAGCAAGTGACAGGTTGTAAAGTGCAGAGATAAACTACATCACGAAAGTATGAATATTTCATGGTATTTTTGCGAAACAGTTCGAATCAATTGGCCTACAATTCAGACCTCAGATATGCCTAAAATATTCAAGACCGAAGATGGTTCAGATACACTCTTTGATCCCCATTATGGAGAGCATTACCACTCAATACATGGTTCTATTCAAGAATCAAATCATGTATTTATTCATTCAGGACTAACGGAGATAAATGCTAAGACGGTTACGATTTTTGAAGTTGGTTTTGGGACTGGATTAAACACCTATCTGACTGCCATTGAAGCCCAAAATACAAATCAGATCATCCAGTACATAACCATCGAGAAGCACCCGCTTAACAAAGCTGACTGGGAAAATTTAAATTATCCAGAAATTGCTATTCACCCTGATCCTAAGTTATTCCAAAATCTCCATCTGGCCGAATGGGGGATCGAGATTCAAATCAATGATAACCTATCCCTTTACAAGATTAATGGCGATTTAACTGAATTAAAAATGGATAATTTACCCCCATTTGACCTTATCTACTTTGATGCCTTCTCGCCAACATCGCAGCCAGAATTATGGCAGACTGTTATCTTCCAGCAACTTTACAAACATTGTAATCCCGGTGCAAAAATTGTCACCTATTGTGCGAAAGGATCAGTTCGAAGAGCAATGATAGAGTCTGGGTTTATTGTAGAACGGCTGCCTGGTCCACCTGGAAAAAGAGAGATGCTTAGAGGAACCAAGCCGTTTAAGTGAAATTTAAAAGACAAATCTCACTTAAAATCCCAATAAATAAAAGGATAGACAAACGAATCCTATTTTAAATAAAATTAAAAAATTCAAGAGTCAAAAATATTAAAAGACTCTCTAATTAATGAAATATTGATTTGTTTAAATTCTAATTTAATTTCTATCTTCGCATCTTCTAGAACAAACAATTAAAATTTTATAAGAAAACGGTATGAAAATTAAATCTCTCGTTCTGACTTTAGTTGTAGGCACAGTTATGTTAGTGTCATGTGGCAACATTAAAAGTTCAAAAGTACAACTGAAATCACTTGCGGATTCAGCTGCCTATGCAATTGGTATTGACATCGGCAACAACATCAAGAAAAATCTACCAACTGCACCAGGAGGTAAAGATCTTGATCAAAAAATTATTCTTGCAGCTTTCACTAGCGCACTTAACGGTGATTCATCACAGATTCCAAGTGCTAAAGTTAGTGGTGTTACTCAAGTATACTTCATGAAATGCCAACAATTAGAAGCTGGCAAAGCAGGTGAAGTAGGAAAGAAATTCCTTGATGAAAATGCAAAACGTTCAGGTGTTAAGACAACTGCTAGTGGTCTTCAATACGAGATCCTTAAAGAAGGCAATGGCGCAAAACCAGCTGCTACGGATACTGTTGTCGTTCATTATCATGGAACAACGATTGAAGGTAAAGTATTTGACAGCTCTGTTGATCGTGGCAAACCTGCAAGTTTCCCTGTTAACCAAGTTATCCCAGGATGGACTGAGGCATTACAACTTATGCCTTTAGGTTCTAAATGGAAAATTGTTATTCCTGCTGCCCTTGCATATGGTGAGCGTGGTGCTGGTGCGGATATCAAACCTAACTCAGTACTTGTTTTTGAAGTAGAACTTCTTGAAATCAAAAAATAATTTGATTTTTTAACTTACTTTTGGGGAGTAGCCCCGTATTTAGGATCCGGGATTTTTCATTCCGGATCCTTTTTTATATCTGTAACTTAATAAACACAATATGAGCTTTAAAACAACTGGCAAGGTATTGCAAGTGCTTCCAGAAATCACTGGAACAAGTGCACGAGGAGAGTGGAAAAAACAAGATTTTGTTATTGAAACAGGAGAAGATCAATATCCAAAGAAGATCTGTTTCACCCTTTTTAATGATAAGAATGGAACGTTCGAAAAAGTTAAACCAGGAATGGAAGTAGAAGTTTCGTTTAGCATCGAATCACGTGAGTACAACGAAAAATGGTTCAGCAACATCAATGCTTTTCGCGTTGATCTAGCACCTCAAGGTGGCAGTCCTGCAAACACTCCACCATCAGGTCAAGAATTCACTAGCACGCCCTTATCGGTTGATCTAGATGACAAAGACGATCTGCCGTTTTAATATCACTACACGAATAAAAAAAGCCTCCAGATTTCTGGAGGCTTTTTTGTTATAAGGTATATTCTATTATTATCGAATAGGTATCTGGCGTTTGAAATCCTCCTCCAGAGAAATAAATGTCTCCGTACGTGCAATGCCATCAATCGCTTGAAGATCGGTGTCTATAATCTTCATGAGATGCTTATTCGTTTTTGTTTGAATCTTAATAAAAATCGCATATTGACCGGTGGTATGGTGACACTCTACAACCTCTGAGATCTCACGAAGCTGAGCCAATACCCGAGTATCATCTTTCACTTTCTCAAGGTAAATACCCATGTAAGCTGTCGTATTATAACCTAGCTTCTGTGGACTTACGATAAACTCAGAACCAACAATAACACCCACAGCCACTAAGCGCTGAACACGTTGATGAATTGCAGCTCCTGATACGCCGCACTCTCTTGCTACTTCTAAAAATGGGATTCGAGCATTTGCAGTAATCAACTTGAGAATCTTACGATCAAGATCATCGATATGCACACTCTGCTCTTTGAAATCTTCTTCTGATTCGGTCGTATGTTTTTTCACAGCGCTTTCAATTTGATACAAAAATCGCTATTAATTTTTAATTTTCTAACTTTTTAATTAAAAAATTAAACAAATCGGCTTTTTTGTTTCTTGCTGCACCAAGAAAGGGTTCTCGAATATTCACGTCTGTCAAAAAAATAAATAGAATGCAGGCTTCCCAATACTCCATTAGGTTGGATTCTGAAATACCCGAAGTCCAAATGCAGGCAAGACTGCAAAGATATGATCAAACAACTCATTCTGAAGCGCTTCATACAACAAAGACTCTTGTGCTTTACTAAACACAACAACCTCTATAGGAAGCCCCTTATCTGTCGATTGCAACATCCGTATAAGGCGAGTCATATGCTCATGGATACCTGGATGGGCGACGCAATAGCCTTCAAGATATTTCATAAACAGAGATAGATTTGTTGGTGTCTCAAAAAGGTGCATTTTCAAAGCTCCCCTATTTTCATCATCCTGATAATCGTCGGCAATAGCACCATCTGTGGTAATAAACTCTTTAAACATAGGCAGTGCATAAATCTGATCAAGCATCGGCTTATCGCAAAGACGAATACTTCTCATATCAATGAAAATGCTACGCTGAATACGACGCCCTCCAGATTCTTTCATCCCAGACCAATTAATCACCGATTCTGAGACGAGTGAGTAGGTAGGGATTGTGGTGATTGTCTTATCCCAGTTTTGCACTTTAACCGTAGTCAGTGTTATATCGTAAACTGTTCCATCAACATTAAATCGAGGGACCATTATCCAGTCACCTGGTTTTACCATATTATTTGCAGCAAGCTGAATACTGGCAACAAAACCCAAAATAGCGTCCCTGAAAACCAACATCAATACAGCTGCAATGGCACCTAAGCCTGCAAATAGTGTTGAAGGGTTTTTATTCACTAAAACAGCAATAATGAATATAGAACCAAAGAAATAAATTAAGATTTTGACAACTTGCAAATAACCCTTTATAGGTCGATCCTTTGAATAGGGGTATGTATTATAGATCTCTTGAACCGCGTTAAGAAATCGAAGAAAAGCCGCCATTACTATAATCGCAATATAGATATGGGCCAATCCCCTAATAAGCTCAGGAAACCAAACGATATCTTCACCCGCAATAGTTGAAGTACTATATATTAGGATCGCAGGAATAAAATGGACTAAGACATGGAAAACCTTATGGTTATAAAGTGTATCATCCCAAATACCTTTTGTACGAGCCACTACCCGACTAACAACTTTAATGAAGATTAGACGAGCGATCAAATAAATCAAAAATGATCCCGCTAGGATCGTCGCTAAACCGATAAGGGCAGCTCCATCAATAGCCATCCGAGATATAAATCCATAATCCAATAAAATCTCCTTTATATAATCGTAAAATACTGACATGGGTTGAAATTTTAATTAATCAAAAAATAGCTAGCTTTGAATCGTTCATGCAAAAGTAACGAAAGATGCTCATTATGAAGAAACTTTTATTTCAGTTAATACTTCTTTGTGGTCCTTTGGCTCTCTGGGCTGGTCCAAATTACGAAAAATATTTTACCAATGAGGTTTTACGAGTTGATTATCTGCTTACTGGCAATGCTACGAGCACTTCAGTTATGCCTAACGCACTGATAAAAGAGTACGCTTGGGGCGGCTCTCATAACTCTTTATTCAACAAACTTAACTTGGGGACTTATCAGTTTGAAGTTTTTGACGAAGCCAGTGGAGACTTAATTTTTTCAAAAGGGTTCTCCCCATTATTTCAAGAATGGCAAGCTACACCTGAAGCGAAGATGACCAACAAAGCATTTTATCAAGTGTTACGATTCCCATTTCCTAAGAAAAACGTTAAACTGTCGATACAAAAAAGAGACCGAAGTGGTGTGTTTGTAGAGATCTACTCACAAGCCATCAATCCAGAGAACTATTTTATCGTGCGTGAGAACCCACGAAACTTGCCGGTTGAGAAAATCTTATACTCCGGCGAACCAGAGCATAAGATTGACGTGGCTATTTTAGCTGAAGGTTATGCTGCTGAAGAGATGGATAAATTCGTCGCAGATGCCAAAAGACTTACCGACTCCCTGTTTGTCGTAAAGCCGTTTTCAACACTTAAGGACAAGTTCAATATCTATGCCATTAAAACGCCCTCAGGCGAATCAGGAACCGACATCCCAGGCGAGCATATTTATCGCAACACACTCTTTAACACCACATTTTTCACGTTCGACATCTCACGTTACCTAACAACATCTGATCTAAAAACGGTATCAGATATGGCTTCCGTAGTCCCTTACGATCAAATCATGATCTTGGTTAATTCGTCTAGATATGGAGGGGGCGGTTTCTATAATTTCATCAATGTGTGCACTTCCGACCATCTTCTCTCACCCAACGTATTCGTGCATGAGTTCGGCCATGGCTTTGTTGGGTTAGCCGATGAATATTACACCTCAGAAGTGGCTTTTCAAGATTACTACAATCTAAAAGCGGAGCCATGGGAACCCAACCTTACCACCTTGGTTAATTTCAAGTCTAAATGGGCAGACTTAGTGAACAAATCGACTGCGATACCAACACCTCGAGAGAAAGATCAAGAGAACGTCGTAGGAGCATTTGAGGGCGGAGGATACAGTGCGAAAGGGATCTTTAGTCCGATGCAAGACTGCCGAATGAAATCGAATAAAACCCCTCTGTTTTGCCCCGTCTGTTATCGGGCCATCGAGGAAGTTATTTCGTCACAAACTAAATAAGACTTTATATTTTGAGGTGCAAGAATTATTTCCGACATTGACCCTCGATACCTGAGCAATTGGGTCGCCAGAGAGAAATAGATCAACATTAATTCGATTATAGACTTGCAACGATGACACTACGAAATCAACTTGACGATACAGACTTACATATCTTAGACATTATCACCAAAAATGCGCGTATTCCATTTAAAGATGTGGCAACAGAGTGTGGTGTTTCAAGGGCAGCCGTTCACCAGCGTGTCAATCGTATGATTGAGATGGAGGTTATCACAGGATCTGGTTATTACATCGACCCTAAAAAGATCGACTACCGCACCTGCACCTATGTGGGGATATTCTTAGAAAAAGGGGGGTTATTTCATGAAGTAGCGGACCAACTTCTAGCTATTCGAGAAATTGTCGAATGTCATTACACCACTGGGGAATATGCGATATTTATCAAGGTTTATGCAAGAGATAATGAACATCTCAAACAAATATTAAGTGATAAGATTCAACGTATACCCGGGATATCGAGCACAGAAACCTTTATCTCCTTAGAAGAGACTTTCAATCGAGTAGTTCCTATATTCTCTTAGCTAGGCTAACGAGCGCTGACGAAGGGCTTCAAACACGATGATTCCAGCAGCAACAGAAACATTCAATGATTTAATCTGTCCATACTGAGGGATCTTAGCCCATTCATCTGACATCTTCAAAAGACCAGCCTCAATACCCAAATCTTCAGATCCTAAGATGATAGCAACCGGATCTTTCATATCGATATCGGAATAGACCTTGTCACCTTTGTCTGTTGCAGCAACAATTTTCAATCCACTATTTTTCAAGAATTTTAAAACGGCAGAGAGACTTTTTGTCCGACAGACAGGAATTAGATGCAGTGCTCCTGCGGAAGTTTTTATCGCATCTGCATTAATTTGGGCTGAACCTTTCTCTGGAATAACGATTGCATGAACACCTGCAACCTCGGCAGACCTTGCAATTGCTCCAAAATTACGCACATCAGTAAGTTCATCGAGAACTAAGATCAATGCTGTTTTTCCTTCTTCATACAAACGAGGAATGATCTCTTCAATATTTTGGTAAAATATCGGAGATATAAAAGCCAGAATACCTTGATGATTCTTGCGCGTTACACGATCAAGTTTCTCTATCGGCACAAGCTGAATAGGAATCTGAAACTGATGAACAAGATCCATCAATTCGTGATAAAGTTCCCCTTGCAACCCTTTTTTGATTAATATTTTCTCAATCTCTTTACCAGAGTTGATTGCCTCGATAATGGTGCGCATTCCGAAGATATAATCTGTCTTTTCCATAGTCTTAATTCTTTATGATCACGAAATATTTTAATAGTCTAAAAGAACTACCAAGTCCTTTTGCTTTCCCAATTCTTAAGTTCTTCATTGAGTGTCTCCCACTCAAGCATTGCTTTCTCTACCTCTTTCTTCGCTGCTCCATAACGATTAAACAGTGAACTACCATCTAAAGTTGCAGGATCAGCTAGCATTTTGTCCATCTCTGCAATCTCCTCTTCCAATTTAGAGATCTCCCATTCAGCCTCCGTAATTTGCTTCTCAACTCGGCTAATCATCCGATTGATCTCTTTTCGATCATCAAAGCTAACAGGAGCAGCCTCTTTAGCAACTACTTCCTTTTTGACTTTCTTCTCAGGAGCAGCTTGCTCTAATTCACGCAACGATTCCAGTTTTCTTTTGCGCAAGAACTCATAAACGCCACCCAAATGTTGTCGAAGTTTACGATGTTTAAATTCATAAACAACATCCACCAATCCGTCTAAGAATTCACGATCATGCGAAACAACCAGCAGCGTACCATCATAATTAATCAGGGCTTGTTTTAACAACCCTTTTGAATGGATATCCAAGTGATTGGTTGGTTCATCCAAGACTAAGAAATTAACCGGCTCAAGTAATAAGCTAATCATTGCTAGTCTAGCCCGTTCACCACCCGAAAGCACTTTAACTTTTTTATCTGCATCTTGACCCGAGAACATAAATGCACCTAAAATATCTCGTATTCTAGTGCGAATATCACCGACAGCAATCTTATCTATAGTCTCAAATGCGGTTAACTCTTCGTCTAATTCAGCAGCTTGCGTTTGCGAGAAATATCCAATTTTGACGTTGTGACCAAGTTTATGTTCACCATTACATGCAAGATCTTGCATAATGATACGAGCCATCGTACTCTTCCCTTCCCCATTCTTCCCTACGAAAGCAACTCGAGTACCTCGCTCAAAAGTTAGATCTACTTTATCAAGCACCAACAAATCACCATAACGCTTGGTAACTTCTTTGCCTTCAAAAACAACGGCTCCAGAGCGCGGAGAAGGTGGAAATTTAATATTTAATGCCCGTGTATCTTCTTCATCGATCTCGATACGATCAACCTTATCGAGCTGTTTAATACGGGATTGTACCTGTACCGATTTTGTAGCCTTATAGCGAAAGCGGGAGATAAAATCTTCGGTATCCTGAATCATCTTTTGCTGGTTCCGAAATGCAGCCATCTGCTGTTCGCGACGTTCGACACGAAGCTCAAGATATTTAGTATAGTTAACTTTATAATCGTAGATCTTGCCTAAGCTAATCTCGACCGTCCGATTGGTTACATTATCTAAAAATGCCCGGTCATGAGAAACCAAGACCACCGCACCAGCGTAATCCTTTAAGAACTCTTCAAGCCATTCGATTGACTCAATATCTAAGTGATTCGTTGGCTCATCGAGTAGAAACACATTTGGCTTCTTAAGTAAGATCTTAGCAAGCTCGATGCGCATACGCCATCCTCCAGAAAATTCAGATGTTTGTCGGGAAAAATCAGACCGTGTAAAACCTAATCCAATGAGGGTTTGTTCGATGTCGACATGGAAATTCGTCCCACCCATCATCTGAAAACGCTCATTTGCCTCATGCATATCATCGATGATCTGGTGATAAGCCGCTGACTCATAATCTGTACGAGTGCTAAGTTCAGAGTTCAGAAAATCTATTTTTTTCTCAAGTGCTAATATCTCGGCAAAAGCAGTGATGGCCTCATCCATCACGGTTCGTGAATCAGCCAGTTCCATATGTTGAGGAAGGTATCCAATCATGATATCCTTTGGGACAATAACCCTTCCCGAAGTTGGAGTTTGCTTTCCAGCTAAAATTTTAAGCAATGTAGACTTGCCAGCGCCATTTCGGCCCGCCAGACCAATGCGATCGCGCGGATTGACAATAAAATTCACATGCTTAAAAAGCTCAAACCCGCCAAATTCGACGTATAATTCCTCTACTGAAACACTCATAATCTACTTACTCACAAATTTATTCGCCTTTTCGGACATGCATGATCTTGGTTAAAACAACCAATCATGTAAACCTTATTTTAGCGGTGCAAAGATACCAAAATTTGAAGGGGCTAGAGGATTTATTTTTACTGCGTTAAACTCGAATTAAATTAAGCTAGAAGTAAACTTTCTGCTCAGGTGCAGAATCAATTTATATCTTTGCACCAAATTAAAAATTCAAGACTTTGTCAAGAGGGAATAAACCACTGCCACGCTATGATGGCGTAGAGATTTTAGATATTGGATCGGAAGGAAAAGCTGTAGCCAGAGTTGATGGAGTGGTGGTTTTTACGACCCATGTAATCCCTGGAGACATCGTTGACCTTCAGGTTACCAAGAAGAGAGAGAAATACCAAGAAGCGAAAGTTATTCAGATTCAAAAAGATTCTCCGGATAGGATTCCAGCTTTTTGCGAACATTTCGAAATTTGCGGTGGTTGCAAATGGCAATACTTACCCTACGAAAAACAACTTTTCTACAAACAAAAGCAAGTCTCCGATCAACTAAGTCGGATTGGGAGGATTACGCTTCCTGATATTATGCCAATCATTGGATCGGCAACCTCAACATTCTACCGCAACAAACTTGAGTTTACCTTTTCAAATCGACGTTGGCTAACCCACGAAGAGGTGCGGTCGGGTAATGAATTTGAGGATATGAATGTCCTTGGATTTCATGTTCAAGGCATGTTTGATAAGGTGCTTAATGTAAACAAATGCTGGCTTCAGACAGATAGCTCGAACGATATCCGAAATGCAGTAAAAAAATACGCATTATTAAATAACCTTGCGTTTTACGACCTAAAAAACAAGGAAGGCTTCCTGCGAAATCTTATCATCCGAACCACAAGTACTGGCGAGATTATGGTGATTGTAAATTTCTTTCGGGAGGAGCGAGAAAAAAGAGAACTTTTGCTTCAATTTCTGACTGACAGCTTTCCTGCAATCACAACCCTGCTGTATGTCATCAATCAGAAAGGAAATGATACGATAACAGACCAGGAGGTAAATATTTTCAAAGGGGATGGATTTATTACCGAGGAGATGGAAGGACTAAAATTTAGGATCGGACCAAAATCCTTTTATCAAACAAATTCACTACAAGCCTATGAACTTTACAAAGCGACGCGTGAATTCGCAGCGCTGACAGGTAATGAAGTAGTCTATGATTTATATACAGGAACTGGCACCATCGCTTGCTTCGTAGCAAAACAAGCAAAAAAAGTAGTAGGTATCGAATATGTCCCAGAAGCTATTGAGGACGCGAAGTTAAATGCCTCAAGCAATAAACTTTCGAACACGAATTTCTTTGCGGGTGATATGAAAGAGATTCTAACCAGAGAATTTATCACCGAGCATGGTCATCCCGATGTGATCATTACCGATCCACCACGTGCCGGAATGAGTGATGAGGTGATCAATTCAATCTTATTTGCTTCGCCAGAGCGGATTGTTTACGTAAGTTGCAATCCAGCTACACAGGCACGCGACATAAGTCTATTAAGCTCTATCTATATGGTCACAAAAGTTCAGCCGGTGGATATGTTTCCACATACCCATCATGTTGAAAATATAGTTTTACTGGAAAAGATAAAAGAATCTAGCGAGCTATAATCGACTATTTCTTGCAGGTTTTTATCCCAAAGAGGGTATAAAGAGGACAAAAACTCACAAAACTTGTGATTACAAAAATTGCTGCGAAGATCAATAAGACAATGGCTAAAGTGCCGCAAACAACCTTCGTTACAAAAAGAGCTACAATAACTAGTGCAATCAAGATACGGATGGTCTTGTCTAGTGTTCCCATGTTTTTTTTCATCGCCTAACGAATTAATTTAATTGACAGAAAATAAGTCGATTAAAGTTAATAAACTTTAGGCAAAGATCCTAGCGTGATAATTTTCCACTTGCCATTCTCCTTCACATGTGCCTGACCTTTATAACAGCAGGCTCCATGGTAGTTGTAAGCACGCTTATAAATTAGTGGGACAACTTCCTCACCTTTGACATTTATAAAACCATATTTGCCCGCCAGACGAACAGCAGCATATCCGCCAATAAATTTCCAGGTATCATCATATTTAGCTGTAACAACTACTTTTCCGTTCTGATCGACATACCCGTATTTACCCTGCTGTTTAAATGCCGCAAACCCTTCATTTAGAGGATAGGCCAATTCGTATTTAGGCGAAATGACCACACTCCCTTTAGGGTCCTTATAACCATATAGATTTGTAGCGGCATCGTAAAAAGGGGCAACCTGAGCCTCCGAAAGGGAAGCACTTAAAAGAAGTTCTAGAAGAAGTAAAAGCCGGATTGGGTTAAATATTTTCATATGTCTCGAATCAAAATAGCATTAAACATTAGTTTCCTGGCCGATTCTCTGGCAGCACACCATACGATTCGGATGGCTTATCACCCATATAAAAAACAAGCTCTCCACCCTTAAGAAGTTCGGAGTGCTTAATATACGAGTTGGAATAAGAGACTCCATTCAGTGTGGCTTTTTGAATGTAGATATTCTTCGAACTCAGATCGATCGCTTGAACACTAAATTTATTCCCATTTGATAATGCAATTTCAGTCTTAGTAGCCAATGGGGTGCCAAAGACATAAATTCCATCTGAAGGGTTAACTGGATAAAAACCAATAGAGCTAAAGATATACCAGGCACTCATCTGACCGCAATCATCGTTTCCACATAATCCATTGGGTTGATTGCTATAAAACTTAGTCCGAATATGGTTGATTTTTTCTGCTGTCAACCAAGGCTTACCAATGTAATTATAGAGGTATGGGACATGATGACTTGGTTCATTTGAAAATTCAGACAATCCATAGAAGCCATTATTTTTCAATTTTCGGTATGGAGCGTCGGGGGCATTATACAGCGAATCTAGTTTCTGACCAAAACGCTTCTCCCCACCCATAGCAGTGATTAATCCTTTCACATCATGAGGAACATACCAGGTATAGATCCAGGCATTTCCCTCTTGAAAACCAACCGATTCAGTAGGCAGAAATGGAACCATCCAGGCGCCTGTTTTGTCTTTAGGTCTTACAAAACCGGTGTGCGAATCAAAAATATTTTTCCAGTATCCACTTCGTTTTATAAAGGTCTCATATTCGGCACTCTTATTCAGTTGCTGAGCCACTTGCGCAATACACCAGTCGTCAAAGGCATATTCAACAGTTTTGGTAACACCTCGTTGTCTAGGATCTAAGTCATCAGGAATATAGCCATATTGTCGATAGTAATTAGATTCTCGAATATCTTCATTTGCCGTGACAACCATGGCTTCAAAGGCCAGCTGATAATCAAAACCTTTAACCCCTTTCAGCATGGCATCGGCGATAATTGGAACAGCATGATAGCCTGGCATAACATTGGCTTCATTGAAATATAGTTCCCATGAAGGGAGAAGACCATGTTGTTTGTAAAATTCAAGAAAAGATGTAATAATTGCAGGCAAACGCTCCGTCTGAGTTAAGGTAAATAGAGGAGCCGCAGCTCTATAGGTGTCCCATAAAGAGCTCAATGTATAAATATTCGGATGAGCATGGATTTCCTTCTCAGCACCAGTATAGTTACCCAAAGCGTCGTCGAAACGGAATGGGGCAAAATAGCAATGGTAAGCCGCGGTATAAAAAGTCTCCTTAAACGCCTTATCATCAGAGGTAACTTTAATCTTTGCAAGTTCTTTCTCCCAACTATCTGAGGCTATTTTCCGAACGGCATCAAAATCCCAATCTTTAATTTCGGCCAAACCTGCCAAAGCTCCTTCAATGTTTGCAGTGCTAATAGCCACTTTCATTAAAAGCTGATCATTCGCTTGGGTATTAGGAAAGCTCAACGAAGAAGAGATGGTGACTGCTCGACCTTCTTGATCAGAACCAATTTTAACGCTATCAGCAAAGATGGTTAAGCTAGAGAAGGGCTTATTCGTCTGAGCCGCAAAGAAAACACATCGCTCGCCTACAAATCCGACCGAACGGCGAAATCCGACAAGGGTATGATCATCAATCTTCTTTAGATAACACTCAAGGGGCAAATCGCCATTATGGCCCACGCGTGCTTCCGTGCCATTTCCGATCCCTAAATCAAGGCGTAAAATTGGTTGTTTACCTTCAGGGAATGTATACCGATGCAGACCACAATGGGTTGTTGCAGTCAACTCAGCATTAATATTGGAAGCTTTTAGTTTTACCGAATAATATCCAGGCTTTGCTTGCTCATCGTGATGATCAAATTCACTGACAATAGTCTTTGGCGTTGGAGAGGTATTCAGAGTTGGAAAAACTGAAATATCACATAGATCTTCAGCACCTGTGCCACTATAATGGGTATGACTAAAGCCACGGATAGTTTTGCTGCTGTAATGGTATCCACTGCACCAGTTGTAGCCATGTTCGCCATTATCAGGACTTAGCTGAACCATCCCGAATGGGACTAATGCTCCTGGGAAAGTATGCCCATCTTCATCGGTGCCAATAAATGGATTTACATAATTGGTCAGTTGTTCTGGCGGATTGACATGACACGAGATCAATAAGGCCAGCGCGAATAAAGACAACAGGTATTTCATAGTCAGATTCAAGAATTGAACACTAAATTAGCATGCTGCTAGGACTGATTAGATTTTCTCATGTCGTGCAAAGACCGACATAAAACGGCCAGGAACTGGAGTCTCATAACGCATCTCTTGACCACTTACGGGATGGATGAAAGAAAGCACTCGAGCATGCAAGCAGGTTCGACCAATCAGGTTAAGCTTCGCGCCATATTTCTTATCTCCAACAATTGGATATCCTAATTCTTTCATGTGCACTCGGATCTGATTCTTACGGCCCGTTTCGAGCTTCACCTCCACAAGAGAAATCTCGTCACCTCTTCGTAAGACTTTATAATGCGTAATCGCCTCATCGCCTTCTCCTGGAACCTTTGTTGAATACATGATCAAGGCCTTGTTCTCTTTTAAGAACGAGTGAATTGTCCCTTCATCTTTTTCAACAACGCCTTCAACAACGGCAACGTAGGTGCGTTCGATGATCGCTTCCTGCCAAGATCTTTGTAACGTTGACTGCACAGCTTCGCTCTTTGCAAACATCATAATACCAGAAGTATCCCGGTCGAGACGGTGCACGACAAAGATTCTATTATTAGGATCTTCGCGTTTAACATGGCCGCTTAAAATGCTATATGTGGTTAACAATTTCTCTTTCGCGGTAGCTATGGAGAGCATTCCGGCCTCTTTTTCGATTACGATGATATGTGGATCTTCAAAAATTATGCGTAAGCCTTTGTATCTGATCTGCTCAGGAATCTTGCCATAGGTGATCGTCACCTGTTGGCCAACTAGAACAGGATAATCAAACTGTGTAATGGTATGGCTACCCACAGCCACTTGTCGATGGGCAAGCAAGGCCTTAACGGTAGTTCTACTTTTCCCTTTAAGCTGTTCTAACAAGAATTTCAACAATTCAGAGTTCTCCTTAACCTCTAAATAGACCTGCTTAGGAGATCCTTTTTCTGAACTGGAAGTTTTTTGTTGCATAATTATGTTTATTAATCGATAAAATCGTTAGCGTTAAATCGCTTTCAATGATATACTTTTTCTAGCAGAAATGAGTCCACCTTCTCCGTGTAATTAAAATTTGTACCCTTTAGCATTTCAAGATAATCCTTCACTAAATTGGCACTTTTACTCTCTGGGTTATTCAGAACAAAAGATTCCAACGACAGTTTTAAGCTATCTTGTAGCTGACTTGTGTTCGAATTAAAAGCTCGTGCATTATCAGTTCCCGAAAGATAGGCCCCCAGATATTGTGTGTATTCATCTTGCGCTAATCGAAGTTCAATAAAATCAGGATAACGCCCCATGAAATTCTCCCAGGTTAAAATTCGAGATGCTAAAGAATCTGATGGAATAACAATCTTCCCATACTTCTGGAATGGAATATCTTGTTCGATACTGGCGATTGTCAAATATTCGCGAAAAGAAGCAGAAAGCCTCGGTCCAAATTCTTTTAACAGATAGCTATTTTGCCTTGCCAAGGAAAATAGTTCACGATCTGAAACCAACTTCAACCCACGACTTGCAAAGTTTGAACTCAATAAAGTATGCGATTTATTATTAGCTAATTGCAAAGCCACCTGCTCATTACTTTCAATGTAAATATCGGCAAGACGAGTATAAAAGTCATAGAAGCTAACAAACATCGAATCCGAAACGATACTGTCAGACGAACTTTTAAGGAAGATGTTTTTAGCCGCATCTAAAGAAGAAAGGTCTGCTGGATCGATCTGCTGCAGCACTTTACGATAATCTGAAGCCGACCGGACAGTAACTTTTGAAAGTTCTGCAGGAGTCAGAATTTGATCGTGATTCATTCTGAGACTTGTAATTGGTTCTGAAGAGTTCCTAACGCCACAAGCGAAGAGGACCGTAAAACAAAAAAACAACAGAACTTGACGCATAGCCATAACAATTTAATTTTAAGCTATCCTTGAAATGCAACATCCAGAATCAGCGCAATCCGCGGTAGCTCCGAACTATCCCAACCGAGCTTTTAGTTCAGCAGTCTCCTTTTCGAACCCTGGCTTTTCAAGCAAGGCAAACATATTTTTCTTATAAGCCTCTACTCCAGGCTGGTCAAATGGATTAACATCAAGTAAATACCCACTAATACCACAAGCTATTTCAAAGAAATAGATCAATTGGCCCAAGTAAAACTCATTCAACTGTGGAATGTTAATCTTTATATTAGGAACTCCTCCATCAACATGGGCGATCATAGTTCCAAGTTCAGCCATTTTATTGATGTAGTCAACACGTTTTCCAGCAAGGAAATTCAATTTATCTAAATCGTCCTTGTCTGATGGAACCAAAACTTCATTGTTTACTTGACCTACAGACAAAACGGTTTCAAATAACATACGCTCTCCTTCTTGAATATATTGTCCCATCGAATGAAGATCACTCGAAAAATCTACGCTAGCAGGAAAGATTCCTTTAAATTCTTTTCCCTCTGATTCACCGTAAAGTTGTTTCCACCATTCAGCAAAAAAGTGAAGCTTTGGATTATAGTTCACCATAATCTCAACCTTCTTACCCTTTGCATAGAGGGCATTTCGGACAGCTGCATATTGAGCTGCCATATTTTTTTCAAATGGCACATCTGCACCACAAGCAACCTCCATCGATTGAGCACCTCGAACCAATTCTCTCACATCGAAACCTGCAATAGAAATAGCGATTAAACCAACAGGAGTAAGCACCGAATATCGACCACCCACATCATCTGGAATAACAAATGTTTTATACCCTTCTTCAACAGCTAGAGTCTTTAATGCGCCACGTTCGCCATCAGTAATGGCAATGATACGTTTACGAGCTTCATCAACACCATATTTTTCTTCTAGATCTTGTTTAAGAAGTCGGAATGCTAAAGCTGGCTCAGTGGTTGTTCCAGACTTAGAGATTATAGCACAAGCCCACTCTTTAGTATCAAGCAGATCGCGCAATTCGAAAAGATAATCTTCGCTAATATTTTGACCAGCAAAAACAACTAAAGGGGCTTCAAAGCTCCCTTTAATTTGAGCAAAGGAGTCTGATAGAGCATCAATAACAGCCTTACTGCCTAAGTAAGAACCTCCGATACCAATAACCACAAACACTTCGAGATGCTTCGATTTAAGTTTAAGTGTCACTTTTTCGATCTCTTCAAGAACAGATTCTGAGATACTCGAAGGAAGGTCTACCCAACCTAGGAAATCGTTTCCTTTACCGGTCTTGCCTCGAAGAGCAACACCTTGTAATTCAGCAGATTTCTTATAAGACTGAATCTCCTCTTTTGAAACAAAGTCATAAACTTTGTCTAATTGCAACGATATATTTGTCATGGTATTAAATAGTGTTAACGCAAATGCTCGGTTAATAATCGAATCTCGATAGCTGGCGAGATATTCTCGTAGATGATGTTATAGACCGAATCGGTTATCGGCATATTAATATGATACTGAAGGTTAAGCTCTTTGATACACTTTGTGGAATAGTAACCTTCTGCAATCATATCCATTTCGAGCATCGCCGAACGGACCGTATATCCTTTCCCGAGCATGGTTCCGAAAGCCCTATTGCGTGAGAAATGGGAATATCCTGTCACTAGCAAATCGCCCAGATAGGCTGATGATTTGATATCTCTGGTTATTGGATGAACCGTATCGACAAAACGCTTAATCTCCTGAATAGCATTCGACATAAGTACGGCCTGGAAATTATCGCCATAGCGCAAACTATGAGATATTCCGCAAGCAATGGCCATGATATTTTTTAAAACTGCGGAATACTCGGTACCCCAAATATCATCAGAGATATGGGTGCGAATCGAAGGGCTCTCCAGTAGCATCGCAAATTGACGGGCCCGTTTAACATCTGGACTGGCAATAGTGAGGTATGAGAGTAGATCACGAGCCACCTCTTCAGCATGACAAGGTCCGGCAATGACTGCAAACTGGTCGAAAGGCAAGTCGTAAAACTCATGAAAAAATTCACCTACCACCAAGTTATCATCAGGGATTATCCCTTTAATTGCGGATACGACATAGCGTTCTCCAATAGGAACAGTAAGGTGACTTAAAGTATCTTTAAGAAATGCCGATGGAGTAACAAATACCAGGATATCAGAATCCTCGACAATTTTATTGATGTCGGTGTAGAAATTAATCTTAGACATGTCAAATTCTACAGATCGCAGGTAATTCGGATTATGTCTAAACTTTTTAAATAGTTCAATATTCTCCTCTTTACGTATAAACCAATTTAATTCTGGTAAATTATAGGATAGAATTTTAGCTAACGCAGTAGCCCAGCTTCCACTTCCTATAATTGCGACCCGGCTTTTCTCACTTATTTCAGTCATCCTACCGAGTTTTTAATTTAACCAAGTTGTAACATCATCAGCAGCTGGATTAGGGATCCCTAACTGATTTTTCTTATTGTAGCCACAAAGGTCGTTAAACAACTTACTCGGTTTAACCTCCTTTAATTGAGCTACTTTTTTATATCCCATATTCATAAGCACCTCCACCCATGCGGCTGGAATACCAAGTTCTTCAAATCATTCCGTATTCTAATGAGCGGACAAAGTCAAGATCAATAAACATAGCCTCATTATCCCCCTTTTCCGAAAGACGGAGTTGTTCTTGAAAACGTTCCATCTGATCAATTGGATCATTTAACTCGGAATAGGCATTACAAAGCTCTTTCCCATTAACCATCAGCTCAAATCGCTCGGTTAATTCTGGATTATTCCGATGTTTCTTGCAAAGCGGTGACATCTCAACTGGATAATCAGTAATAAATGTAGGCTGGATATAGTTTCCTTCACATTTCTCACCAAAAATTTCATCGATAAGCTTCCCTTTACCCATCGTGGCATCATTTGCGATACCAAGTTTAGTGCAGGTCTCGCGAAGCTGATGCTCATCCATGTTGGAAATATCAACCCCTGTAAATTCAAGAATTGAGTCAAACATAGTGATCCGTTTGAATGGACGTTTAAAATCTATTTCTTTATCTCCAACGGTTAAGATAGTTTTGCCATGTAGCGCTAAAGCCACTCGCTCAATCATCTCTTCCGTGAAATCCATCATCCAATTGTAATCCTTGTACGCGACATAGATCTCCATAACCGTAAACTCAGGATTATGGGTTCTATCCATCCCTTCGTTACGGAAATCCTTTGCAAATTCATACACACCATCGAAACCTCCAACGATTAATCGCTTAAGATACAGCTCGTTTGCCACTCGAAGGTAGAGCGGAATATTGAGTGCGTTGTGATGTGTCATGAATGGTCGAGCAGATGCACCACCAGGAATAGGTTGTAAGATTGGAGTCTCCACTTCAATGTATCCGCGCTCATTAAAAAGGTTACGCATCTCATTGATGATCTTAGTCCGTTTTAAAAAGACCTCCTTCACATGTGGGTTGACTATTAAGTCAAGATAGCGCTGGCGATAACGTTGTTCCGGATCAGTAAAGGCATCAAACGTTTTACCATCTTTCTCCTTAACAACGGGAAGAGGCTTAATCGATTTGCTTAATAGGACGAATTCTTTTACGTGAATGGTTGTTTCGCCCATCTGAGTAACGAAAACGTATCCCATAACGCCAATGATATCGCCAATGTCAAGTAATTTCTTAAACACCTCATTGTAAAGTGTTTTATCTTCACCTGGACAGATCTCGTCGCGACTAATATATATTTGGATTCTTCCAGTATCGTCTTGAAGTTCACCAAAGGAAACTTTCCCCATGATGCGCTGACTCATTA
>JAPLDS010000028.1:0-6994 GCA_026391295.1 Bacteroidia bacterium | reverse complement strand
CCTGCAAAAACAACCTCTTGTAAATTTGGTTCTGCAGGATTAAATGTCGTTAATATCTGGCTTGCAGTAGTATTGACTTTGAACTCATTAGCTGGATAAGGATTTATTCCAAGATCACGCAGTTTCTGCAACGATCCTCGTCTAATTAATTCCTGTTCGCTTAATTCTATCGTGCTCATTTTTAATGTTTCCTTCAAATTTTCGAATAATAGGGGCAAAGGTACAAAAAGTTATCCTTTTGGGGATGGCTAGTTTTTAGTATATTTGAGGAAATTATTTCAATCAGAAGCCTTAATTAATAAGTTTGTATGCGCAAATCGTGGAAGATCAAGAAACCTGCTGATAATAACGACCTTAAGCACCTATCTGCAGCTTTAAATATCGACATGGCGATAGCAAATTTACTAATCCAGAGAGGAATTAAAACATTTCCAGAGGCTCGTTCCTTCTTTAGACCTCAATTATCTGACCTCCACGACCCATTTCTGATGAAAGATATGGACAAGGCCGTTGCTCGTATCAAACAAGCAATCGATCGCAAGGAAAAAGTGATGGTTTATGGCGACTACGATGTCGATGGAACAACCTACGTTGCGCTGATGTTCTCCTTTCTCAGAACTAGAATTGCCGAAATCGATTACTATATCCCCGATCGTTATATGGAAGGATATGGTATCTCGAAGCTTAGCATTGACTATGCGGCAGAAAATAACTTTTCACTTGTTATTGTGCTCGATTGCGGCATTAAAGCAAACGACAAAATATCCTATGCCAAATCATTAGGCATCGACTTTATCATTTGTGATCATCATAATCCAGACACCATTATTCCAGAAGCGGTAGCAGTACTCGACCCCAAACAACTAGATTGCAACTACCCATATAAAGAACTTTCAGGCTGCGGCGTTGGCTTTAAACTCGTTCAAGCTTTTTGTATTGATCAAGGAATACCTGAAGAGGCCGCTTTAGAGCTGCTCGATTTGGTAGTGGTCAGCATAGCCTCAGATATTGTACCCTTAACAGGAGAGAACAGAGTCTTAGCCTATTATGGACTGAAAAAACTAAATGCAGATCCTTCCATCGGTCTTAAAACGCTTATTAAATATGCCGGAATGGATGGCGAATTTAAGATTAGTGATATTGTGTTTAAGATTGGACCACGTCTAAATGCCTCAGGCAGAATTGAACATGGGAAAAAATCGGTAGCTATCTTGCTTGCAAAAGATGCAACAGAATTGGAAGAGCTTGGCATTGAGATTAATTCTTACAACGAAATTAGAAAAACTTTAGATCGCGAGATAACGCTTGAAGCTCTAGACATCATTGAAAAAAGTGAGTTTTATGACGGTCGCGTCACAACAGTTATCTACAATCGGGATTGGCATAAGGGTGTTGTTGGGATTGTGGCATCGCGTTTGACAGAACATTACTATCGGCCAACAGTAGTCCTTACCGAGTCGAATGGCTTAGCGACTGGATCAGCAAGATCAGTGGGAGAATTTGACCTTTACGAAGCCATAAGTGCCTGCTCCGATCTTCTAGAATCGTACGGCGGACATATGTATGCCGCTGGTCTTTCTATGAAACTTGAAAATATCGCAGAGTTCTCTCGACGCTTCGAGCAAGTTGTGAGAGACTCCATTTCTGCAGAACAACAAAAACAGACCATCGAAATTGACGCAAAAATATCGCTATCTGACTTATCCCCGAAGTTCATTCGTTTACTGAATCAGTTTGAACCTTTCGGACCGCACAATATGGCTCCAGTATTTCTTACTAAGAATGTACTCGACTATGGCACAAGCAGGTTAGTTGGAAAAAACAATGAGCACATCAAACTTGATTTGATGGAAGCCAATCGATCATCAACCGTATTTTCGGGCATTGCCTTTTCGCAGGCTGAACATTTAGATGTGATTAAAAGGTCGTTGCCATTTAACATCTGTTATTCAGTTTCTGAAAATGAATACCGCGGCAAAACTAAGTTGCAATTAACCGTTCGCGATATTCAATACAGAGACGATGACAGTGATTCTGAATAAAATCTACACGTGTCCACAGCAGATATCACATCGATAAAAGCCAAGCTTCAAAAGGCACTTTCCAATACCTTACCTGGCGAAGAAGCTCATCGGGAAATGCTACCCAAAGGGAGAACTGTCAGTAGAGATTCCAGCCTAAAACCAACCAAACAAAGTAGTGTTTTGCTATTATTATTTCAAGATGGTGATACCCTGAACACCTGCTTTATCAAACGGCCAGCAACGATGAGAAACCATGGTGGACAGATGGCATTCCCGGGCGGTAGATTTGAACAAAAAGATACCGATTTAATCCACACAGCACTGCGCGAGACAAAGGAAGAAGTTGGGATTGAAGAGTCTTTAATTGAGATTCTTGGAGCACTGACACCGGTCGGTGTAGAAGTAAGCAACTTCACCATTTTCCCATTTATTGGGTGGTGTATTGAAAAGCCACATTTTATTATCGATTCCAAAGAGGTTGACCAGTTAATTATTGTCCCGTTATCAAAACTTCGAGATAGAAATACACGGGGCTTTAAAACAGTAAAAACAGTGATGGGTGATCTTGAAGCTCCAGGGTACAGTGTTGACCAATCGTTTATCTGGGGCGCAACGGGAATGATTTTAACCGAGTTTTTATCGATCTACAACCGAATAATAGAGAACTAAACCCATTTAGTTATAGAAGCTCCAAGAGAGACCAAAGGAGAGAGTGGCGATTTGAGAAGCATAATTAGGAGTGGTGTAATAACCTTTTTTTACGAACTTAGTCCCTAGATTAGCGTATTTCACATAAAAACGTGTCCGCTTTAATTTAAGATTCACAAAAGCATCTAGCCAAGGATAGTCTCCAATTTTTTGATTGTGCTGAACATAAAACATCCCCAATGCCGGATTATAATAATCGGCATAATAACTAGCATCGTAACGCAGATCTAAGCCAAACTGAACCGCCATAACCTTGGCCAATAAACCAGAAATAAATAAAGTATTGTGAGTAGACAACTCAGGAATATGCAAGTATTTTTCAGTGGTTGACTTCTGATAAACCACCGAATTAAGGATATTCAAAGGGCCAAATTTAAAATCCTTACTTGCAAAAATCTGAGCTACTGAGAACTCCGAATTTGCCTGAGCTGGCAAAGACGATTCATCCCAATACATGTAGCGATTTACAATAGAATATTTAAATCCAACTTTTAATTTCCGGTAAGGCTTTTCATATACTGCACCTATTTTTAACTCATATGTTTTATCAAAATTATTATCCCATTTATAATGATTGGAATAATAATGGTTATAGAAATAGTCAGGGGTGGTATTAGTCATATTTCCCGTTAAACGGACAAACGAGGTATCTTTAGAGGTGCGGATGGGCTTCTCGATATTTCCCGAAAGATCAAAATCACCCGAACGATAACCTTGCACATAATAGCGACCATTCGCATTCCAATTTAGAAACTTCGCATTTGTTCGATAGATAGAACCGCCGGCAAATGTGTTCGTCAAATTATCCGATTGAGTTAGGCCAATTGGAGGTCGCATAAAACCAGGGGTATAAATCATCTCTTCTCGAGGCATATAGAGACTGACAAGATCATTCCCAATATAGGCTTGTTTTCCAAAAGTATACTTGCGATCTGGAGCCTCAACACCCTTTAAATAAAAAAGGTTTGTGACTCTAGTCAATCCTGTATTATCCTGAGTCGCAGGCATGGCTTTGGTTCCTAATGACCCATAAATATAAGGAGCATGACTCGTACCATAAAAATAGACCTTCCCTCTGGAATCATTGTACGTATAGTTTGGATTTGGATCTATCTCATGAAAGTAACGTGAATTATTGCTGTATTCAAGGGTGTGCATCAACGTAAACCGAGTGATAAACTTTTGAAAAATAATCTTTTTCTCTTGCTGCTTAACCCATTTTCCAAATTTATACTGGTGAGAAATCACGGCAAAGGTGTTATTTGTTTCAGCCATTGTTCCATTAAACCACACTGGAATATTCTCAGGTTTTAAATCTGGATTCTCGATATCAGTAGGCAACAACAACCCTCCATTTTCTTGATTCTTAGATTTATTTTTTCCAAGAATAAACCAAAGATCATATCGGTCGGCATTGTAACTTGTAAAAAGACTCAACGAACTATTCTTGGCCTCTTGACTTAGGTATTTTCCTTGTGAAGTGATGGAATTATAGTTAAATCCAACATTTAAGTTTTTGTTGATATTTTGAGTTTGAAAAACCCTCAACCACGACTCTCCACTTGGCTTATTATTAAACCATTGTCCATACTCCAATAAAGTGAAAGGTTTTGTTGTATTGTAAAAATGGATCTCTTGGGGATAGGTTTGATAAGCCTGATAGTTACGCAAGAATAAAAATTCCTTGGAATCTATCGAACGTTGAAAATAGTCGTTACTCTGTGCAGAAGCCCCAATATTCCCTAGCGTTTGTGCAGAGACCGATTTCTTCAATACCGGGTTGTAAGTTTGAAAATCGGCAAACACAGTATCCAATTTAGTCTCCTTTAATCGAGAATAATCGCCTTCAAACTGGTATACTTTTAGTTTAAAAACAATGGTATCCTTTTTTGCATCTGATTTTCCTCTTTTCGAAGTGCTCGAAGAATTTCCAATAGATTGTCCTGTGGGACCTCCATTGAAATTACTCCGCTGAGCCTTAAGAAAGAAGCTCAACAAAAGAAGAGGCAAAATAGCGATTAGTCTTAACTGGATCTGCATAGACGACAAAGATAGGAAATTCCATACAATTGGGAACCCAGCATTTTTTCTAACAAGTAGTAAAGGCCACTACCCTACTTAACTAAAGCCACCACTGATATATTCCTGTGTCAATTTATGCTTCGGATTATTGAACACCTGGTCGGCAGTGCCAAACTCAATAAGTTCACCCATATACATAAAAGCCACATAATCAGCTATTCGCTTTGCTTGTCTCAAGGTATGAGTTACCAATACAATGGTATATTTATCTTTCAAGGAGACAAATAGTTCTTCAATCGTTTTCGAAGAGATTGGATCCAAGGCCGAGGTTGCCTCATCACCTAAAATAATATCTGGCTCAACAGCCAACCCACGCGCCAAACATAGTCTTTGCTGCTGGCCGATGGAAAGTTTAGATGCCGGGGTTTTTAACCGGTCCTTAACTTCGTCCCAAAGTCCAACTGCCGAAAGCTGATGGTAGGCAATCTCGTGTAATTTTTGTTTTCCACGAACTCCATGAAGACGGGGGCCGTAAACAACATTATCTTTAATTGACATCGGTAAGGAGCAAGGACGTTGTGCCAGCAATCCCATTTTCTTTCGAATATGGGTCACTTCAGCATCTTTCGCATAAATATCCTCGCAGTCAACAAATAACTTTCCCGTAATTCGAACATCCACATTGTCGTCATGAAGACGATTGAACGTCCGCAAAAGTGTAGTCTTCCCGCAGCCTGACGGACCAATTATACACGTGATACTCTTGTCGGGTATCGACAGGCTAATATTTTTCAAGATGTGATTATTCTGAATGTATAGGTTCAGTTTTTCAACCTCAATATGGGGTTTATCACAACCAGGCTTTCTACTTCTAGTCTGTTTTGGTTGCTCCTTTATTAAGGGTTCTGTCAAGAGTTCCATGCTTCTAAATTTTATTTTTTGAGAGTCTTCGGCTGAAATAGCGGGCCGAAAAACTTAGAATTAGAATGATAATAGTCAAAACCAAAGCGGCTGAATAGGCTCTATTTTGAACCTCCTCTATCGGGCTGCTCAGCTGAAAAAATATGGCCAATGGAAGTGATGCCGTTGGCTGCATTAGAGATGAAGGGATACTATCGGTATAGCCTGCTGTAAACAAAACTGTAGCCGCATCCCCAATTCCCCTTCCAATAGAAAGAAGCACTGCCGTAGAGATGCCAGGCAATAGCTGACGGGTAATCACTTTAATAGTCTCATAGTTAGTCGCACCTAAAGATTTTGTCGCCTCCACTAATTCGTTGGGAATCAAAATCGCCACTTCATCAATTGAACGAATCATAACAGGTATGATCAACAAGCTAATCGCAATAATCCCGCCCAACAAGGAGGCTTGCAGACCAAAATAGATCATCAATGTGAATCCAAAGGCACCATAAACGATCGATGGGATACCAAATAGGACATCAAAAGTTAGGCGTGCAATGGCAGCCAGTTTAGACTTTCGACGAAGGGTAAAATTAAGGTACATCACAACAGGGACGCTAATGCAAAGGCTGATCAAAACTGAGAAAAAGATCAAGTACAATGAACCCATGATTGCATTCAAGATACCCCCCTCTTTGCCCAAATAAAACCCGCCACTAGGAATTTGAGAAATCATCTCCCAGGATAGTGATGGCAATCCCTTCTTTAAAATTATGTACAAAATATAAAGCAACAGACTTAAGATTAAGGCCGTTGATCCAATCATCAGAAATTTAAAAATCTTCTCCTCTAACTTCTTCATAACTGGTATCTTTTATCAATTTGAATGAGTACAATCCGAGAGATTATATTGAAAACGACAATGATGAAAAACAGCAAAAATGCGGCAAACATCAAAGCTGATTCATATTTAGGCACCGACATCATCTCGCCATAATTGTTCGCTATCAAGGCAGGAATAGGGTAACAGGCATCAAAGATTGATTTTGGAAGGTCCGTAAAGTTACCGCAGACCATTAAAACCGCTATTGTTTCGCCAAATGCGCGTGAAATAGCTAGAACCACAGCGGCCACGATACCAGGAATAGATTTCCGAACAACCACTTTTTTAACGGTTTGCCATTTCGTTGCCCCCAAGGACATAGAAGCTTCACGCATCTCCTTTGGAACAGCACCGAAAACCTCCATCAGAATACTTATGATTAATGGAATGATCATAATGGCCAATACAACGCCACCTGCAAGCGCGCTATAGCCAGTTGAAAACTCTACATAAT
>JAPLDS010000044.1:18309-41577 GCA_026391295.1 Bacteroidia bacterium | reverse complement strand
GTAAAATAACTTCTTTTCTAGAAACAGAGAAGGGAATTATTAAATTTCCTTCCTGTTTTGAAGTTTATTCTACTTCGAAATCTAAAAGTTGCATTTATTACTTGAATTTAATCACGAATAAATGCGAAAATAAAAAACATGTTGTAAAACATATTTGGCGCAAACGTCACCGCAAACGTTTGCATAAGAATAATTCCTGATCGGCCATATTTATATGTTAATTCAGTGTTAAAATAGTGTTAATTTGCAGTGCCACTATAAGGAAAGGGAAAGATTTATTGAGGCAAGATATTATTATTCAAGTGTTTATATGCTTTAAAGATCGTGAGGTCTAGCATTGAATTTGAACTGTAATTATGAACCAAAAATTTGAATCACATGAAATTTAAACTTTTAAAATTGAAAGCAATTTGGTTTCTGCTTTTGACTCTACTGACGATGTCGGTGGTGGCTCAGGAGAGATCAATTTCCGGTAAAGTTGCCGATGCTACCACAAATGAAAGCCTTATTGGTGTGACTGTATTAGTCGAAGGGACCTATACAGGAACAGCTACCGATGTTGATGGGAACTTTACCTTAAAGGTTGCTCCTGGTGCAAAGCTGGTTTTTTCTTTTGTCGGATACCAGAGTCAGACTGTTGCCGTTGACTCACAAACATCATTAGCTATCGCGTTGAAAGTTCAACCCAAGGGGCTTGATGAAGTTGTAGTTATTGGATACGGATCTGTGAAAAAATCAGATGCAACCGGATCTATTAGTACGGTAAGCTCAAAAGACTTTAATAAAGGTGCGATCACTTCGGCTCAAGACCTTATCGTAGGGAAGAGCGCTGGTGTGGTAATCACCTCCTCAGGTGGTGCTCCAGGTAGCGGATCTTCGATTCGTATCCGCGGTGGATCATCTTTAAACGCTTCGAATGACCCTCTAATCATTATCGATGGCGTACCAATTGATAATAGCAATGTAGCGGGAAGTTCAAACTTCTTATCTTTTGTTAATCCAAATGACATTGAGACTTTCACGATCTTAAAAGATGCTTCTTCAACCGCCATCTATGGTTCTAGAGCTTCGAATGGTGTGATCTTAATTACAACGAAGAGTGGCACTTTAAACACTCCGTTGAAGATTAGCTACAATGGGAACTCTTCTATCGGTCAAGCGATCAAATTTGTAGACGTCTACTCAGGCGATCAATTTCGAGCAATTGCTGCCGATCATATTCCATTATATGGTGTAAATAACTTATCGACATTAGGAACTGCGAATACAAACTGGCAGCGCGAAATTTTCCGTCAAGCCGTTTCCTCAGATCATAATCTAAGTTTAACAGGAGCAACCAAAAATCTTCCATACCGCGTGTCACTAGGATTTACCGATCAGAATGGTATCCTAAGAAACACTGGAATGCAAAGAGCGACTGCTGCGATTAACCTGAATCCAGTACTTCTTAATGGTGCATTGAAATTAAATATCAATGCGAAAGGGATGAACACCGCTCAAAACTTTGGAGATGCTGGTGCAGTTGGTTCTGCAGTAAGCATGGATCCAACACATTCTGTTTTGGATAGCAATCCTATTGCACAGACAAACTCTGCTGGATATTTCCAGTGGGCTAATTACGGTGCGAACTTAGGAACTCCTAACCCAGTCGAGCAATTGGTGATGTCAGATAATCATTCTACCGTTCAGCGTGCGATAGCGAATGTTCAAGCAAATTATAAACTTCCATTCTTGCCTGATCTGCATGCAAACTTAAATGTTGCAACGGATTATACCGATGGAAAAGGTCAGAACAACCGTCCTGCAACTTCGCCTTCGGTACTTACTGCTCCTCTTTATGGTCGCTTAAATGATTATACTGGCAGAAACTATAACAACCTTCTTGACTTCTACTTAAACTATACAAAGGAGTTAGGGTCTAGCAAGATTGATGCAACAGCCGGTTATTCATGGCAACACTTTAAACGTGATGGCAGCAGCTACTCTCGCGGAATCGTGGATAACACGCACCCTTACCAAAAATCAGATAGCTCCTCATTTATTACTGAGAATTATCTTGTTTCTTTCTTTGGTCGTGTGAACTACAGCTTTAAAAATAAGTACTTATTAACGGCCACAATTCGTGATGATGGTTCATCTCGTTTTGCAAAAGGCAACCAGTGGGGTCTATTCCCATCTGCCGCTTTGGCTTGGAAGATTAAAGAAGAGTCGTTCTTGAGAGATATGAATGGACTTTCTGATTTAAAACTTCGTTTGGGTTATGGGGTCACTGGTCAGCAAGATGTAGGTAACGACTATCCTGCTCAGGCACGGTACATCAAATCAGTCGAAGGTTCTTATTATCCAATCGGAGGGGCCTATCTTCCAACGTTACGTCCAAGTGCGTATGATCCTAATATCAAGTGGGAACAGACAGCCACTACAAATGTTGGACTTGATTTTGGATTCCTAAAAGATCGTATCACCGGTTCTGTCGAAGTATACAATCGAGTTACTACGAATCTATTAAATACCGATACTGTTCCTAGTGGAAGTAACTTCTCAAATACGTTGCTAACCAATGTGGGAAGTTTAGAGAATAGAGGTGCTGAGCTCTCACTGAATTTTGCGCCAATTGCCAAGAAAGATATGTCGTTGATCTTTGGCATGAACTTTACCTACAACGAAAACAAGATCACGAAGCTGTTGATCTCTGACGATCCAACGTATATCGGTATCTTATATGGTAGTGCCTTTACGGGTATGAACCAAGTTACTCGCGTGGGTCAAGGTGCTTACTCTTATTTCGTAAACAAACAGGTTTACGATCCAAGTGGAGCTCCAATAGAAGGTCTTTATGTTGATCTATCGGGTAAAGGTGGAACGGTAAGTGGAAACAATGCAGATAAATATATCTACAAAAATCCAACCCCAGTATTCTTAATGGGCTTCTCTGCTAAATTCAACTACAAGAAGTTCGATATGTCTGCCTCTGCTCGGACAAACATTGGAAACTATGTTTACGATGCTATCGGCGCTGGATCATCTTACGATCAGATGTCTCAAATTGGATATTGGAAAAATATGCCAACCATCCTTAGCGATACGAAGTTCGTGGCGCGTCAATTTACGAGCGATTACTTTGTTCAGAATGCTTCATTCTTTAAACTGGACAATGTTAGTGCTGGATATAATTTTGATGATGTGTATGATCATTTTAAAGTAAGACTTAGTCTGACTGTTCAAAATGCTTTGTGCATCACCAAATACAAAGGAATTGATCCTGAAGTTCCAGGTGGTATAGATAATAACTTCTATCCTAGACCTCGTACGTTCATGCTTGGTGTAAGCATAACTTATTAATATTCTAAATACTCGATAGATATGAATAAAAAGATAATAATCGGAATCGTACTTTCAGCATTCATGATTAGTTCATGTGTGAAAGATCTAAATGTAATTCCAAAAGATAAGAATACGATCTTAGCGGGCAACCTAAATGATAGTACCATCTACATGAAGGAGGCTCTTGGAAAAATCTATGCCAGTTTTATCATCTCTGGACAGGGAAGCTCAGGTGGCGACGATATCGCTGCATCTGATGGTAACTTCTTTACCACAACCAGAGCACTCTGGAACTGCCAAGAGATTACTACCGACGAAGCTATGTGTGCTTGGGGTGATGTCGGTATTGCCGACTTAAACACTCAAACATGGAGCCCTCAAAATCCATTCTTGACCGCTCTTTATCAGCGTTTAAGTTTAAGTGTGACGTATGCAAATGAGTTTATTCGCAATACAAAGGCAAGTACCGATCCAACGATCATGAGGTATAATGCTGAAGCTCGCTACTTAAGAGCCTTAGCGTATGCTTGGGATATGGACCTTTTCGGAAATCCTCCTTTTACAACCGATGCTGATGGAGTGGGAAAATTCTTTCCGAAACAGCTAGATCCAGATTCAAAAATCGGACGAGCTAAATTGTTTAACTACATCGTTTCTGAGCTTCATGCTATTGAAAATAAACTTGGAGCGCCTAAGTCTTCTTACCCTCAGGCTGACCAGGGAGCATGTTGGATGTTGTTGGCTCGTGTATATTTAAATGCACAAGTATATACTGGGACTGCGAAATATGACAGCTGTAAAATTTATTGCGATAAAGTAATTGGCAGTGGAGCCTATCAATTGGCGACGAACTACAGACAAAACTTTAGTGCCGACAATGATGGTGTTCACAATCCAGAGATGATCTTTGCTTGGGCTCAAGATGGTATTCATACCCAAGGTTATGTGGGTACAACATTTATTATTGAGTCATGTAGTGATGGAACCTATATCAATGCTCCTGACCTTGGTTTGACTTCCAATACCAACTGGAATGGGAATAGAGCTAGGAAAGATTTCATGAATGTCTTAGTGGATACGATTGCAACCTATGGTAATGTTCAAATTCCTGCGGCAGATGTTCTTTTCTCACAGAGCAAAGACAAACGTGTATACTTAAGAATGAAGCAAAGCCTCAATATCCCAAGTGCCTCTTCAAGCGGTAATTTTGGAGTTGGAGTTTATAAGTTCACTGCGAAGAATGCCAACGGCTCGCAAGCTGCTAACTATAACCCTGCTTTTGCCTGCACCGATTTCCCAGTCTTCCGTTATGCTGATGCATTATTAATGCGTGCTGAATCGTTGCATAAATTAAGCAATGATGCGAGTGCAGTTCAAGATGTAAATCTTGTTCGTGCTCGTGCCTATGGTGATGCAACTGGGAATATTACTGCGAGCCAGCTGACCGATCAGTTCCTCCTTAATGAACGTGCTCGTGAGTTTTATTACGAAGCACAACGTCGTACTGACTTAGTACGTTTCGGACAGTTTACGGATGGGACTTACAAATGGCAGTGGAAGGGTGGCACTTTTGCTGGAACTAAAGTGGATAGTCATCTTAATCTGTTCCCAATTCCGGGTGATGAGGTTTCTGCGAACCCGAACATCAAACAAAATCCAGGTTATAATTAATCTCTAATCTTTAAGACAATGAATAAAAATATACTTAAATATATCGCTTCTATTGCGTTGTTTGGACTTTTGTTTTCATGTAAGAAAGACGAAACAAAGGTAATTATGAGCACTGTGAATGTGCCCATGATTCAAACAATGCCGAACTTGACCCTTACACGGGCTACCGGAACACAGACACTTACTTTTGTCGGTACTCCAGTTGATCCAGGTTTTCAAGCTTCCGCTACTTATTTCCTTGAAGCATGTGTGAAAGGAAATAACTTTGCTGATCCTATCTCCATCTATAATGGTGTATCGGATGCATCGATGCAGATTACTGTAAGTGATTTAAACGGAATCTTACTTAAGAAATTAGCTGCAGATCAAGTCTCCGCAGTTGACTTTAGAGTGAGGGCTGTCTTGACACTAAGTGCAGGTACTGGTTATACACCAATGGTCTATAACTCGGCGATATCTACGGTTAATGTCACCACCTATGGTCTTCCTCGCCTCGATTTAATTGGATCTGGAATGACTCAGAAAATTGAATCGGCTCTTGGAAATGGCAGCTATACCGGTTATGTAAAACTTGATGCAACGAAGCCTTTCACCTTGAAAGATCCTGATGCAGGAACAGTTTATGGAAACACGGGTGGCGCTTTAGCAACTAATGGTGCTTCATTTACAGCCGCTGCAAGTGGTTGGTATAAAGTGTCAGCCAATGTTACTGCTCATACCTATACCATAGATCCATATATGATTGGACTTGTTGGAGATGCAACACCAAATGGTTGGAATTCTCCTGATCAAAAGTTAGATTATAATGCGGCAACAGGTACTTGGTCTATTACTCTTGGCTTAATTGACGGTACATTTAAATTTAGAAAGAACGATGGCTGGGCATGGAACCTAGGTTACAATAGTGATAGCAGCTCTTTGGTATTCAACGGCAGCAATGTGCCTGCCACTGCGGGTAACTACACCATTACCTTGACCATTACAAACGATGCGTTACAAACTGGAACCTTCAAGGTCGTTAAAAACTAATTTGTATGAAAGATCTTAAAAAAAATAGAACTATGAAAAGATTGTCCCTTTATCAAATATTGGGCATTCTGGTCACAACTGCCATCCTGTTTGGTGCTTGTACAAAAGAAAATGCGGGAGTTAAATTGCCTGCTCGGGTTATTACCTCTCAGTTTCTAAACGTTAAATCAGACTCTGTGACAGTTGTTGGCTTTGTGGTTGCACAAGGTGAAGGTGTTACTGAAAAGGGTGTATGTTATGGAACCACTGCTGCTCCAACAATTGCCAATTCTAAAGTTATATTTAGTGGTCCAACGACCGGTGCTACCTATAACATCAAAATTGGTGGATTGCTATATGCGACTACGTATTATGCACGTGCTTATGCCACTGGACCCGATGGAACAGTATATGGCGAGCAGGTTACCTTTAATACTCTCCCTGTTGTGCCAACGTTATCCACAACTACTCCTACCGGCGTTACGGGCAGTGCTGCTTCTTCTGGCGGTAATGTTACCAATACAGGTGGTGCAGCGGTAACGGCTCGAGGACTCTGTTTTGGTACAGCTACTAATCCAGTTGTAACCGGCACTAAAACTGCCGATGGCAATGGAGCAGGTGTCTTCGTTAGTGCCTTGACTGGCTTAAAAGGAAATACCACTTATTATATACGATCTTATGCAACCAACTCCGCTGGTACTGGCTATGGACCTGTGATTATTTTCACCACACCAGTTGACCTTCCAGTGGTTACCACAACAGCGGTTACTGCCGTGACTAAAACGTCTGCCGTATCAGGTGGTGCGGTAACTTATGATGGCGGCGGCACGATCACAGCAAGAGGTCTTGCGTGGGGAACCACTGCAAATCCAACCACTGCTGGATCTAAGATCGATGGCGGAACAGGCACAGGCGCTTTTGTAAGCAACCTTCCAGTTTTGATTAAATACACAACCTATCATGTTCGTGCCTATGCAACAAATAGCGCAGGTACTGCCTATGGCGCTGATGTAGAATTTAAAACCTTGGCCGATATCTTAACTTGGAACCTTCCTGGTGATTATGTTGGTGATAGTTATCCTGGCTCTACTTTGGCCAATTGGTCTCCAGATAAATCACCACAAGTGATTAGCACCATATCTGCCGGAGATAGACTGGAAGGTTATGTTTATATGGCTAACACGTCTAACAACTGGAAATTCGCAAGTCAAGCAAACTGGAATGGTCCTAACTATGGTGATGACAACAGTTCTGGTGCCTTAAATCCAAATGCGGCGAATAATATCGCTTCTGCAAAAGGGTATTATAAGATCAATGTCAATTCAACCACAATGACCTATACCGCTATTGCGACCACATGGGGCGTAATCGGTGATGCTACGCCAGGCGGCTGGGGATCTCAGACCAATATGGAGTATATCCCAGCAACACAAAAATTCTTCCTGGCTGTCCATTTAACTGCAGGAGGATCCTTTAAGTTTAGAGGAACTTCCGACTGGAGCGTGAACTATGGTAGCGATGCTGCAAATGGCATATTAGGCGCGGGTGCTGGAAATATCCCAGTGGATACGGAATCCGATTACGGTGTTTGGTTAGATCTAAGCCATCCTAATGCGTATACTTATAACTCCTATCGTTGGGGCGTTATTGGTGATGCTACACCAGGTGGCTGGGGTACCGACACCAACATGACTTGGGATAACGTCGCTAAAGTGTTTAAAGTTACCCTTAATCTAACAGTAGGTTCATTTAAATTCAGAGCCAATGACGGCTGGGATGTAAACTACGGTGGTAGTCTTTCAGGACTAACTCCAGGTGGTGACAATATCGCTATTGCTACTGCAGGTAATTATACCCTTACCTATAGCCCAACAGCTCTTACTGCAACGGTAACAAAAAATTAATTTCATGCTTTTAAAGGCTTATCTATCCATTGCTGGATGGGTAAGCCTTTTTTTATTTTAACGATTGCCTCGCGCAATTCTTTTTGAGCTTCATCGTCTTTATATCTCTTCGATCGCTCCATCTGTTTGAATCAAAAAATACCTTGAATAGTTTAGGTACCTTTATTTCACGAATAGCATAGAATTTTATCCATGAATATCAGAAATCTCACCTTTTTACTGAGCTTTATCTTTGCAATCAGCTTGGTATCCTGTAAAAAGGGTACTTCGATCGCTCCGACTCCTCTTCCGCCAGTTGGTCCTACAAAAACAGATGTTCCTGCTGGGGCAGGCGACGGTGTGACATTTATTAATGGAGGCACTTCTGCCATCTTTAACCTGTATGCTCCGGGTAAAAAGTCCGTTTCATTAATCGGTGATTTCAATAGCTGGACAGCGAGTGCAAAATATACCATGACCAATTCAACCGATGGGAATCGGTGGTGGGTTCAGATCGATAATTTAGTTGCTACGACAGAATATGCTTATCAATATTTAATCGATGGAACACTGAAAGTAGCAGATCCATACAGTCGGAAGATATTGGATCCCGACAATGATAAATACATTCCTGCCAGTGTATATCCAAATTTAAAAGCTTATCCTACAGGTCTTACCACCGGAATAGTGGGCGTGATGCAGGCTTCTCCCACTCCATATACTTGGCAAACGACCTCGTTTACCCGGCCCGATCCTAAAAATCTGGTTATTTATGAGATTTTGGTACGAGATTTTGTCGCAACACACAGCTATCAGACTATTGCCGATAGTTTAAATTATTTTGTTCGATTAGGAGTTACTGCCATCGAGCTGATGCCTGTCAATGAATTTGAAGGGAATGACTCATGGGGTTATAATCCAAATTATATGTTCGCTTTGGATAAATATTACGGCACTCCCAATGCTTATAAGGCCTTAATTGACGCCTGTCATGCAAAGGGAATTGCAGTATTACAAGATATTGTGCTCGAAGATCAGTTTAGCTCTTCGCCGATGGTTCAGATGTATTGGAATGCAGCTTCCAATCAGCCAGCGGCCAATAATCCGTGGTTTAACCAGACCAGTAGAACGCCCTATGCCGTGGGTCATCAGATGAACCATGAGAGTGCCGCAACAGTTTATTATGCTCAAAATGTGATGAAATACTGGATGCAGGAATACCATATCGATGGATTTCGATTTGATATGGGTGACGGTTTTACGCAAACTAATTCTGGGAGTAATGGTGCCGCATATGCCGCTTACGACGCTGGTCGTCTTGCAATCTGGACAAAATATATCAGCTACATGAAAAGCGTTGATCCTAAATTTTTAATTACAGGTGAGTATTGGACGGCTTCAACAGAACAAGCTGCAGTAGCCGCACAGGGATTTGTCGTTTGGAATAACTTGAGTACGCCAGGTGAGCAAGCTACCATGGGTTATGCCACGAACCCAAGCTGGGATATCTCTGGATTATTCTACGATCAGTTTAATGGATTCAACTCATCAACGGCCTACAATATTATCTCTTACTTCGAAAGTCATGACCAGGAAAGACTTCAGTATAAAAATACAGCGTATGGAAATGCGTCCGGTAGTTATAATATTAAAAATGTCTCAACTGGGCTAAAACGAAACGAGATGGGTGCCGTTTTTATGTTCTCATCACCCGGACCGAAGATGATCTGGCAGTTTGGCGAATTAGGTTATGATATCTCGATAGATTACAATGGTCGATTGGGCGATAAACCGATTCTTTGGAATTATACCACTGACCCCACCCGGATGCGTCTCTTTAGCGTCTATTCAAAGATGATTAATATGAAGCTTAAAAATCCGGCATTTGCATCGAAAATTTTTAGCTATAATTTGGGGGGAGCTGTCAAAACAATTCAACTAAAAGATCCTACCGCAAATATTCAAGTGATAGGCAACTTTGATGTGATCCCACAAACATCGGTTATAACATTCCCATCGAGTGGGATATGGTATGATAACTTTACTGGTACAACCATTAATCTTACCTATCCAACCTACAATGTAACCCTTCAGCCGGGTGAATATCATTTGTATAGCAATGTCCCTTTAGTACAATAAAACAGCTGAATTAGAGGGTCTGATTGGAAGGTTAAAAACGTCAACTCAATTTTTCGCGATCAAGCCAGTCGGCGCTATTTTTGATCTACCTTAAATCCAAGCATCTTTAAATCGTTCCAATAGTTCGGGTACGATTTGGTGATGACCATTGGATCTGCAATGCCAACTTGGGGATAAGTTAAGGCTGCGGGGGCAAAAGCTAAGGCCATACGATGATCATGGTAAGTCTCCACTACTGGAATCTGCGCTACTTTTGAACTTTCCAAAACCCCATCCCACGCTAATTCTCCTTCTATTGGCTCAGTAAGCATAGCCCCAAACTTTGCTAATTCCTGCTGAAGAGCAAGAATGCGGTTTGTCTCTTTGATTTTTAAAGTTAGTAACCCTTTAAAATGAAACGGTATTTTCTTGCAGACAGCTAATACCGCGAAGGTCTGAGCAATATCTGGATTCTCGATAAAATCAATCACAATCTTCTTCGGAGTTTTCATCGGAAGCTTTGTTAGGCGCACATCATTCCCCTCTTGCTTCGATTGCACACCAAAGAAATTCTGAAACCACTCTGCTTGGATTGAATCACCTTGAAGGCTCTTGATGCGCAATCCCTTTAAGAGAAGATCAGGCTGCTCCGATAAGGCCGCCATGGCATACCAATAAGAGGCTCCAGACCAGTCGGCTTCAACAGAAAATTGGACTGGCGTATAATCTTGTTGCTCGATGCGAATCTCGTTCCCACTCCAAGTGTGGTCAACACCAAACTCTTTCATTAACTCAAGAGTAAGGAGAATATAAGGTTTCGAAGTCATATTATTTAATAGCCGCAAGATCATTCCCCCTTTAACCGTTGGTGCAATCATTAGTAAGGCCGAGATATATTGACTGCTGATGCTGCCATCAAGCTCAATTACAGCCCCTTTTAGCGCACTTCCCCTGATTAGAAGCGGTGGATAGCCTTCGTGATTTATGTATTCTATAGAGGCTCCTAGCTGGCGCAGCGCATCGACAAGAATGCCAATTGGTCGTTGTTGCATCCGCTCGGAACCAGTTAGGGTCCATTCTCCTGCGATTTTGGATAGAAAAGCGGTCAAAAAGCGCATCGCGGTGCCGGCATGACCAATATTAAAAGCTGTGGAGTTGGTATTTAACACCTCGTCTAACACTTTTGTGTCGTCACTATCCGAAAGATTGTCAATGGTATATGGTGAATAGCTTAGCGAGTTAATGATCAATACTCGGTTGCTAATACTTTTCGATGAAGGGAGTAAAATCGTACCTTGAAGGGTGTTGTCGGCTTTGGAGATCAAATAATGCATAGCAGAATGACCTTAACGATTAAGATTTCTAAAATACTCTAAGGCTTCGAAAACCAGTTTCTTATCGCAATTTTGATTAATGGCCATCTCTCCAGCAGCTGGGATCAGGGTGAAATTAATCCGCGATCCTTCGTTCTTCTTATCGTGAGTCATCAGCTGAAATAGTGCCTCATAGCGACTCTCCTCGATGGTATATTTCCCATAAAGAGCCAAGAGCCAAGTGGAAAGTTCGTTGACCACTTCAAGCGGAAGATTGCACACTTTATGCGAGAGATAGAGCTCTGCAAGCATCCCATAAGCCACCGCATATCCATGTAAAATTGGTTGATCGATCTCCATGGCATAGCTCTCAAAAGCATGGCCGATGGTATGACCAAAATTGAGTGCTTTGCGCACATTGCGTTCGTTCGGATCTTGAAAAACAAATTCATCTTTAATGGCGACCGAACGAGCGATAATACCTATTAGAGTTTCAAAATTAGGATTTTTAGGATCGAAATTCTGGACCTCTTGAAGGTGATCAACAGAGTTTATCAAACCATGCTTGATCATCTCGGCATACCCGGAGATGAAATTAGGCTGGTCGATGGAGTGTAAGAAGCGTGTGTCTATGATTACACTGATCGGCTGATTGATCACCCCGATCTCATTTTTTAATCCGTTAAAATTAAAGCCTGTCTTGCCTCCAACAGAAGCATCAACCTGAGCAAGCAGTGTGGTTGGGATATTCACAAAATCCATCCCTCTTTTAATCGTTGAGGCGGCAAAGCTACCAAGGTCAGTCAGCATTCCACCCCCTAGATTTACAACCAATGATTTGCGATCAGCCCCATTTTGACTTAGGAATAGCCAGATCTTCTCAACTGAGGCGAGTTTTTTATTTGACTCTCCAGATGGAATCACAACCTTTTTAAACTTGCTGAATCCTGGCGTTGAGGCTATTAGCGGCACGCAAAGTCGATCACAAGTCTCTTCCGTAACCAAAAAGAGCTTATCTTCAGGGTAACGTGATAGAATCTTGCCCAGCTCAGACTCCAGATTCGTGGTGACGATAATGGAGGCGTTATAGGTTGGAAAATTGTTCATACAAGCAATATTATTGTCGCAAAGTTAAAATATTTTGCTATCTTGGATTCTAATTCGTGCAGCGTATGCACAATAAATACTTATCTGATGGATTTCAATAGCATAAAATGGACTAAAAGACTGCGCATCCTTTTTCTGGTGGTCGGTTTATTATGGATTTTAACGATCTCTTTGCTTATCTTTTTTGACCTTTTTACAGAAGCAGTCTCATTGATAGGGCTATTTTTTGTCGCTTTGGCTTTTGTCGCAATTTTGAATTTTCAATACCTTCGGATCGTGATCGACAAAGACTACTTAAGTGTCCAGTATTATTCAATTTTTGCCTTTGATCGTTCGTTTCAGATGATCGAAATACCCTTGCAAAATCTTCATGGCGTAGAGGTTCGAAAGGGGATACTAGGATTAAAAGAGGAGTTTCGATTGGCTGTTAAAGTGGATGGTGGAGTTGCCGATTTTCCTTGGATTAGCTTATCTGCTCTTCCTCAAAAGGTTAATGAAGGGTTAATAACGGTGCTTAAAAATCTGGTTGCTGCCGTACAATAGCCGATTGATTAAGATTTCCTAAATCAGAATAGACTTTTAATACCATAAAAAAATGCCGAGTTTCAGTTGAAGCTCGGCATTTTTCTGGTTAAGAAGTTGATTACCCCTTGAAACCACTTGCTTTATGAGCCCCATCGCAATAGGGTTTGTTTTTTGATTCACCACAGCGGCATAAGAAAATTGGATTTTCAGAATTCTTTTCGCCATACTGACCTGAGATTTGAACAGAACCAGTCACTTGAATAGGACCATTCTCAAGAAATAGCACCGTAGTTTTTTCGTTGTTTTTCTTCATGATATGAATTGTTTAAAGATCGTTTATTAGACCAGCAAGATACTGCAATTTTCTGCTCTTCTCATAAAATTTGGAAACAAAATCTTTCGGGATATAGTTATCCATCGAAGCGCAAACAGCCGAAGCAAAATGCGAACCATATTTTAAAATAATTTGCCAGTCTTCATTTACGAGTTCTGCTATTTTTTGATTTGATCCTAACCGTTGTGTTAACCCATAAATGATCCCAGCGGAAAAATTATCTCCTGCTCCGATGGTACTTAATACGGCTGTTTCAACGGCTGGTTCCGCAAGCCTGTTAGAGGGGGTGAAAAGTTGTGCCCCTTTTTCCCCTTCGGTATAAACAAGATAAGAAGTTCCTAGCTCTGCAATTTTTTGATTAACCTCTTCGCCATTTGAACGGTCGAAAATATTTTTGAAATCTTCATCCGACCCTTTTACAATGGTCGCCAAGCTAATATTTTCATTGATCTTGCGAAGATTCTCTGGTTGATCTAACATCGACTGCCGGGCATTGGGATCGTAGATGATGAGCGCCCCTTTTTCTTTAGCCGAAGTTAAAAATCCAAGTAGCTCCTCCCGACCATTGTCACGAAGGGCAAATGACGAGCCGAGTAAGATGATGTCATTTGCCAACGGGATAGGATAATTAGGAAAGATATCTTCAGAGGCTGGGTAGAAAGAATAATTCGCCTGGTTTCGCTCATCGAAGAAGGCCAGCGCAATCCGCGAACGACCCTCAAAGCGCTTCACATAGCTGCAGTCAACACGATTCTGCTTCAGAAATTCCAACGAGAGATCCCCAATTTGATCATTTCCAAAGGTTGTTATTAGACTTACTTGAAGACCTGCTCTTCCCAGTGAAATGGCTGAATTATACGCGCTTCCTCCACTGCAGGCTCCTGCTGGCTGACCGTTTTTAAACGAGATGTCAAAGGTGGTTTCGCCAATGGTAAAAATCCTCATGCAGTATAATTCATTAGGTGAGCCAGTTAGCGAATGCTTTTATACGGTTCTCGTTTTAGTACGATAGCTGTTCGAGAAGGGAGATAGATTTTCAAATAATGGGTCGATCCAAGTCCTGCTTCTGGTATGGAATAATAGGTTAGTCGATCATCGATCCGATTAAACCCGCCATAGGCATGTGCGTCGGTCTGGAGTATAATCTTGTATTTGGATGGTTCTAGATGAATGCCATACCCTTCGAAAGATTTCGCTGGATTAAAATTAAAGATAAACAGTAAATCTTTCCGTTTAAAGGCCAAAACCTGATCGGTTTGATTGTCGGTTATCCATTGCACATAAGGCTCTTCAAGAAGTTTCTCGCGCTTAACCAAGTTGATCATGTCTCGATCAAAATCGAGTAGCCAGTGAAATCGCAATTCTGGATTCTCGGAGATACTCCAAAGGCGTCGAGCTTGCTGATACGACCAGCCGTTTCCTTCGCGAGGAAAATCGATCCATTCGGGATGACCAAACTCATTCCCCATGAAATTAAGATAGGCGCCTCCAGCGCAAGTAATAGTCGCCAGACGAATCATTTTATGCAACGCAATGCCACGATCGACAGCCAGATTTGGCTGATCTTTGCGCATGCTGTAATACATCTCTTTATCTAGCAATCGGAAGATAATCGTCTTGTCACCAACCATCGCCTGGTCATGACTCTCGGCATAGCTAACTACTTTTTCATCGCCTCTATGACTGGTTAGTTCATGAAATAGCTGACCGACATTCCAATTTTCGTCGGTATGCTCTTTGATTAATTTAATCCAATAATCTGGAACACCCATTGACATACGGTAGTCGAAACCTAAGCCGCCCATGCGCAGTGGTGCCGCTAAGCCAGGCAAACCACTCATATCTTCTGCGATAGAGAGGGCATTCGGATTTAGTTCGTGAATCAGGGTGTTCGCGAGTTTAAAATAGACGATGGCATCGTCGTCGATATTGGGGGTAAAATAATCGGTATAGCTGGTAAATGCTTTCTCTAATCCATGATCGAAATAGAGCATGCTGGTCACGCCGTCGAAGCGGAAACCATCAAATTTATAGTGTTCGAGCCAGAAGCGGATATTAGAAAGGAGAAAATGGAGCACTTCATCTTTGCTGTAATTAAAGCAATAGGAGTCCCATGCTGGATGCTCACCCCTGTTCCCATCATGGAAAAACTGATAACGGGTGCCATCGTAATTTCCTAATCCCTCGACGACATTTTTCACCGCGTGGGAATGAACAATATCCATGATCACCGAAATGCCCATGCCATGTGCTTCGTCGATCAGCTGCATCAACTCTTCAGGGGTTCCAAAGCGAGAAGAAGCGGCAAAAAAGCTAGATACATGGTAGCCAAAACTTCCATAATACGGATGTTCTGGGATCGCCATTAGCTGGATGGTGTTGTATCCGCCAGATTTTATACGCGGAAGTATGTTGAGCCGAAATTCATTAAAGCTATGCACCGAGGCCTCTTCTCCAGCCATTCCGATGTGGGCTTCATAGATCAGTGGGGCTTCGGGAGAGCGTGAAAAAGTTTTGTTTTTCCAGACGTAAGGTCTCTCCGGCGCCCAGACCTGTGCATTGAAAATAAGTGTTTCTGGATCTTGAACAGCCCTTTGAGTCCAGGCGGGAATTCGTTTCCCTTGCCCTTCATTCCAGTAGATCGATAAGGCATATAAATCTTGATGGGCAAGTTGATCAGGGCCGAGTTTTAATTCCCAACACCCATTCCCCACCGCCGTAAATTGATAATCCTCTAGCTCTTGCCAATTGTTGAACGATCCCGTTAGGTATAGCTTGGTGGCATGAGGTGCCCATTCGCGGATCACCCAGCCAGAAGGATTTTTGAATAGTCCAAAATAATGATGACCAGCCGCAAATTCAACGACCGATTTTTCGCCTAGCAGCGATGCCTTCTTATCGTTAAATTTATCCTCCCAACGGCGAAAATCAGCTTCAAAGGGCTGCAGGTAAGGATCATTTTTGATAATTTCCGGCAAATTCATAATGGATTTTTTAACGAGTGTCCGTAGTACAAATTTAAGAAACTATCTGAACATTATTGCCTTTCTGAAGGAGGATCAGTCTAATCTTCGGAGTCTGACGCACAAAATCAAAACCAATTTAAGTCGTTTGCTTAGCGGTAGTACTTTTCAATCCCATCGGCCAGCACTTTCGCTAAATCTTCAGGGGTATCGATGCCAAAATTATCGGAGTCTGTGATATTAGTTTTGATTTTATACCCATGCTCCAGCCAACGTAGCATCTCTAAAGATTCTACTTTTTCGACGAGCACCTCTGAAAGCTGTGCCAGCTCTTGCAGGGTCGAAAAGCGATAAGCATAAAGTCCTACATGACCATAAAAGGGGTAGTGTTCGATCCATTTCGACTGGTCGACGCCAAAAATATGAGGTATTGGGGAGCGACTAAAACTAATCGCATTTGAGTCTTTATCTAATATAACCTTCACCATTACTGGTTTAAAGATGTCTTCGTTGGTTAGGATAGGCTGAATAAGTGTGGCGATCTGTGTGTTGGCTGATTTAGTGAAACAATCCCGGATCAGACCGATCTCGTGCGGCTGCATAAACGGTTCGTCGCCTTGGATATTGATCACCACATCGTATGTCTTACCAGTTGTTTCTGCAACTTTAAGGGCCGCTTCGGCACACCGATCGGTTCCACTACGGTGATGATCACCAGTCATCACAACTTTACCGCCAAAAGCTTCCACGGCATCCACGATGCGCTGATCGTCTGTTGCAACCCAGACATCGTCTAAGGCCTTTTTCGCCTGTTCGTATACCCGTTGAATCATCGTCTTTCCTCCGATATCGGCAAGCGACTTGCCAGGAAAGCGTGTTGATTGATAGCGCGATGGGATGATGCCGATAAAATTCATACTGGTCATTTAAATTATTTGTCAAAAATAACAGATTGAAGCGTCGGATTGCATAGATTCTCACTTTTTTTATCCGCAGAACCCTAATTTAGGCAAAAAATGGTCAAACCAGAAGACGGAAATATTTCGGGATTAAATTGTAAATTTGTAATTCCTAATTTTGGTTAAGGAGAGATGGATATTCAAGAGATTAAACAACGATTTGGAATTATAGGCAATGCTCCAGAATTGAACCGCGCTATCGAGGTTGCAATTCAGGTTGCCCCGACTGACTTATCCGTATTAATAAGCGGTGAGAGTGGAGTTGGTAAAGAGTCGTTTCCTCAAATCATACATAGCTTTTCGCACCGTAAACATGCCAAGTTTATTGCCATTAATTGTGGTGCAATACCTGAAGGAACCATCGACTCTGAATTGTTCGGTCACGAAAAAGGTTCGTTTACTGGTGCTATGACCGATCGCAAGGGTTATTTCGAGATGGTTGATGGAGGAACGCTGTTCTTAGATGAGATTGGTGAACTTCCGTTATCTACGCAAGTGCGCTTGTTAAGGGTCTTAGAATCGGGTGAATTTATCCGTGTAGGCTCTTCGGCTGTTCAGAAGACGAATGTGCGCGTTATTGCGGCCACCAACGTCGACCTCACCAAGGCGATCCGAGCGGGACAGTTCAGGGAGGATCTGTTTTATCGTTTAAATACGGTTCCGATTAAAGTGGTGCCATTGCGCGAACGAGCACAAGATGCACTGCTGTTATTTCGCAAGTTTGCTTCCGATTTTGCTGATAAATATAAAATGCCCTCAATCCGACTTACGGAGGATGCGCAGCGTGTGGTTTTGAATTACCGCTGGCCAGGCAACGTACGTCAATTAAAAAATATTACCGAACAGATCTCCATCATTGAGATCGCTCGGGAGATTACCGCTGCTGATTTAGTCCATTATCTCCCTTCTGATCAGGTTGAGCTTTTGCCAGCTTTGTATGATAAGATGATGGATGATAAAACGTTTACCAGCGAGCGTGAGATCTTGTATAAAATCCTTTTCGACATGAAAAAGGATATGAATGATCTGAAGAAATTAGTGCATGAACTGGCTCCCGACAATCAGAGTCCAAAGGTTCATGAGGATAGCGATCAACTAATTCGCAAGTTATATCGGGAGAGCGAGAGTGATTATCCCGCCAATGCGGCTGCTTTCAATGCCCCTGTGATCCTGAAAACTTCGCGTCACGATGATATTCAATTTACCGAAGAATTTGTGGAGGAGTCGCTGTCGCTTGAAGATAAAGAGATCGAAATGATCAAAAAATCACTCGATAAACACAATGGAAAGCGTAAATTAGCCGCCAATGAGCTAGGTATCTCAGAGCGCACGTTGTATCGAAAAATTAAAGAATATAATATCGGAGAGTAGATGATAAAATCAACCATTCGGATAGGGTCAGGGCTTGCCTTACTGCTTGTCTTATCGCTTTTATTAAATAGCTGTAAGATTGGTTACTCGTTCTCGGGTGCTTCTATCTCTCCTGCGGTAAAGAGCGTTTTCGTCGATTTCTTCGTTAATCGGGCGAGGGTTGTAAATCCAACCTTAAGCCAGACCTTTACCGAAGCCATGAAGGATAAGTTTATCAATGAAGCTGGTCTATCAATGGCACGTGATCAGGGAGATCTTGAGTTTTCAGGTGAGATCAACGGGTACGATGTGCGTCCATTATCCATTCAGCAGGGGACTCAAGGTCAGGATTTCGCTTCTATGAACCGACTAACGGTCACTGTTAAGGTGGTATTTACCAATAACAAAGATCATACTCAGGATTTCAATACCTCTTTTTCAGCCTACTACGACTGGGAGAGCACACGATCATTAAACAGCGTGGAGAGTACTGCTGTTGAAGTTATTGTTGCCCAATTGATGGACGATATATTTAATAAATCGGTTGCCAATTGGTAGCCTAGGATTACTGAAACCTTAAAAAGATTTCCGCATGTCGATGACCCGTGATCAAATGATTCGCTATATGATGGATCCCTCAGCATTATCTGAGCGGAACCTGGGCGAGTTGCGGGAGATTTTAGAGGAGTATCCCTATTTTCAGACGGCCCATCTGCTTTACGTTCGAAATCTACAGCTTGAAAATAATTTCCGATTTGCTTCACAGTTAAAGTCTAGCGCTATTTATGCCACCGATCGTACGGTGTTGTATCATCTATTAAATCCAGGCCTAACAAAAAGTGGTCTTGGAGTGGATCAAGGGCTTGAAGTAAATGCTACTGCTGTTCAGCATGAAAGTGCAGAGACTGGAATGACTCAAAATTTTGATAATTTTAATTTTGAGTTAGGTCAGAGTGTATATTCGCTAGAGCAAGTAGAAGAAAATCAGTCTGCTCAGCCAGTGAAATCAAATAAAAAGAGCTCAAAAACGGATCAGAAAGATGAGCTAATAGCTCGCTTTATAAAGGATAACCCTGCGTTTTCGGCTAAGCCAGCCGACCCTTCTGGATCGGACCTTGAAGAGTCCACCGCACGGGAATCGCGACCAGAGCAAGAAGAATTTATTACCGAAACATTAGCCAGAATTTACACCAATCAGGGGCTTTATCAAAAGGCAATCAACGCTTTTGAAAAATTAAGTTTGAAATATCCCGAAAAAAGTGCTTATTTTGCGCGACAAATCGAAGAAGTTACAAATCTGCTTAATAAATAAAACAATGTACAATTTTCTTATTGTTATCATTTTTCTTGTATGTGCCTTACTTGTACTATTAGTTTTGGTTCAGAACTCAAAAGGAGGAGGCTTAGCTTCTTCATTCTCTAGCTCAAACCAGGTTATGGGCGTACGTCGTACAACCGATTTCTTGGAAAAGGCAACTTGGATATTAGCGATTGCTTTAGTCGTACTTGCGATTAGTTCAACAGCATTCCTTCCACGTAAGGGTGAGCTACAGAAATCAGGTATCGATCAACAAATACAACAAGTACAAGATCCTACCCAGGTTCCTAATTTCCCTCAAGCCGTTCGTGACTCTACGAAAAAATAAGGAATTAGTTCTTGCCGCACATCTTCCGTTGAGTTAATCGAACTGTGCCAACGGATCTTAACTACTAGAAAATACTACAAAAGCCCGATTTATCTTTCGACAAACCGGGCTTTTGCGACCTTAACTGACAACATACTGGTTGTTGTGTCATGTTGTCAGCGATAATTAATGAGTTTTGTTTTTGTAAAATTCAGTAAATCAAAATATTAGAGTTATTTTGTGCTTTGATCATCAATGGAGCTCTGTAAAATTGTCTTGCGAACAACGACAGAACATGGTAAAATTTGCTTTGGCATATTTTCTGTTACCTGTTCTACTATAAATGAAAAAACTATTGTCTAATCATAAATAAAATTTAAAATGGCAGAACTTAAAGGAAAGATCCTTGCCGGCAAAGTATTAGTTGAGCCGCAGCAAGCAATCACAAAAACCGCAGGTGGTATCATTATCCCTGATTCAGCAAAAGAAAAACCTCTTGCAGGCAAAGTTGTGCTTGTAGGAATTGCAAGAAAAGATGAAACGATGGAAGTTAAAGCTGGCGACACCGTATTCTATGGCAAGTATTCAGGTACTGAATTAACGATCGATGGCGAAGATTACTTGTTGATCTCACAATCGGATGTTCTTTTTATCGCGTAACGGAATTAACTAGTGCTTATTTTAAAAAATTAACACCATGGCAAAAGAGATTAAATTTAATATAGAAGCCCGCGAAAGGCTTAAAAAAGGCGTTGACCAATTGGCTGATGCTGTAAAAGTTACACTTGGTCCTAAAGGTCGCAATGTAATTATTGAGAAAAAATTTGGCGCACCTCACGTCACAAAGGACGGAGTATCGGTAGCGAAAGAGATCGAACTTTCTGATCCTTATGCAAACATGGGTGCTCACCTTGTGAAAGAGGTAGCTTCAAAAACTAGCGATGACGCTGGTGATGGCACGACTACTGCAACTGTTTTAGCGCAATCTATCATTAGTGTTGGATTGAAAAACGTTACTGCTGGTGCAAATCCAATGGATTTGAAACGCGGTATCGACAAAGCAGTTCTTAAAGTTGTTGAAAGCATTAAAGCTCAGTCTAAATCAGTTGGCGACGACTATGGTAAGATCGAGCAAGTGGCCCGTATTGCAGCGAACAACGATGCAGGCATTGGAAAACTGATTGCTGAGGCAATGGAAAAAGTAAATAAAGAAGGTGTGATCACCGTGGAAGAATCAAAAGGTACCGATACCTATGTAGACCTTGTAGAAGGTATGCAGTTCGACCGTGGTTATATCTCTCCATATTTCGTAACTGACACTGAGAAGATGTCAACTGAGATGGAGAATCCATTTATCTTGATCCACGATAAGAAAATTGGTTCTATGAAAGAGCTAGTTCCAATCTTGGAGCTTACACACCAGTCTGGCCGTCCATTGATGATTATCTCTGAAGATATCGAAGGTGAGGCATTGGCAACATTGGTTGTAAACCGTTTACGTGCTGGCTTAAAAGTGTGTGCTGTTAAAGCACCAGGCTTTGGCGACCGTCGTAAAGAGATGCTAGAAGATTTAGCGATCTTGACTGGCGCGGTGGTAATCACCGACGAAAAAGGGATGAAATTGGAAGATACCACTGTTGAGATGTTGGGTCGTTCAGAGAAATTAACTGTCAACAAAGAGACTACCACCATCGTTAACGGTGCTGGTGATCCTGCAAATATCTCTGCTCGTGTAACTCAGATCAAAAAACAGATCGAAACAACAACTTCTGATTACGATCGCGAAAAATTACAAGAACGTCTTGCGAAACTTTCGGGTGGAGTAGCGGTATTGTATGTTGGCGCTTCTTCAGAAATCGAGATGAAAGAGAAGAAAGACCGTGTTGATGACGCCTTACACGCAACTCGTGCAGCTGTAGAAGAAGGTATCGTCCCTGGTGGCGGTGTAGCTTATCTTCGTGCCATTGCTAGCCTAGAAGGATTAGTTGGCGACAACGAAGACGAAACTACCGGTATCGAGATCGTAAAACGTGCGATCGAAGAACCAACTCGTCAGATTGTTTTCAATGCAGGTCTTGAAGGCGCTGTAATCGTTCAGAAAATTAAAGAAGGGAAAGGCGACTTTGGTTACAATGCCCGTCTAGATGTTTACCAAAATCTTTTCGAAGCAGGTGTAATTGATCCAGCTAAGGTTACTCGTGTAGCCCTTGAGAACGCAGCATCTATTGCAGGTATGTTCTTGACTACCGAATGTGTCCTTGTTGAAGAGAAAGAAGATAAACCAGTCGACATGGGTCATGGCGGCATGGGTGGTGGCATGGGCGGAATGATGTAAATCGTTTCACCACACTAAAAATATAGCTTATGAATGGAGGCTGATCTTTAAGGAGATCAGCCTCTTTCTTTTAGGAATACTTGCAACGACCCAGTTTTAACCTCGCTCTGTCAAGGGGGTTTATTTTTTAACTTTTTTTGGAGGAATTCTTTTTTTGACGCGCTTGACGTAGTGTAAATTGTATTACTTTTAGCCTTGAATAAAAATTTAAAATTCACTTAAATTTTCTTGAATGATCTTTCTTGCTCAAATCGCTACCGAAATTTCGTATCTCGAACTTCTTTTGAAGGGCGGATGGTTGATGTATCCCTTGTTTTTACTCTCTATAATCGCTGTATTTATCTTCTGCGAACGTATAATCTATATCCGGGGACAACGGAAAATAGATGCCAACTTCTTCGAACGAATTAAAGAACTCGTGTCGGATGGGAAGGTTGACACCGCCTTGTCGCTATGCAATGCAGCTAAAAGCTCAGAAGCAAAAATCTTACGTAAAGGATTACAAAACTTAGGTAAACCATTGCGCGATATCCACGAGCAGATGGAGATGGAAGGTAAGCTTGAAGTATATAAATACGAAGGAAACATGTATTTCCTTGGTGTTATCGCCGGTGTGGCTCCTATGATGGGATTTATCGGAACCATTTCTGGAGTTATCAAGATCTTTTACAATATCTCACTAGACGACAATATCAGCATCTCTTTGATCTCTGGAGGGCTATATGAGAAGTTAATCACCTCTGGAGTAGGTCT
>JAPLDS010000044.1:12572-18291 GCA_026391295.1 Bacteroidia bacterium | reverse complement strand
CGTATGTCGGCTATCACTACCTAAACAACAAGGTGAACAAGCTAGTTCAGAAATGGGAATACCAGAGTGTTCGTTTTATTGATTTGATAAACAACAAGTAATATGGATTTCAGACGAGCTAAGAAGCATGAATTTGAGATCTTCTCAAACTCATTTAGCGATATCATGTTTTTCTTGATGTTGTTCTTCTTGATTGCATCGACCATGATCACTCCGGGTACCATCAAACTGATCCTGCCCCAAGCAAATCAGACTCAATCGATGAACAAGCCACCCAAAGAGATCGCTATCTCGGTGACCAAAGATTTGAAATATTACATCAACAACAAACAAGTTCAATTTGCCGAAATAGAGCCGGCTTTACGCCAGGAAAAGCTTGGTAATGCAGAGGTTCATGCGATTGTACGCTGTGATAATGCCATCGCTGTGCAGGCACTTGTCGATGTACTGCAAATTGGCAGTAAGGTTGAGATGAAAATGGTCCTAGCGACCACCCGAAAAGATAAGATTAACTAGCTTTTTTTACCCTCATTTTATTACATAATTAAGCCCAAAGTATAGGTGTTATCAGCACTTATACTAACTTTGCGACTTAATCTTTGCGATGGATTTACTCACCGTTTTTGTTCTCGCGATTGGACTATCAATGGATAGTTTTGCTGTTTCCGTAGGTTGCGGTCTGGCGGAGCAGAAGATCTCGTTCAACCATGCCGTAAAGATCTCACTCTCCTTCGGCTTCTTCCAAGGGCTATTCCCTGTCTTTGGCTGGTTTATGGGGTCCGAAATACGCGATTACTTTCAAAATTTTGACCACTGGATCGCCTTCTTTCTCCTTTTGTTCCTGGGAAGTAAAATGATTTTTCAACGTCATCATAAACTGGGGACGGAGAAGTTGATGATCTATTCATGGAAACACATCCTAACACTGGCTATCGCCACGAGTATTGATGCCTTGGTAGTGGGATTTTCATTCGCGATGGCCTCCTCAACGAATATTTTCGGTGGCGCACTTATTATTGGTGCAGTAACCTTTTTCTTTGCTATGCTTGGCATCCGAATTGGCAAAGATGCAGGGGAGAGCTTTGGACCTAAGATCGAGGCCCTGGGCGGGGTAATCTTAATCGGTATCGGCCTGCGGATACTAATTCAGCACCTTTCGTAAATCTTAAAGCCAAATTTTTAGTCTAAGCGTAATCCAACGTTTAACACCCGAATCCCAATTTTAACACCCTCTTTTTTTGAGATTAGGTCGATTTTTTCGTAACTTTGGAATAGGACAATCGGCGTAAATGAGCCCCTTGATTTTGAGCTGCTTTAGGGATGTTTCATTTGTTGTCATATAGTATCATAATACCCTGTATATAAACGAATTGACCCGTTTATTTTTTCATCTAATTTCATCTGTTTTCATCCTTTTTCTTCTATTTTTTGCAAATTCTTTGCAAGAATTATGATATAAAATACTAGGAGGATTTCACATAGCCTTTGTTTTCGCTTGTCTTTATATTTCTTTGTCAGAAATATGTTTTGACTGCGAAATCGAACTGAGGAATAAAAATATCCTTAAAACTTGAAATATTATTTTGTTCGGAAAATAGCAGCATAGCTTTTTCTAGATTGAGCTCATAGGGATAATAAATATAGCTCAAAAAACACTCTAAATGAGCCAAAAATTTTATAAAATGAGCTAAAACCCGCTTATATATTGGGTTTAATCGTTTTCCAGGATCTCCATCAGTTTATGATTCAGATATAATTTTTCTTTTCCTACTTTAACAGATCTCAGATATCCTTTTTCTTCTAATGAAATTAGATAATTCCCAACAGTCTTAGGAGTTCCTAATCCTGAGTCAATTAAAAATTGCCTTTTGGTATATGGAAGTTTAAAAATTATTTCAATTAAATCTTTTGAATAAACTTTGGGAAGATCCGTCTTTATCTCTTTTGCCATTCTTTCCATTAGTGAAATCACCTTTTCTAACCTAATTAAACTTTTGTTTGCAGTGTTTTCAATCATATCAAGCATGTAAAGAATATAGCCTTCCCAATCCTTATTTTCGGTCACATTCCTAAGTTTATTATAATACTCTATTTTGTTTTTGATTATGTATTCACTAATATAAATTGCTGGAATATCTAATAGTCGTTCCATTTTTAAGTATAAAAGCAATAGAATTCTTCCCGTTCTACCGTTGCCATCTGCAAATGGATGAATCGCCTCAAATTGATAATGCATCAATGCCATCTTGATCAATGGGTCTAATGTGTCATCTTGATTTATAAATGTCTCCAGATTTGCAAGTTTTTCACGAATTATAGTTTCTCCAGTAGGAGGTGTATATATAACTTCTCCTTTGGTATTGGCAAGAGTAGTCCCTGGCGTTACTCTGATTCCAGCAGTATTCTGTTTTATACATTGAACTATTTCGATACAAAGATTAGTGGTAATAAAAGGTCGTGATTCAAGTCTTTCAAGTCCTGACCATAGTGCATCTTTATAACTTAAAACTTCTTTAGTTGCCGGATTTTCATTTTTTTTGTCTGCAACCACCGATCTATATAAATCATCATTCGTTGTTATGATATTCTCGATTTCTGAGCTTGCCTTTGCCTCTTGCAAATGTATCGTGTCGAGAAATAGCCTTGGATTTGGTAGATTTATCATTGTTCCATTTAATTTAGCCAATGCTCTACTTGCAGAGATTGTTTTTACTAGAACCTTTTTTGTCTCTAATTCCACCCTTGGAGGGAGTAAAGGCAAATCATTGAAGGGAATTTCTTTTTTAAAATTAGTCATATCTCAAAGGTAAATTTTACGCTCGTCAAACAAACGAGGGTAAAATTAGTGAATTTTTACACTCATACAATGATATAGCGTAAATTTTACGCTCGTACGTCGCACCCACCATGACACACGGCTCGATTATAGGTCTGCAGAGGTCTGTCTTCTATATCCAATAATATGCGAATAGGGCTCTAAATTGGTCGTTGTTAATTTCAAGGTGATAGCATTTTTTAATTGTCTAATTATTATATAGTTTTAATTAAAAAACTGGAATAGTAGGAGTTGAAAAAAGAGAAATTGATTAGGTTTTTGAAACCTAATCAAATTGGAAATAGGTTGAGAGAATCTTCAGAGCTAACAATTAAATTTTAATGAGTTAAATTTCTATCCCGAAAACTTGACAATCCTAACTCGTTTCGCTACTCATTGATTAAGGATCAAACCCCAGAAGTTCTTCTCTTTTTATCTAGTGTCATCTAGTTTTTGTAAATTTTTTGCAAGAAAAAAGGGTTTAAGAAGTTTTATCTTCTTAAACCCTTGATTTTGAGGGTGAGCCCACCAGGGCATGATCCTGGGACCCCCTTGGTTTGTTTCCTATCCTGTCTTGAAACACGCTTGACGTTTCAAAAATAGATAACAGACACCCAAATTTCATCTATCCTTTAACCAGCGCCTCTAACTTAGCATACGCCTGGTCAAGACCAGTGATAAAATCTGTTTTAATCTTGCGATAGTGAGCCTTCACTAATTTCGGATTATCCTTGCCGTCGGGATGACAAATGCGCTCGATCATGTTGTTGTTTAGCGCAATCGCCTCCTCAATAATCGAAAGGATACTCGTCTCTTTCTTGTCTTCGAACGTATCTAGAAAATCGATGCAGTCCCCAATAAGCTGAGATGACATAATCTCAATCTCTTTTTTCAAACGTCGTACGTTAGCCATAATCTTAATTATTAAGTTTCAACATCACATTTAGTCTCGGGGATGTTATTCCGACTATTCTTAACACACCTATTATAAGGCGCTTTTCTTCTTTCTTAGCTTTTGAAGCTCTTTAATCCGCTGTTGCTCGAGCTCCTCATCGTAAATCTTTTTCGAATAGGTGAGCACCTTTGGAATATTCCAACTCTCCTTAATGTCCCAGTTCGAACGTATCTTAACGACATTCGGATAATAGACCACCTCTTCGGGCGCTTTACGCTCCTTGAGATTTCCATGATCCCATTTCCCATTGTCGTTTTGATCAAATATCGCCTTGAGCATAAATTTTGATGGCTCCAGAAATTTAAATGTCACCACCTCATCTTTTGATATCCGCTTCGACTGCAAGACGGTCTCCCTCTTGTCGACGGCTAACAGTTGAATGATCGTGGGAGAGGTGATATTTTTCATGTCTAAGAGAAGCTTCCCGTAATGTTCCTCTTCCTGTGATTTAAACTCAAGCTTAACTGCCTTTGAATCGGCACAATAAATGGTTGTGATGGCCGCCGAATCAATGGTTAGCTTATAGTCTCTGGCATAGCGCCAAGGATAGGAGAGACGGAACTTTCGCTTATTGATGCTGTCGGGCTTTAATACAAACTTAATCGGCTTATAGAGCGAATCGCGCTTTTCGAATAACTTAATCATCGTGGTGTCGAACGACTGAATAGGCTCGGGCGATTCAATCAATAGTTTATCGTACACATCAAAGCCCACCCTCACATTCGTGCTTAGGGTGATGGTGCTAACCAGATCAGCCACCTTTCGGCGCTCTTTATGCTTGTTTTTTACCTGTTGAACAACATCGGTAAAGTAAAACCTCAACGTGTCATTCTTGGTGTAAAATTGTTTTAAGGTATCTTGCTGAAGGTACGAAACCTTAAAGATTAGGGTGTCTTTCTTATAGTCCATCGAATCGGTCAGCCAGATGCGCACAGAATCCGATTTAGCCGACATCTCGGTATATTTCCATCCATCCTTCGCCTTAAAATTCAATGGCTCAATATTAAACGTATCGGCTACCGATTGGGTAAAGGTAAAATCGATGATTTTCCGACTCGGATGGTTGTATTTATCCAGACTAAGACTGAAAAAATCTTCGCCAAAACGCATCAGGTAAAGTGGACCTGGAGCAAAACGTGTTCTTCCCATCACCACTAACGAGTCGGCTGCCACATACGTCGAATCTTTTGCTGGACGTTTAATCGCCGATGGAGCAATGCGTACCTTATTAAAGGCAATAGAGTCGGCTCCTGGCGTAAACTTTAAATTCCCTGTTGAACTGCTCAGACTATAAACCTGAAACGTGTCGGCAGGTAGGTTGGTGATTGCAAAAAATCCTTCTCGGTTGGTCTTTCCTACAAAGTCGGGCTTGGTGGTGTAGACCAACGTGTCGGAAGTTCCTTTGTAGAGTAAGATATAGGCGTTTGGAATGGGCTCCAGGTTAAAGGCGTCTTTGACAAACCCCACGATGCGCAACGAATCTAAGACCGGTCCTGTTGAGAAGGCAAGTCGTAGGTTTTTCAGTGGATTATGCTCGTTGTTATCGGCTACCCCGTCTTTGAAATCTAATGAATAGGTGGTATTTGCTTTGAGCTTCTCGTTGAGGTCAACGATAATAGACTTCCCCTTGGTGCGGATAATGGGTTTCTTCTCCGATGGCGGCGAGACGATAAATTTTTCGCTCAGACCATCTACGACAACAAACTCATTAAAGGTGATCTTGATCTTCTGATCGTTAAACTTGACCTGATTGAAATTTGGAACACTATGGACGACGTAGGGTGGAATACTATCTTTAATACCTCCCGATGGCATTCCAATGTTGGCGCACGAGGTAAAAAAGGTAAGATACCCAATGATAACTAGGACCAGTATGAGTATTTTGTTTCCCAAGCTTTGCGATTAAAAAGTATCGTAAAAATCGAAATACGAATCGATGTAAGTCTCTT
>JAPLDS010000044.1:11575-12553 GCA_026391295.1 Bacteroidia bacterium | reverse complement strand
TAGACTGGTAATCAAGGAATGGTTTCTTCGATTCTTTCATGTGATTTTCAACCTCCGCATTGATGTTTTCAGACCCTTTAATTGTTGCATCTGAATAATCGATAGCCAATTTGCTCAAGTTCACAAAAGATGGATCATTAATCACTGAGATATCGCTAAGTGAGATGCCATCTTCAGCAATCTTCGCGGCCATATTTGGAGATAGCGTTTTTTGAAATCCATCATCATAAACTGAATATATAATTTTGGAATTGGCAAAAAGCGGATTGTCTTTATAGGTGTTTTTTACAAACAAAGGTACCATGCCTGTAAACCAACCATGACAATGAATAATATCGGGTGACCAACGTAACTTAATGACCGTCTCTAACACTCCACGCGCAAAAAATATCGCCCGCTCATCGTTGTCGTCAAACTCCACGCCATCATCGGTGGCAACGGTATATTTACGCTGGAAATAATCTTCGTTATCGATAAAATAGACCTGCATACGCGCTGCCTGAATCGATGCAACTTTAATGATTAGCGGGTGATCATTGTCGTTAATGACCAAATTCATCCCAGACAACCGAATCACTTCGTGTAGTTGATTCCGGCGCTCATTAACACACCCAAATCGGGGCATAAATGTACGGATCTCTTTCCCTCTCTCTTGGATTCCCTGTGGCAGGTATCTCCCAATCTCGGAAATCTCTGACTCAGGTAAATACGGCGTGATTTCCTGCGAGATAAATAAAACCTTCATTTTTTCCATTGCCTCAACTTAGATAAGTTTTGCAAAAATATATAAAAAATACTGAATATTCATGCTTTTAAGGGATTGTATATTTCCAACACCCTTCAAATCCTTTCGTGGTATGCAGATATTTTGTTACTTTGCACCCTGTTTTTAGCGATTTATGAAGGTTTATTCCGATCCCTTATCTATTCAACAGACCCTGTCAGAAGCAAGAGCTCAAGGTCTTAAAATTGGCTTTG
>JAPLDS010000044.1:0-11564 GCA_026391295.1 Bacteroidia bacterium | reverse complement strand
TTTGTCCCAACGATGGGCGCCTTGCATCAAGGGCACCTTTCGCTCGTCGAGCAGGCTGGTCAAGAATGTGGGGTTGTGGTGGCTTCGATCTTCGTCAATCCGACCCAGTTTAACGACCCGAACGACCTGGCCAACTATCCGCGGACGTTAGAGGCCGATCTGAAAATGCTCGAAACACAGGGATGCGATATCGTTTTTGTCCCAACCGTTGAGACGATGTATCCTGAACCAGATAATCGTATCTTTGCTTTCGGAGAACTCGAAACGGTGATGGAAGGAAAATTCCGACCTGGCCATTTCAATGGGGTTGCTCAGGTGGTTAGTAAACTTTTCGATCTGGTAAATCCAGATAAGGCGTTCTTTGGACAAAAAGATTTTCAACAGCTGGCTATTATTAAGGCGATGGTTAAGCAGCTAAATCTTCCGGTCGAAATCGTACCTTGTGCCATCGTGCGCGAGCCCGACAGACTGGCGATGAGCTCGCGAAATAAATTGCTCCTTCCCGAATATCGGAAGTGCGCACCTCAGATCTATCGCATTCTCAGTGAAGCGAAAAATCTTGCCAAGAGCCATTCGGTGGCTGAAGTGAAAAACTTTGTTTGTCAGGAGATCGAACAGACCAATCTCCTAAAATTAGAATATTTCGAACTCGTCGACGAGCTTTCGCTAAAAGCGATCCAAAGCTGGGACGAAAGTGGAATCAAAGTAGGTTGTATTGCGGTGTTTGCCGGCAAAGTCCGACTCATCGACAACCTTATATTTAATCGGTAACGCATAAAGCTATGTTTATAGAAGTTTGTAAATCAAAGATCCATCGGGTGACGGTAACCGGCGCCGACCTTCAATATGTGGGGAGTATAACCATCGACGAAGAGCTGATGATCGCCGCTAACCTACTCGAAAACGAGAAAGTCCAAGTGGTGAACATCAACAATGGCGAACGTCTCGACACCTATGTCATCCGTGGCGAAAAGGGGAGTGGCGAGATTATCCTCAATGGCCCTGCCGCTCGCAAGGCTGCTGTGGGCGATGTGGTGATCATCGTCTCCTACGCGACCATCGATTTCGAGGAGGCCAAAACCTTCAAGCCGCGTATGATCTTCCCCGATACCTTGACCAATAAACTTATTTAAAATCGCTTATATCTCTTATCAGCGTCCATTTTGGACCTGGTAACGTAAGCTCCTTAAAAATTATGTCAAAAACTAAAACCGTATTCGTTTGTCAGAGTTGTGGCGCTCAATCTCCAAAGTGGGTGGGCAAGTGCAACGTATGTGGCGAATGGAACACTGTTTTAGAGGAGATCGTAGCTGCACGAACTAGTGGTGCCCCCCAAGGAATCAAAGAGTCCCAGCGCCCTCTTACGCTCTCTGAAATCGATCTAGATCAACAGGAGCGGATTGTTACCGGTAATGCCGAGTTTGATCGGGTAACCGGTGGCGGTTTGGTCCCCGGCGGAATGATCCTGTTGGGTGGCGAGCCTGGCATCGGAAAATCGACCTTGGTATTACAGGTCGCACTCAAATTAGCCCCTTTAAAAGTCTTATATATCTCCGGAGAGGAGAGTCTGCAGCAGCTGAAGATGCGTGCCAACCGTCTGAATGGCACCCCCAATAGCTGCCTATTCCTCTGCGAGACTTCGCTAGAGACGATTCTTTCGCATATGGAGGCCGAACAGCCTAATCTGGTGATCATCGATTCGATACAGACGGTCTCGACCGAGTTGGCCGAGTCGTCGCCCGGCAGTGTGACGCAGATTCGCGAATGTACCGTTGGGATTATGAAGGTGGCCAAAGCAAAACAGATTGCGGTATTGCTGATTGGTCATATTAACAAAGAGGGGAGTCTGGCTGGTCCTAAGGTTCTCGAACATATTGTCGATACCGTCCTTCAGTTTGAAGGCGACCGCAACTACCTATTCCGCATCTTACGCTCGGTAAAAAACCGTTTTGGCTCGACAGCCGAACTGGGGATTTTTGAGATGCGTCAAGATGGGTTGCATGAGGTGAATAACCCCTCGGAGATGCTCCTCTCATCGCATAACGATGGTTTAAGTGGCACGGCAACGGCGGCCACCATGGAGGGGATGCGTTCCTTCCTGATTGAGGTTCAGGCGTTGGTGAGCTCGGCGGCTTATGGTAATCCGCAGCGTTCGGCCACCGGTTTCGATCTACGACGGATGAATATGCTTCTGGCGGTGCTCGAAAAGCGGGCTGGCTTTAAACTGATGACCAAAGATGTGTTTCTGAATATTGCGGGTGGCCTGCGGGTTGATGATCCAGCCATGGATCTGGCCGTTATTGCCGCTATCCTCTCTTCTAATTTTGATGTGGCCATCGACAAGCAGATTGCTTTTGCCGGTGAGGTGGGGTTAACGGGTGAGATCAGACCGGTTAACCGGATTGAGCAGCGTATTGCCGAGGCTCAGAAGCTAGGTTTTAAGGAGATCTACCTCTCGAAATACAATAAGGGTGTTGACTTCAAACGCTTCGACATTAAGATTCACCAGATCGAACGGGTCGAAAAAATGATCCGCACCCTATTTGCGTCCAGCAAAGATTGATAATCGCATGTTCCATTGTTAAGGTTTGGCGATATGCCGAAATAAAAATGCCACCATCCGTCCGTGCCAATCCGTCAGCTGACGGACGGTGCTCTGCACCTATAAACATGTCAGTGCTCTGCACTTGAGTAATCCATGAAAGTCCGTCATCCGTCGGCTGACCCTATTCATTAATCAACAAACGTCTCTTTTAGTATTGCTTTGAGGGCTTTGATCTCCGATATAGAAAGTTGTCCGAGGGGTTTAAGGATTCGTTCTTTGTCGATAGTTCGAATTTGATCGAGCACCACCCAGCCGTTCTTGCCGTCGTGTGTAATTTCCAATCGGGTGGGGTAATTTTTCGAGCTGGTTGTCATGGGAGCAACGACCACGGTACGGAGGTGTTTATTCATCTCGTTGGGGGATATGACTGCGCAGGGTCTAGTTTTTTTCATCTCAGATCCTTGTGTGTGATCCAGATTGATTAGGACTACCTGATATTGAGTTATCTCCATTCCGGCAAGTTTTCATCTTCGAAGATAGCTGGTATCTCTAATTGATCGTCACCTGCGGCCGCCATTTCTTGAAACGCTTGATCCCAGTTCTGGCGAACCTTTGTGATTGGTTTAAGCACGATCTGCTGATCTTCGAGTATCACTTCGACGGTATCCGTTATGTTATACTTCTCTAGCAGTGTCTTACTCAGTCGTATCCCCTTCGAATTTCCAATTTTGATTACCGCAATTTCCATCTTCTGATTTATTTAAAAGAATGTAATTACAAAGTTAATACATTTTTGGGAGAATAGTTTACCATTTTATGAATACTGACTTTCTTTTTCTGACCCCTCTAAATCTCCCCAAAGGGGAGACTTTTGTCTAGCAATCCTAGCTTGACTTCCCTTTTTTCTTACCCCCCTCCCTTGGAGGGGATGGGGGAGGTCCTGTGTGTCTTGCCCAATCGCTCCTCAAAATTTACCACAAAAAAAGAGCCCTCCATAGAGGGCCCTTTAATAATAAAACTATTCTAATTTAAGTAAACGCTTATTTTACTAATGCATATTCTGCAGCGGTATTGATACCATTAGTAGTAATAGCTAATGTAACAGCTTCACTAGTTTCTGCAACATCATTTACTATTGTTGCGCCAGTATTAATTCCTACTTTGTCAAGAAATAATACACCTCTCAAATTACCACCGGTATTGAAAGCGCCAGTTACACTCATGAAATTATCTACTACATTACCATTGCCAGCGATACAATCGCCATCAACACTCACTTGCATTGCGGTAATCGCATTTCTTGCTGTTCCATCAGCATTGATTGTGCTTGCAACATATGCTTTTAATGAAGCTAAGAAAGCGTTAGTAAGTGATGCTTGCACAAATACTGTTGAGGCTGTTGCTGCAGCAGATGGTACAAAAGCACCTGTTAATTTATTTCTAACGATAGTGATTTCTGCAATTGCTCCTACAGTTCCAGCTGTTGGAAGTGTGTGATAAGACGCTAAGCTTCCACCAGTTAAATTTGGATTGTCTGTAATTACTAGCTTGTTCATGACATCTAATAATCCAGTATTCAACGAGGCAAGTAATGTATTATTTGTCACAGTCAATTTTGATCCTGGACCACCAAGTAGATGAGAGTGGCCAAGTGTGATTGAAGTAATTGCAACGTTATTGTTAATTGTCAAGTCATTTATAATGCCTGAAGTAGTTAAAGATGTTAATCTTGCATTGCCAGCAACTACTGTAGAACCAGTAAGTGTTCCGCCTAATGTCAAGGTAGTCAATGCACCTACACCTGCACCGGTTGTGAAAGTCGCAGCTGCAGCAACTGCTGGGGTATTAGCCTTTCCTGTTACTGAGGCAGTTACAAGATTTGTAAATGTAGAAAGATCTACAGTAGCATTCACGTTACCATAAGTTAAAGTTCTGACAGCAGGAATATTTGCCTGAGGAACTGCAGTTAAATAGCTATTTAAGGTAACAGTTTGAGCGGTCAAACATGTAATTGTTCCAGATGTTTGAGCAGGTAAAACAAGTGCTAATGGTCCAGTAACTGTGATTGCATTAGTGGTATTCGCCAACGCTAGATTAACTGTTCCAGTGCCAACTCCATAGTTTAAAGTAATGTTGCCTGCGTTTACAAGTAATGGTGCACTAAACGAAGTAGCGACATCTGCTGAAGTTACTGCAATAGTACCTGCACCTGCACCAGTTGCGTTAGGAAAACTAATTGTTCCTGCCACAGTGTTTGGAGTTGTTCCTCCGATAGAAATTGCTCCAGTAGTTACTGCACTGAACAGAATAGAAGTCGCAACAGGTGCGTTAATTGTAATAGCTGCAGTTGAAGCTGCATTGCAAATAATAGACGTTGCAAGAGGGGCGGTAACTGTAATAGCTCCACCAACAGCACCTGTACCTGATAGGTTAATTGAAGTTGCAAGAGGGGCTGCAATTGTCAAAGCTCCTGTACAAGCTCCGATACCTGATAGGTTAATTGAAGTTGCAATTGCTGCAGTAATAGAAGCTGAAGTCATTGCTGCAGGACTCGTTATTGTTATTGTCGTAGCAAGTGGTGCAGTAAGGACTAGTGCTCCGGCAGCAGCACCGTTTAAGGTTACAGATGTTGCAATTGTCGCTGTAAGTGTTCCTAGACCATTTGCTGGCATAACAATACTTGTTGCTTTAGCGAATGTGGTTGCAGCTCCTCCATTTAAAGTTAGAAAAGATACAGCACCTGTTGTTGCTGTTATATTTACAGACGTAGTTCCAATTGAGGCAAGTGCAGTACCCGCTGCTACTGCAGTAGTATAAGGAGTAAGTGTAAGAGCTCCGCCAACACTAGTTAGTGCAGGTAAGCTAATTGGACCATCCAAAGAATAAGTTAATGCACCACCAATATTAACGATTTTAGAGATGTCAGCATTTGCAATGGTAATACTGTTTCCACCGTTTACTGTAACCGCTCCGCTAACTGTAGTTAAGCTAGAAAATGTTAGAGCAGTTGTTGAGATACCTGTAACTGTTAACGCACCAGTTATTGCAAACATTTTGTTTGTAATCAAGTTTAAATCTGCAACAGTAGTAATGGCTGTTGGATTCACAGTTACAGCACCAGTGATTAAGCCCATTTGAGCAATTTTACCTTTAAAGAATGCAACCTCAGCATCCGATGTAAGTGATACAGCACCGGTGTAAGTTGAGGTGTTCGATAAAATTGTTGCAATACTCGCTTGTTGTGCAGTTAATTGAACAGATAAAGCAGCAACAACAGCAGCAATTGAGGTTGGGCTAGTTAAATCAGTAATTGAATTCAAACCAGCTTGAGCTGTTGCAATCTTAGTTGCAAGAGTAGCTTCTGAAGCAAGAACAGCAGTACTAGCAAGAGCCGCAGCATCGTTGTTTGTTTTGGTCGTTGCAGCTAAAGTGGCAAGATCAAGTTTTAATTGATCAACAACCGCTTTGTTTGCAGTACCTGCAGTCGCAAGAGTTGTTAAAGAAGCTTGAATCGCCGCAACATTGGTGTTAGCAGTTGCTAAGCCAGTTGACAATGCAGTGATAGAAGCTGTAGGATTTGGCAATGCCGCAACAGCAGTTTGTAGTGCTGTAACCTGAGACGTGGTTGCCGTTAATTGAGATTGTAGCGCAGATACGCCAGCAACTTGTGTAGCAAGAGCAGCGATCTGGTCTTTTAAGGCCGCGAACTCATTGTCGTACTTTTTACAAGATGTTAAAACAAGGGTGAAAACTAGTACACCCAACATTAGTTTTTTCATGAATTTGTTTTTTTTAATGAATAAATTGTTTGGAAATAAATTGTTCTTAATTTTTAAAACGTTTAATTGGTTTTACTTAAATTAGCACCAAGGTTTTAACCCCCTGATATCGTATGTATGCTTTTAACAGCAATACTTATTTCTTCAAATTTCTTGCTCTGGTTACCTCACCTGGCCTTTTAATGATGCGTCCTATTTTATGCATGTTAAGAGCCAACGATTCACTTGAACTGAAAATCTTGGAGCAAATGTCTACCTATTTTAAGAGGTGACAATCGTTCTGGCCGTTTGACTTTCTTATCGTTGCGTTTTGGAGGTTTATCGTCGTTTTGGTTGTTTTTTTCTGACTTACGTCATACTTTTTTTAACAATTTTGTGTATTGGATTGAGATCTCTTTCCCCCATTTCAATGGGGTATCGGCGCGAATCTGGTCACCCGCCCCATGAGCGCACAACCACTAATCTGCGGGAGACGGATCAAGCGGGAGTTCTTCCAATCCAGATTCCTCCCCACGATGCTCCTCAAACTGGTCGAGCTTGGCACAGATCAGCTCCCAGGACTCCTCCTTGGAGACCCTATACGCTAACTCAATGGGTGGAAACTCTTCCTCTGCTTTCTTCGACACGTGGCTAACTGTTGTGGTGTGGATTGGAACCCGTTATCCGATTTTAGGGATTACTCTAAGGCCTATTTTTTACCCGGATTCCTGCGACACCGTTTTGTAGATATTGGCAAACTGTACTAGAACCTTAACGCTGCTGTTCTTAAACAACAAAGCTCCCTTTGATCATCTCTTTAATATCCTTGGTAATATGGGGACTGATGCGCACGGCAACGGGTATGCGTAATCCACTCTTCAAGATCAGATAACTCTCTTTCCCTTTGACAAACCGTCGGATGTAGAAGATATTTACCAGATAGGATTTATGCACCCGATAAAAAGTTTGGGCTGGAAACTGATCGGCCAGCTGCTTTAACGACTTGGCAATTAAAATCTCTTTTCCATTATGCAGTTTTACTAAGGCATACGATTGATTGGCGCTGCAGTATTCGATGTTGGCGGTATTTTCAAAGATAAACCCATTCTCCACATCAAAAATGATATTGGTCCCCACCGAAGGGACTGGAAAATCGGTTAACGAAGTCGATTCTTTCTCTTGCGCTTTTTGTTCAATCAACATCTGCTGGGTAATCCGCTGAAGGATGATCTGTAGGTCATTTAGACTTACAGGCTTCAGCAGGTAGTCGAAGGCCGTATTTTGTGAAGCCTCGATGGCCTGCTGTTGGTATGCGGTTACGAATATGATCTTAAACGTAGGATCTTTAAAATGGGTGTAAAACGATCGGATGTTCTGCTCAGGCTGGTCGATATCTAAGAATACAATATCCGGGTTGTTCTGTTTAATCAGCTTAACCCCTTCGTCGAGGTGATTGGCTGTCCCAGCAACTCGTAGTTTCAGCGAATTGAAATTGCTGAGTAACCCAATTAAGGCATGCAAGGCATTGTCCTGATCGTTAATAATAATAGCTGTTTGCATATATATAGGTGAGGACAGGTTAGGTCAACTTTAAAAGTTGCTAAGGGTATTATAGAATATATTGTTAAGACGATTTTCGTTTGATAAAGGATTGCATTTTTATTGATGCAGCCTAATAATAATAGTAGCATTGCAATGCTTCTATTTACCCCCCCCCCTATAATTACGTTATTTTTCAAGCTTTCATAAGCAATTGAAGGGGTTTAAGACCGATTTGTTTTTCGCAAACAAAGGTCAAATAAAATTTTAGCAGTTTGTTCAATTTTGACTGTTGGGTTTTTTATCGTCGTGTTTTGGATCTTTATCGCAGCTGTATTCTAGCCTCCGAAAGTGTATAAATGTTAAATTCCGCGTGAAATTCATTTTCAGCTACGTTGGGGCGTAAAAACGATACGTTAAACTATCCGTATTCAAATGAGGTTTATCGCATTCTTGTGCGGTGCTGTATAATCATGTCGGTGCTCTGCACCTATAAACATGTCAGTGCTCTGCACTTATAAACATGTCGGTGCAGAGCACCGCAATATCATATTCAACAGTCTTTGATTGTATTTGGGGGGGGGTAGCGATATGCCGAAATAAAAAATGCCACGAAGGCACGAAGGCACCAAATTCCACCAATCCGTCCCTCCCTTGTTCTTCCGTCGGCTGACGGACGCACCCCAAAAAATTAAGCACAAAAAAAAAGCCCTTCCGTCAGCTGACGGATGGGCCCTTTAATCATAAAACTATTCTAATTTAAGTAAACGCTTATTGGATGATCACAAGTTCAGTGGCCACATTGATACCTGTTGTAGCAGTTCCAACTCCGGCCACGATTGGACTATTATCAATAGCTGCAGAAACGACATCGTTAGCGTTCATCGCTGCGACTAGATCATAGACGGCACCAGCGCCATCGCGATCAAAGACTAAGTTGTAGGTCTTGGTGGCATAACCGCCTGCACCTGTTGCTAAGATAAGGTATGGTTTCAACTTAAGCAGTTGAGCCGATGCAATAATCGCTTCAGCATAAGGAGGACCAGCACTAGCGGCGGTAAATACACCACCAATTTTGTTGGCCTTAACCGATACAGTAATTGCTGTGCCTACACCTACGTTGGCTAGATTAACTAAGGCAGGGAAGCTCCAAGCGGTTAAGAGTGCATTGCTTTCAATGGTTAACCCAACGATCTTATCCAGATTGGTGGCAGTTAAAGAAGCTAACAAAATGCAATTTTTTACAGATAGAATGGATCCTGGGGTGCCATCGGCAATACTGGTAAAGGCGGTATGACCCAAAGTCAGACTAGTTAATTTGTCCGCACCTTCCAATAAGAATGAATTAATCACTCCTGAAGTGGTTATCGATTCGATTACTTCAGCTACCGCATCTGTAATACTTGCTGATTTCAACATCCCTCCAAGGGTAATTGTTTTTAAAGCGGCATTGGCATTGGTGGTTGTTACCGTAGCCAATAATGTAGCCCATGTGGTGACAGTTTTACCGGTGATGCTAGCTGTGACTAACGTGGTGTAAGGAGCCAATGTTACTGGAGCATTCAAATTTCCTACGGTTAACGTTTTTACCGCAGCCCAGTTACCTGCTGTTGGTGTGGTTCCCCAACTCCAGGTATGAACTGGTAAGCTAATGGTTTCAGCATTAACGGCAATTAATGTTGAAGCCGCTCCACCAACCCATACTGGTAAGGAGACTGTTTTTGCTCCTTCAATGGTTACGCTTACATCGGAATTAAATTTATCGAGGTTAACGGTCCCAGTGGCAACAGTGGTAATACTTACAGCACCCGCTGCAGTGGCTAGATTAGATAGATTTGCTGTTAAGCAAGTGGCTACAGTTAACGCACCAGCGGCTGAAGTAAAGCTAGATAGATCGACTGTTGATCCAGTTGTCTTTGGTGTTACTGTCAATCCAGCAGCTGCAACCAAGGTGTTAACCACGGTGACTGTTGTGGCGGCGGTGGCATGCAATACAGTTACACCTGTTGCTGGCATAATCACCGATGTAGCAGAGTCGAAAGTCACCGAGTTGGCATTGATCGTTCCTGCAACGGCTACCAGTGGTAAGTTTACCGATGTTGTTCCGACAACGGTACCTGCAGCTGTTGTATAAGGGGTAATTGCAAGAAGTCCCCCTACATTAGCCAACAATGGCATACTAATTGGTCCATCGAGACTATAGGTAAATGCACCAGTCACAACGGCTAGCTTGCTGATATCAACTGCTGCTTGGGTGATCAAGTTACCACCATTTACGGTTAGGGCACCTGAGACCGAAGTTAAGTTTGACAAGTTAAGCGCTTTTGCTACGGTGGCATTACCGGTAATTGTTGTTGCTCCGATTACGGCAGTGATCTTACTTAAGATCAAGTTCATGTCGGCTAACTTTGTGATTAGCGCTGGGTTCACATTCAGTGTGCCATTGATAATTGGCATCTGTGCGATCTTTGCGGTAAAGAAGTCGACTTCGGTGTCGGTGGTAATATTTACCGGACCGGTGTACATCGAGGTGTTGTTGATGATTTGAGTTAATTGTGCCTTTTGGGCATCCAGTTTAACTTGCAACGCTGCAACAACGGCTGTTGTGGCCAATGTCCCCTCGAAGGTTGTGATGTTGTCTAACGAGGTTTGTGCTGCTGCAATTTTTACTAAGGTAGCTGCATTTGCTGCGATGGCAGCTGTGTTGTTTGCATCAACCTTTGTGTTAAGTGCGGTGTTATTGGCTGCAACACTAGTTGCTAAAGCAGCAAGATCAAGTTTTAACTGATCGACGACTGCTTTATTCGCTGTTCCGGCGGTCGCTAAGGTGTTTAACGAGGTTTGGATTGTTGCGATGTTTGTTGTAGCGGTGCCTAAGCTGGTTGCCAACGCAGCTAGAGAGGCATTCGAGGTAGTCGCCTGGGTTCCAACTGCTGTTTGAAGGGCAGTAACCTGAGCTGTTGTAGCGGTTAACTGAGTTTGTAAGGCCGAAACGCCAGCTACTTGTGTTGCTAGAGCTGCGATCTGATCTTTCAAAGCTGCAAAATCATTGTCGTACTTCTTGCACGAACTGAAAACTAGGGTGAATAGGATGACACCCAGCATTAGTTTTTTCATGGATTGTTTTTTTTAATGAATAATTTGGAATTGGTTTACTGAATCATTGATGTAAATAATTTGTTTTACTTAAACTTAGCACCAAAGGTTTTGATCCCTCTGATATCATTCCTGTGATCATTTTTAATCCGTGTTTCTGATTTTTTTACTTCCGTTTATTTATATTCGTTTGTTTATGATAAGAAGGTTGGTTTTCCAGTGGGATCTTTTGTTCTCTTCTATTCATTGCTGCGCACCTGCCAGCATGGGCAATTGCATCTAGAAAGGTTTTTGGGTTCAGTTTTCAAGGTTTCTAATGTTCAATAGAATTTTATCCGTGCTTGTTGGCCTGTTATGAATGCTGTTGTTTATAGTAGATCAGCTTGCACTCATTTGCGACAAACGAACGTATGTTTCAAGTTACGGCGCATAAACTATCCATAGTATGATTTTTGTCATACTTCTCATTATTCAGCTATTTAACGTAATGTTTATACCATTTAACGTATGGGGAACCGAATTTAAAGTGTGTGGCTGGGGGGAGGGGTAGCGAAAAGCCGAAATAAAAAATGCCACGAAGGCACCAAATTACACCAATCCGTCAGCTGACGGACGGACGGACGAAT
>JAPLDS010000006.1 GCA_026391295.1 Bacteroidia bacterium | reverse complement strand
TCGTAAAGAGGTTGCTGATGCGCTTTTATACGCTAAGTCATTAGGTGATCTTTCAGAAAATGCTGAGTATCATCAAGCTCGTGAAGATCAAGCTAACTGTGAAGAACGTATTTCCCACATTGAAACCATTCTCAAAAATGCAGTCATTATGGATAAACACAGTGGTCACACAGTTACAGTTGGTTCTACAGTAACAGTTACTAAAAAGGGAGAAAAGGAAGAAAAGGTATTTACTATAGTAGGAAGTCAAGAATCAGATGCTTCTGCAGGTAAAATTTCAAACGAATCTCCAGTGGGACGAGCATTGCTTGGTAAAGGAAAAGGTGACGTCATAAAAGTAGAAACTCCAAAAGGAGAAATGGTTTATACGATTAAGAATATAGCTTAATTGTAGACATTAGACGGCAGAAGACAGATTGCAGAAAAGAAATACGGTGATGGCCGCTTTGCGGCCATCACCGTGTTTCTTTTTATCTGATTTCTGTTATCTTTTCAAAGCTATTCTTTCTCTCCACTTTTTGTTATCATTATATGTATAGTATTTGTATTTCTAAAACCTATAACCTAACAACTAAAACCTACCCCTATGGCTTCACTAGAAGAACTTCGCGCAGAGCGACTTAAAAAATTAACTGCATTACAAGAGTCTGGTAAATTAGGCTATCCAGCTGTATCTTCACGAACACACGAATTAAGTGATGTAATTCGTAATTTTGCTTCACTTGCAGAAGATTCCACACAAGTTATAGTTGCTGGCCGTGTTATGTCATCTCGCGGGCAAGGTGCTTTAATTTTTATTGATCTTTATGATGGAACAGCTAAACTACAAGCCGTTATAAAACTTCCAGAATCAGGAGAGGAAGCTCATGAGTTTTATACAAAATATGTAGATACTGGAGATTTTATAGAGGTAACAGGTACACTTTTCACAACAAAGTCAGGCCAGGAAAGTGTCATGGTTTCAAATATTGGAATGTTATCAAAAGCACTTCTTCCATTGCCAGACAAATTTCACGGACTTCAAGATGAAGAGACTCGTATGCGTGAAAGATATTTGGATATTCTAACTAATCCTGAATTGCGAGAGATGTTTGAAAAGAAAGCAAAGTTTTGGGAAGTAGTTCGTAAATTCTTAAATGAAAAAGGATATCTTGAAGTTGAAACTCCTACAATAGAAGTTACTACTGGTGGAGCAGAGGCTCGTCCATTTAAAACATTTCATAATGATTTTGATTTAGAAGTTTATATGCGTATTTGTGTTGGTGAACTTTGGCAGAAGCGTTTAATGGCATCTGGTTTTCCTCGTACATTTGAAATTGGACGTACGTATCGTAATGAAGGATCATCACCTGATCATTTACAAGAATTTACTAATTGTGAATTCTATACTGCATATTCTGATTACGAAGCCGGTATGATATTAGTACAAGAACTTTATCGTACAATTGCAAAAGAAGTTTTTGGAACAACAACATTCACAACGCGTGGTCACACTTTTGATTTGTCTGATCCATGGGCGCAAATTGATTATAGAGAAGAAATTTTACGACAAACAGAAGTCGATATAAACAAAGCGAGTGATGAAGAGATTAAAAATAAGTTGCAAGAGTTTAATGTAAAGTATGATGGTGAAAATCGTGAACGTCTAACAGACACACTCTGGAAATATTGTCGAAAGAATATTGCGGGTCCAGCTTTTTTGATAAATCATCCGTCACTTGTTGCACCACTCGCAAAGTTAAATAAAGATGGCAAGACTGCACAAGTATTTCAGCCAATATTAGGTGGTAGTGAACTTGGTAAAGGATATTCAGAGTTGAATGATCCAATTGATCAAAGAAAAAGATTTGAAAAACAACAAGAGCTTTTAGCGGGAGGTGATGAAGAGGCAATGATGTCAGATTTTGATTTCATAGAAATGCTAGAGCACGGTATGCCACCAACATGTGGATTTGGTTTTGGAGAAAGATTATTTGCATTCTTTATGGATAAGCCGATCAGAGAGGTGCAGACTTTTCCATTGGTTAAGCCTAAAAATTAGTAAAGAGGTAAGAGTCTATAGGAAAGAGTAAAAGCCAGTTTCAGTTTGCATTT
>JAPLDS010000033.1:2533-7839 GCA_026391295.1 Bacteroidia bacterium | reverse complement strand
ACAACTTTATTTTTAGCGATTTACAGGAGTAAAATAACTTCTTTTCTAGAAACAGAGAAGGGAATTATTAAATTTCCTTCCTGTTTTGAAGTTTATTCTACTTCGAAATCTAAAAGTTGCATTTATTACTTGAATTTAATGTTTTAAACTTTTACTATAGAAATTTATAGAACTAATTTCACTTATCTCGCCCAAATGAAATTGCCAGTTTTTGCCAACCCTTAATGATACACTACCTTGGGTTCCAATTGCATCAGTTATTTCCTTATGTTCATTTAGATTTAGACAAATCAAATTAGACGATTTGTCTAAATTTAATTTACTAGCCAATTTCCTTTTTGCTAACTCGCCAGTTACTTTTACGTCACTTGCTTTAATTGAATCCATTCTTGCCATGTGTACTAAATATTTATCTATTAAATTTTCAGCAATTCTATTCGCAAATCAAAGCTCAGTTCAAAAGGTATTCTAACAATAGAACTATTTTTTTATTTATTAAATCGCCACCAACATCTTCAAACGAGATGTTTTGATTAAATTTCTTATACCATAAATAAGTTGCTTTCGCCATTTCCTTTCCATTTTTTTGAAATTTAACAATTTTACTTACTCTGGCAATTCCGATAATCGTTGCGTTTCCAAATTTTAAATTTAAAACAACTTTTTTTGAAAAATTAAAATTTAGCTCAATTTGAACTTGCCTGATTTCCTATTGATATTGGGCATTTAATTTTGCTTTAAACTCCTTAGGTCCGGCTTTTAAATCTCCATCCTCTCCAAAGTCTGATTTATATTTGCCTGAAGGTAGATCTTTAAATGTGTATAAATTGCAAATTCTTGCAACATCTACATACTTTGTTGCGATGGTATTTGCAGCAGTTAATGCTAAATCAAATAGAGCACCATAAGCACCTCCAGTTCCAGAAATAGCAGTATCATAAAGAATCTCTCCTCTTCTACTGTAAAGGACCTCATTAGTTTTGGTAGATTTTAATATATACTCAACTTCTACCCTTACCATTGCATAGGTTTTAACCCATTTGTGTATTATTGTAAATAAGGCAATATCAGCACCAAAAACCTCGTTAAATTTAATTAGTGGGGAATTTAAAAATAACTCGGAATCATAAGCGCTTTCCTTTTTCAAAATTTCCATAGAGATAAAAGGAGGTATTACGTAGTATCCATTATTCGCTAAAGGCACATTAAGCGTTGAGCGAAAAAATTCTTTTGCATCTACATTTGTACTTCGATTTATAGGCGGCATTAGTAAAATGGCTAATGGCTTTTCCTTGTATATGCCGCTATAGGCAACCGATTTTGAAACTTGTTTATTAGTCTTACAAGAAACAAAACCTAAGGCGGTCAAAGCAATTACAAATAATATCCTTTTCATTTATTTATTATTTTTAAAATTCGATTCATAAAGATTTCTGATTCTGGGTATAAAGCAATCTCTTTTAGTAACATCGCCTTACCTTCTTGTGTTTTATTAGCTTGCAACAATACAAAACCATAGTCTGCATATACACCGGGAGGAACCATTTTTCTTGTTCCTTTTTGGCTACTAATGATTTTCTGATACGCTTTAATAATGGCTTTAGTTGACTTTTCATCACTATTATTTAAATAGTTATAACTTGTGATTTCATATTTACCCCAAGAATACAATGGCTTTTGTGAGGAGCACGAAGCCAATAAGACTGCTATTATGAATATTACTTTTCTCATGGCAATGTAATTTTTTTAGTTTCTTGAGCAGATACGAATATCTGCTTCTTAAATATTAACGTATTCTTATGTGAGATACTGATTAAATGTGCCCCCGTTGCAATTGCATAAACTTTACCTTTGGGTCTCACAGCATAGTCTTTAACGACAGATGCCTTAAAAGTAATCTTATCATCTATTTGGACATCTATTCCATTTGGGTAATTAGTTGGAATACCTACGAACTCCAAAAAAGCTTCATTTTCTAATCCCCTTGATGCAGTTTTTAAACCAGTGCAACCAGCAATCAGAATCAATCCAATTAAAAAAATAAATACTATCTTTTTCATTTCTTAAGTTCTTTAATAATATAATTACTTATGTTCTGTTTGTCTATACTGCCATCGGTAAAAGAAATTATTGAAAATTCATTTTGAGCAGTATCTCCTCCCGTAAAATCGATTTTAATTTTGCCTACTGATTTACCGGGCAATTCTATTGTCATTCCCGTTTGTGGATTTTTTATGCTTTTCCCATTTTCAAAAACTTCAAAAGCATCACCAATCTTTAAACCTTGACTTTTACCTCCAGAAATCAATATTCCACTAGGATCAACTGCGAGAAAATATGACTTCCAAGGCCTATCCATACAATTATTGATTATGTTTTCAACTAACTTTGATATAGCCACAGAAATCGCCTTATCGCTGAGAGTAGCATCAAAATCAGCATGAGTACCTAACCCCATAACTGTTTTATTTGAAGTCTCTGCCTCACCCTTTGCTTCCTCTGAATATATAATCTGTCCTGTAGAAACATCAACAAGACGGATACTTACTCCTGCTTGCACTGTTTGAGTTTTACTTCTTGAAAACATGTTAACATCTCCGACATTTTTTCTGCCAAATTCAGTGACTGATCCAATAATCAAATAATCTGCACCGACTTTTTGAAGGCTTGAATTACCACTTAATTTTAATTCTTCTAAAATCTTATCCATATCCTGGCGCTCAAGCAAGATAAACTTATTAGTTGATCCTAGCTTTGTAGACAAAATATCCACTGCCTGTTTACCTATTGGATCATTGACTTTATCATAGAAAACGCCCTTCGCATATTCTGTTTCATTCGAAAAGCGGGCAATTGCAACTTTTCGCTTAAGCGTTTGTGCTTCTTTGGGGACAGACTGGATCTGCGCCTGAACTTTGACAACGTTTTGATGCGTTACACATCCAATCATGCCAATAAAGAGTAAAAGTCCGAGTAATACTTTTTTCATTTCAATTTGGTTTTAAATTTAATATTAAGATCCTTTTATTTAAAATACATATAAGTCATAGTTCACCATATAATTAGTATAAAATATAATAAGTAATCTCTTCGAGCAACAAGGTAGGAAATAGTTTGAAAATGGCGCAAGAAATATAGTAGCATTACATTTCTACTATTATTTGATACAGAGCTAATTTAAAACTAAGACTCTATCAATCAATTAATTAACTGCCAAAAATTTTATAGAAATTGAAAATACGAAGGAGAGAGATCGAACTTGATGAGACGAGGGGGAAATACCGGGATTTTAGTCCCAGCTGTGCATCGGATTACGATTGGCTAGGGAGACATAGCACTTTGCTTTTCCCCAGATAGTTTAGCGTTTGAATTATGTGCGACTATTGTCCAAGACTAATTTTGAAATGGGATAATTCAACTTGAAGTTTCACTTTTGCCTGCAAGGCATTAAATACACGCATCAAGGTGTCGATGGTTACATTGCTGGCATTACTCTCTATTCTTGAGATTTGAGATTTTTGAACACCAATTAATTTCCCCAATTCTTCCTGTGTTAAATTACGTTCTTGCCGAGTCTGCTTAATGGCTTGTCCAATTAAATCGATCTGCAACTCATATTCAAACTTATCGCGATCAGGTGTCCCAACTTTCCCAATAAGTTTATCTGTAACCTCATCTAACGTATATGTTTTCATCTCTTTCCCGTTTTAATTTTTTCTTTGTCTTCAAAATACCTAATCATTAAATGCTTCGCCTTTTGAATCTCAATTGAATATTCATTGTCGTATCAAAGCTACGCAAAAGTTTCGTTAAAAAGAAACTTTTAGAGCAAACATTTTAACTAAGCGCCATTAGGCAAGAGTGGTCCGAGAAAGCCAAAGGGAGCTGGCGATCTATTATCAAATTACAAAAAACTTGAGGCGGGGCAGAGTGCTCGAATAAATAATTAAAAAAATAGATTGATTAGGCGTTTATTTTTGTGATTCCTGAGTTTTGTTCACTCGAGCCGTGCGCTTTTGAACGGACAGTTTCTGCCCCTTAATAAATTCACTGATCGCTTTCTCCTCTTCCTGAGACATTGGATCTTGTCCACCAATAAAATCAACATCAAGTTCTTTCGCTTTACTTTTCATTTTTGAAATATTTATTGATAAGTTTAAGCGTTGAAATCAGCGTTATATCTGTTTGAAAGCTATCGCCAGTAATGACATTCTCAATTGAGTTTGTTAATTTATCAACCTCAAAATCAAGTCCTATTGGTTCGTGGCTTTCCATTACCCAAAGATACCAAATTGCAAGTGAAAAATCTCCTATTTGTATTTCTTTAATTACGTGATATCTCCTACACTTGCCACTAACATATTTATATATTGGATATAATCAGGACTAAGGATTCCTATTTTAAGAGGCCTAGAACTCCAGTCTATTGAAAATATTCGACTCTTCCCCCAAACCCCAAAAGTGGCATGCCAACCTAACCCCATCACAACTTTTCAACTCTTTTAGCTTAAATTAACTTTAGAAACTTGACAACGGCTTATTTACACCCTATCTTTGTAGTGCATTTAATTCATAGGTTTAGGTTTAGTTAGTTTGGTTTTAGTAAAAGGGTAGAGTCGCTAGACGCTACCCTTTTCAATTTTATATCCCTACACCATAAAATCAAAAGACAGACCGATTAATTGTCTGGCCAGATACCCAAAATCACCTCAAAATTTGCTATACTTGTCGTACTTTCAAAAGCAGGGCTTAACACCCACAAAATTGAGAGATTTGTCAATCCTAACATACAAAAATGGAGCAAACAGCACTCTTACTGGTCAACCTTGGCACACCCGACTCACCCTCCCTATCTGACGTTCGGAAGTACCTTTTCCAATTTCTAAACGATAGACGGGTGATCGACATCCCATGGGTCTTTCAAAAAGCCCTGGTAAATTTAATAATCGTCCCATTTAGATCCTTCGGATCAACAAAGCTATATAAACGCTTGTGGAGCGAAAAAGGATCTCCCCTGCTTTACCATTCGGAGTCGGTAGCAGAGAAAATTCAAGAGAGACTGGGATCATCCTATACCGTGTTTAACGCCATGCGTTACGGTAAACCTGACCTTAAACTGGTCCTACGAGAGATCGAAAAACAACAGTTTAAGAAAATTATCGTCCTACCCGTATTTCCACAATACGCCTCTGCCACAACGGGTTCCGTATTCGAACTGGTGATGAAAGAGATGAAAAATTGGCAGAAATTTCCAAACCTACAGCTGATAAGTAACTTCCACGACCACCCAGCCTTCGTAAAAGCTT
>JAPLDS010000033.1:0-2523 GCA_026391295.1 Bacteroidia bacterium | reverse complement strand
AAAGCTTTCGCGGCTCAAGGACGGAAATACGACGTGAAAAAATACGACCACGTGATCTTCTCCTTCCATGGATTGCCTCTGTCGCAAATTAGTAAACTGCATAACGGCGCGAACTGCAAAAATTGCAACTGCGCCAACCAAAATATCCCGGAAGGTAAACTATGCTACAAAGCGGCCTGCTACGAGACCGCACGACTGATAGCCGCCGAGCTAAACCTTACCCCGGATGACTATACCATCAGCTTCCAATCGCGACTAAGCAAAAATTGGATGTCGCCATTTACCGATAAGGTGCTGATCGAAAAAGCAAAATCCGGAACAAAAAAAATACTGGTCTTTGCCCCTTCCTTCGTCGCCGACTGCCTCGAGACGAAAGTGGAAATCGAATACGAATATGGCGAACTATTCCATGAAAATGGGGGCGAAGAGCTTCAAATGGTCGACAGCCTGAACGATACTCCCGAATGGATCGATGGATTAGAACAAATAATTACCGAACTTAGCGAGAAATAATCACTCAAGAAGTTAAAACAGGAAGTCATCACTATGCAGTTTAAAGATCACTGGATCGAAACCATCCATAACTTACAAGATACCATCTGCCATGCATTGGAGAAATGCGACGGCAAGGCAACCTTCACCGAAGACCAATGGACACGTCCAGAAGGGGGTGGCGGCAAGACTCGGGTAATCAACCATGGAGCTGTATTTGAAAAAGGGGGCGTCAACACCTCCGTTGTTTATGGCACCGTCAGCGAGGCCATGCGTAATGAACTAAAAATAGACGGCGACAAATGGTTTGCCTGCGGATTGAGTCTGGTAATACACCCCGCTAACCCTTTCGTACCAACCATTCACTGCAACTACCGCATGTTTGAACTGTACGACAAAAACGACCAGGTGCTAACACGCTGGTTTGGCGGAGGGACCGATCTAACCCCCTATTACCTGTTCGATGAAGATGCGATCCATTTTCACCAGAGTTATAAAGATGTCTGCGACCAGTTTGACCCTACGTTTTATGCCACCTTTAAAGAGAACTGCGACGAATATTTTGTCAATGAACACCGAAACAGGGAGCGACGTGGCGTAGGGGGGATATTTTACGACCATCAAAAACCTTCGGATCAAAAAGATCCGGAGTTCTGGCTTAACTTCTCCAAAGCATGCGGCGAAGCTTTTATCACAGCCTATATCCCGATCGTGGAAAAACGACGCAACTACACCTACACCGAAGCACATAAATACTGGCAAGAGATACGCCGCGGCCGGTATGTTGAGTTTAACCTCATCCACGACCGTGGCACCATCTTTGGATTAAAAACCAATGGTCGCACCGAGAGTATCCTGATGACCTTGCCGCCAACGGTGCGATTTGAATACAACCAACAGCCTGAAGCAGGAAGTGAGGAAGATCGGCTCTTGCAAGCTTGTCTCCATCCACGCAACTGGATTAAAACAGTCTAAAACGAAGTATGAAGATCTTAATTGTCGAAGACGAGAAGCCATTATCGGACTCCATGGTCGAATATCTTTCGGAAGAGGGGCACCACAGCGAAGCGGTGTACACCTACAACGATGCGGTAGAGAAGATTAGGATGTACCAATATGACTGCGCCGTGGTGGATATCAACCTACCCGATGGGAATGGCCTCGACCTGATCCGAATGATCAAGAAACAATCGATCACACTTGGAATCATCATTATATCGGCTCTTAACTCGCTAGAAAACAGAATCGAAGGGATTGAGATCGGAGCCGATAACTATTTAACAAAGCCGTTTCATCTGGCTGAATTAAATGCACATCTAAAATCGATCAATCGAAGAATTAGCTACGGAGGAAATAACCAGATTGTGGTGAATGAGATCCGACTGATACCCGATGAGCATATGATTTTTGTCCATGAGGTGCAAGTTACGTTGACGAAAAAAGAGTATGAACTGCTCCTATTTTTCATCGCCAACAAAAATAAGGTGATCACCAAAGCTGGCCTGGCCGAATACCTCTGGGGTGACTACATGGATCTGGCCGATTCGTACGACTTTATCTATACGCACATCAAAAATCTACGCAGCAAACTGCTCAAAAAAGGGTGCGAAGATTACATCAAAACTATTTATGGACTCGGTTATAAATTCGAAATCAATTGAGACTCTTAAATAAAATAACACTCAACTTGCTGGCGATCTCCCTCTTCGTTTTTCTGATTGGGATGATGGCCTTTTACTATATTTTGCGCAAGCAGGTGGATCAAAATATCAATTTAGAGCTTCAAAATCGAGCATCCAGCATTACAAAAGAGTTCGATGCGGCCCATTCGTATGCCAATCAGCTGTCGAATATGAGCGACACGATCATCATCACACCGCTGAAAAACCTTCAGAAAGCTGAGAAATTTAGCGATACCTTACTCTTAAATCCCGAAACGAAGAAATATGTCTTGTATCGCGAGCACGGCTTTGTGAACAGCATTCACGGTCAGAATTATTACATCCAGATCTTTAAACCTCTAGAGGAGAG
>JAPLDS010000020.1:67821-82127 GCA_026391295.1 Bacteroidia bacterium | reverse complement strand
ATTACCACCATTCGTGTGAATACCTCAAAATACAAAGAAACTCCCCGATTGGATCAAATTAATTATTGCTCAACTGGCTATAGTATACCCAAACGACCAATATTTACCTTAGACCCATTTATTCATTCAGGCATATACTATGTTCAAGAACCAAGTTCGATGTTTCTTGAGCAAATTATGAAACAACTGAACTTCGATCATAGAATCAAAGCTTTAGATTTGTGTGCATCACCGGGTGGAAAATCTACTCATTTAAGTTCACTTTTGCCTGCGAATAGCTTACTTGTTGCCAATGATGTGATCAGAAGCAGAAGTCAAATTTTATCTGAAAACCTAAAAAAGTGGGGTGATGAAAATGTGATAGTGACCAATAATGATCCACATGATTTTCAGAGATTACCTGATTTTTTTGATCTAATTTTGGTTGATGCTCCTTGTTCTGGAGAGGGGTTATTTAGACGGGACCCGAATGCCATTGAAGAGTGGTCGCCGGACAATGCACAACTTTGCGCTCAGCGCCAGCAGCGTATCGTAGCCGATGTATGGCCAGCACTTAAAGAGGGTGGTATCCTAATTTATAGTACTTGCACCTTTAATACAGCTGAAAATGAAGATAATATTCAATGGCTGAATGAATTTGCTGAGATTGAAAATGTTCCATTAGTTGTAGAAGGGTTATTTATTGCTGTAGTTCAAAAGGGTGGAAATGGAAAAGATTCTGACAAACGGAAGGCAAAAGATCATCAATTAAATGCCTCAAAAGCCGAAAAGGAATTTGTACGAGAATTGTTAATCCCAGGCGAATTTGAAATTCTTAAATTTGAAAATTCACTATTGACATTACCCTCAATTCATATGAACGATTTCAACCACGTTAAATCAAACTTACGAATTGTCCATGCCGGAGTAAAAATCGGTGAGATTAAGCAGAACGATTTAATACCAAATCATGATTTTGGATTGTCAAGAATATTAAATCGAGAAGCCTATCCCGAGATAGATCTAACCATTGAAGAGGCCTTGCGCTATTTAAAAAGAGATGAGATTTCACCGATCTCAAGTGATAAGGGATGGAATCTTGTAACCTATCGGAATATACCACTAGGATGGGTGAAAAACTTAGGAAACCGATACAATAGCGCCTTCCCCAAAGAGTGGCGAATAAGGATGTCAATATCAGAATTTACAGGAGAAAAATTGAAGGACGAAATGATTAAATTTCCATTGTAGAATTCACAAACAATTAAAATACAATCTAATAAGCAATGAGAAAGATTTACTCTTATTTTTTCTTTACTGTCTTGGCGGCTTGGTGGCATTTTTTCATTTCGGCTCATTGCCAAAACCAGTCCATTATGGGAATACGAATTATATACTTCTTATTACGTATATAAATTGATCAAAAGTATTTAGTGAAAATACATCTCACTTTGTCTTGTGCATCAGTGAATATTGTCCAACCCCGATTATGATCACCCCTGCCATAGCGATAAGCCCACCAATAACTTGATGCACCATCGGCAGGGTACCAAAAACCAAAAATGATATTGGAATAATCATAACACCTCTTGTAGACTGGATGATGGTACCTCGTGAGGCTTCAATTACCCGATATGCTTTATAGACTAATAGAATAGCCAAGACAGGATCTAAAAGTGCGGCCAAGACAGTATTGAATAAAGCTTTATTCGATAAAACCAATGGTGTGCCAGCTACCAATATCCACCCAGTAAAAAAGAGCAGAAGCCAAAATACTCTATTGAAGCTAAGTATCTCAGGAGAGAGATTATTTACTTTGGCTCGCACGATCACTGTTGCAGTGGCAGCACCAAGGCAATTTAGCACAACCAAACCAACCCCAGGAATAAAGAAAGAGTTCCAGGATAGGCTACCCGAGTAACTTGTTAAGATTGCACCGCAGAAGACTACAATTACCCCAATGGATTCAAGCTTAGAGAAGCGCTCTTTTAAAAATATGATTCCTAGGACCGTTGCGAAAATTGGAAACATATTACCCAAAAATCCATTCACAGCTGGTTCAGATATGGCATTCACTGAAGCGTAAAAAGTAAATACAGTAAAGATCTCAAGAAAACCAAGTGTGGGAAATATCCACCACATGGAGCGAGGTACACTGGCTAATTTTGAAAACCCACCTTTAAAACCAAGGATTGCCAAATTAACCACAAATCCAACGGCGCACATAACAAACAAAAACAGAGGTAACGATATTTCATTTAAGGCAGCTTTGCTAAAAACATAAACATGACTAAAGGCAAGGGTTGCCAAAACCACATATAAGTAACCAATGGAAATTTTATTTTGCAACATTGACCAAATCTGTGTTAATAAAATAAAGAAAATTAGGTTGTCGGTAATACCCAACAACCTAATTCTTAGCGGAGAGAAAGGGATTCGAACCCCCGGTTCCCTTTAGAGGAACACACGCTTTCCAAGCGTGCTCCTTCGACCACTCGGACATCTCTCCTTAGTCAAACACCAAATTAAATAAGTTCAAATGATTTGGTGGGACAAAAGTAGGAGAATTTTTCAGTTTGCCATCACGACATAGCAATCAAGCAGATCGAAAATTATATTTTAAGAAGAAGATATCAGGAAATAAAGCATTAGAATACTTTAAATTTAAGATCTATTAATTGAGGCTTATTCTAAATTAACAGCCCTAAAAAAAACACTTTATAATAGCAAAAAAGGTTAGTAAGTTTGTAGTTTAAGAAAGTAAACCTTTAAAGCAATAAAAAATCCATTAATGACTATTTCGGAAAGCATAATAATAGCTGTGATTGAGGGCTTAACAGAGTATCTTCCAGTCTCATCAACAGGGCATATGATTTTAGCTCAGGCAATTTTGGGAATTCCAGCTGATGATTTTATTAAGTTATTTACGGTAAACATTCAATTAGGCGCGATCTTGGCCGTTGTAATGCTCTATTGGAAGCGATTTTTTCAGTCTTTTACATTTTACTATAAACTCTTAGTAGCCTTTATACCAGCTGTAGTCTTTGGATTATTACTCGACAAAGCCATTGACCAGATGCTAGGCAGCGTTCTTGTTGTTGGAATAAGTTTTTTTGTTGGGGGGGTGATCTTACTTTTTGTAGACCGTTGGTTTAAAAATCCGAGTGAGGACCAGCAAATCTCCTACCCTTCTGCCTTTAAAATTGGCTTATTTCAATGCCTAGCGATGATACCTGGAACATCTCGCTCTGCTGCAACAATTATAGGTGGATTAACACAAAAGTTATCACGCAAAACCGCAGCTGAATTTTCATTCTTTTTAGCAGTGCCAACAATGCTTGGGGCAACTGTACTAAAAGTCTACAAGCATATCGATTTATTAAAGAGCCCTGAGCATCTTAAACTTTTGGTAATCGGAAATATCGTTGCTTTTTGCGTAGCAGCACTTGCAATAAAGGTTTTCATTACCTATCTTACCAATCATGGATTTAAACTTTTTGGTTATTACCGTATTATTTTAGGACTTATTATTATTATTCTAAGTCTATTCGGACATAAGCTTAGTATGGTTTAAGTTAAATTAATAGCAAAACATCAATTATGGCAATTATTGTAAAGACAGAAAACCCAGATGGGTTATTAGCAGAGATTAAAAGAACCCTTGACGAAGGGGTAACAGAATTATGGTCTTATGATGAATCAGGTGATTTTTCCCATACTCCAGAACGTTGGATAGATAGAGCATGGCTTAGACCAGTGGTAGGTGATGGCGAATTGAAATTTGGCATCTTAGGCACCCTCGATGCAGGTATGACTGCCTCTTTATATAGCGCTTATCATGCTTACTTTATAGAGTTCTTACTTACCTATTTAGATAAACATTTCACCTCAGCCGCAGCCACAGCAAAAAAATCGGATCCGGATTATTTTTAAAAAATAACATTGAACAAATTAGGCTGGTGTAACAGGCGCCATGCCCCGGTATAAGTTGAAATAACTATTTCTTCCGATCGCATTATAACCTGCAAAAAGTACTAAAGTGGCTCAAATTGGAAAATACAACTCATTAAGAGTTATCAAAGAAGTAGATTTTGGCGTTTACCTTGATGGTGAAAAGAATGGCGAGATATTAATGCCTATTCGCTACGTACCTAAAGACTGCAAGGTTGGCGATTATGTTGATGTGTTCTTATACCTTGACTCCGAAGATCGACCTGTCGCTACAACGGAAAAACCCTTTGCGCAGGTAGGTGAATTTGCGATGTTGCGCGTGATCTCTGTCAATAAAATTGGAACCTTTTTAGATTGGGGTATCATGAAAGATCTTTTAGTCCCCTTTAGGGAGCAAAAGGTAACGATGGTAGAAAATAGGTCTTACCTAGTCTATATCTATGTAGATGAAGAGAGTCAGCGTATTGTGGCGTCAGCGAAGCTTGGTAAGTTTCTGGACAAGACTGCCCCTGAATATGCCGTTGGTGAAGAGGTCGAGCTGATCATTGAGAGTGAGACTGACTTAGGTTACAAAGCGATTATTAACAATCAACACTGGGGTATTTTATATGAAAACGAAGTGTTCGAGCAGCTCGCCAAAGGACTTAAGATCAAAGGATATATTAAAAAAATAAGAACCGACAATAAGATAGACTTATCACTTCATCCCTTAGGATATGAAAAAGTTGATCCACTGACACAGATGATTCTGGATGAATTGAATAAAGCAGGTGGATTTATAGCAGTATCTGATAAAAGTGATGCAGAGGAAGTATATCGAATATTTGGCATTAGCAAGAAATCGTTTAAACAAGCTATTGGGGCCTTATATAAAAAACGGATCATTAGCATTAAACCGGAAGGTATTAGACTAATTTAAACTATTGGGATTGGTCTTTGATCAAATTCTATAGCACTATAATTCAATCTATTTAATCATTTTTTAAACCTTTTGTTAAAGTATTTATCTAACCATCATATTTATTTAAAATCATTTAAAAATGAAAAAACTATCCCTATTTATCCTAGTAGCCTTTTTAACCATTGGAACCTCTTTTGGTCAGCCACAAGGAGATCCAGCTGCGAGAATGCAGAAACAGATTGAATCTATGACTTCTGAGTTAGGACTCTCAAAAGATCAAGTAACTAAGATTACTCCGATCCTTGCAGAAGTGCAGAAAAAACAAGCAGAAGCATTTGCAAAATTGCGCGATGGTGGCGGTGATTTTGATCGCGAGAAAATGATGGAGTTAAGAAACAAGATCACTGCTGAGACTGATGTTAAACTTAAAACTGTTTTAACACCAGCACAAATGAGTAAACTTGACGCTTTCCGTAAAAAACAAGCAGAAGAAAGAGCTAAGCGTTTTCAGCAAAGACAATAAGCTAAATCAATATTTTAAAGGGGTATCAAAGGTGTGAAAACACAATTGATACCCCTTTTTATTTTTACAAAAGTTCGACACGGAATAATTGGAAATGTGAATAGATCAGTTAATTTTGATTCTGATTCAAAATGACCAACTATGAAAAATTATCTATGCTTTTTCCTCTTTGCTTTATCCCCCTTATTAGGCCTAGCTCAGATCATTATTGATAGCGATCAAGGAGGAAAAATACCCTCCTATACACTTCCTGATCCACTTATTTTCAGCAATGGTGAACGTGTAAAAACAGCGAGTGATTGGAATAAAAGAAGAAAAGAGATCTATCGCGCATTTGAAACTGAAGTTTATGGCGTTACGCCAAAATGGAGTGGAAAAGTTAGCTCTACCTTACTATCCACAAAAAGCGATATTTTCGATGGGATAGGAAAACAGAAACAAATCAGACTTACATTTTTAAAAGGGAATAAGAGATTAAACTTAACACTTTTGCTTTTTCTTCCGCTTCAAAGCAAAAATGCCCCCTTGTTCTTAAGTTACAATTTTGATGGCAATCATACTACAATCGCTGACCAAGATATCATCATACCAGAGTGCTACATGAATAACAAACCTGAGATAGGGGTTACCAATCATCAAGCAAATAAAGAGAGCAGAGGTCTACAAGCATCTAGATGGCCGATAAAAGAGCTGTTGGCGCGCGGTTATGGCGTGGCAACTGCATATTATGGGGAGGTAGATCCAGACTTTGATGATGGGTTTAAAAATGGTATTCATCAACTATTTGATCAAAAAATAGATAGTGCTTCTTGGGGATCTGTTGCAACTTGGGCATGGGGCTTATCTCGCATTATGGACTACCTCGAAAAAGATCAAGATGTGGATGGTAAAAAAGTGATTGTAATGGGTCATTCACGCTTAGGAAAAGCGGCGCTTTGGGCAGGAGCATCAGATAAACGGTTTGCAATGGCTGTCTCCAATTGTTCAGGCTGCAGCGGTGCTGCGCTTTCAAAACGAATTTTCGGAGAGACGGTCGAAAAAATCAACAACTCCTTTCCTCACTGGTTTTGCTCTAACTATAAAAAATACAATTCAAATGAGCAAGCCTTGTCAACTGATCAACACGAACTCTTGGCATTGATTGCACCACGACCAGTTTATGTGGCAAGTGCCTCTGAAGATTTACACGCAGATCCCAAGGGTGAATTCTTATCGTGTGTTTATGCTTCTTCTGTATATGAATTATTAGGGGCGGAAAAATTTCCAGCCTCTACCCCACCTCAGTTAAGCACCCCGATCCAAGGCACTATCTCTTATCATATCCGACCAGGAAAGCATGATGTAACCCTGTACGATTGGAATTGCTATATGGACTATGCAGACCTTTATTTCAAGAGAAAAAAATAGGTTACCTTTATAAATACAAAGCCATATTCGGTTTAGATTTGCATCATTATACCCAAAGGATGAATTCAAAATTTTTAGCAATACTTCTTTTTCTTATACCTATTCAATATGCTGGTTATGCTCAGCTCTCCTTTGGTGGGTCTCCAGCTTCATTTGGACTTCAAAAAAAATCGATGCTTGCCATGCCAATTATCGATATGGCTCCTGTTAGTAACGCTCAACTTATAACTGAAGACGCACAAAATACAAACAGATTAAAATCATTGAGATTTGCGAAAAGCTTTTCTGTAGATCTTGATCCGACAAATTCAGGACTTTGGGCAGCTGATAACAACATGAATATCTGGCAAGTTAGTTTACGTTCTAAAGGAGCATGGTCATTAAACTTAATTTTTGATAAACTAATGATGCCAGAGGGAGCTTCTCTGTTTATCTACAATCCTGATCATTCAAAAATCCTTGGAGCATTTACTTCTGAAAGTGAACAGTCAACAGGTCAATTTGCCACTTATCCATTAGTTGGAGACCAGATTATTATCGAATACAACGAACCAAAACTATCCGCCTATAAAGGCGAGCTTCATATCTCCGCTGTAAACCATGATTATAAGAATGTTTTTGGCACCCGACCACTGGGTGAAGCCGGACTTTGCAATCTAGATGTTTATTGTCCTGAATCATCAGCCTACACCACCGAGAAACAAGCCATTGTAAGCATGATTGTCAATGGGAATACCATTTGCACTGGCACACTGGTGAACAATACCAGACAAGATAAAACGCCCTATCTTTTAACAGCTGGACATTGTATTGCAAATAATGCCGATGCTCAACATACGATCTTTTGCTTTAATTACGAGAGTCCTGCATGCGGCTACAACAAAAGCAGTATTAACGGATTTTCGGACCAGACACTTTCTGGTGCTTTTTTAAAAGCGCGGTCTGACTCCTTAGATTTTTCACTTGTGCAACTTGAGACTGCTCCGCCAGCAACCTTTAGACCATACTTTGCTGGCTGGGATAGAAGTACTTCAATTACACTTCCTGCAGCAACAATATCACACCCAGAAGGGGACGTAAAAAAAATAACGAAAACAATCGCAACCATCAAAGCAGGAAGTTTCAGTTCGGAATACAAATCAAATAGCTTTTGGGTTATTAGCAGATGGCTATACGGAAGTACAGAGGGAGGATCATCTGGTTGTGCCTTATTGAATCAAAAGAAATATGTCGTAGGTACCTTAACAGGTGGTGCATCAACGTGCGCTGATCCGGTAAACGATCTATTCTCGATGTTCTACAAACAATGGGATTATTATAAAACAAGTGATAAACAATTAAAAATCTGGTTAGACCCAACCAATAGTGGAGCTACTGAACTTGGTGGACTTGATGGATTTACCGCTTCGAATAGCTGTGCATTATTTTCCAACGCCATTGTAGGAGAAAGAGACACCATTCAAAAAGTAAGTACACTTTACAGTGGCTATAAGTCAGGAACCAATCAATTGCGAATTACTAGTTACGCTGAACGATTCACAAAAACCCAGCTAACACATCTTTCATCAATCTCAATAGGCATTGCCAAATTAGCCTATGTAACGTCCAATCAAAATAGCAAAATTGCAATTAAAGTATATGATGAATCAACCGCCTCTGGACTACCTGGAAATGAATTAACTTCCATGGATATTCCATACAGCCTAATGAGTGCTAAGAAGATGAATTTTATACAACTTGCTAATCCTGTTACTATTCGAAATCATTATTTCATTGGTTTTGATATTAACTATTCAAACCCAACAGACACCTTCGCCGTATATACTGCGCCAGATCGAGCTCAAAACACAAAAAATTTCGCCTTTGCAAAAATCGATGGTTCCTGGAAACCATTTTATGGAATTCAACAATTTGGACTTTCGACCTCCTTACTTATCAATGCGAATAGCTGTCAGAACACCTTAGCTATTGACAATATTATCCCAACCACAGGCGCAGCAAAGTTTGAAGTATTGTACCCCAATATTAGTTCTAGTGGTTATGTTCTGCTTCGGAATACCGGGGAAGAAGAGTTTGGAACCATAGCACTCTTTGATATGCTTGGACATAAGGTCTATGAGCAACAAAGACTTTTAGGAACTACACCAGGAGAAGTTTCTACAGCTCAATTTCCTTCTGGAGTCTACTTTCTGACTATTGAAACCCTCCATGAGCGTCAGATCATCAAAATTCTTGTAAACAATTAAATTTTAGTTTAATCACAGTTTTAGTTATGCCTCGAGTACTGATCGCCCTAATTATTTTTGCCGCCTCACTCGAGTTAAGCTGCTCAAGCCATGACAAGCCGAAGAAAAACGCAGAGCAGGGAATCCAAGTGCCTATTGATTATGCGAAGGGTTTCAGAATTACAAATTTCAAGAAGTACCAAAGAATAGTAGTTTCTAATCCTTGGCAACAAGCCAAGCAGGTGAACCTTGAATACTATTTGGTAGATTTTAAAGATAGTATACCAGTCGAACTTAAAGGGAAAGAGATTATTAGAACACCCATATCCAAGATCATATGTCTTTCGACCACGCATGTTGGTTTTTTAAATGCACTTGATGAAAATACATCAATTCAAGCATTATCAGGAGCTAAGTATGTTTCAAATCAAGAGGTGAGAAAGAGAATACAGAATAACGAGATTGCGGAAATTGGTTACGAACAAGCGATAAACTACGAACTTATCCTAAGTCTCAAACCAGATGTCGTTATGGCTTATGGCATGAATGGTGAAGTTACTGGAACTTTAAATAAACTAAAAGAGTTGGGAATCCAGGTTATACTAAATGGTGAGTACCTAGAAGAAACACCATTGGCAAAAGCTGAATGGATTAAATTCATGGGGGCATTCTACAATAAACAAGATCAAGCTTCAAGTTATTTTCAAACCATTGAGCAAAATTATAAAGGTATTTGCAAAACAGTAGAATCTGTAAAATCAAAACCTAATGTATTAACCGGTTTACCCTATAAAGACACCTGGTGGGTAGCAGGAGGCAATTCAAACTTAGCGACCTTGATACGAGATGCTGGCGGCGCCTATCTTTGGAAAGAAAACCAATCTAGTGGCACATTTACCGTTTCTCTAGAAGAGGCAGCTATTCGCTCTTCTAAAGCCGATTATTGGATCAACTGCGGCACGGCAAATAGCATAAACGATATTTTAACAGCCGATAATCGATTTGCTACTTTTCCCCCAGTAAAAAAAAGAACTATCTTTAACAATAATTTAATTGTCACCTCTGAGGGTGGCAACGATTACTGGGAACGGGGGGTTGTTAGGCCAGATCTTATCTTAGCTGATCTTGTGAAAATATTTCACCCCGAAGTTGACAAAGACACAATCTATAATTTCTATAAACCAGTTCGATAAAGGTGAAAGAGGCAGCATTAACATATCATAATCCCAACCAAAGAGGGCTTAAAATGCTGGTTTTATTGGCTATTCTGCTTCCTATATTCTTTCTACTCGACTTGCGAATAGGCTCCTATCCTATCTCCTTTAGTGACATTCTTAAAGCCTTATTCAATCCATTAAACCTTGACAATCAGGTATTTTTAATTGTCAACCAGTACCGTATACCCAAAGCAATTACAGCCATACTTGCTGGAGCTGCCTTATCGGTTTCTGGGCTTCAAATGCAAACAGTTTTTCGAAATCCATTAGCTGGTCCATATATTCTTGGGGTTAGCTCAGGCGCTAGTCTGGGGGTAGCCTTGGTCGTATTAGGGACTGGGAGCTTTATTGGATGGGAAAGCATTTCCCTTTTAAGTTCATGGGGTATCGTAGCAGCTGCTTGGCTAGGATCAGCCTTAGTGCTTATGCTTATCATTGCCATATCTGCTAAAATACGAGAGATTATGACCATTTTAATCATGGGAATATTAATCTCAAGTGCGATTTCCGCTCTAGTAAATATCCTGCAATACTATAGTAATGAAGCGACCTTAAAATCCTTTGTTATTTGGACTATGGGATCTTTAGGTAGTGTGACGAACCCTCAGTTATCTGTTTTGGTCCCATCAGTAATAGCCGGTATTATCATCGCATTGCTATGTTCGAAATTCTTGGATGCTTTTTTATTAGGTGAAAATTACGCCCAAAGTTTAGGTATGAATATTCGTTTTGCACGAACGATGGTATTTGTCTCAACAGCTATTTTAGCAGGAAGCATAACTGCCTTTTGTGGACCAATCGGATTTATTGGAATTGCGGTTCCTCATATTGCACGGATTATGTTACAGAGTGCCAAGCACAGCCTGCTTATACCTGCCACCATATTGATCGGGGCCATAATTATGCTTATCAGCGATATTCTATCACAGCTTCCTGGTTCCCAGAGAATTCTACCAATCAATTCGGTTACCGCTCTTCTTGGAATTCCAATTGTCATCTGGATCATCATTCGCAATAAATCAAGTGTAAATTTCTGATTATGAAAAATCAAGGTTCACTTGTTCAATTAGAGAATGTGGCCATTGGCTATAAAAGTCATACCACAAAGGTCGTAAAATCAGGGATAACACTGGAGGCATTGCCCAGTGAACTCGTTGCTATAATAGGTGAAAATGGAGTTGGAAAGAGCACCTTATTAAAAACACTAGGTGGATTTCTGCCACCCATAGAAGGAAAACTTACAATTGGCGAAAAATCAGTTCATGAATACCAGGAGAAAGAACTTGCAAAGATCCTAAGCTATGTCTCAACGGAGCAGATCAGGGTTCCAAATCTCAATGTTTATGATTTAGTCTCCTTGGGTCGCTATCCCCATACAAATTGGTTTGGGAAATTGATGACTGAAGATCGACTATTGATTGAAGAGGCTATTGTGGCAGTTGGACTGCAAGGATTTGAAGATCGACTTGTAAATAATCTTTCAGATGGGGAACGACAAAAAGTGATGATCGCCAGAGCACTAGCGCAGGATACACCGATTATCATTTTAGATGAGCCCACAGCCTTCCTTGATCTCTCCAATAAGTTTGAGCTTGTTCATATTCTTCAGCAGCTAGCACGAACGAAAGGGAAAACCATTCTATTCTCAACACACGATCTAACTACGGCTCTTTCAGAATCTGATCGCATGTGGCTAATGCTTAAAGACTCCATCCAACAAGGATCACCCGAAGATTTAATTCTAAATGGTTCCTTCAATGCACTTTTCGATCAAAAAAAATTAAATTTCGATCGTGAAAAAGGTGATTTTAAGATAAGAAAAACGACCACTAGATTAGCTATCGTGACAGGTGATGGAGAACGATTAACCTGGACGACTAAAGCGTTGGAACGAAATGGCATTCTAGTAGCTGATCATTAAACATTCAAATAGGAATAAATGCTTGGACATTAGAGCACGATAAGAAAAAGCAACAATTCACTTCGCTCTATTCCATGTGTCAATACCTTAGAGACCTTAAATAGGCCTACCAAAAGGCAATTTAGAACATGTCTTTTACCTTATCAAAAAAACCTTTATCTCCCTGTTCTTGAGGCGACACAAAATTAGGTGATTGTTGAAGTTTCTCTAATGTCTTCCGCTCTTCAGCTGATAATTTCTGAGGTACCCAAGCATGAATTTTAACTAACAAATCCCCTTTCCCGTAACCATTAACATCAGGAAGACCTTTCCCACGTAGACGTAGAATTTTTTCAGGTTGAGTTCCTGATTCTACTTTAACCTTCACTTTCCCATCGATGGTAGGTATTTCCGTTGTTACACCTAATGAAATATCTGGAAATGAAAGATATAAGTTGTAGATTAAGTCATTCTCATCACGGGTAAGCTCTGGATGTTCTTCTTCAGCAACTAAAATTAATAAGTCACCAGGCATTCCTCCACGCCGCGCTGCATTTCCTTTTCCTTCAAGAGATAACTGCATCCCTTCAGCCACACCTGCAGGAATCTTTACTGTAATCACATCTTCGCCTTGAACAATCCCTTCACCGTAGCAAGAATCACATTTCTGTGTAATTACTTTGCCATCACCACCACAGGTTGGACAAGTGGAGGTTGTTTGCATCTGACCTAAGAAAGTATTGCTGATTTGAGTTACCTGACCAGCACCTCGGCATGATGAACACGTAGAATGTCCACCGCTACCTTTAGCACCACTACCATGACACGTTGTACAGGTAACATATTTCTTAACTTTTAATTTCTTTTCTGCTCCATGAGCAATCTCGCTTAAATCAAGAGTTACCTTAACACGAAGATTCGAGCCTCTATTTACACGCTGTGATCGACCGCCAGAGCTAAACCCTCCAAAACCGCCGCCACCGCCGCCAAAAATATCGCCAAACATAGAGAAAATGTCGTCCATAGAGCGAGAATTACCACCACCCCCAAAGCCACTTTGACCACCAACACCAGCATGACCAAACTGATCATAGCGTTGCTTTTTCTCAGCTGAACTAAGGACCTCATAAGCTTCTGCAGCTTCTTTAAACTTCTCTTCTGAGGCTTTATCTCCAGGATTTTTATCTGGATGATATTGAATAGCCTTTTTCCGAAAAGCCTTTTTTATCTCTTCTGCACTCGCACCTTTGCTTACGCCAAGAACTTCGTAATAATCTCTTTTAGCCATTTTATCTCTTCTGAGGATTTAATCTTAATTATTCGCCCACCACAACTTTGGCAAACCGGATAACTTTCTCATTTAAATAATACCCTTTTTGAATAACATCAACAATCTTACCCTTCATCTCCTCTGACGGAGCAGGAATTTTTGTCAGAGCCTCGTGCAAGTCGGTATCGAAAACTTGACCTAAAGCTTCGATCTCTGTAATGCCATTCTGTTTAACAAAATCGTTAAAATTATTATAAATCAAAACAATACCCTCTTTAGTAGCTTGAAAATCCATCCCTTTTTCAATAGAATCTAAAGCACGCTCGAAATTATCAACAACAGGTAAAATAGACAAAAGCACAGACTCTGCTGCCGTTTTTGTCAGTTCCATTCTCTCGCGAAGTGTCCTCTTACGGAAATTATCAAACTCGGCAGATAAACGAAGATATTTATCATTCATCTCCCTTACTGCCGCTTCCGACTCATTAACACGAGCTAACAAAAGCGCATTCTCATCTAGTACAACCTCTTCAATTTCAGGAGTTAATTCAACTTCCTGCTCTTCAGGTTTATTCTTATGTTCTTTTTTTTTCATTCTATATTCGTTATCTTTTTACAATTGAGTTGACGCTAAGTTTATACGTTGCGACTAAAATAATAGACTACGGACAAACGATTCAAGGAATTATCTAACGCTTGCCTTTACCTGCCCTTAAACAATCAAAAATACTGCCAATTGTTATAAAAAAGACAAAATGACATAATCCCTAATCTTGAGAGACAGATTTATTCTTTCAAAGGTGATCAATCAAAATATTTCTGGTCTATTTTGACAATAGATCTAGATCCGCAATTTTTCTTGGTATCCAAACCTGCATCTCACCTGGGGTTCGATTAGCCCATGAAAAATAAGGAATTGCCGTAATCTCCTTA